>NZ_VFWK01000004.1:0-875768 GCF_006442655.1 Mesorhizobium sp. B2-1-3A
GTTGCAGCGCATGGGACACATTTGCCCCGGATTTCTGCGGTTTGCAGCGTTTTTACGAGTCTTCTCGACCGCACCAAAATTTCCCGAAGCGGGCCTTCGGATCTCGTGAAATCACCTCCGGCAATCCGGCGATCATCAGACTCCGAGTACCGCGCCGCCGCCCTATAGCGGCTGGACCTTTGGTCCGTTCGGCAGATCGACGGTAACGACGAGGCCGGTTGGCTGGTTGTCGTGCAACTCGATCTTGCCGCCATGGCCCTGGATGATGTCCGCTACGATCGAAAGGCCGAGGCCAAAGCCGTGCTTCGAGGCGACGCCACGTGACATGTCCTCCTTGAAGAAGGGTTCGAAAACGCGGGAGCGCGCCGTCATCGAAATGCCCGGCCCGTCGTCGCCGACCGCAATGCGCGCCGTCGTGCCGGTCTGCGTCAATGCGACGGTGACATTGCCGGCGAATTTGACCCCATTGTCGCATAGGTTGGTGATCGCACGCGCCAGCGCATTGGGTTTGCACCAGCCCAGAAGCCTGTCCGGTCCGGAATAGGAAACCGAAAACCCGACATCGGAGAATTCGGCACAGACGGTTTGCAGCACGCTGGCAATATCGGCCCGCTGCAGCTTTTCCGTCGACACGTCGTTACGCAGATAGGTCAGGGTCTCGTCGATCAGATCTTCGATGTGCCGGACGTCGGACAGTATGGCGGTTCGAAGGAGACCATCATCCATGCGCTCGGCGCGAAGCCGCAGCCGCGTCAAAGGCGTGCGCAGATCATGACTGACGCTGCGCAACATGCGAGTGCGGTTTTCGATCATCGTGCGGATACGCTCCCGCATCCTGTTCAGCGCGCGCGCCAGACCGACCATTTCGATGGAGCCGTGTTCGGCGAAGAGCTCATTGCCATTCTCGATCTCGGCTTCCCCCACTGCCGCCGAGATGCGCCTTAGCGGGTCGGTCACGGCCCATACGGCAAACAGCCAGATCAGGATGGGCAAGGCGACGAAAGCCATGAACCTGTAGAATGAGACACGGACGAAGCCTGATGTCAGCCAGGAATCGGGCATGCCGAAATGCGCCAGGACGCTCTGCTGGTCCAGATCGATGACAAACGCGTACCTGCCGCCGGTCCTTATCCAGCGCCCGGCGATCGAGCTGCTCTCGATCTGGAGAAGCCATGTGATGCTTCGCCATTGCAGATAGGAATCTGGAATATTGCTGATCTGCTCCCTGGGCAGGATCTTGAAATCAAAGCCGGCGCGTGTCGCCGCGGCCAGAACAGCGCTGCGGGCTTCGACCGATGTCTGGCGCAACAAGGCAGCGACAACGGCAGCCTGCCTGGCGCTGTCTTCCACGACGGGAAGGTCGGCATTTTCGATCAAATCCTCGAAGGCCGATCCGGAGGACATGATCACGATCACGGCGATGAAAATAATTGCCGCGAACTGCCCACGCACCGACTGCGGCAGGAAGCGACGGACCAAGCGCCTCACGCTTCCTCCACCGTGGCGGTGAAGATGTAGCCACCCAGCCGGACAGTCCTGAGAAGAACCGGATCGCGCGCGTCCTTTTCGATCTTCTGGCGGATCCGGCTGACATGGACATCGACGCTTCGCTCGATCGGGCCGGCAAGCCCCGCATGGGTGACGCTGAGAAGTTCCTCGCGCGACAGAACCCGACCCGCATTACGGCAGAACGCAAGCAGCAGATCAAATTCATGCGTGGTGGTCGCGACCCGTGCATTGCTGGGATCATGCAATTGCCGGCGAACGGGATCGAGGCGCCAGCCGTTGAAGCGAAGCACCTTTGTCCGGTCCCGTTCGTCGGGAGCGTAAGCCGTGCGGCGCAGCAAAGCGCGTATCCTTGCCGTCAGTTCACGCGCGCTGAACGGTTTCGTCACATAGTCGTCGGCGCCGATCTCCAGTCCGAAGATACGGTCGATTTCCTCGCCAAGCGCGGTCAGCATCAGGATAGGAACGTTCGTTTGCGCACGAAGCCGGCGGCAGATGCTGAGGCCGTTTTCACCAGGCAGCATGATATCGAGCACGATGAGATCGAATTTCTGGCTGCGAAGCGCGGCGTTCATGCGCACGCCGTTGGCGGCGATTTCCACGATCATGCCGTTTTCCGTGAGCGTCTCGCCCAGCATGCGCGCGATCTCGATATCGTCTTCGACAATGAGGATCTGCGGGCCTTGCCTCGGCGATTTGAACTCGGCGTTCAGATCGATCCGGCCGGAGCCTGCCGCAGCCTGCCGCAGCCTGCATTGCACTGTGTGTTGGCATCAAAACCGATATCCGACGAGAAGCATTCCCGAGGGCTGGATCTTGTCGACGACAACAGGGCTGTCGGCAGCGTCCCCCACAAGAATGCCGACCCCCGCCTGGCCACGCACCATCCAGTTGCGATTGAGCATATATGTGGCGGAAATCGAAAAATCGGCGCGCTTCAACCCGGCGCCGGCATCGTAACGCGCCAGCCCCGAGCGGGCCGATTGCTCCGGCGTGACGCCAAAATAGGCCTGCATGTATTTTTCGTCGGCGAAGACGACCGATGCGGCGGCGCCGACCATCAATGACTGGGACAGAGGCTGGGTCACCTCAATGCCAAGCGTGCCCTCCAGGCCGTCGCTGCCGCCGATGGTCTTGTCCAGTTGCGCGAAGATTTCCGCCGGACCGAATTTCACCGCCGCCTTGGCGCCGACGACCGCGCCCATGTCGACATCCCCCAGGCCGCGCAGGTGATCGGCATCGTCTTCCTTGCGGCCCATGTCGTAGCCAAGCCGCGCACTGAGCTCGAACGGCCCTTGCTCATAGACGGCGATGTTGGCGCCCGTCGGATCGATCGTCACCGTGTCGAGGAATGTCGCCGATATGAAAGGCACCGGCATGACCTTGAACTCGTTGCTGCCCTCGTATTTGGGAACGATGATGGCGCCGCCGCCAAGGACGACATGCCAGTCGGCCAGTTTCTGTTCGAAGCGCCCAAAACGCGTGGGATTGGGCGGCGTGATCGGATCCCCGGTATCGTCGGCGTCGGTGTCGACGGCAATGGCATCCGCTGCCAGCACGATCTCAGAATGTGTTGAAAACAGGATTGCCATCGCCGCGAGGGAGGCCCGGCCGGCGAAGAGTCCAGAAACCGTTTTGTACATGCATGCTCCAGAGCAGGGAGGCAGTAAGAGCCTCCGATGCCCGGACTATTTCAGGTGAAAATGGCTGCATGCATGAAGTGATGTTAAGTTTTGTTGCGCAATCTTGGCCTGATCTTGGCTCCATGCGCGCGCGCCTCTGAAACGGCGAAGCGTCAGATTCGGGAGTGTTGATAGTCCCGCTCTTCAGGACGATGGGCCGGCCTGACCGCTGTCGAAGGATTATTTGTCGGCCAATTAAAGTTCATCAGCGGCGGGCTGCTTCCTCAACTGAGCTGCCAAACAAGGCTGTCACTGTTTTGTTATTGGTGGTTGCTGACTGCTCGCTTGACAATGCGATCCAGGCCACGGCAAGGGTCGCTTCGTGGGTTTTGGCAGAGGGGAGATACCATGAAGAAGACTTATGTGAAGCCGGTGTTCGTAAGGCGCGAAAAGCTGTCCGCCGTGACGGCGATAGCTTGTCCTAGCTTCGGCTGCCCGACCTAAGGGCTGGGCCAAACCGGCTTCTGCCAGATTCCCCGCCGTCGAAAGCGGGCGGGCTCCCATCGTGGCGTGGGCTGTTCGACTGTTTGGAAGGGACCGCTGGGCGGCGCATTCAGATCGCGCCGCCTCGTGTTTTGGCAACTGCCCTTAGGCAGCCTGTTCCCAGAGGTTATGCCGCCTTCTTCATCCGTGCCAGCGTAGCGGCCACCACCTCGCCAAATGACGACGGCGTCGGCACGATGATGACGCCTGCCTCCTTCAGGATTTCGACCTTCTCCTGCGCCGACTCGCCGAAGGCGGAGATGATGGCGCCGGCGTGGCCCATGCGGCGGCCTTTCGGGGCGGAGAGGCCGGCGATGTAGGCGATGAGCGGCTTGCGCATGTTATCGCGTGCCCAGATCGCGGCTTCGGCTTCCTGCGGTCCGCCGATCTCGCCGATCATCACCACGGCGTCGGTCTCGTCGTCCTGCTCGAACAGTTTCAGCATGTCCTTGAAGGAGGAGCCGTTGATCGGGTCGCCGCCGATGCCGACGCTGGTCGACACGCCAATGCCGAGCGCCTTCATCTGCGAGGCCGCTTCGTAGCCGAGCGTGCCGGAACGGCCGACGATGCCGACGCGGCCGGGCAGGTAGATCGAGCCGGGCATGATGCCCATCAGTGCTTGCGCGGGCGTGATCATGCCGGCGCAGTTCGGGCCGATCAGCCGCATGCGGTCCTCGAAGCGGTAGCGGCGCATGTACCGCTTGACCTGCATCATATCCTGCGAGGGGATGCCGTCGGTGATGCAGACGCAGAGTTTTATCCCCGCGTCGGCGGCTTCCATGATCGAATCGGCGGCGAAGGGCGGCGGCACGAAGACGATGCTCGCCTCGGCGCGGGTCTCGCGCACCGCGCCCTTGACGGTGTTGAAGACGGGCAGGCCGAGATGCGTCTGGCCGCCCTTGCCGGGGGTGACGCCGCCGACAAGCTTGGTGCCGTAGCGTTTCATGTCCTCGGCATGGAAACTGCCGATCTTGCCGGTGAAACCCTGGACGATGACCCGGGTGCTGCGGTTGAGCAGGATTGCCATTTTTTCGACCTCCCTAGGGCATGATGCCGAAAAGTGTGAAGCGGTTTTCGGACGACATCATGCTCTATCTGTTTGATTTTAGAGACGGATTCAGATTTCAGGTCGATTCGACCTGAAATCATCCGGCTCTAGGCTGCTTTTTTCTTGGCGGCCGTTTGCCAGGCGGCGACGGCTTTTTCGGCGGCTTCGGCCAGCGTGTCGGCGACGATCACGGCCTCGCCGGAATCGGCCAGGATGCGGCGTCCTTCCTCGGCCTTGGTGCCGGAGAGCCGCACCACCAGCGGTACGGTCACACCGACCTCGCGTATCGCCTTGATGACGCCTTCCGCGACCCAGTCGCAGCGGTTGATGCCGGCGAAGATGTTGACCAGGATGGTCTCGACATTCTTGTCGCCGAGCACGGCGCGGAAGGATTTCGCCACCCGCTCGGGCGAGGCGCCGCCGCCAATGTCGAGGAAATTGGCCGGCTCGCCGCCGGCGATCTTGATCATGTCCATGGTCGCCATGGCGAGCCCGGCGCCATTGATAATGCAGCCGATGTTGCCGTCGAGGCCGACATAGGAGAGACCACGGTCGCTGGCAAAGGTTTCGCGCGGGTCTTCCTGGCTCTTGTCGCGCAGTTCGGAGATTTCCGGCCGCCGGAACAGCGCGTTCTCGTCGAACGACATCTTGGCGTCGAGCGCGATCAGATTGCCGTCGCGGGTCACCACCAGCGGATTGATCTCCAGCATCGAGGCGTCGTAGTCGCGGAACACCTGGTAGCAGCTGAAAATGGTCTCGGTCGCCTTGCCGATCAGGTCGTGATCGAGGCCGAGCCCAAAGGCGATCTCGCGGGCCTGGAAACGCTGCATGCCGACGCCGGGATCGACCGAGGTGCGTAGGATGGAATCGGGGGCCTTCTCGACAATGTCCTCGATCTCCATGCCGCCGGCGGCCGAGGCCACGATCATCACGCGTTCTTCCTTGCGGTCGAGGACGAAGCCGACATAGAGCTCCTGCGCGATGTCGACGGCTTCCTCGAGATAGAGCCTGGAGATCAGCTTGCCGCGCGGGCCGGTCTGCTGGGTCACAAGCTTGCGCCCGAGCATGGCTTCGGCGGCGCTGGAGATCTCTTCGTCATTGGCGCACAGTTTTATACCGCCGGCCTTGCCGCGGGCGCCTGAGTGAACCTGCGCCTTCAAGACCCATTTGCCGCCGCCGATCTCACGCGCCCGGTAGGTCGCCTGTTCGGGGCTGTAGGCCAGCCCGCCGCGCGGCACATGCACGCCGTGGCGGGCGAGCAGTTCCTTTGCCTGATATTCGTGGATGTCCATTGTTGTCCTCCCTGAACCGTCAATGCGTGGCGCGGTCGTTAGCTGGTCGGTTGGCCGGCGCGTTCGATGGCCTCGTTGACCACCAGAACATTGCGCGCCATGCGTTCCGACGCGGCGTCGATCATCTTGCCGTCGAGTGCGGCGGCGCCTTTTCCCAGGGCCTCGGCTTCCTTGAGCACCTCAAGGATGCGCCTGGCCCGCGCGACTTCCTTTTCCGGCGGCGAGAAGACGTCGTTGGCAAGCGTGATCTGCGAGGGGTGGATCGCCCATTTGCCTTCGATGCCGAGCGCCGCCGCGCGCTTCGCACCGGCGATGTAGCCCTCCGGATCGGAGAAATCGCCGAACGGTCCGTCGATGGCGCGCAGGCCGTAAGCGCGGCAGGCGACGGTCATGCGCGACAGCGCGAAATGCCACTGGTCGCCGGGATAGTCGGGGTTGAGGCCGCCAATGTTGACGGTGCGTGCCTTGCAGCTTGCCGCATAGTCGGCGACGCCGAAATGCATCGCCTCGAGCCTGCCGGGCGTCGCGGCAATCGCCTCGACATTGGCCATGCCGAGCGCGGTCTCGATCAGGGCTTCCAAGCCGACACGGGTCTTGAAACCCCTGGCCATCTCGATCTGGTTGATCATGGCCTCGACCATGTAGAGATCAGCCGGCACGCCGACCTTCGGCACCAGGATGGTGTCCAGCCGGTCGCCGGCCTGTTCCATCACATCGACCACGTCGCGGTACATGTAATGGGTGTCCAGCCCGTTGATGCGCACCGAGACGGTCTTGCCCTTGGCGCGCCAGTCGATGTCGTTGAGCGCCTGGATGATGTTCTTGCGGGCGCGTTCCTTGTCGGGCGGGGCGACCGCGTCCTCGATGTCGAGGAAGACGAAGTCGGCGGCGCTGTTGGCCGCCTTGTCGATCATCTCCGGGCTGGAGCCGGGAACCGCCAGTTCACTGCGCTGGAGCCTCAATTTCCTGAGGTGGTTGATGGTGTGGCTCATCGTCGGCTCCCTCAGGCGGCTTCGGCGACCGGCACGGCGGCCGAGGCGCGGAAATGCTGGATGGCGGCGCCGACGCCGGAACCAGGCGCCAGGCGCACGCCGCAATCGAGCAGCGCCATTTCGGCCGCCGACAGCGAGGCGAGCACCATCACCTCGTTCAGCCAGCCGAGATGGCCGATGCGGAAGACCTTGCCCATCACCTTGTTGAGGCCGCCGCCGAGCGAGGTCTGGTAGGTGCGGTAGGCGCGCTTGACGACGTCGCCGCTGTCGATGCCTTCAGGAACCAGAATGGCGCTCACCGTATCGGAATGCCATTTCGGCGCCTTGGCGCACAGCTTCAGGCCCCAGGCATCGACCGCCTTGCGCACGCCTTCGGCGAGGCGATGGTGGCGGGCGAAGATGGTGTCCAGCCCTTCCTCGGCGATCAGGTCGAGCGAGGCGCGCAGGCCGCGCAAAAGCTGCGTGGCCGGCGTGTAGGGGAAATAACCGGCATCGTTGGCGCGGATCATGTCCTCGAAGGAGAAGAAGCAGCGCCGGTGGGTGGCGCTTCGCGAAGCCACTAGCGCCTTTTTGCTGACCGAGAGGAAGCCGAGGCCGGCGGGCAGCATGAAGCCCTTCTGCGAACCGCTGACGGCGCAGTCGACGCCCCATTCCTCCTGGCGGAAGTCGATCGAGCCGATCGACGACACGCCGTCGACAAAGAGCAGGGCAGGGTGGTTTGCGTCGTCGAGAATGGCACGGCAGCCGGCGACGTCGCTGGTCACGCCGGTCGCCGTTTCGTTCTGCGTGCAGAAGATTGCCTTGATGCGGTGCGTCTTGTCCGCCTTCAGCCTCTCGGCATAGAACTCGAGCGGGACGCCGGTTCCCCATTCGCAGTCGATGACGTCGACCTCGAAGCCGAGGCGCTCGGCCATGTCCACCCACAGATGCGAGAACTGGCCGAAGCGCGACATCAGCACGCGGTCTCCGGGGCTGAGCACATTGGTCATCGCCGCTTCCCAGGCGCCGGTGCCGGAGGACGGGTAGATGAAGACGCGGCCGGTCTCGTTCTTGAAAACGCGTTTGATGTCCTCGAACAGCGGCAAGGTGAGATCGGGGAAGGACGCGGCGCGCATGTCCTCCATCGGCAGGTTCATCGCCTGCCGGACCTGTTCGGGGATGTTGGTCGGCCCGGGAATGAAAAGATGGGTGAAACCGGCCATGGTGCGAACTCCTCCTGATCCAGCAAAGCGGTGGGGGGAGTTTCGTTTCGACGGCTAAAGCCAACAACACCTTGGCGGGTAAGATCTCGCCGCGCGCGGGTGGGGGAAGCCTACCCGCTCAGCCTACCCGAAAGGCTGCTTCTGGGTACGCCTCTCTCGCGCATAGAGCGCGACAGCCATCGCCCGGTTGCGGACGTCGAGCTTGTCGTAGAGATTCTTGAGGTGATACTTCACCGTGTTCTCGGAAATGCCGGTCCGCGTGGCGATCTGCAGATTGGTCCAGCCGTCGGAAAGCACCGCCAGCAGCTCGCGTTCACGCACGGTGAGCTGCGCCAGCGGCGTGTCGTTGACCTTGTTGATGTCGATATAGGGGATGCAGATGCGTCCATGCGCGACCGCCAGGATCGTGTCGAAGATGATGGCTGGGTCGTCGAACTGGAAACAGTAGCCCTGGGCGCCGAGCCGCACGCATTGCTTCAGGATGCCGATGTCATGGTCGTTGGAAAAGACGGTGATGCGCACGTCGAGCTTGCGGCTCTGGACCTCGGCCAGCACATCGGCGCCGTCCATGTCGGCGAGCTTCCAGCCGATGACGGCGACGTCGAACCCGCCCTTATCAGCCAGATCCAGGAATTGCCTGCCGCTCTGCACGGTGCTCAACAATTCGAAACGGCCGTCGCATTCGAGCATTTCGCGCAGCGCCGATATGACGAATGGATTGCGCTCGGCGACGACAATGCGCATGCGCCGGTCGCCAACTGCCTTGCTCGTTTTCCCGGGCTTGCTGTTCAAGGGCCGTTTTTGTCCTGGGCTGCAACTCCGAGGTCAGGCTTCAGGCCTGGACCCGTATGATGACAATTCTGCCCCAATCGCGCCGGGGTGCTCTTTCCCCAGCGACATCGGCTGTCGCGCCGTCTGAAGCCGGGATTGGCTGGTTCTTGATGGGATAGGCATTGCCAGGTCAGGCATCCGCGATACACTCACCGGGCGATGTGGAGCAGGCGTTTCGTTTGATATTCCGTGTCTTAGAGCGATAAGTTCTTGAATCGAATCGCGTCTGTGAGCGAGATGCATCGGATTTCCGCGAAACCGGTTTCCGCTTTAGGGGCCGATGCTCTAGACCTGAGGCACAATTTTTCCGGGATGGCGGGAGGCGCTGGTGGAGGACAAGCAGACGACCTCCGCCAAGGCGGCTGACGATGCCCGCGCCGATATCTATGGCGAGGACGGTGCGGTCCTCCCGTCCTTCCTTGCCCAGATCGGGGCCGCGATCGCCGATCGCGATACGCCGACCCTCAAGCATGAAGTCGACCATCTGCACCAGTCGGAACTCGGCGACCTGATCGAGGCGCTGCATCCCGAACAGCGGCAGGCCCTGGTCGAGCTGCTGGGCGCCGATTTCGACTTTTCCGCCCTGACCGAGGTCGACGAGGCGATCCGCATGGAGATCGTCGATCATCTGCCCAATGCGCAGATCGCGCAGGCGGTGCAGGAACTCGATTCCGATGACGCGGTCTACATTCTCGAAGATCTCGAAAAGGAGGACCAGGACGAGATCCTGTCGCAGCTGCCTTTCACCGAACGGATCAGGCTGCGCCGCTCGCTCGACTATCCCGAAGAGACCGCCGGGCGACGCATGCAGACCGAGTTCGTCGCGGTGCCGCCGTTCTGGACCATCGGCCAGACCATCGACTACATGCGCGAGGACAAGAACCTGCCTGAGCGCTTCAGCCAGATCTTCGTCATCGATCCGACTTTCAAGCTGCTGGGGGCCATCGACCTCGACCAGATCCTGCGCACCAAGCGCGCGGTCAAGGTCGAGGATGTCATGCACGAGACGCGCCACGCCATTCCGGCCACCATGGACCAGGAAGAGGCGGCGCGGGAGTTCGAGCAGTACGATCTTTTGTCAGCCGCGGTCGTCGACGAGAATGAGCGGCTGGTCGGCGTGCTGACCATCGACGATGTCGTCGACGTCATCCAGCAGGAAGCGGAGGAAGATCTGCTGCGCATGGGCGGCGTCGGCGACGAGGAACTCTCCGACACAGTGTTTGCGACCTCGCGCTCGCGCGTTCCCTGGCTGCTGGTCAACCTTGTCACGGCATTTCTGGCGGCATCGGTGATCGGCCTGTTCGACCACACGATCGAGCGGATCGTGGCGCTTGCCGTGCTGATGCCAATCGTGGCCGGCATGGGCGGCAATGCCGGATCGCAGACCATGACCGTCACCGTGCGGGCGCTGGCGACGAAGGACCTCGACATCTACAATGCCGCCCGCATCATCCGCCGCGAAATGGGTGTGGGCTTCATCAACGGCATCGTCTTTGCCGTTCTGATCGGCATCGTCGCCGCCGTCTGGTTTCGTGATCCTAACCTGGGCGGGATCATCGGAGCGGCGATGATCATCAATATGTTCGCGGCCGCGCTTGCCGGCATCCTGATCCCGCTGCTGCTCGACCGGTTCAAGATAGACCCGGCCGTCGCGTCGGCGGTTTTCGTCACCACCGTCACCGACTGCGTCGGCTTTTTCGCGTTCCTTGGCCTTGCAAGCTGGTGGTTCGGCGTCAGGTAGCCACCTCAATTGACTTTTACGTAAATGCCGTGCGAGGCTCGCGTGGGGGCCATGTCGATTCCGGCGGCCAAGGGTTTGGTTCGGGACAGAAGGCGGCGCCGCGTGGCGGTCGCCCGGAATTCCGACTTGGAGTGACAATGCGGGAATATTATTCGATCACCGAACTGACCCGCGAATTCGACGTGTCGACGCGGACGCTGCGTTTCTACGAGGACGAGGGGCTGGTGCAGCCGGTGCGGCGTGGCCGCACGCGGCTGTTTCGTCCCTCGGACCGCCATCTCATCCGGCAGATCATGCGCGGCAAAAGGCTCGGCTTCTCGATCAACGAGATCCGCGAAATCATCCAGATGTACAAGGAGCCGCCGGGCGAGGTCGGGCAGCTCAAGCTGATGATCAAGCGCATCGAGGAAAAGCGCGAGGATCTGAGGCAGAAGCGCCGCGACCTCGAGGAGACGCTGGCCGAGCTCGACCAGGCCGAGGAATCCTGCGTCGAGCGGCTCGTGGAGCTTGGCGTCAACACCTGACGCTGCTCAAATCCAGCGCCGCACCCGCTTCGCGTAGTCGCGGTATTTCTTGCCGAATTTCGCCGCCAGTATCTTTTCCTCGCCCTCGATCGCCAGTTTCTGGGTGAGGAAGGCGGCGATGAAGGCAAAGAGCAGGAACCAGGCTATCCCCGAGACAAAGGCGACGCCGATCAACAGCAGTGTGTTGGCGAGATACATCGGGTTGCGGGTGACGCCGAAGGGGCCGGTCGTGACGAGATGGTCGGGCACGGCATTGGGATTGAGCGTTGTCCTGGCCCGCATCATGGTGCGGATGGCGGTGAACCAGAGCACGGCGACGCCGAACAATGCCACCCAGCCTGCCGCGAACAGGATGTCGCCCAGGAGATCGCCGATCCAGGGCAGGGGATAGAGCATGCCGAGGATGATGCTGATGGCGATCGCCGCGGTGTAGATAACCGGCGGCCACGGTATCACTCCGGGCTTCGGCTGGGTTTCGGTCATTGCGTTCCTCCCTCATCCATCTTGTCTTCGGTCTGGGCCGTGCAGCTGCCGGCCAGATCGCCCAGATGCGCCCGGAATTCCGCAGTCTGGTCGTTGTTCTCGAGCCGATCAAGCGAGGCTTCGCCCTCGAGCGTCGTCAGCATGCAGCCGCAATAGCTCGAACAGAAGGTTGCGTTGCGCGTCTGCTCGCACGAGCGCTGGCAGGTTTTGAGGAAATTGACCTGCGGGGTTTCGATCTGGGCCGGCATCACTTGCGAGAACAACCAGACGCAGCCGATCAGCAGGGGCTGGTGGATCAGGTAGAAGGCGAGGCTGTGGCGGCCGATGAAGACCAGCGGATTGGCCCAGCGGCCGGGTTTGAGGCTCGCAAGGCGGGCTCGCATGCCGGATGCGGAGGCGAGTTTCGCCACGCCGATGCCGACAAGCACCGCGCCGAACCAAGGAAACAGGGGCACATAATCGTTGGATCGCGGATTGATCGCCGACAGGCCGATCCACCACAGCCAGGGATGATCCAGCGCCTCGAAGCGCAGGTAGATGGGCGCCGCGATGACGAGCGCGGCAATGACAAGCGTCAGCAGTGCGGGCAGGCGCAGGAAGGCGAGGCCGAGCAGGCTGGCGAGCGCGATCTGGTGCAGGATGCCGAAGAATATGAAGCCGTCAGGCGTGGCGATCCGCGTGACGACCGAAATGGCGATCGCCGCTCCGGCAACCATGGCGAACCGCTTCCAGAAACCGTTCCAGCGGATTTGCCGGCCATGGGCGAGGTACAGGCTGACGCCGACCAGGAACAGGAAGGTCGAGGCGATGCAGCGCGCATAGATCTTCCACCAGCCGAAGGCGGTGAGGCCCGGATCGGTGTAGCCGAAAAACTCTAGGTCCCAGGTGAAATGGTAGCTCGCCATGGCCAGCAGCGCGACGCCGCGCACGATGTCGATGGCGACGATGCGCCTGGATGGCTCCGGAACGGGTACGGTCGGCGTATGGATGGTCATGGTCTCGCGATCTGATTCAGCCCCGCCTGAGGACTATCACGGTTGGACCGGACAGAAGAAGGCCAGGGGGTGGATCAAGCGACGCTTTAGGCCAGAGCCGGGAAGCCTTTGACCGGCTTCGCTTTTGGCCGGTAACGGGTCGGTTTCCTCTTAATCGCCCGGGAATGACCAAGGCAGATTTGGCTGGTGATTCTGCTTTGGGGAAGCAATGTCCACCCATGTGCGCCATCCGATCTGGCTCCCGGCCCTCAAGGCCGCGGATGCGCGCACCTTCGCCTCGCTCTACGCGGTGGAGTCCTTTGCCCGCGCCACGGTGTCGAGCGTCATCCCGATCCAGGCCTACGAGATCCTGCACAACGAGCAGATCGTCTCGATCCTCTACACCATCGTGGCGCTGCTCGGCCTATCGGTGACCTTGTTCATGCCGATGCTGATCCGCCGCTTTGCCCGGCGCTGGGTCTATACGGCTGGCGCCTGCCTGCTTGCCATCGGCTCGCTGTTCTTCGTCACCCATACGCTTGCCGGGCAACTGGCCGGGATGCTGTGCCGGGTGATGGGCGCCAGCGCGCTGTCGATCACCCTCAATCTCTACATCATGGACCACATCCGCAAGACCGACTTCATGCAGGCCGAATCGCTGCGCATGGCGTGGTCGATGGTCGCCTGGACCGGCGGGCCGACGCTCGGCATCTTCCTCTATACACGCTTCGGCATCTATGCGGCGCATGGGGCGGTGGCGGTGTTCGCGCTGGCCTTGCTGGCGCTGTTCTGGACCTATCGGCTGGGCGACAACCAGTCTATCCGGCCCGGCAAGACCCGGCCGGCCAATCCGCTCGCCAATATCGGCCGCTTCGTCGCGCAGCCCAGATTGAGGCTCGCCTGGCTGATCGCCTTCGGCCGCTCCTGCTTCTGGACGACGTTCTTCGTCTATGGGCCGCTGTTCATGGTCATCACCGGTCAGGGCGATATCGCCGGCGGCCTCCTTGTTTCGGCCGGCAACGCGCTTTTGTTCATGGCGATCTTCTGGGGCAAGGCTGGAAAGCGCTTTGGCGGCCGGCGCACCATGACATTTGCCTATTTCGCCATGTCGGCCATGCTGCTGGCCGCGGGCACGGTGGGAGCGACCGCGCCATTGCTGACCGGCGCTTTCCTGCTTGGTGGCGCGTTCTTCACCATCGCGCTCGATGCCCTGGGCTCGACCGCCTTCATGCGTTCTGTACGATCTTATGAACGGCCGCAGATGGCTGCGGTCTATCGCACCTATCTCGATTTTTCGGAACTGACGCCGCCGCTGGTCTATTCGGTGGTGCTGATCTTCTTCGGGCTGGGCTCGGTGTTCGTCACGCTCAGCCTGCTGGCGGCGGCGTGCGGCTTCGTGACCTGGCGCTACCTGCCGAAGTCGCTGTGAGGATCACGGTGAAAGTGCCGCGTGGCGCTCGCGCACCCAGTTGTGGAAGCGGTGCAGTTCATATTCCTCGGGCATCAGCACGCCGGCGGCGTGGCGCATCGAGCGCAGGCCTTTCTGGTTGACCTCGCAGATCGCCGCATCCTCCTCCAGCACCTGTGTGCCGAAGGCGATGATGTTGTCGATGTCGGTTGCGGCCAGCGCCTCGGGGGCGAACAGCCATTCGGCGACAAGTTCCGTCTGTTCCGGCCCGAGCGGTACCAGCCGGACGGTCCTGACATAGTCGACATGGCCGACGATGAACATCGAGGGCAGGCTGGTGGCGTAGGTCTGGCCAGCGGCGCGTTCGGCCGGTGTCAATCCCGGGAAGATCGGCCCATGGGTCTTGCCGTCGCTCGACCAGGTTTCGGCGCCCGTCCGCAGACCACCGGAAAACTCCGGCGCGTCATTGTCGGCGTGGCGGGTCCATTCGGGGTCGTCATGCCGGCTCATCAGGCCGCGGCCATAGATCGGCACCAGCCGCGACAGGTCCTTGTGGACGCCCGGACAATGCAGGCACTCGTTGAAGTTCTCCCAAAAGATCTTCCAGTTGCAGTGCATCACCTTGCGCAGCACATGGCCCGTCACCAGCGTTTCCAGAGGCCAGTTGCCGAGATTGCCGGAGGCAGGGTCGAAGGATGCCTGCGCCGAGCCGGCCGCATCCTCCTGCAAATTGATGAACACGAAGCCGCGCCATACCGAGAGTGCGACGCGATAGAGCGGATGGTCGGCCTTGTCGAAGCCGTCCGGCAATGATTTCGACGGCACGCGCACGAGGTCGCCGCGAAGCGAATAGGACCAGGCATGATAGGGGCAGGTGATCAGCCGCGCCTTCAGCCGGCCCTCGCTCTCCTGGCAAAGCTGCGAGCCGCGATGCCGGCACGTGTTGTGGAAGGCACGCAGCGCGCCGGTGTCGTCGCGCAGCACGATGATGTCCTGCGTGCCGATGCGGAATCGGCGGAAGGCCAGCGGCTGGGCCAGATCGGCCTCGCGGCAGACCAGCAGCCAGTTCTTGTACCAGATGGCATCGAGGTCCAGCTGATAAGCCGCTTCATCCCAATACGCCGATGAGGGCAGGGTGGGTTCGGCCTGGGTCAAGCCGTTATAGGGATCGCGCTCGCTGGCAATGGGTTGCATGGCTGGCTTCCTGTGAAGTGGCCAGCCGACACCCGGCCGGCACAATTGTCAATTGTTGCGCCGATGACGGCTGATGTGGCCGGCATGGCGTAATCGCGCTGGTTACCGGCGGAATTTGGTTTGCCGGAGGCAATGATTCTGCCTATAGTCGCTGATGTCGTCGGTTCCATTTTGGAGCCAAGAGGGAATGCGGTGCGGGCTGACTTGTTGCCCAATGCCGTTGCTGCCCCCGCAACTGTGTGCGGTAGTCCTCTCCATATGCCACTGAAGATTTGTCTTCGGGAAGGTGGGGAAGGGCGCTGATCCGTGAGCCAGGAGACCTGCCGGCGACAGGAAACTGACTTCGATGCCCTCGGGTGGAGGGTGAAAGGACAAGACATGACTACCGCTTCCGTCTCCCGCGGCGCCTCCGTCTCCTCGCAGTCGCGCTTCATGCAGCTGGCGTTCGCCGCGCTGCTCGGCACCTTCATCATCGGCTTCGTCGGCTTCTCGCACATTGATGCGGTCCACAATGCTGGTCATGACAACCGGCATTCGATGGCGTTTCCCTGCCACTGACGAGGATCTGACATCATGAATCTGTTTCGCAACGTCGTGTTCATCGCGGCGATCGCAGGGCTCGTGGCCGGCGTCGTCCTCGCCTGCATGCAGGCCTATGCCACCGTGCCGCTGATCCTCAAGGCGGAAGTCTACGAACAGGCCGAAGGCGGCCATGACCATGCCGCGGCGCCGGCTGATGCCGCCAGCGGCAACGCAATGAGTTCCGCCGCGCCGGCGGCATCGAATGCCATGAGCGCTGCCACCCCGGCTCCGGCCGCAGCGGCTGCTCCGGCCGAAGACGAAGGCTGGGCGCCGGCCGACGGCTTCGAGCGTTTTGCCTTCAACGTGGTTTCCAACGTCGTCACCGGCATCGGTTTCGCGCTGATCCTGGTCGCTGTTTCGGAATTCGCCGGCGGCATCGGCAACTGGCGCCAGGGCGTGTTCTGGGGCCTGGCCGGCTTTGCCGTGTTCACGCTGGCGCCCGGCCTCGGCCTGCCGCCGGAACTGCCCGCCATGCCGGCGGCCGACCTCACGCAGCGGCAGATCTGGTGGGTGGCAACGGTGGTCGCGACCGCCATCGGGCTTGGCCTGATCGCGTTCCGCAAGTCGCTGCCGCTCGCCATCCTTGCCGTGCTGCTGATCGTGGCGCCGCACATTGTCGGCGCGCCGCAGCCCGACAGCTTCGAGACACCGATCCCGGAAGGCCTGCACCACCAGTTCGTGGTGGCGGTGACGCTGACCAGTCTGGTGTTCTGGCTGGTGCTTGGCGCCGTCGTCGGCGTGGTGCGCGGACGCTTCACCGGCACCGCGACCAGCCTGCGCGACAGCTTTGCCTGATCGCGGCAGGCTGACCTTCATCATCGGTGGTGCGCGCTCGGGAAAGAGCGCGCATGCCGAAACCCTGGTGACGGCGTTGCCCTCGCCATGGACCTACATCGCCACCGCGCAAGCCTATGACGACGAGATGCGCGAGCGCATCGCGCTGCATCGGGCGCGGCGCGGCGCGGGCTGGACGACCATCGATGCGCCGCTCGACCTCGCCGGCGCGCTCGAGGCTTTGCCAGATAGCCGGCCTGTGCTGGTCGACTGCCTGACGCTGTGGCTGACCAATCACATGCTGGCTGACCATGACCTTGGGTTTGAATGCCGGCGGCTGGCGGATGTGTTGTCGCGGCCGCGCGGGCCGTGGTTCGTGGTATCCAACGAAGTCGGGCAAGGCATCGTGCCGGACAACGCACTGGCGCGCCGGTTTCGTGATGAGGCCGGTCGGCTCAACCAGCAGATCGCGGCGATCGCCGATACGGTGCTGCTGATGGTGGCGGGGCTGCCGCTCAAGGTGAAATGAAATGACCGATATCGATGGCAAGACCACCGAAGACAGGGACGAAGAGCGCCACCGCGCCAAGATGGCCAAGCGCAAGGCGGTGCAGGACGCCGAGGTGGCGGCCAAGACGATCGAGAAGGGTCTGCTGATCGTCAACACCGGCCCGGGCAAGGGCAAGACGACAGCAGCGTTCGGTTTGGCGCTCCGCATGCTCGGCTATGGCAAGCGCGTCGGCGTCGTCCAGTTCATCAAGGGCAAGTGGCACACGGGCGAGAAGGACGCTTTCGCGGCCTTCGGCGACCGCGTCGTCTGGCACGCAATGGGCGAGGGCTTCACCTGGGAGACGCAGGATCTGAAGCGCGATATCGCCGCTGCCGAAGCCGCCTGGGCCAAGGCGCTGGAGCTGATCGCCGATCCGTCGATCAGCCTTGTCGTGCTCGATGAGCTCAATATAGCATTGCGCTACGACTATCTCGATCTCGACAAGGTGGTTGCAGCGCTGAAAGCGCGTCGCGAGGGCCTGCATGTTGTCGTCACTGGCCGCAATGCCAAGCCGGCGCTTGTCGAAGCGGCCGACCTGGTCACCGAAATGGGTGTGACCAAGCACCATTTTTCGGCGGGCGTGAAAGCCCAGCAAGGGATCGAGTTCTAGAACGCCAGAACCGCGATCACCGAGACCAAGCCGAACAGCGCGATCAGCAGATAGTCGGCGACGCGGTAGAGTTTCAGCGCCCGCCTGATGTCACCGCTGTCGACGTCGCGGCGGCCGCCTTCACCCATGAAGACATCCTCGACCAGCACGCCGCCATAGCTGCGCGGTCCGGCCAGTGCCAGACCGAGCGCGCCCGCCATTGCCGCTTCCGGCCAGCCGGCGTTGGGCGAGCGGTGTTTTTTCGCGTCGCGCCACACCGCATGCCAGGCGCCGCGGGGATCGGCGTCCCTGACCAGGAAAGCCGCCAGCACGATCAGCAGCGCCGTCAGCCGAGAGGCCGGCAGGTTGATCCAGTCGTCGAAGCGCGCCGCCGCCCAGCCGAAGGCCTCGTGGCGCGGGGTGCGGTGGCCGATCATCGAATCGGCGGTGTTGGCGGCCTTGTAGGCGGCTCCGCCGGCCAGCCCGCCGACACCGGTCCAGAAGGCGGGAGCGACGATGCCGTCGGAAAAATTCTCCGCCAGGCTTTCGATCGCCGCACGGCAGACGGCGGCGCGGTCGAGCGCCTCGGGATCGCGGCCAACGATTCGCGAGACGGCGACACGGCCCATGGCCAGCCCGCCTGTATCGAGCGCGTCGGCGACGGATTCGACATGTTCGTAAAGGCTCTTCTGCGACAGAAGCGATGTCGCCAGAAGGGCGGCAACGACCAGTCCCAGGGGAACGAACCAGAGCAGGACAAGCTGTACGCAAAGGCCGATCACCGCCGGCACCAGCACGATGACCAGAAGTGCCTGGACACCGCGTTGGCGACGTAGTGCGTCGGGATCAGTGGCGCGGTTGAGCCTGCGATCGAGAAAGGATATCAGCCTGCCGAACCACGTCACGGGATGGCCGATGGCGCGAAACAGCCAATCCGGGTAACCGAGGGCGAATTCGACGGCCAATGACAGGAAAGCGATCAGGACTGACATGAAGCTTCTTGAAGGAGCGGTGGACCATGGTGGAAGTCTCGGCCGGGCGAGGGTGCTTTTCCCCAACGCCGTATTGCCTTTCGTCGACCTCTCTACCGGTATCAATCCGCTCTCCTACCCGCTTTTCGACCTGCCCGCCACCTCGCTGTGGCGATTGCCGGAAGCCGGGCGGGCGCGGGAGCTGACAGAGATAGCGGCCAGGACCTACGGCGCGCCGTCGCCGGCCAACGTCGTCGCTGCGCCCGGCACGCAGATCCTGTTGCCGCGCGTGGCGTCGCGGGTCAGGCCCGGCAAGGCGTTGGTGCTGGGGCCGACCTATGCCGAACATGCGCGTGCCGCGGCGATCGCCGGTCACGAGGTGGGCGAAGTCAGCGATTTCGCGGCGCTGGCGAAGGCCGACCTTGCCATCATCGTCAATCCCAACAATCCCGACGGTCGCGTCATCGAGCGCGACCGGCTGCTGGCGCTGGCCGCCGGGCTGCGTGCAAAAGGCGGGCTGCTGGTCGTCGACGAAGCGTTCATGGATGTCGGCCCGCGCCAGCACAGCCTCGCCGGTGATGTCGATCAAGGCGGCATCGTCGTGCTGCGTTCGTTCGGCAAGTTCTTCGGTCTCGCCGGCCTGCGGCTCGGCTTCGCGCTTTCGGATGCAGCGACGGTGGAATCCCTGGAATCGCAATTCGGGCCATGGGCTGTTGCCGGCCCGGCGCTGGAATACGGCATCCGCGCGCTTGCCGATCTCGGTTGGCAGGAAACGATGCGGGCCTCCCTGGCGGACGCGGCGGCGCGGCTGGACTCATTGTTCGACCGTTTCGGCGTGCCTGTCGCGGGCGGCACCACGTTGTTCCGCTATCTCAGCCTGCCGGATGCCGCCGGCCTGTTTTCAGCGCTTGGCGAGCGTGGCGTCCTGCTTCGGCATTTCTCCGGCCGGCCGCATGTCCTGCGCGCCGGCCTGCCGGGAAGTCAGGAGGAATGGCTGCGGCTCGAATCGGCCCTTGCCGATTGGGCGACGCTGCGCGAGGATCGATCAAGGGGTTTAACACCATGATCCATGTCTGTTCGCTGTCGAAGATCGAGGAAACGGTGGCCAGGACCGGTGCCGAGCGCATGCTATCGCTGCTCTCCATCGGGACGGATGTGACGCGTCCGGCGTCGATATCGAGGGAAAATCATCTGCATCTGGTCATGCACGATATCGCGGTGGCTCAGGACGACATGACCATGCCGGGCGAGGAGCATGTCCGCACCCTGCTCGATTTTGCACGCCGCTGGGACCGGGCGAAGCCCATGGTCGTGCATTGCTATGCCGGCATCAGCCGCTCGACGGCTTCGGCCTACATCATCGCCGCCGCGCTCGCGCCGAAGCGCGACGAGGTCGAACTGGCCAGGACGCTGCGGACACTGTCGCCCTCGGCGACACCCAATCCGCGCTTGATTGCGGTGGCCGACGCGCTGCTGGAGCGCGATGGCCGAATGATCGAGGCGATCCAGTCGATCGGGCGCGGCGCCGACGCGTTTGAGGGCACGCCGTTCGAGCTGAAGATCGACAGCTAGAGCGGTTCAGCGTTTCACGAAATCGCAGAACCGCTCTAACTATTTGTTTTTACGCAATTCCCAAGGGCAAGCGCTACGCGCTTGTCCCGGGAAAACCGTTACACACTTTTCCTGGAATTGCCCTAGCCGTGCCCATGCATCGTTGCTGGATTATCGAGTGCCTTCATGCGCCCAATCTTCGTGCCCGTGGCGTACCCGAACAATGAACACGTCGCCGTCGGCTTCGATCTGGTAAACGATAAGATGGGCCTTGAAGGGATGGACGCGCATTGGTGGCGACAATTCAAGCCGCTCCCGCGCCATTCGGGGACTGGCAGCGATCAGGTCGAAGATCGCGAACAACTCGTCATGATACTGTCTGGCCTGCACAGCACCAAACAGGCGCACCCCTTGCTCGGCAATACCGACGATGTCCTCTTCCGCTGCTAAAGAAAGGCGAAACCCCATTACCCGTTGCCGGGTGACTTTCCAGCGCGTTTGACCGCCTCGGTAAAAAGCGCGTCCTTGGATCGATTGCCGATGCCACTCTTCAAGCCGTCATCGACAAAGCGCTGCATGGCGGCAATCTTGTCGTTGCGCTCCTGATCCCGACGGATCAAATCGCGCACATAGTCGCTCGCGTTGGCGTAGCGACCCGTTTCGGTTTGCGCCTCAACCCAATCCTTCATCGGATCGGGCAATGATACGTTCATTGTTGCCATATTGGCCTCCATATCCCGTCCAGTATGATCTATTTTGGCAAAGTTTGTCAAAATCTCATAAGCGGGAGTCTTTTTTGCGAAGGCGCGATTGTGACCAGGCGGCTACTTCAGCCAATCGGCGAGCTTTGCCTTGCGCACATCCCTGACCAGGCTGATGAAGCCGTCGGCCTGATGCTCCGCGGTCAGCCGGCCTTTTTTCGCCGTGGCGATGCTGGCATTGCCGACCACGCCGTTCGGGTTGAGATCGCCTGCGATCCAGGCAAAGGCATGGGTGCCGGTATGGCGCAGCAGCGAGAATTCCTTCTCGGCCCTGGCGACGTTGGAAACGAAATTCTCGGCCTTGGCCATGTCGACGAGATCCGGCCGGAAGTGCAGCATCAGCGAGGTCTCGACATCGCCGCCATGGATTCCGTGACGATCCTCGAGCTCGGCATACATGCCGGCCGGCCGGCCAAAACGCTGCCAGCTCGTCTTCACCGCCAGCATCTTTTCGCGCACCCGCAATTCGCGCGTGATGATGCCCATGATCTCTTCATTGCCGCCATGCGAATTGACGACGATGAGCTTGCGCACGCCGGCGCGCGCGATCGACGCGCCAAGTTCGGTCCAGGCCTCGACCAGTGTCGTTGCCGGCAAAGTGAGCGTGCCCAGCGCATGCAGATGCTCGTTCGATTTGCCCACCGCCTGGACCGGCAGGATGCGGATGTCCAGATCGCCGGGCAGGCGGGCGATCACCGTGTCGAGCATACCGTTCATGATCGAGGTATCGGTCGAGACAGGCAGATGCGGGCCGTGCTGCTCGATCGCCGCCACCGGCAGGACGGCGATCGTCGCCTCCGGATCGATCGAGGCGTATTCTGTGGTCCGGTAGTCACCCCACCAGACGCGTCTTTTTGTATCGTTCATTTTGTGCCTCGACGGAACTGATTTGGCGTCGGCGCTGCCCCTCACCCTTACCCTCTCCCCGTGAAGAACGGGGAGAGGGGGATCGCCAGCGTCGGAGCGCTTCCCTTCTCCCCGTCTCTATACGGGGAGAAGGTGCCGGCAGGCGGATGAGGGGCAGCGCCAACTTCGCGTGACTTTAGACTATTGGACTGTCGATTCGTAGGGTTTCACTAGCGCTTCTTACCCGGCGGCGATGGCTTCGACCTCGACCTTGAATTCGGGGCGGGCAAATCCGGAAACGATCATCAGCGTCGAGGCCGGTGCTGGGCTTGAAAACAGCCGGTCGCGGACATCCATATAGGGCCGCAGGTGCGCGCGGTCGGTGACGTAGGCGTTGATGCGCACGATATCCCCAAGTCCCATCCCGGCCTCTCCAAGAATCGCCTCGATGTTGCGGAAGCAGAGCTCGGCCTGGGCGCCGGCATCCTCGGGGATCTGGTCGTCCGCCGTGATGGCGACCTGGCCCGAGCACAGCACCAGCCGCTTGCCGGCGGGCACTTCAACGCCGTGGCTGTAGCGGGCAAAGGGAGGCTTGATCGACTTGGGTGTGAGGAATCTGAACATGGCAATCTCCTGGATACCGCCAGCCTAAGGCCGTATTCACTACAGCTTCAAGATGGCCCGGGATGGCGCCGGTGCAATTGTGGACAGGCGTTCAAAAAATAGGCACGATGCCTCCGGTGCAGCACGACCTTTCCGGCTTTCGCAGATGGCTGTGGTGCAGGCGGGCGGGTCCCGGCGCGAGACGCCGGTGGCATGTGTCTTGCTTCTTGAATCTTTGGTGTCGAGCCTGGCGCGAGGCGCGCCGGAGCAAACAAAGGGTGGTTGTCGATGTACGCAAAACAGAAGACCTCGGTGGCGGTGGTGGCCTTGCTTGCCGCTAGCACACTGGGGGCCGCGGCGAATGAAAAGGTGACCTTCGGCACCAACTGGCTGGCCGAGCCGGAACATGGCGGATATTACCAGGCCGTGGCGGACGGCACCTATGCCGCTTGCGGCCTCGACGTCACCATCATGCAGGGTGGTCCGCAGGTCGCTGGCCGGCCGATGCTGCTGGCCGGCAAGCTCGATTTCTACATGGGCGGCAATCTGCTGTCGGCCTTCGATGCCGTCCAGCAAGGCATCCCGATGCGCGTCGTGGCCGCCGATTTCCAGAAGGATCCGCAGGTCATCATGTCCCACCCCGGCGAGGGGCTGGACAAATGGGAGGACCTGAAGAACGCCGACCAGTATATTCTTGGCGACGAAGGCGTGCAGACCTTCTTCCAGTGGATGGTCACGGCGCTCGGCTTCGACGCCGCCAAGCGCGCACCCTACACCTACAACACTGCTCCTTTCATCGCCAACAAGAAGTCGATCCAGCAGGGCTACGTCACCTCGGAACCGTTCGCCGTCAAGAAGGAAGGCGGCTTCGTGCCGAACCAGTTCCTGCTCGCCGACTATGGCTGGGACACCTACTCGACGACGATCGAGGTGATGCAGGACACGATCGACAAGAAGCCGGAAGTGGTCCAGTGCTTCGTCGATGGCTCGGCCAAGGGCTGGTACAAGTACCTCTACGGCGACAACAAGGCCGCCAACGACATGATCAAGAAAGACAATCCTGACATGAGCGACGAGCAGATCGCCTTCTCGATCGAGCAGATGAAGAAGTTCGGCCTCGCCGATTCCGGCGATACTGAAAAGCTCGGCATCGGCGCCATGACCGACGCGCGCATCAAGAGTTTCTACGACAAGATGGTCAAGGCCAAGGTCACGCCTGAAGGCATCGACATCACCAAGGGCTACACGCTGGCCTTCGTCAACAAAGGCGTCGGGCTCGAGCTGAAGAAATAGGCCAGCCTGGGCATGATAGGGGAAAAGGTGGCGCAAGTGCCGGCATCGGATATCGCTCCGACCTTGCTGGCGCTGCGCGGCGTCGGCAAGGTGTTTTCCAACGGCGTGACGGCGCTGAGCGATGTCGGCCTGACGATCCGGGAAGGCGATTTCCTCAGCCTGCTCGGCCCGTCCGGCTGCGGCAAGTCGACGGCGCTGCGGCTGATCGCCGGCCTGTCGACACCGACCTCCGGCGTGCTCGACTGGCGCGGCGGCGGTTCGCTCGACCGCGCCAATATCGGCTTCGTCTTCCAGGAGCCGACGCTGCTGCCCTGGGCCAGCGTCTTCGACAATGTCTGGCTGCCGCTGAGGCTGAAAGGCGTTTCCCGCGCCAAGGCTGCCCCGGCGATACATGAGATGCTGGCGCGGGTTCACCTGACCGGCTTCGAGAATGCCGTGCCGCGCGAACTGTCCGGTGGCATGAAGATGCGTGTGTCCATCGCGCGGGCCATGGTGACCAAGCCGCGCGTGCTTTTGATGGACGAACCGTTCGCGGCACTGGACGAGATCACCCGCTTCAAGCTCAACAACGATCTGCTGGAGCTGTGGCAGGACGAACGCTTCACCGTCGTCTTCGTCACCCACAGCGTCTTTGAGAGCGTGTTCCTTTCCAACCGCGTCGTCGTGATGGCGGCGCGGCCGGGCCGGGTCTTCGACGAACTTGCCATCGAGGCCTCTTATCCGCGCGATGAGGCGTTTCGCACCTCGCCCGACTATGCGGCCCTTTGCCGGCAAGCCTCCGACGTGCTGGTCAGCGCCATAAATTCAACAGCGGGCTCGCATCATGACGGTCATTGACGGCACGTTGAAACTCGACCCCGAGGAAGCGCGCCGGGTGCGCCAGGAGCGGCTCGAGCGGGTCGGCCGTTGGGTACTGCCGCTGGCGATCATGGTCCTGGCGATCTGGCTGTGGGACCGCATCTGCGTCTGGAAGGAGATCCCGCAATATATCCTGCCGCGCCCCGGCGTGGTACTGCAGACGCTCTACAACGATGCCGGCCTGCTGTTCTCCTCGTTGCTGGTCACGTTGCGCATCACCTTCCTCAGCCTTGCCCTGGCCGTCATCGGCGGTGTTGGATTGTCGGTGCTGTTCGCGCAGTCGAAATGGGTGGAGATGTCGTTCTTCCCCTTTGCCATCGTGTTGCAGGTGACGCCGATCGTGGCGATCTTTCCGCTGATCAACATCTATGTGAACAACCAGACGACCAAGCTTCTGCTCTGCGCCTGGATCGTCGCCTTCTTCCCGATCCTGTCCAACACCACGCTTGGCCTGAACTCCGTCGACCGCAATCTGCGCGACCTGTTCAAGCTCAACGGCGCGACGCGCTGGCAGCAATTGCGCTATCTCAGGCTGCCGGCGGCAATGCCATATTTCCTCGGTGGGCTGAAGATCGCCGGCGGCCTGTCGCTGATCGGCGCCGTGGTGGCCGAGTTCGTCGCCGGCACCACCGGCCAGTCGTCGGGACTTGCCTCGCGCATCATCGAGGCCGGCTACCGGCTGAACGCGCCAAGGCTGTTCGCGGCACTGTTCCTGATCTCGCTGACCGGCATCCTGATCTTCCTCGTGCTGTCGCTGATTTCGCATCTCATTCTGCGGCGCTGGCACGAAAGCGCGCTGAAGCAGGAGCGGTAGGTCCTTGATTCCGAACACAGGTTCATACCATCTCGCCGACGCTCGCGTTCATGCGTCGCTGACGCCCGGACTTGTCGCGGCCTTCGACGGCGATGGCTTTGCGCTCGCCGATATTTCTGTCGCCGACGACAAGATTTCCAGCATCGCCGCGCATGGCCGATCGAAGGCGCCCGCCGATGCGATCGACCTTCACGGCCGCATCATCCTGCCCTGTTTCGTCGACTGCCATACGCATATCGACAAGGGCCATATCTGGCCGCGAAAACCCAATCCCGACGGCACTTTCATGGGAGCCCTGAACGCCACCGGCGCCGACCGCGTCGCGCGCTGGAGCGCGCAGGACGTGGCGCGGCGCATGGATTTTTCACTGCGCTCGGCCTATGCGCATGGCACCAGGGCACTGCGCACCCATCTCGACAGCGTCGCGCCGCAGGAGGAAATCTCCTGGCCGGTGTTCGAGACGATGCGCGAGACATGGCGCGGCCGCATCGAGTTGCAGGGCGCCTGCCTGCTCGGCATCGAGGGCGTGCGCGACAAGAAATGGTTCGACAGGCTGGCGAAGCGGGTGGCCGCCGCCAAGGGCGTGCTCGGCGTCGTCACCTATATGGTACCGGACCTGGAAGAGCTGCTCGACCATGTTTTCGCGCAGGCGATCAAGCATGGGCTCGACCTCGATTTCCATGCCGACGAGACCGACGACATTGCCGCCATCTCGCTGAAGAAGATCGCCGAGGCAGCGCTTTGGAGCGGCTTCGAGGGCAATATCCTCGTCGGCCATTGCTGCTCGCTGGCACGGCAGCCCGATCTCGAGGTTCTGGACACGCTGGACAAGGTGGCGAAGGCCGGGTTGGCGATCGTTTCTCTGCCGATGTGCAATCTCTATCTGCAGGACCGGCGTGGCGACGCCACCACGCCGCGCTGGCGCGGTGTCACGCTGCTGCATGAGATGAAGGTGAGGGGCATTCCGGTAGCGGTCGCATCCGACAACACACGCGATCCTTTCTATGCCTATGGCGACCTCGACATGCTGGAGGTCTACCGGATGGCGACGCGCA
This sequence comes from Mesorhizobium sp. B2-1-3A, assembly GCF_006442655.1. Classification (NCBI taxonomy): domain Bacteria; kingdom Pseudomonadati; phylum Pseudomonadota; class Alphaproteobacteria; order Hyphomicrobiales; family Phyllobacteriaceae; genus Mesorhizobium; species Mesorhizobium sp. B2-1-3A. The sequence goes on from NZ_VFWK01000004.1 coordinate 26,608, forward strand.
TCCTGCATTTCGATCATCCCGTCGCCGACTGGCCGCAAGCGGTCACCTCGACGCCGGCCAAGGTGATGCGGCTTGATGGCTTAAGCACGCTTGCCGCCGGCGGCGGTGCCGATTTCATTCTGTTCAAAGGTCGTAGCTGGACGGAATTGCTGTCGCGGCCCGAATCGGATCGCATCGTCGTGCGTGCCGGACGCGCGATCGAGCGGCAATTGCCCGACTATGCCGAGCTCGACGAACTGATGGTGGAATGATGGACGTTTCGGCGCTTAAACGCGATCTCGACGGGATAAAGCTCGACGATAATCCGGCCATCGTCCAGCAGAAGAGCCGCGACTTCTACTGGTACAGCCCGGTGCTGAAGCGGCAGCTCGACCATGTCACCGGCGACCTGATTGTGACGCCGAAAACCGAGGCCGAACTGATCCGCGTGCTGGCCGCCTGTCATCGGCATGGCATTCCGGTGACGCCGCGCGGCAGCGGCACCGGCAATTACGGCCAGGCAATGCCGCTGTCGGGCGGTGTCGTGCTCAACCTCGCAGAGATGAACGAGATCAAGTCGATCGCGCCGGGGCGCGTGGTGACGGGGCCGGGCGCGGTGCTGGCCGATATCGACAAGGCGACGCGGGCGCATTCCGGCCAGGAACTCAGGCTCTCGCCCTCGACCTACAACACGGCTTCGATCGGCGGCTTCATCGCCGGCGGTTCGGGCGGCGTCGGCTCGATCAATTTCGGCGGGTTGCGCGATTTCGGCAATGTGCTTCGCCTGCGCGTGGTGACGATGGAGGCCGAGCCGAAAGCGCTCGAACTCACCGGCGAGGATTTGCACAAGGTGACCCATGCCTACGGCACCAATGGCATCATCACGGAGGTCGAGATGCCGCTGACCGCGGCCTATGAGTGGGTCGATGTCATTGTCGGCTTCGATGCATTCATGGACGCGGCGCGCTACGGCAATGCGCTGGCGTGCCAGGACGGGATCCTGACCAAGCTGATCACCCCGATTGCCGCACCCGTGCCGCAGCTCTATTTCAAGCGGCACCAGAAGTTTTTCAGGGAGGGTCAAAGCATCTGCGTCGTCATGGTGGCGCAGCATGGGCTGGATGCCTTCCTTGCCTTCACCCGGCGCGCCGGCGGTGAGGTCATCTTCAACGCGGCCACAGCGACGCCGGAGGAGAAAAGAGGCCTGCCGCCGGCCTATGAGCTGGCCTGGAACCACACCACGCTCAGGGCACTGCGTGTCGATCCCGATATCACCTATCTGCAATCGCTCTATCCCTTTCCCAACCAGTTGGCGCTGGTCGAGAAAATGGATGCGATGTTTCCGGACGAAGTATTTTCGCATCTCGAATTCGTGCGGCTCGACGGCAACATCACCTGTTTCGGCCTGCCATTGGTGAAATTCACCACCGAGGCGCGGCTCGACGAGATCGTGCGGCTGCATGAGGAGAATGGCTGCCCGATCTTCAATCCGCACCGCTACACACTGGAGGAGGGCGGCATGAAGCAGACGGATGCCGTGCAGCTCGCCTTCAAGCGCGAGACGGACCCGCAAGGCCTGCTCAACCCCGGCAAGATGATCGCCTGGGAAAATCCGGACTACGACTATCGTTCGGGGCGAACCTTCTTGTTCAAGGGGCTGCAAAAGGCAGGCTGATGAACATCCTCGTCCTCTACGCCCATCCGGTCGAGACCAGCTTCAATGCCGGCCTGCACCGGTTGGTCGTCGAGCGGCTGATGGCGGCGGGCCATACGATCGATGATTGCGACCTCTACGCCGAGAATTTCGATCCAAGGCTGACGCGTCAGGAGAGGCTGGACTATCACGACCAGCGCGGCTCCGCGGACCCCGCGGCGCCCTATGTCGAACGTCTGCTGCGGGCCGATGCGCTGGTGCTTTCCTATCCGGTGTGGAACTACGGCTTCCCGGCGATCCTGAAGGGCTTCTTCGATCGCGTCTTCCTGCCTGGCGTGTCGTTCAGGCTGGTCGACGGCAAAGTGCAGCCGTCGCTGCACAACATCAGGAAGGTCGCGGCCGTCACCACCTATGGCGGCAGCCGGTTTCGCGCCGTGCTGATGGGCGATCCGCCGCGCAGGCTGATCAAGCGCATGCTGCGCGCGACGGTAAAGCCCGGCGCGCCGGTGACTTACCTCGCGCATTACGCGATGAACCTGTCGACCGATGAAACACGGAAGTCGTTCATGACGAAGGTCGCGGCGAGCATGGATGCGTTCTGATGCGGGTCCTCGTGGTCTATTGCCATCCGGTGCCGGAGAGTTTTTGCGCAGCGGTCCGCGACACCGCTCTCGACGTGCTGAAGGCAAGGGGCTGGGAGGTGCGGCTGCTCGATCTCTACGCCGAGAAATTCGATCCGGTGATGGGTTGCGACGAGCGGCGTACCTATAATGACCAGGCGCCGCGCGATCCCGCGCTGAAGCCGTATTTCGAACTGCTCGCCTGGGCTGAAGCGATCCTGTTCGTCTATCCGACCTGGTGGTACGGGCTGCCGGCGATGCTGAAGGGCTGGCTTGACCGGGTGTGGGCGACCGATGTCGCCTTCAAGCTGCCGGCGGGCAAGGGGCGGATCACATCGCTGATGAGGCATGTGACCAAGGTCGGCGTCATCACCACCTGCGGCGCGCCGACCTGGTGGAGCGTCGTCGTCGGGCAGCCCGGACGCAAGACCTTGTTGCGCGGCATGCGGGCGCTGTGCGCGACACGCTGCAAGACGTTTTTCCTGGCGCATTATCTGATGGATGCCTCGACGCCGGCAACGAGAGCGGCGTTTCTGGCAAAGGTGCGGGCGAAGCTGGAAAGGTTTTGAAGGATGCGCGACTTTCCCTTCTCCCCCTTGTGGGAGAAGGTGGCCTCGCGAAGCGAGGTCGGATGAGGGGTGCGCGAAGGATCTCTGCTTTGCAGAAGTAAGCGCTTGAGATCCTTCGATCTTTTCACGCCGCGCTTCGTCACGCACCCCTCATCCGTCTCGGCGCTGCGCGCCGATCCACCTTCTCCCACAAGGGGAGAAGAAAGAGGCGCTACATCTTCACCCGTTCCGCCTTCGGATCATACATCGGCTTCAGCGAGGCTTCCGCCGCGAAACGCTCGCCGGCGATCTCGATCTCGTAGGACGAGGCCAGCACATCCGCCTCGCTCTCGCCCGGGCAGGGCACATAGCCCAGCCCGATGGCGCCGCCGAGATGGTGGCCGTAATTGCCTGAGGTGATCGGGCCGACGATCTTGCCGTCGCGCAGGATCGCTTCGTTGTGGAAGAGCAGGGGCTGCGGGTCCTTCAGGCGAAACTGGACCAGCCGGCGTGACAGGCCGGCTTCCTTCTTCTTCAGCACCGCATCACGGCCGATGAACTCGCCCTTGGCCGTCTTCACCGCGAAGCCGAGGCCTGCTTCCAGCACATTGTCCTCGTCGGTGATGTCGTGGCCGAAATGCCGAAAAGCCTTTTCGATGCGGCAGGAATCGAGCGTATGCAGGCCGCAGAGTTTCAGGCCGACATCCGCGCCGGCCTCGTCGATCGCCTCGAAGACATGGGCCGCTTGTTCGGTCGAGACATAGAGTTCCCAGCCGAGTTCACCGACATAGGTGACGCGGTGGGCGCGGGCCAGGCCCATGCCGATCTCGATCTCCTGGAACGTGCCGAACGGATTGTTCTCGTTGGAGAAATCGTTGGGGCTGACTTTCTGGATCAGCTTTCGCGCATCCGGGCCCATCAGGCAGAGCACGCTTTCAGCAGCAGTGACGTCCGTGATGACGACGAATTCGTCGCCGACATGCCGGCGCAGCCAGGCGAGGTCGCGCTGCAGCGTGGCACCCGGGACGACGAGGAAATAGGCCGTATCCGACAGGCGCGAGACGGTGAGATCGCTCTCGATGCCGCCGCGCTGGTTTAGCATCTGTGTGTAGACGATCTTGCCCGGCGCCACGTCCATGTCGTTGGCGCAGAGTCTTTGCAGGAAGGCACAGGCATCGCGGCCCTCGACGCGGATCTTGCCGAACGAGGTCATGTCGAACAGCCCGACCTTGTTCCTGACAGCTAGATGCTCGTCGCGCTGGTTGTCGAACCAGTTCTGCCGCTTCCAGGAATAGCGGTATTCGCGCTCCTGGCCTTCGCGGGCGAACCAGTTGGCGCGCTCCCAGCCGGCGACTTCGCCGAACACGGCGCCGCGCGCTTTCAGATGCTCATGCAGGGGCGAGCGCCTAACGTTGCGCGACGTCGCCATCTGCCGGTAGGGGAAATGGTCGGCATAGAGGAGGCCGAGCGTTTCTGAGACGCGCTCCTTGAGGTAGCGGCGGTTCTTCTGGAAGGGCTGGGCGCGGCGGATGTCGACTTCCCACAGGTCAAAGGGCGCTTCGCCATCGTTGATCCACTGCGCCAGCGCCATGCCGGCGCCGCCCGAAGAGACGATGCCGATAGAATTGTAGCCGGTCGCCATCCAGTAGCCCCGAAGTTCCGGCGCCTCGCCGAGATAGTAGCGGTCGTCAGGCGTGAAGCTTTCGGGGCCGTTGAAGAAGGTGTGGATGCCGGCGGTCGCCAGCATCGGCATGCGGTTGACGCCCATTTCGAGGATCGGCTCGAAATGGTCCATGTCCTCGGGCAATTGGTCGAAGCAGAAATCCTCGCGGATGCCGTCCATGCCCCAGGGCTTGGCTACCGGCTCGAAGGCGCCGAGCATCATCTTGCCGGCATCTTCCTTGTAGTAAGCGCACTCGTCGGGAACGCGCAGCACCGGCAGGCGGGAGAGGCTGGGGATCGGCTCGGTGACGAGATAGAAATGCTCGCAGGCGTGCAGCGGGATGGTGACGCCGTTCTGACGCCCGAGTTCCCGGGCCCACATGCCGGCGCAGTTGACGACGATATCGGCCTCGATCGTGCCTTGGTCTTCACCTTGCGCCCACGACACGCCGGTGACACGGCCGGCTTTGGTGTGGACCTTGGTCACCTTCACATTCTCAACGATGGTGGCGCCGCGCTGGCGCGCGCCCTTGGCCAGCGCCATGGCGATGTTGGCGGGGTCGCACTGGCCGTCGAGCGGCAGATGCACCGCACCGACGACGTCGGACACGTTGAGATGCGGATACATCTCCTTGACCTCGTTGGGCGAAATCTCGCGCACATCGACATCGAAGGCACGGGCCAGAGACGCCTGCCGGTAGATCTCGTGCTTGCGCTCCTCGGTCAGCGCCACGGTGATCGAGCCCACCTGGCGCATGCCGGTGCCGACTTCGGTCTCGGCTTCCAGCTTGACGTAGAGGTCGGCCGAATATTTCGCCAGCCGAGTCATGTTCTGCGAACCGCGCAACTGGCCGATCAGGCCGGCGGCGTGCCATGTCGTGCCCGAGGTCAGCTGCTTGCGCTCAAGCAACACGATGTCGGTCCAGCCAAGCTTGGCCAGGTGGTAGGCGACCGAACAGCCGGAAACGCCGCCGCCGATGATAACCGCGCGGGCCTTGGTGGGGATGGTTTTGGTGGGAATGGTCTTGGTCATGCGGCCTCGCGGCGATATGTGGAAGCAAAACGGCGTAGCCGGGCTGCTGCTTCTTGCAGCACGGGCTCCGGCTGGCAGAGGCTGATGCGGATGTGGCCGGCGGCGGCTTCGCCGAAGCTGGAACCCGGCATCACGCCGACCTTCTCCTTGTCGAGGAAGGCGAAGGCGAATTTCTCGTCGTCGGGTTCGACCGCGGATATGTCGAGCATGACATACATGCCGCCTTCGGAGCCGCGCACGCTGACGTCATTCATGCCGCGCACGGCATCGAGGAGGACGGTGCGGCGCGCCGCGTAGCGCTCGGCAATGTCCTTCACGCCGTAATGGTTCTCCAGCGCCTCGGCGCAGGCGACCGAGATGAAGGCCGGGAGGCCGTAGGTCGTCACCAGATTGAGATTGATGAGCAGCGTGATCATCGCTTCAGGACCGGTCAGCCAGCCCATGCGCCAGCCGGTCATGCCATGGCTCTTGGACATGGAATTGATGACCAGCGTGCGTTCGGCCATGCCGGGCAATGAGCGCGGCGAGATGTGCTCGCCGCCGCCCAGCGTCCAGTAGACCTCGTCCGACAGCAGCCAGAGGTCGTGCTCCCTGCAGATTTCGGCCAGCTGTTCGAGCCGCTCTCGCGAATAGACCGCACCGGTGGGGTTGTTCGGCGTGTTGATCAGGATGGCGCGCGTGTTGGGCTTGAGTGCAGCGCGGATCATGTCGACGTGCGGCTGGAAACCATCCTCGGCCGGCGTCTCGACGACGGTGAAACTGGCACCCGCGGCACTGAACGTGTTGGGGTAGGTGGCGTAGTAGGGGGCAACGACGATGGCGTGGTCGCCCTGGTCGAGCACGGCCTGCACGGCCGCGTAGAGGGCCGCCTGGCCGCCCGGCGTCGCGATCACTTGATCCGGTGTCGTCTCGACGCCGGTGCAGGCGCTGGAGGCTGCCGCCATCGCCTGGCGCAGGCGCGGCAGGCCAGGCAGCGGTGTGTAGTGGTGATTGCTGCCGCGGACCGCGGCGACGCAGGCCTCGATCGTTTGGGAAGGCGTGTCGAAATCGTGGTCGCCGACCGACAGCATGATGATGTCCTCGCCGGCTTCCTTGCGGGCCCAGGCGGCGGAATGGACTTCCCAGCCATCCTTGCCCGAAGGCACGATGCCGGAAATGCGCGATGATGGTTTTGGCATCATTGAACTCCCGAGATCTGGTAGCCGGCCTGTTCGAGCCGGCCACGCAGCGCCGCGATATGGGCAGGGCCGACCTCGCAGCAACCGCCGACGATTTCTGCGCCGGCTTCGACCCAGCCGATGGCCTGATCGGCATAGGCCGGTGGATCGAGATCGTGGCGGGCATGCAGCACCTCGACCGTGCCGCCATGCTTGAGCGCCTCGACCGAGGTGAAGCCGTTGGCATAGGCGCCAACCGGCCCGCCGAGCGCGATCAGTTCCGGCAGTGCCGCGCTGACGGCTTCGGGCCGGCAGCAATTGACCAGCCGTGCGGCGATCGGCAGGTCGCCTAGCGCTGCGGACGCGGCGGCGAGGGCTTCGCCACTGCGCAGCCTTGGCGTGCCGTGGTCGGCGAGCGTCCAGGACACCCAGACGGGCTTGCCGCTTTCCGATGCCGCGGTGACGGCCGCGCGCGCTTCATCGGCCGACGCCATGGTTTCGCACAGGAAGAGATCGACGCCATCCGCCTGCTCGGCGACGATGCGGCGGTAGATGTCGAGCGTCTCCTGGTAGGAAATGGTCAGCGCCGGTGCGTAGCTGCCGAAAAGCGGCGACAGGCAGCCGGCGATCGCCGCGTCGCCGGCTTCGTCGCAAGCTTGCCTGGCCAGTTCGATGCCGCGCTTCTGCAGCGGCTTGAACAGGTCCTCGGCGCCCTCGCGCGCCAGGCGTTCGGGTGTCGCCGAATAGGTGTTGATGGTGATCACGCGGGCGCCGGCGCGGATGAATTCGGCGTGCAGGTCGCGCACCAGATCGGGTTCGTCGATCAGCACCCTGGCCGACCACAGCGGCGTCGGCTCGGATTTGCTGCGCCGGACCAGTTCCTGGCCCATGCCGCCGTCTGTGAGGGTGACCGCCTTCATGCGCGCAGTCTTTCGTTCCTGGGATCCCAGAGCGGTTCATCCTTCTGCACGACCGCCTTGAAACGGTCGCCGAAGATTTCGACCTCGACCGATGTGCCGGGCTCGGTCAAATCGACGCGCAACATGCCGAGCGCGATGGACTTGTCGATGCGATGGCCCCAGCCGCCCGACGTGGTCTCGCCGACGATCTGTCCGCCGTGCCACAGCGTCGACATGTAGGGCGCGTCGCAATCGCCGGGGTTCTCGACGACCAGGGTGACGAAACGCTTCTTCACGCCTTGCTGCTTCTCGTTCTGCAGTGCGGCCTTGCCACGGAAGTCGGGCTTTTCCCATTTGACGAAGCGCTCGAGCCCACCCTGCAAGATCGAATAGTCGGTCGAGAGATCGCCCTTCCAGGTACGGTAGCCCTTTTCCAGCCTGAGCGAATCCAGCGCATACATGCCGAACGGTCTCAGGCCATGCTGTTGTCCTGCCGCACAGACGGCGTCGAAGATTGCTGATGTGTCGTCGACCCTGGTGTGGATTTCCCAGCCGAGTTCGCCAGCGAAGGAGACGCGCACCAGCTTGGCCCAGCGGCCGGCGATCTTCGTTTCCTGATGCGTCAGCCACGGCAACGTAAGGTCTGCGTCGCAGACTTCGGCGAGGATTTTCCGCGAATTGGGGCCGGCCAGGATCTGAGTGGAGAATTCCTCGGTCCGGTCGATCAGCTTGAATGGCGCGTCCTTGGGCATGCGCGATTTCAGCCATTCGAAATCATGCCATTGCGCGACCGCGGCGGTGATCAGCGTCATCACATTCTCGTCGTGGCGCACGACGGACATTTCTGTGACGATGCGGCCCTTGTCGTCGGCGAAATAGACGAGGCCGATGCGGCCGGGTTTCGGCACCAGTCCGGTGACCTGCAGGCTCAGCCAGTCGGCGGCGCCGGGACCTTCGAGGTTGAAGCGCGAGAAGCCGGGCAGGTCGAGGATGCCGGCGGCGTCACGCACCGCCAGGCACTCTTCACGAACGCGATGCTGCCAGGGCCCGTCGCGGCGGAAGGTCAGCGTGGCTTCCTCGGAAATGTCGTCGCCGTCTTTCGCATACCAGGTGGCGCGTTCCCAGCCATTGTAGGCATCGAAGCGGCCGCCGAGCGCCTTGGTGCGGTCGTGGATCGGCGACAGTTTTCTGTCGCGCCCTTCAGGCCAGGCATGGCGCGGGAACTGGATGGCGTATTCATTGCCGTAGATTTCGAGGCCCTTGGCGACACAGTAGTCCGGCGCCGAGGCAAAGGACGTGAAGCGGCGTGGGTCGCAGGACCACATGTCCCATTCGGTCTGGCCTTGCGTGACCCATTCGGCCAGCACCTTGCCGGCGCCGCCGCCTTGCGCAATGCCGAAGGTGAAGACGCAGGCCTCGAAGGCATTGGGCACGCCGGGCATCGGGCCGATCAGCGGGTTGCCGTCCGGCGCATAGGGGATCGGCCCGTTGATGACCTTGGACAGGCCGGCGGTGCCCAGGATCGGCACGCGGGCGACGGCGTCGGCCAGATAATGTTCCAGCCGGTCGAGATCGTCGGGGAAGAGCTGGAAGGAAAAATCGTCCGGCATCGGATCGTTGAGGGTGGCCCAATGCGCGCGGCAATTGCGCTCATAGGGGCCGAGATTCATGCCGGCCTTCTCCTGGCGCAGATAGTAGGACGTATCGACGTCGCGCAGCAGCGGCAGCTTCTTGCCCTGTTCCTTCGACCATGCCGCCAGTTCGGGGATTTCCTCGAAGAGGATATACTGATGGCTCATCACCATCATCGGCACCTCGCGGCCGAACATTTTGCCCACCTCGGCGGCCCGGTAGCCGGCGGCGTTGACGACGATTTCGCAGCGGATCTCGCCTTGCGGCGTGGCAACCACCCATTCATCCTTCTCACGGCGCACGCCGGTGACGGGGCAGAAGCGGATGATCTTGGCGCCCATGTCGCGCGCGCCCTTGGCCAACGCCTGGGTCAACTGCGCCGGGTCGATGTCGCCGTCGCTCGGGTCGTAGAGCGCGCCTTCCAGATCGTGTGTCTCGATGAAGGGATAGCGGCGCTTGATCTCGTCGATACCGACCACGTCGATGTCCATGCCCTGGTAGCGGCCCATGCCCTTGGCGCGCTGGAACTCCTGCATGCGCTCCTTGGAGTGGGCGAGGCGCAGGGAACCGGTGACGTGATAGTTCATGGGATAGTCGACAGCGTCGGCCAGGCCCCGGTAAAGCTCGGTCGAATAGCGCTGCATGTTCATCAGCGACCATGACGAGGAGAAGGTCGGTACATTGCCGGCGGCATGCCAGGTCGAGCCTGACGTCAGCTCGTTCTTCTCCAGCAGCACGCAATCGGTCCAACCTGACTTGGCGAGATGATAGAGCGAGGAGGTGCCGACAACGCCACCTCCGATGATCACCACGCGCGCCGTGCTCGGCAAACCCGCCATGTTCTTCTCCCAAGCTGAAGCGCGTTGCGCTTCCATTTTTGTTGTGATGCAAGTCGTTATCCCAAAACCGCGGCACACTTTTGGGCGACATGCATTCAATAGACGGGTGGTGAAACCACCCAGATGATCACCGCGGGCTGGGTGCCTGGATTGCGCCAGCGATAGGGCTTGCCTTCGAAGCGGAAGGAATCGCCTTCGCCGAGCCGGTGCCAGACGCCCGCTATCTCGATTTCGAAAATACCCGAGGCGATATAGCCGGCTTCCTCGGTCGGCCGCAGCTGCTCGGTCTTCATCTCCGCGCCTGCCGCGAAGATCGAGCGCACCATCTCGAAGCTGCCACCGAGATCGGGCGACAGGAGTTCTTCAACCAGGCCGGTCTCGCTTGTGCCAAGCGTGCGGCGCCTGCCGGCGCGCACCACCACGCCGCGTTCACTCTCGACAGGCACGTCGTGGCTGAAGAACAGGCTGATCGGCACGCCGAACAGTTCAGCAAAGGCCCTGAGATCGCTCAGCGACGGCGTCGACAGGCCGCGCTCGACCTGGCTGACCCAGCCGACCGAGCGGCCAAGCTTCAGCGCGATTTCGGCGAGCGTCAGCCCGCGTGCCCGGCGCAGCGCCCTGATGTCGCCGGCCAGAACGCGTTCGTCAGGTCCCTGCAATGTTCGTGCGGTAGTGGAGGGCAAAACGCTCTCTTCGTGAAAATTTCATTCCTAATTTCATGAGAAATCAAGCTCGTGAAAAAATCAAGTGGATTTTCACCAATGCTCAAGATTTGCTTGCAGGATTTTGGTGGTTCATGCAAAGGCTCCGCCGCGAGCGGCGAGTGGGGACGTCCGATCGACAAAAAGGCTAAGGGACGGCCCATGCTGGAAAAGAAGGCTCGAGTCGCGGGTGATGCCGAGATCGTCGACGAGGCGATCATGTCGCGCCGTTCTGTGCGCGCATTCCTGCCCGACATGATCGACGACGACACCATCCGGGACATTCTGGCGGTTGCGGCGCGCGCGCCGTCCGGCACAAACATGCAGCCGTGGAAGGTCTACGTCACCAAGGGCGAGACCAAGCAACAGATATCGGATGCCATCCTGAATTCCGGTATCCGCGCCGAAAAGGCCGACTGGGACGAGTATCGCTACTATCCCACCCAGTTCTTCGAGCCGTATCTTACCCGCCGCCGCGCGAACGGTTTCGGCCTCTATGGCGCGCTTGGCATCGGTCGGCGCGAGGTCGACAAGATGCGCGCCCAGCATGACCGCAATTTCGTTTTCTTCGACGCGCCGGTCGGCATGATCTTCACCATCGATCGCCGGCTCAACCAGGGCTCGTGGATCGACTACGGCATGTTCCTACAGAACATCATGGTCGCGGCGCGGGGCCGGGGCCTGCACACGTGCCCGCAAGCCGCATTCGCGCCCTATCACCGGCAGATCCGGCCGGTGCTTAACATTCCCGACGAGGAGATCGTCGTTTGCGGCATGGCGCTTGGTTACGAAGACACCTCCAAGCCGGAAAACGCCTTCCGCACCGATCGCGTGCCGTTGGAAGAGTGGGTGACGTTCAGCGAATAGAGCGCCGCCGAAAGGACTTGGCGGTCGGCTATTCCGTATTCATCTGCATGCCGTGGCCGCTGACATGGGCGCCGTCCTGCGGCGTCAGCTTGAGGTAGGCGAGCAGCGCGCAGAGCGTGATGACGCCTTCGATCGCGAACAGGATCCGGAAATCATTGGTCACGGCAGGGCCGCCGCCGGCCAGGAATGACAGCATCGCCGCCGCAAGGCCGACACTGATGGCCACCGCCAGCTGCCAGAGGATGTAATAGAGGGCGCTGAAGCGGGCGAGCTGTTCGGGGGCGATGTCGGAATAGGCGAGGTTTCCGGTCGAGGCCCACTGGATGGAGCGGAAGACGCCGAAAACAAAGATGTAGCCAAGCACGATCCAGACCGGCGTCGTCGCCTGCATCAAGGCGAAGCCCGCGACCATCACTGCCACAACAGGTGTGTTGAAGACCAGTACGCGGCGAAACCCGAACCGGTTGAGAACGCGTGGCATGAAGAAACGCATGACCACCGAGCCGAGCGCGGCAACGAAGGTCAGCGATCCCGCCTGCACCGCGCTCATGCCGAAGCCGAGCTGGAACATCAGCGGCAGCAGGAAGGCGACGGAACTGAGCCCGATCGTGTCCAGGCCGCCGCCGGTGAGGAACGAGATGCGGAAGGTGCGGATGCGCAGCAGCTTGAGGTCGAGCAGGGGATTGGCCACGCGCAGGCAGTAGAGCGAGGCAATCGCCAGGATGACGACCGCCAGCGCCAGTTCACCGGCAATCATCCCGCCGGCGGCATCCTTGGCGGCGAGCGAGTCCATGCCGAAGACAAGCAGGATCATGCCGCTGCCGACCAGCAGGAAGCCTGGAAAATCGAAGCGCGTGCGCACCGGCTTGGTCACTGTCGGGAACAGTGAGGCGGCAAGGATTGCCGCCGCCAGCGCGAACGGCACATTGATGAAGAAGATCCAGCGCCAGGAAATGTAGGTGGTCAGCGCGCCGCCCACGAGCGGCCCGACCAGCGGGCCGGTCTGGCTGGCCACGGAAATGTACATGTTGATCTTCAGCGTCCGGTTGCGCGGAAAACTCGACAGGATGACGACCTGGCCGAGCGTGCCCATCAGCGCGCCGCCAAATCCCTGCAGCGCGCGGGCACCGACCAGTGTCCAGATGTCGTTCGACAGGCCGCAGAGTGCCGACGAGGTGGCGAACACCAGCAAGGCAAAGCAATAGACATTGCGCAGGCCGAAGCGGTCGGCCGCCCAGCCGCCGAGCGGCATCGAGATGATCAGGCTGGCGACATAGACGGTGATCAAGAGGCCAAGCTGGCTGGGCGGGCGGGCGAGGCTTTCGCCGATGCCGGGCAGCGCCGTCACCACGACGTTCTGGTCGAGGCTGGTCATGAACACGCCGCAAGCGACCGTCAGCGGCAGCAGAAGCAAGGCTCTGGCCGACACCTCGGCGCGATCCGTGGCGCCGGCGGATATTTCTGCGGTCATGGGGATGTTCGAACCAAACGAATGCGCCGACTCTCAAGACGGGATTTTGTATCCCTTGGACCGTTTGGGCGGCCACGTGATTCCATCATGGGCGCCCGCGGCAGGATTCTCTAGCGGCAGAACCGGCCGGCATTGAGGCCAGAAGCAACGGGGAGGCCAGAAGCAACGGAGGTCAGGAGCGACGGGCGAGCGGCCATACGTCGCCGCCGCCTATTGTACTTCGTAGCCGACTTCCTCGCTGGCATGGCAAAGCGCCTTCCAGAACGAACGCGCGAAGGAGCGGAAGACATAGATGTCGAACTGGTCGGCGCCGGTGCGCTGGATCTGGGCGAAGACGTCGTGATGGGTGGTCGAGCGGCCCGTGCCGATGGGGAAGGCCGGCAGCGCGAAGTCGATGGCGAAGAATTTCGCCAGAACCCACTCTGCTTTCGGTCCGGCGATGCGGATGGCGGTGCGGCCATGCGACAGGTCCGTCACCGTGCCGATGGCCGGCGTCACCGCCTTGGCAAAGGAAGCGGCCAACCCTTCGGCTTCGTCGGCCACGGTGAATTTCCCCGGTGCGAAGCCGAACACCGATTTCGCGCCCTCGCTCAGGCCACCGCCGGCGCCGTCGGGCAACGCCAGCCCGGTGACGGTGCGTATGGCCGCGATCAACTTCTTCTCCTCTCCCGGCCAGGCGGCGAGCTGCACGATCGAGCCCGGCCTCGTTTCGGTCAGGAGGATCTCGACGCCATGTTCGAAATTACCGTGCGAGCCGACATGGAATTCCGGCTCGAGGGGGGATTGACGCTCAACCATGCATGCGGGTCCCTTCCGGATCGTAGAAATGGTTGGAGACGATCTCGACCGGCCCGAAGCGGTTGCGCAAGGGATCGGAGACGTGGGCACGCGTGCCGTGCCGCGCCTTGCCGCCCTCGACCAGCGCCAGCGCGATATGCTTGCCGAGCGCAGGCGAATAGCAGCAGGCGGTGATGTGGCCGATCGAGCCGTGTGGATTGGCCTCGTCCAACGCCTCGACAATGTGCGCGCCGCCATTGAGCGGCCGGTTGTCCAGTGCGATCAGGCCGACCAGCTCCAGGCGGTCGGACGCGATCAGGCCTTCGCGGTCCATCATGGCCGAGCCGATGAACGGCTTCTTCTTCGACAGCATCCAGTCGAGATGCAGGTCGCGCGCCGTGGTGCGGCCGTCGATCTCGGCGCCGGTGACATGGCCTTTCTCGATGCGCATCGTGCCCAGTGCCTCGAGCCCGTAGGTGACCAGCCCGAACGGCTTGCCGGCTTCGATCAGCGCTTCCCAGACGTGGGTGCCATGGCCGGCACCACAATAGACCTCGAAGGCCATTTCGCCGGAGAAGGACAGCCGGCAAATCATCACCGGAACGCCTGCTATCTCGCCGCGCACGATGCCCATGAAGGGCAGGGTCGCATTGTCGACGGCGGTGCCGGTGACGCAAGCAGCCAGGATCTGCCTGGCCTTCGGTCCGCCGATCGCGGCACCCGCCCATTCGTCGGTCACCGAGGTGACATGGACTTTCAGCTCCGGCCAGATCACGTCGAGGAAATATTCCAGATGCTGCATCACCTTGCCGGCGTTGGCCGTGGTGGTGGTCATCAGGAAATCCTGTTCGCCGAGCCGCCAGGTGGTGCCGTCGTCGAAGGCAAAGCCGTCCTCGCGCAGCATCAGCCCGTAGCGCGCCTTGCCGACGGCGAGCGTCGAAAACATGTTGGTGTAGACGCGGTCGAGGAAGGCGGCGGCGTCGGGTCCCTGCACGGCGATCTTGCCCAGTGTCGAGACATCGACGATGCCGGCGCTTTCGCGCGTCGCCCTGGCCTCGCGCACATAGGCCTGCTCGATCGTTTCGCCTGAAAGCCCGTAGATCATCGGCCGGTACCAGAGGCCGGCGGAGTACATGGTCGCGCCGTTGTCGTGGTGCCAGTCATGCATCGGCGTGAGCCGCTCAGGCTTCAGGTCGCCGAAGCGCTCGGCCGCAAGCGAGCCGATCGACACCGGCGCGAAGGGCGGCCGGAAGCGTGTCGTGCCGACTTCCGGGATCGGCTTGCCCAGCGCCTCGGCCATGATGGCAAGGCCGGGAATGTTGGAGCTCTTGCCCTGGTCGGTCGCCATGCCAAGCGTGGTGTAGCGCTTCAGGTGCTCGACCGAGACGAAACCTTCGCGGTGCGCCAGCCTTACATCCTCAGCCGTCACGTCATGCTGGAAGTCGACGAAGCTCTTGCCCTTGGCCCTGATCTCGAAGACGGGCGCCGGATCGGGGTCGCCGGCCACGGCTTCCACAGTGGGCAATGCCGCGGGCGTGCCTGTTCCACCCGCGGCGGCAAGACCGGCGGCGCGGCCTTCGGCGATCGCCTCGACCGTCGAAAAACTGCCGGTGAAGGCGCCGGCCCCGACCCATTTCTGTGTCGGCCTTGGCGGCAGGAAGGCTTGCCGCGCGGCATTCCATTCCGCTTTGGCGCCGGCCTGGCTGGCCAGTTGGATGGTCGGCGACCAGCCCCCCGACATCAGCAGGCAGTCGGCATGGATGCTTCGCTCATCACCGGTGAGCGCCCCGGTGACCATGTCGAAACGCTGAACCTTGAAGCCGGAAAGCGCCTTGCCGCCCTCGGTGGCGACGACGGCGTGACCGGCAAAGATCTCGGCTTCGGCTTCGGTGGCCAGCTTGCGCATCTCGGGCGAAAGCTCGGACCGGACGTCGACGATGGCGACGATTGCCGCCCCCGCCTTCTTCAGGGAGATGGCCGCGCGATAGGCGCTGTCATTGTTGGTGAACAGCGCGATTCGCTCGCCCGGCAGCACGCCAAACTCGTTGGCGTAGCGCTCGGCGGCATGGGCCAGCATCACGCCCGGCCTGTCATTGCCCGGGAAGACCAGCGGCCGCTCGAAGGCGCCGGTGGCCAGCACCACGGATTTGGCACGGATTGCCCAATAACGATGGCGCGGCTCGCCCTTGGCGGGCTGTTCCTTGTGGTCGCTGACCCGCTCGAGCGCGGCAAGCGTGTTGCTGTCGTAGTAGCCCCAGACCGTGGTGCGCGGCAAAAGGCGGACATTGTCGCGGCCTTCGAGCTGAGTGACGGTGCGGCGGGCCCAATCGGCGGCCGGCGCGCCATCGATGGTTTCCTCGGACCAGTTGGTCGAGCCGCCGAAACGCGGCTCGAGATCGGCCAGCATGACGCGTGCCCCCTGATCGGCGGCGGCCTTGGCGGCCATCAGGCCGGCGGGACCGGAGCCGACCACCAGCACGTCGCAAAAGGCGTTCATGCGCTCATAGCGGGCCGAATCCTTCGCCGAACCGGCGCTGCCGAGACCGGCGGCACGGCGGATGAAATGCTCGCAGAACATCCAGAAACGCGTGCCCTTGAGCGGCCCGATCACCGGCCCCATAAAGGTCTTGTAGTAGAAGCCGGCGGACAGGATCTTGCCGCCGAGCTGGTTGACGGCATTGACGTCCCAGGCCAGCGACGGGAAGCGGTTCTGGCTGATCGCCACAAGCCCGTCGTGGATCTCGACCATGGTCGCCGGGATGTTGGGTTCGCGCACCTCGCCCTTCAGCACCGTCACCAGCGCGTTGGGTTCCTCCACACCAGCAGTCAGCAGGCCGCGTGGGCGGTGGTACTTGAACGAGCGTCCGAAAAGCGTGACGCCCTTGGCCAGCAGCGCGGACGCCAGCGTGTCGCCGGCATGGCCGGTGTAGGCGACGCCGTCGAAGGTGAAACGGATCGTCTTCAGCCGGTCGACGCGGCCGCCAGTGTCGGTGCGGCGCGGGCTCATGCCTTGTCCTCCGCCTTGCGGCGCGCGGTCGAGACATGGTCGCCGCGCACGAAGGCGACGCTCGAAATCTCATGCGTCAGTGTGTTGCGCGTGACCCTGAGATGCGCGCGGCAGCCGCCGGAATGCTGCCAGATCTCATTGTGGTCGCCGGCCGGGTTCAGCCGGTCGTAGACATAGGCGTTCCAGGCCTCGAAATTCTGCGAGGCGGGGTCGGGACGCTCGCGGTTGCCGTCACCCTGATAGGTGAACTCGATGACGTCGCGCGGGCCGCAATAGGGGCAAGTGATGAGCACAGGATGTTTCCTAATGGAGCCGCGGGTTCGCGCCCTGGCCCTTGTCGTCGATGACGAGGCCGCGGTGGAAGCGGTCGAGGGTGAACGGCGCGTTGAAATCGTGCGGCTCATCCTTGGCGATGGTCCAGGCGAAGGTCCAGCCGGAAGCCGGCGTCGCCTTGAAGCCGCCATAGCACCAGCCGCAATTGAGATACATGCCGGGCAGGGGTCCCGTGGTGATGATCGGCGAGCCATCCATCGACATGTCGCATACGCCCCCCCAGGAGCGCAGCATGCGTACACGCGCAAGGCCCGGGAACAGCGCCAGCATCTCGCTCATCACCTCGTCGACGATGGGCAGGTTGCCGCGCTGGGCGTAGCTGTTGTAGCCGTCGATGTCGCCGCCATAGACAAGGCCGCCCTTGTCGGACTGCGACATGTAGAAATGGCCCATGCCGAAGGTCACCACGGTGTCGATGAAAGGCTTCAGCGATTCGGTCACGAAGGCCTGCAGCACATGGCTTTCGATCGGCATCGTCTCGATGCCGGCCAACTGCATGACGCGCCCGGTGCTGCCGGCCACCGCGACCGCCACTTTCCTGGCGCGGATATCGCCGCGTGACGTGGTGACACCGGTGACGCGGTCGCCATCGCGCAGGAAGCCGGTGACCTCGCAATTCTCGATGATGTCGACGCCGCGCCGGTCGGCGCCGCGCGCATAGCCCCAGGCCACCGCGTCGTGACGGGCGGTGCCGGCGCGCCGCTGCATCAGGCCGCCGACCACCGGAAATCGTGCATCGCTGGAAATGTCGAGCGCCGGGATCAGGCGCTTGATTTCGGCAGGCGTCATCAGTTCGGCGTCGACGCCGAGATGGCGCATAGCGTTGCCGCGCCTTGCATAGTCGTCGAACTGGCCAGGCGTGTGCGCCAGGTTCAGGCAGCCGCGCTGCGAGAACATGACGTTGTAGTTGAGCTCGTGCGACAGGCCCTCCCACAGCTTCATCGAATGTTCGTAGAAGCGGGTGTTGGCGGGCAGCAGGTAGTTCGAGCGCACGGCCGTGGTGTTGCGGCCGACATTGCCGGAGCCGAGCCAGCCCTTTTCGAGCACGGCGACATTGGTGATGCCATGTTCCTTGGCCAGATAGTAGGCGGTCGCGAGCCCGTGGCCGCCGCCACCGATGATGATGACATCATAGGAAGCCTTCGGGTCGGGCTTGCGCCAGGCCGGCTTCCAGTCCTTGTTTCCCTTGAGCGCGTTCGCGAGCAGCGAAAAGGCCGAGTACTCTGCCATCATTGTCATCCGGTTCGGGCGATGCGGCAGACTATAGAGCAGGCTGTATCCGCAAAGCCAATATTGCGCCATTGCCTTTCGACTGGCCGACGCTCGGATCGCGATCCGAACGCGATCGGATGCGACGGCTTGCCCCAAGATATGGCCGTCTTTATCAAGGACAGGCTTTTGAATGCCTTTGCCGCCCGTGAGTCGCCAATACATCATGCTTTTGAGATTGCTCCGCCTCATTCTGATCCTCGCGCTGGTTATTTCGGCGCCGCCTTCGTTCGAGGCGATGGCGCAGGCGCTTGGTCAGGGCTCCGCCGGATTGATCACCGATCAACAGAAGGTCATCCAAGGCCTGACGGCCAAGACCGACGATCTCGAGAAGAAAATACAGCAGGACAGTGACGACGATTCCTCGCTCGTGGACATACGCCTGCAACTGGAGGATTTGTCGCGGGCGGCATTGACCAGTGCGCTGGCGTTCCGTCCGCGGCTGACCGATATCAACAATCGCATCGACGTGCTGGGCCCGCCGCCGGCCGCGGGCCAGCCGCAGGAGCCCGACATCGTGACCGGCGAGCGCCAGGCACTGGCGTCGGAAAAGGCCGAGATCAACGCGGTCGTCGCCAGCGCGCAGAACCTGTCGATCCGTATCAGCGGGCTGATCGACAAGATCGGCAATATGCGCAGCGAGCTGTTCCGCAACCTTTTGACCAAGCGCTACGTCCTGTCGGACGCACTGAGCCCGCAGGTGTTTTCCGACGCCCAGGACGAATACGCCAATTTCTACAAGGCGGTATCGTCCTGGCTGAGCTTCGCTTTCAAGTTCAAGTTCCAGGCCATTCTGGCGGCAACCTTCGTGGCGCTCGGGCTGGCGCTGGTGCTGCTGGTCGGCGGCAGGCGCCTGTTCGGGCGCGTGTTTGAGGCAGATCCTTCCAACGAAGACCCGTCCTATCTCAGCCGCTTGTCGGTGGCCTTCTGGTCTACCTTGCTGCCGACGCTGGCGGTCGGCGCGTTTCTCGGCTCGACCATCTTCTTTTTCAACTATTACAATGTGTTGCGTGGCGACATTGGCCTGTTCCTCAATGCACTGGCGACCGCCATCGGGGTGGTGTTCTGCGTCAACCGGCTGACCAATGCGGCACTGTCTCCGCGACTGCCGAACTGGCGTCTCATCCCTGTCGAAACCGGGCCGGCGCGCTGGCTGGTGCGCCTGGCGACGGCCATGGCCGTGGTCATCAGCGCCAACACGTTCCTGTCCATTATCAACGACAAGATGGGATCGCCGCTGTCGCTGACCATCGCGCGCAGTTTCGTCGCCACCATTGTCGTCGGCATCATCCTGATCCTCATGGCGATGCTGCGGCCGTTCAAGGCACGTGACGGAAGCTGGCGACCGTGGCCGGCATGGCTGCGCTACCTGGCACTGGCGCTCGGCCTGTTCACCATCACCGCCGCCTTGCTCGGCTTCATCGGCCTTGCGCTGTTCGTCTCGCTGCAGGTCGTGGTCACCGGCACGGCGCTGATCACCGCCTATATCGGCTTCCTCTCGGCGCAGGCGATCGGCGAGGAGGGGGCGTTCGCCAACACCACCGTCGGGCGCTGGCTGTCGACCAATTCCAGCTACGAAGACACGGCACTCGACCAGCTCGGCCTTGTCGTCAGTGTAGCCATCAATCTGCTGATCGTGCTGGTTTTCCTGCCGCTGATCCTGCTGATGTGGGGCTTCCAGCCCGGCGACATCCAGGCCTGGGCCTACAAGCTGGCAACCGGGATCAATATCGGGTCGGTGACGATTTCGGTCACCGGCATCCTTTCGGGCATCGTCGTCTTCGTCATCGGCTATTTCCTGACGCGCTGGTTCCAGGGCTGGCTGGACGGTTCCGTGATGGCGCGCGGCAAGGTCGATACCGGGGTGCGAAACTCGATCCGGCTGGCGGTCGGCTATGCCGGTGTCGCGCTGGCGGCGCTCGTTGGCATCTCGGCCGCCGGCATAGACCTCTCCAGCCTGGCACTGGTCGCCGGCGCGCTTTCCCTGGGTATCGGTTTTGGCTTGCAGAATGTGGTGTCGAATTTCGTCTCCGGCCTTATCCTTCTGGCCGAGCGGCCGTTCAAGGTCGGCGACTGGATCGTCGCCGGCGACGTCAGCGGCACGGTCAGGAAGATCAGCGTGCGCGCCACCGAGATCGAGACTTTCCAGCGGCAGTCGGTGATCCTGCCCAATTCGAACCTGATCAACAACGCTGTCGGCAACTGGACGCACCGCAACAAGCTCGGCCGTGTCGAGATCAAGGTCGGCGTCGCCTATGGCAGCGACGTCAAGCAGGTGCATGCCATCCTGCTGGAAATCGCGCGCAGCCATCCGCTGGTGCTGAAGAACCCCGAGCCCTTCGTGCTGTTTTCCAATTTCGGCGCCGCCGCGCTGGAATTCGAGATCCGCGTGTTCCTGGCCGATATTATGAACGGCAGCGCCGTGCAAAACGATATCCGCTTCACCGTTCTCGAAAAATTCGACGACCAGCATATCGAGATACCGTCGACGCCCCGCGCTGTCGTCGAGACCAAGCATGCAAAGGCCTGGCCTACCGACGACGACAAGATCGAGGCCGACTTTGCCGAACAGGAACTGGCCAAGGCAGAAGCCGCGGCTGAAGCGAAAAAGCTGGCCAAATCAGGACGCAAGCCGCGCAAGCCCGATCCCGACTAGCGCATTTCACCGTTTCCGGAACGGCGAACCGCTCTAACTCTTTGTTTTAATGCAATTCCGGACGGAGACCGTTCACACTTTTCCCGGAATTGCTCTAGGCCCGCTCACGGTTCGCGACCAGCGCCGACAGTGCCGTGCGCAAATCGGTCTTGCCGCGTCTGATCTCGCCGACGCCGTGTTCCACATCGATGCGGCCGGCGTTGTGGGCGTCGAACATCGCGGCGACCAGTTCGGCGTAGCTCGTGCCGATGCCGCCGCCGACGAGGGCGGGAATCCAGTCCTGTCTCGGCAATTCGCGAGCGACGATCTCGCCGCCGGCAATCTCGCTAAGCGTCCGCGCCACATCGGTTGCGCTGTAGCGATCAGGCCCCTCGGCATGAACCACGCGCAACGCTTCTCCGCCGGGCGAAAGAAGCAGATCGGCCGCCATCAGGCCGACATCGCCGGCTGAGACGGTCGGGAAGGATTTGGACACGGGATGATGCAGGCTCGGCAGCACGCCGGTCTTGATGGCCCTGCCAACCAGGCGGCTCCAGTTCTGCATGTGCTCGGCCGAGCGCAGCACCGTCAGCGCCGCCGGGATGTTCTTCAACTGCGATTCCAGATGATGGAAGGTCAGCGTGATGCCGGTGCCGGCGGCAAGCTGGGCGCCATAATCCGAGATCGCCAGGATGCTTTCCGGCCTGGTCTGATCGAGTGCGTCCATGATGGATCGTATGGTGGATTCCATCTCGGCTGCCGCATTGTCGGCGCGGACGCCGGTTGGGCAGATCACTTGCACCGCTGTCGCGCCCCTTGTTGCCCGCGCCAAAGCCGGCGCATCGCGCAGATCGGCAATTTCCGCGTCGCAACCGAGCCCGCGGAATTCGTCGGCGTGCGACGGGTTTCGCACCACGGTCCTGACCGGAACGCCATGTCGACGGAGCGCACCAACCGTCGCCCGTCCGATCTTTCCGGCAGCACCCAAAACGACAAACATGCCCATATCCTTCGATCTGACCAATGGGATGCCCAGGAATGCCGGATTGGTGGGCTGGGGTCGCCCAGATATGGACGGCGGAAGACAAAAACGGATGATTGGATTCGAAGCCGAAGACGGCGAAAATGCCGGATCGCCTGCTATCGCCGCATGCGGATCAGTGCGCCAGGCGTGACGCCGAGGATGCGCTTCATGCTTTGAGCCATGTGGCTCTGATGCGCGAACCCTGCTTCCAGCGCGATCTGGCTGAGCGGCACTTTTCCTTGGTGCAGCAGGGCCTTGGCCCGCTCTACCCGTCGATGGATAACATATTGATGGGGCGGCATGCCGAATGTGCGGCGAAACAGCACTTTCAGATGCGAGACGCTGATGGCAGCCACCTGCGCCAGCTCGTCCAGTGAAAGGTCCTGAGCGAGATTGGCTTCGATGAAATCGGCCAGCCTGCGCTTCTGGCGGAAGGAAAGCGTTTGCCTTGCCGGAACGTCCGACTTTGACGAAGCACCCTGGATGATCTGTATCGCCAATGCCCTGGCCAGGCTTTCGAAATACAGCCGGTCGGATGGCACGTCCGGGCTGAGACCGGTCGCCAGCGCATGGGCGATATGTTCGATCCTCGGATCGCGACGTTGGAACTGGGGATGGACGACGACCCGGTCCGGATCGATCTCGAGATCCCCGGCCGCGCGCCGCACCAGCGCCGGGCTGACCCACAGCCGCAGGATGGTGCAATCCGCGTCGTCTTCCCAGTCGCCGTCGAGCCCGGCGGGGACAATATCGATGTCGCCATCCGACTGGACGCGCCGGTGATGTTTTCCATCGCAGTGGCACGACGCGTTGACCGGCGCCCCGACGTGGATTCCAAGCCGGTGGTTGATGGATGCGGGCACATAATGGGTCAGTCCAGCGGCAATCCTCCGCGTCTCAACCCCAACGCCGATCGTTTCCAGCCAATTGCCGTGCGTTGTCTCGGTGCCGTGCATTGTCTTTCTTCGCGTTTGCCGCCTTCGGCATCATATTGTGCCGGTCGGTTAAATTAACAGGGCCGGGCGTGTGCCGGTAACCGGCATTGGAGAATGCCAAAACCAATTGCGGCATGAATACGGCATTCAGTTGCGGTTCAGCTTCCATCTCATATAAGCTCTCAAGCAAAGGGCGAAAATGCCTTGCGAAATGCAACAGAGGCGGTGGGAACACCGATATTGCACCATGTGGAAGTCTCTCGTCGCTGCCGTCGCCTTGCTCGCCGTGAGCGGCTCGGCTCATGCCGCCAGCGCGGTCAACAAGGACGCCGAGACCCGTACGCTGGTCGTGACGGAGGGCGGCAGCAAGACCGACCTTGCCCTGGCCGGCGGTGAAACCGTTGAATTCTGCCAGAACGGCTGCTTCGTCACCTTGCCGAACGGTGACCTCGAAGCCCTGACCGGTTCGGAAACCGTCGAAATCTCCGGCGGCGTCGCCCGCATCAAGTAATTCTGGCGGTATCATTGGAAAGGCCGGGTATTTGCCCGGCCTTTTATCGTTTCAAGTAGCCGTTGTTTAACAATGACGCCGGAAATACCGGTGCGGCAGCCGCCTGCAACCAGGCGTTTTAACGTTCGCTACGTCATCCCCCGCTATACCAGCCTCAAGACGCCGAAACGCGGCGCGCAACGGGATTCCGGTTTTCCGGATCATACGCTGGCAGGGCAGGACGGGCATGGATGCGCGGTCGGACAGGAACGCAATACCGCTTGCGGTCGATCTCGACGGCACGCTGATCGCGACCGACCTGTTGTGGGAAGGCTTGTTCCTCCTCCTCAAGAAGAACCCGCTCTATATATTCCTGGTGCCTTTCTGGGCGGCCGGCGGGCCGGCGCGGCTGAAGCAGTCGATCGCGCAGCGCATCGACATCGACCCCGCGTCGCTGCCCTATCGCGCGCCGCTGCTCGACCGGCTCCGGACCGAACATGCCGAGGGACGCAAGATCGTGCTGGCGACCGGAACGCCGCGCAAATTCGCCGACGCCATTGCCTGCCATCTCGGCATTTTCGACCGGGTGCTGGCGACCGATGGTCTCGACAATCTCACCTCGGGCAAGAAGCGCGCCTCGCTGGTCGCGGCCTACGGCGATGGCGGCTTCGACTATGCCGGCAACAGCCGCCACGATCTCCAGGTCTTCGATGCCGCGCGCAATGCAATCGTCGTCGCGCCCGACCGCCACGCCGCACGCTGGCAGGCGGCGAACGGCGCCGAAACCATGCCGGCTCCCAAGCCGACCTTGCGGACCATCATCAAGATGCTGCGCGTGCATCAGTGGCTGAAGAACTCGCTGATCGCCGTACCGATGGTGCTGTCGCACGAGTACTTCAACACCAACATGATCTGGCAATGCGTGCTGGCGTTCATCTCGTTCAGCGCGGTGGCCTCGGCGATCTATATCCTCAACGATTTCTTCGACCTCGCGCTCGACCGCAAACACGCCACCAAGCGCAACAGGCCGTTCGCCAGCGGCGCGCTGTCGATCCCGTTCGGCCTTGGCGCGATCGCGGTGCTGCTGGCGATCGGCGTCGGCACCGGGCTGTTCCTGGCACCTGAATTCCTGGCCGTGCTTGGCGGCTACATGGCCGTCACCACGGCCTATTCGCTGTCGTTCAAGCGCATGCTGCTGGTCGATGTGCTGACGCTTGCCGGCCTCTACACGATCCGCGTGCTCGCCGGTGCTGCCGCGACCGGCGTCGATGTCTCGTTCTGGCTGCTCGCCTTCTCGATCTTCTTCTTCCTGTCGCTGGCGCTGGTGAAGCGCTTTGTCGAACTGCGCACCACCGCCATTCCGCCTGGTGAGCGCATCGCCGGCCGTGGCTATCGCACCGAAGACCAGGAGATCGTCGCCCAGGCCGGCATGGCGTCGGCCTTTTCCTCGGCGCTGGTGCTGGCGCTCTATATGGACAGTGTCGCGGTGCGCGAGCTCTATCCGCATCCATGGCTGATCTGGCCGCTGCCGCCGATCGTGCTTTACCTCACCATGCGCGTCTGGATCCTGGCGCGCCGCGACGAGATGCATGACGACCCGGTCGTCTTCATCATCCGTGACTGGCGCAGCCAGATCGTGGTGCTGATCGGCGCGGTGCTGCTGGTCATCGGGGGCTGGTAGGCATGGTCGAACGCTTCCGGAGCTTTGGCCTTGCCACGCCGCCCGCGGCACTCGCGATCAACGCCGATGACGCCATCGCGCTGCTGAAAGGCGGCCAAGCGAAGGAAGCATCGCTGCTGGCCTATGGCAACGGGCGTTCCTACGGCGATTCCTGCCAGAACCACGCCGGCGCGGTCGTCGACATGCGGACGCTGAACCGCATCCGCGCCTTCAATGCCGAGACCGGTGTGCTCGAAGCGGATGCCGGCGTGCTGCTGGCGGATATCATCGCGCACGCTGCACCCTACGGCTTCTTCCCGGCTGTCGTTCCGGGCACGCAATTCGTTACGCTCGGCGGTGCCATCGCCAATGATGTGCACGGCAAGAACCATCACCGGCGCGGCACCTTCGGCTGCCATGTCGAAAACCTCACGCTGCTGCGGTCCGATGGAAGGACCCATCGCTGCTCGGCATCAGATAATCCGCGCCTGTTCCGGGCGACAATCGGAGGCATGGGCCTGACCGGCCTCATCCTGTCCGCCTCGATCCGGCTGATGCGAGTGCCTTCGCTCGATATCGTCGAAAAGACGACACCGTTTCGCGACCTCGCCGAGTTCTTTGACCTCGCCGAAGCGGCGGACCAAGCCAATGAATATGCCGTCGCCTGGATCGATCAACTCGCCGGTGGCCGCAACAGCGGGCGTGGCCTGCTGTTTACCGGCAACCATGCCGAACACGGTTCGCATGCGGCCTCGCGCGCCGGCGGCAAGCTGGCGATACCGTTCCAGCCGCCCTTCAATGTGCTCAGCCGGCCGTTCCTGACCACTTTCAACGCTGCCTACCGATGGAAGAAGGGCCGGGCCACCGTGCCGCGCCAGACCGGCTACCACGGCTTTTTCTTCCCACTCGACGGTGTGCGTGACTGGAACCGGCTTTATGGCCCCAGAGGGCTGTTCCAACATCAGAGCGTGGTGCCGGAGGAGGCTGCGCGCATCGTTGTGCCAGAGCTGCTGACGGCGGCCCGACGGGCGGGGCAGGGCTCCTTCCTCACCGTGCTGAAGCGTTTCGGCGGGGTCCGCTCGCCGGCGCTGCTGTCATTTCCTAGGCCTGGCTACACGCTGACGCTGGATTTCCCCAACAAGGGGGCGGCGACGCTTGCCCTGCTTGGCGAGCTCGACCGCATCACGACCGCGGCCGGCGGGGCGGTCAACCCTTACAAGGATGCGCGCATGAGTGCCGCGACCTTCGCTGCCTCCTTCGCCGACTGGCCGAGGCTGGAAGCGTTGCGCGACCCTGCCTTCATGTCCGATTTCTGGACGCGCACGGCAGGCAGCATCGATCTGCGGCGGCGCGGAGTCGAGGCAGCCGAATAGATAAAATTGGAATGAATCGTGGTTAGTGAGCGATTAATTTCACGGTTTACTCAAAACATTCTTGTGAGTTCACGATATCTTTTCAGATTTGTATTAGTCGATGACACGGGTGGGTGAGCTGGCATGAAATATATCGTCTTCATTCTCTTTACGGTCATGACCAATGCCGCCGCGCAGCTCATGCTGAAGCAAGGCATGATGTCGCTTGGACCGATCTCGTTCGAAGGCGTCAATCCGCTCCTCAAATTGCTGCAGATCGTGTTCAGCCCCTGGGTGTTCCTGGGCCTTTGTACCTTCGTGATTTCCATGGCTTCGCATCTTTACGTGCTGTCCAAGGTCGAGCTTTCCTTTGCCTATCCGTTCCTCAGCCTCGCCTATGTCGCTGTCGCCATCTTCGCCTATTTCGTCTTTCGCGAAGACCTCAATGGCTGGCGTATAGCGGGCATCGCCTTCATCTGCGTCGGCACCGTGCTGATCGCGCAGAGTGGTCGAGACTTGGGTGGGCGAGGGCATGAAGACCAGACCGCTTCCATCGCGCCCGACAAGATTCCTGCAAACGAGACCGTTCGATGAGACATGTGATTTTCGGCGGTGACGGCTTCGTCGGCCGTCACCTTGCCCCGAAGCTTGTGGCCGATGGCGAAGAGGTTGTCGTCGCCGACATCGTCAAAGGCGATCTGGCGCACTACCGCAATGTCCGCTTTATCAAGTGCGACGTGACCGATCCGGCGTCGGTCGCGGCTGTCGGGCTCAAGGCCGACGACATGGTCTACAATCTGTCGGCCAAGATGCTGTCGCCGATCCAGGTGCGGGCCAAGCGGCACGACTTCTTCTTCCCGGTCAATTTCCACGGCACCGAGCACATCATGCAGGCCATGGACAAAGCCGGTGCGCCAAAACTCGTCCACTACACGACCGACATGATCTACGGCCACACGGTCACACAGCCCATGACCGAGGAGC
This sequence comes from Mesorhizobium sp. B2-1-3A, assembly GCF_006442655.1. Lineage (NCBI taxonomy): Bacteria > Pseudomonadati > Pseudomonadota > Alphaproteobacteria > Hyphomicrobiales > Phyllobacteriaceae > Mesorhizobium > Mesorhizobium sp. B2-1-3A. Next base: position 54,136 of record NZ_VFWK01000004.1, read on the forward strand.
ACCCCGTCGCGCCGCTCGGCGAATATGGCTGGTCGAAGCAGAAGACCGAGGAACTCGCCGCGCAATGGCGCAAGCGCGGCATGTCGATCTCATTGTTTCGCCCGCGCCTGATCATCGGCCCAGGCCGGCTCGGCATATTGGAGAAACTGTTCAAGCTGATCGACTGGAACCTTCCGGTGCCGATGATCGGCTCGGGCAAAAACCCCTATCAGTTCATCTCTGTGTTCGATTGCGCGGAAGCTGCGCGCGCCGCCTGGAAGGCCGGCGTGCCCAACGAGGCCTATAATCTCGGCTCGCTCAATCCGCCACCGGTGAAGAAACTGCTCGGCGACCTGATCCGGCATGCCGGTTCGAAATCGATCCTGATCCCGACACCGGGCTGGGCGGTCAAGCGCACGCTCGACCTGCTCGATCTCGTGAACATGCCGATCATGGACCCGGAGCAATATCTGATCGCCGACGAGGAATGCGTGCTCGACGTGTCCAAGGCCGAGCGCCAGCTCGGCTGGGTGCCGCAATATCGCGACGAGGACATGCTGATCGCCGCCTACAGCGAATACCGCGCCAAGAAGGCCGGGCACGCCGTCGCCACCAAACATGTGCCCGCCGAATAGCGGGCTCGCCAAACAGTTTTATGGCGCACGACGCTGGTCGTGGCGCGGACAGGAGATTGAAATGACCGTCATGGCCAAGCCCGAACAGACCAATGCGCGCACCATGGTCAACGCGCCGGCGCTGTCGCCCGCCACCATCGCCAAGCCCGATCTGATCAGCGTCGAGCAGGCCAAGGCGATGGATGTCGCCCGCATGACCGACCTGTTCAAGGCGCATCTCAATCCCGGCCAGTTGCATTTCATGAAGCTGCTCGGCTTCCACAAGATCAAGATCGAGCGTGCCGAAGGCATGTTCTACATCGATCAGAACGGCCGCAAGATCCTCGATTTCTTTGGCGGCTTCGGCTCGCTGGCCTTCGGCCACAACCATCCGCGCCTGCTTGAGGCGCGCAAAAAGTTCCAGGAGGAAAAGCGCCAGGAGATCGCAATCGCCTTCATGTCGCAATATGCGGCCGCGCTGGCGCACAACATCGCCAAATGCTCGCCCGGCGATCTCGACATGGTGTTTCTGGGCTCGTCCGGCTCGGAGGCGATGGAAGCGGCGGTGAAACTCGCGGAGCGCGCCGCCGGCCCGAAGCGGCCGAAAATCGTCTACGCCGAGAATTCCTTCCACGGCAAGACCAAGGGCGTGCTCGGCATCACCGACGGCCAGCTCTACCGCGCCGACTTCAAGATGGCTGACAATACGGTGCGCATCCCCTTCGGCGACATCGAGGCTGTCGAGCGCCTGTTCCGCTCCGATCCCGAGGTCGGCGTCATCGTGCTTGAAACCATCCAGGGCGGCGGCGGCATCATCCAGGCGCCTGCCGAATACTGGCAGAAGCTGCGCGCGCTGTGCGACCAGTATGGCGTGCTGTGGGTGGCCGACGAAGTGCAATGCGGCTATGGCCGTTCGGGCCGCTTCTATGCCTTCGAGCATTACGGCGTCGTGCCGGATGTGACGGCGCTCGCCAAGTCGCTTGGCGGCGGCAAGGCGGCGGTCGGCGCGATGATCGCCAGGCGCGAAATCTACATGAAGGCCTATGGCACGCCGAAGACCGCGATGATCCATGCCATGGCGACTTTCGGCGGCATGGGCGAGGCCTGCGTCACCTCGATCGAGGCGCTCAACGTGCTCTATGACGAGGGGCTGATCGACAACGCTGCTGTCACCGGCGATTATCTGCTGCAGCGGCTGCAGGCGCTCAAGGACAAATACCCCAAGATCATCAAGGATGTGCGCGGCAAGGGTCTCATGGTCGGCCTGGAGTTCCACGACTTCTCGCAGACCTTGCCGATGGTGCTCAGGCCCATCGTCAGCGTGCTTGACGACAAGCTGAAGGGTTCGCTGTCGGGTTTTGTCGGCGCGCTCTTGCTGCGCGACTACGACGTGCTCGTCGCCTTCACCGAGTACAACCGCAACGTCATCAGGCTCGAACCGCCGCTGATCTGCCAGCGCGAACATGTCGACCGCTTCGTCGATGCCTTCGACAGCCTGCTGTCGCGCGGCATCGTGTCGATCGTGAAGGACTTCGTCAAAAGCCAGGTTCGCTAGAAGAAAGCTCATTGGGCAGAACGATGCTGACCAAGTCTCCCCCCGCGAAAAACCCGCTAGACCGGGTCACCGAGACCGGTCTGGCCTGGGGTGAGGGGACCTATGCGCGGCTGGCCGCACCGATCGGCGCGGCGGCCTTCGCGCTCTACATCCTTCTGACCGCGTTCACGGCATGGGTGATGCCCGATGCCAACTGGGACATGCTGCCTTACCTCGCAATATCAGAGGAAGGCACCTATCCCGATGCGCAGGCGCTGCATGATTACGCCTACAGCACCGTCAAAGCGGGCGTATCGGTGGCCGATTACAAGACACTGACCGATGATGGCGGCGGCTTCCGCAGCCACATGACGGAGAATGCCGCCGACTTCCATTCGCTGCTCGGCATGTATCGGATCAAGTTCCTCTATGCCGAGATGCTGTCGACGCTGAGCGCGGTGATGTCTCCGGTCGAGGCGATGCACCTTGTGCAGGTGTTTTCGGTACTGCTGTTCGGTGCGATCGTGTTGCTCTGGCTGCGCTCGGAAAAGGCCCTGGCCTTGGCGCCGGTGGTCGGCGCGGTGCTGATCATGGCTGATTTCGGCGATGCGGCGCGTGCCTCGACGCCGGACCTGCTCACGTCGGCGCTGCTGCTCGGCGGGCTCTACGCCTATGTCAGGGGCCGCGAGGCGGCGACGGCGATCCTGCTCTTTCTCGCCTTCATGGTGCGGCCGGACAATATTGTTTTCCTTGCCATTTTTGCTGTGTTGCTGGTCGCCTTCCGGCAGCAGGCGTGGGGCGCGTTGGCCGGGTTCGCCGCGTCGTTCGTTGCCTATTTCGCCATTTCGCACTGGGCCCATCATCCCGGCTGGTGGCCGCATCTGTGGTTCTCCAGCATCGAACAGCACTACAATATGGACGGGTTCGAGCCGGCCTTCTCGGTCGCCGCCTATCTCAGGGCGTTTGCGACGTCGCTGCTGCGCGCCGTCAACCTGAACAGCTGGGTCGGCGTTTCTGTCCTGGCACTGGCCGGCTGGTTCGCCGCCGGCCGTGCCGGCTTCCGCCTCGAGCGCCGTGCCGGCATCCTGTTCGCCGCGCTGGTGCTCGGTGCGCTGGCCAAGTTCACGGTCTTTCCGATCCACGACACGCGCATCTATTTCCCTCATCTGATCCCACCCTTCCTGTTGCTGGCGGTGCCGTTCATGGCGCTGTGGGCGGCATCGGTTCGTGGCCAACACCGCGCGGCCTTGCACGTCATTCCCGGAGACAAGCCATGAGTTCGCTATCCAGCCTGGCGCGCATCGCCTTGTCGCTCGGTCTTCCCTCCGGCCTGCTCGATCGCGGGCCGTCGCTGCGCGGCACGAAATTCCTCGCCAGGGCGGCGCTGAAAGCGCGCTTCGGTGGGGCGGGGCAGCCGTTCCAGATGGTCAATGTCGGCGCCTGCGACGGCGCGCTGTTTGACGATGTGACGCCGTGGCTGCACAGGATTGCCGGCGCCCGCGCCATGCTGGTCGAGCCGATCCCGTACAATCAGAAGCGGCTGCGCGCCAACTATCCCGACACGGACCGCTTCATCATCGAGCCGGTGGCCGTCACAAGAACCAGGGGCACGATCACCGTCCATACTTTCGACGCAGCCGCCCTCGAGGCCGGCACGCTGCCGATCGAGTTCATTGGCTGCTCGTCGGTCACCGACACCAATCTGATGTCGGGCAAGAACGCCTGGGGTGAGGCCGATGCCAATTTCAACAAATTCGCGCCGCACCTCAGGGACATCGAAGTACCGTCGGAAACGTTGCAGACGCTGCTCGACCGCAACGGCATCAGTCATATCGACGCCTTCCTCGTCGATTGCGAGGGCGCCGACTGGATCGTCTTCGAACAACTTGATCTGAAACGCTATCGCCCCGGCATGATCAAGGTCGAGGTCGGCGCGCTGCCGGCGGCCGAAATCGGCCAGGTCGTGGTCAAGCTGAAGACCGCCGGCTACCAGGTCGGCTTCCAGGCCGAGGACATCTGGGCCTTCGCGTAAGGTTCACCCGTCAACGGTGGCTGTGGCTCCGCGCCGTTCAGCCATATAGCGGCCCGGCGAGGTACCGAACGCTTTTCGGAACATCGTGACGAAACTGCCCGCGCTTTCATAGCCAAGGTCGAGCGCCACGCTCTGGATCGAGGCGCCCGCCGCCATCCACTGTAGCGCAAGCATGATCGTCAGTTGCTGGCGCCAGCGGCCAAAGCTCATTCCCGTCTCGCGCGCGAGAATGCGCGCAAACGTCCGCTCGCTGAGACCGGCGCGCCTCGCCCATGTCTCCATCGTGCCGCGATCGGCGGGGTCGGCCATCATCGCCTCGACGATCCGGCGCAGCCGATCGTCTCGCGGCATCGGCAGGTGCAGATGCTCAACCGGAGCCGCGGCGATCTCATCGAGCAGCAGCGTGCCCAGATGCGATTCTCGGCCGCCTTCTGGATAGTCCAGGGGAAAACTGGCGGCGCGGATCAGCAATTCGCGCAGCAGCGGTGAGACGGACAGCGTACAGCAGGTGGCCGGCAAGGCTGCCGCCATCGCGGGGTCGATAAAGACATTATAGCCTTCAATCGGTCCGGACGCCTTGATGGCGTGCACGGCACCGCCGGGCATCCAGATCGCGCAATGTGGCGGCACCAGCCACAGACCGCTTTCGACTTCGCATGTGAAGACGCCGCGCAATGTGAGCAGCAGCTGGGCCTTGCGATGCGCGTGATGGCTGAGCTCGATGACGCCTGTCGCCAGCGTCAAGCCATAAACCATCACCGGCCGAGGCACATCGTCCGGATCGGGAAAATCAGTAGGTTTGGGATGCGATTCGATAATAGGCATCTGGGCTGTTGGCTTTCCACATTGGCAGGATCTCGAAACATTTTGTCATATTTGCCCGATGTCGCCAATCGCTTGAGATTGTAGTGATTGTCCTCGAACCCAAGGGAAATGCCACCAAGGAGCCCATTAGGAAGCCATGGAGAAAGGGTATTGAGGTCGTGTCCGTCGCGCTCCCTCAACGCTCCCACCCAAGCGTGGAGTGCTGTCATGAACAAGCCGATCGATGCCGCCACCCTGTTGAAAGCAACCATGGGCGCGACCCCGCCGCCGACGAACTTTCGGATTATCGGTCATCTCGATCGTGCCGCGCTGCGCTGGATAGCGGCTTCGCGGTTGATGTTCGCAGCGTTTGGAGACAGCTCCACGCTCGGCGTCACCCTCGGCGGTGGCGTGACTGGTTTCGCCAGCGGCGACACATACGAACTGCGGTTGCCGATCGCGATGCTCGATGATCCGGCCTTGGCCGTGCCTGGCCAGGGTTTTGGCTCGCTGTTCCTGCTGCCATGCATCGGCGAGACGATGCGCGTCAACGGCACGGTGAGGGAGGTTCGGAATGGTGAAATCCGCATTGCCGTCGAGGAATGCTATGGCCATCGCGACGAGGCGTTGATCCGCTCCGAATATTGGGCGGCCCTGGTCGAGATGCTGGCGCCGCAAGGCGTCAGCGCGTTCGCTGCCGCCAACCGCTTCATGGCGCTGGCGACCGTCGATGCCTGGGGCCGTGTCGAGCTCAGTCCAAAGGACGATCCAGCCGGCATACTGGCGCGGAGCGGCGGGAACGGTTTCACGGAGCGTCCAGGCAATCGCCTCTTCGGCCATCATCTTGCGCAGCCTCAGGTCGCTGCCATGGTGCTGGTCCTGGGGTCGGCGCAGGTCGTTCATGTGTCGGGCAACGTCCGCATATCAGCCGATCAGACCGCATGCGCACCATTCGTCTTCCAGGACAAGACGTCAGCGCTGGTCGCCATCATCGAGGACCCCGCCGCCGAGATCGGCGAGAGCCCGACCCTTCTGCGCCTCGGCGACTGGCCCGGCAGGCCACCAGCCCGCACGATGGAGGCGGCCAAGCCATTCGCCGCGTACATCAGGCTCGGCCGGGACACAGGCCTCGGCGCCGAACTTGCGAGTGCTGCCGTGTCGGTTCCCGGCGTTTCCGATCTTTTGCGGAAAGGCCTGGAAACGGACCGCCAGGGCTACCTCCGTTCGATTCCATCGTGACCGGCTCGCAAGCAACATGGTGCCGATCCCGCCACACCTGAGGTAATGGAGTGATGCTCTTGACCAATTCTGCCCACCGCTTCCAGGAGACGACGTCTTCGCCCCAGCCGGGCTACGTCACGCGGACCTTGCTGCGATGGCTGATGCGCCCAGCCCGCGTTGCCGCCGTGGAGGTCCTGTCGCAGCATTTCCGCATGGTCGATCTCGAAGGTGAGGCGCTTAAGGGGATCGCCTGGGCGGTCGGCCAGAAGCTGCAGATATCCATGGGCACGGGCCTGACCGCCCGAACCTATACGCCGATATACTGGGACGCGGAACGCGGCAGGACACGGCTGCTCGCCTTCGCGCATGGCGACGGTCCCGGTAGCCGGTGGGCTGATGCCTTGCGCGAAGGCGATAGTTGCCAGTTCTTCGGGCCACGCCGTTCACTTGACTTCTCCGGCCTTGAGGCACCGATGGTGCTGTTCGGCGACGAAACTTCCTTCGCCCTGGCGGCGGCACTCCGCGCCATTCCCAGATCGCGCGTGAGCTTGATTCTCGAAGCGACTGATATTGCGGAATCACGGCCGGTACTGGCGGCGATCGGCCTTGGCGATGCGACGCTGATTGCGCGTGCCACCGACGATGCGCATCTCACCGCTGCTTCTGTCGAGGTGGCCACGCAGGCTGCCGGCGGTGCGTATTTCGTCCTGACAGGCAAGGCGCGGTCGATCCAGCATGTGAGCCGCGTGCTGAAAACGGAGGGCGTCGGATCGTCACGGGTGAAAGCCAAGGCCTATTGGGCGCCGGGCAAGGTCGGGCTGGACTGAGCTACGAACAGAACCATTCTGTCGTCTGGTCGCTCGGCTTTTTGCCAATGTCGCAAACAGGCTTCATCAGGCCCACCGCTCCGCCCTATAGTCCGCCCGCTTTATCACTTTGGAGTCGCGGGCAATGGCAGAGTTTCCGAAAAAGGCGAAGGTCGTCATCATTGGCCTCGGCGGTATTGTCGGCGCGTCGATCGCCCATCACCTGATCGAGCGGGGCTGGGACGATATTGTCGGCATCGACAAGTCGGGCATCCCGACCGACATCGGTTCGACCGCGCACGCTTCCGACTTCTGCTACACCACCAGCCATGATTTCCTGTCCTGCTGGACGACGCTCTATTCCATCGATTTCTACGAGAAGATGGGCCACTACGCCCGCATCGGCGGCCTTGAAGTGGCCCGTGTCGGCGACGATGGCCGCATGGACGAGATCAAGCGCAAGATCGCTTCGGCGAAAGCTTTCGGCACACGCGCACGCCTGATCGAACCGGCCGAGATCAAGGAAAAGTTCCCGCTGATCGAACAGGACATGGTCCAGGGCGGCCTGTGGGATCCGGACGCCGGCCTCGTCATTCCGCGCTCGCAGACCGTTGCCGGCAAGCTGGTCGACCAGGCGGAGGCTTCGGGCAAGCTGAAATCCTTCGCCAACACGCCGGCCAGGTCGCTCGTGGTCAAGGACGGCCGCATCAGCGCCGTGGTGACCGACCGCGGCACCATCGAGGCCGATTATGTCATCGTCTGCGCCGGCATCTGGGGCAGGCTGATCGCGGAAATGGTCGGCGAGGACCTGCCGGTCATGCCGATCGACCATCCGCTGACCTTCTTCGGGCCGTACAATGAGTTCGCCGGGACCGGCAAGGAGATCGGCTGGCCATTGCTGCGCGACCAGGGCAACTCGGCCTATATGCGCGACACCGGCGATCCCAAGACCGCCGAAGGCGGGCAGATCGAATGGGGTTACTACGAAGAGACCAATCCGCGCCTTTGTCATCCGCGCGACCTGCTGGAGAAGGACCAGGCCCGTCTTTCTCCGTCGCAGCGCGATCTCGACATGGAGCAGATCCTGGCGCCGCTCGAGCGCGCCATGGAGTTGACGCCGATCCTGGGCGAGCTCGGCTACAATGAAAGCCATTCCTTCAACGGCCTGCTGCAGGTGACGGCCGATGGCGGCCCGTCGATGGGCGAGAGCCAGAAGGTGAGGGGCCTGTGGTATGCCGTCGCCATCTGGGTCAAGGACGGGCCCGGCATGGGCAAGCTGATCGCCGACTGGATGACCGACGGCCGCACCGCGATCGATCATCACGCCATCGACTATGCGCGCTTCTATCCGCACCAGACCAAGGAGCAGTTCATCTGGGATCGCTGCACCGAGACGGCGATGAAGGTCTACAATCCGGCGGTGCATCCGCGCGAACCCTTCTCCAAGGGCCGCAACATCAGGCGCTCGCCGTTCTGGGAGCGCGAGAAGGAACTCGGCGGCTACTTCATGGAACTGGGCGGCTGGGAGCGCGCCCATGGCTATGCCGCCAACGAGCATCTTCTGGAGAAGTACGGCAACCGGGTTCCGGTGCGCGAGAACGAGTGGGACAACCGCCATTTCTGGCGCGTCTCCAATGCCGAGCATCTGGCGATGAGCGAGGATTGCGGCATCGTCAATCTCTCGCATTTCTCCATGTATGACGTCGAAGGGCCCGATCATGTCGCGCTGCTGGAATGGCTGTGCGCGGCCAAGATCGGCGGCGACAACAACATCGGCAAGGGCATCTACACCCACTTCCTCGACGAGGAGGGCATGGTGCGCGCCGACTTCACCGTCATCCGCATGGCCGATCGCTGCCGTGTGATCGACGGCGCCGATGCCGGCCCGCGCGACTTCCGCTACATGCAGCGCACCACGCAGGACAAGGGTTTTGACGTCACCATCACCGATGTGACGGAAAAATACGTCACCATCGGCATCTGGGGACCGAATGCCCGCGCGACCCTGCAGAAGGTGGTCGAGAATCCGGACGGGCTCTCGGTGGAAAACTTCCCCTTCGCCGCGATCAAGCCGATCCGGATCGGTGGCAAGGATGTCACCGCTTTCCGCATCTCCTATGTCGGCGAGCAGGGTTGGGAACTGCACATGCGCTATGAGGACGGCCTGGCCGTCTGGGACGCGCTGCGCTCGACCGGCGTCATGCCGTTCGGTGTCGAGACCTATGCCAATACGCGCCGCATGGAAAAGAGCCTGCGGCTGCAGAACGCCGACCTTCTGACCGAGTACAATCTGCTCGAAGCCGATCTCGCGCGCCCGAAGGTCAAGGAGAATGATTTCTGCGGCAAGGCCAAGCATGTCGAGTACCGTGCCCGCGAGCATCAGCCGGCGACCTTGTGCACGCTGGTGATGACCGAAAACACCGATTCGAAAGGCGTGGCGCGTTATCCCGTGGGCATCATGCCGGTGCTGGATCCCGCCACCGGCGAGACGCTGGTCGACGAACTCGGCCGCCGCTCCTTCACCACATCGGTCGCCTATGGCCCGACCATCGGCAAGAACATCGCGCTCGCCTACCTGCCGCATTCGCATGCGCAGGAAGGCCGCAAGCTCAAGGTGGAATATTTCGGCGAGACCTATCCGGTGGAGGTTGCCGGTGTCGGCTACAAGCCGCTCTACGATCCGGAGAACCTCAAGCCGCGCAGCTGATCGGCTGATCGAGCAAAAGACCGATTGCAAAAGCCTGGCCTTTGGCCGGGCTTTTGTCTTTTTAACCGTGCCGTTTTGCCTTACCCTTGCGGCATGTCTGCTTTCCCGCACGCAAGACATCTCATTTCCAGCTGCGCCGCGCTGGCGCTGATGCTCTGGCAGGCCCCGGAATCCCGCGCGGACGAGCCGGTCGATGTCGAGCTGGTGCTGGCGGTGGATGTCTCGCTGTCGATGTCGGCGGATGAGCTCGAGATCCAGCGACACGGCTACGCAGCGGCCCTGACGCATGACAATGTGCTGCAGGCGATCGCCGATGGCGCCTATGGCAAGATCGCCGTCACCTATGTCGAATGGGCCGGCACCACATGGCAACGCGTCATCGTGCCGTGGACTGTCATCGCCAACCGCGCCGATGCCGAGCGAGTGGTGGCGCAATTGTCCGCCCAGCCGCCCAACAGCGCGCGCCGCACCTCGATATCAGGCGCGCTGGAGTTCGGCAGCGATCTTTTCGCCGAAAGCGGCTATCAGGGAACCAAGCGGGTCATCGATATTTCGGGCGACGGTCCCAACAATCAGGGTGCGCCGGTCAATCTCACCCGCGACGGGGTGGTCAGGCAAGGCATCGTCATCAACGGCCTGCCGCTGATGACCCGAGGCGGATTTTCGGGCGCCTATGACGTCAGTGATCTCGACCGCTACTACAGCGATTGCGTCATAGGCGGCCCCGGTGCCTTCATGATCCCGGTCAACGACTGGACGCAATTTCCCGAAGCCATCCGCCGCAAGCTGGTGCTGGAACTCGCCGGTCCGGCATCACCGCAATGGGCGGCGGAGGAGGCGGACCATCCGCCAGTGGTGCTGGCGCAGGACAAGCCGGCCGCCGACTGCCAGATCGGCGAGAAAATGTGGCGCAACCGCAGCTGGATGCTGGACAGCCGCTAGGCCTGGGCAACGGCGCGGCAAGCATTGGCAAAACGGCCGGGCCGCGCTATCCAGCAGGTGGGGGCCGCGGCCGAAACCGAGGAAACATCAGATGAAACGCCTTGCCATCCTGACAGCTGTCGCGTCCGTGCTTTTTGCCGACGGCGCCAGCGCCCAGTACAATGACCAGCCCGCCTGCGTCATGTTCGAGCACGTGAATTTTCGCGGGCGGTCGATCGAAATGGGCCCCGACGATTCCGTGAATTTTCGCCGTGGCCAGTTCTGGAACGACCGCGTGTCGTCGGTGTTCGTTCGCCGGGGCTGCACACTTGTGGCCTATGAGGATACGAATATGAGGGGTCAATCGATCGAGATCAGGCGCAGGGCCCGCGAATTGGGTGGCGACTGGAACGATCGCATCTCGTCGGCCGAGTGCTATTGCGACGGCTATTGAGGGCGGTAGGGCTTCAGCGCTGCCGAGCGTCGGCAACGGGGCGTGCCTGCCGGCAGCGCCGCCAAACACGTTCCTGTTGATTGACAAGCCGATTGGCGTCAGTGAACAATTCCCCCAGAGAAACAAAAGGGGAACTCATATGAACAGGACCACCATTTTTGCCGCCACTTTGACGCTTGCCGCCGGTCTCTCCGCGCCGGTGATGGCCGCCACATCGGTCACCATCGGCATCAGCGGCTGGACCGGCTTCGCACCGCTGACGCTTGCCAAGCAGGCGGGCCTCTTCGAGAAGCACGGCCTCGACGTGACCTTGAAGAAGGTGCCTCAGGCCAGCCGGCCGCTCGCCATCGCCAGCGGTGACCTGCAATGCGCCGCCACCACGGTCGAAACCTGGCTGGTGTGGAACGCCAGCGGGGTGACCACCAAGCAGATCTTCCAGCTCGACAAATCCTATGGCGCGGACGGCATTGTCGTGCGCAACGACATCAAGACCGTCGCCGATCTCAAGGGCAAGAACGTCGCCTCCTCGGCGCCGGGCACATCGCCCTATTTCCTGCTTGCCTGGGTGCTGAACAAGAACGGCATGTCGACCAAGGACGTGACGGTCGTCAATCTGGAGCCGGATGCGGCGGCGCAGGCCTTCCTTGCCGGCCAGAACGATGCGGCGGTCACCTATGAGCCGTTCATCTCGGCCGTGCGAGACAAGGCCGACCAGGGCCACATACTGGCGACCACGCTCGACTATCCGATGGTGCTCGACACGGTCGGCTGCACGCCCGAATTCCTCAAGGCCAATCCCGATGCCGCCAAGGCGCTCGCCGACAGCTATTTCGACGCGCTCGCCCTGATCAAGAGCGACCCGCAGAAATCCTACGAGATCATGGGCGCCGACGTGAAACAGTCCGCCAAGGAATTCGAGGATTCGGCGAAATACCTGAAATGGGCCGACAAGGCCGAAAACAAGCAGTTCTTCACCAAGGAATTCCAGGATTTTTCCAAGACCGCCGGCGAGCTGCTGCTGCAGATGGGGCTGATCAAGGAAGCGCCTGACGTCGCCACGCTGGCCGATACCAGCGCGGTGGCGAACTGATCTTCCCGGCCTTTGCCCCATCACGGCGGCGCCTGGCGCCGCCGTTCTCTCCTCGACACGCGACAATTTGAAGATGGGGACGATGTAAAGATGCGCCCGTTGCATCCAGTTTCGCCGGGCCTGCGAACCGCGCTCGGCATTTCCTTCTTCGTGCTGTTCATCGCGTTCTGGGCCTGGATCACGCTTGGCGGTCACGTCAACCGCATCTTCCTCGCCGACCCGCTGTCGATGCTCAGGGACGGCTGGCGGCTGCTTGTCGAGGACCGTTTCTGGCTCGACATACTGATCACCATCTGGCGGGTCTTTGGCGGTTTTGTACTGGCGTCGGTCGTAGCCGTGCCGCTCGGCATCGCGATGGGGGCATGGAAGCCCGTGGAAGCCTTCCTGGAGCCCTTTGTCTCCTTCGCCCGCTATCTGCCGGCCTCGGCCTTCATTCCGCTGCTCATCCTGTGGGCCGGCATTGGTGAACTGGAAAAGCTGCTGGTCATCTTCGTCGGCTCGGTGTTCCAGATCATCCTGATCATCGCCGTCAAGGTGGGGTCGACGCGGCGCGACCTCGTCGAGGCCGCCTATACGCTTGGCTCGACGAACAACAGCATCGTCAAGCGGGTGATCATGCCGGCCAATGCGCCTGAAATCGCCGAGACGCTGCGGCTGGTGCTCGGCTGGGCGTGGACCTATGTCATCGTCGCCGAACTGATCGGCTCGTCCTCCGGTATCGGCTACATGATCATCAACAGCCAGTCGCGCCTGGCGACCGGGCAGATCATTTTCGGCATCATCGTCATCGGGCTGATCGGATTGTTGTCCGATTTCGCCTTCAAGGCGTTCAACCGCTGGCTCTTTCCATGGAGCCTGGCGTGAGCAAGCTTCTCATCGAGGGCGTTTCGCGCACCTTCGCCGGCGTGCGCGGCGGACAGCCGGTCAAGGCTCTGATGCCGGTCGACCTGGCGGTCGCCGCCAATGACTTCATCACCATCCTTGGTCCGTCCGGCTGCGGAAAATCGACACTGCTCAGGATCGTCGCCGGTCTCGAGGCGCCAAGCGAGGGCCGTGTGCTGCTCGACGGCAAGGCGGTGACCCGACCGGGGCCGGATCGCGGCATGGTCTTCCAGTCCTACACATTGTTTCCGTGGCTGACGGTCGCCGAAAACATCGCCTTTGGCCTGCGCGAACGCGGCATGGCGCAAAAGGAGCGGGACGCAATCGTTGCGTCCTATGTCGATCTCGTCGGCCTGAAAGGGTTCGAGAACCATTGGCCGAAGCAACTCTCCGGCGGCATGCAGCAGCGCACGGCGATCGCCCGCGCCCTCGCCAACGATCCCGAGATCCTGTTGCTGGACGAGCCGTTCGGGGCGCTGGACAACCAGACGCGCGGGCTGATGCAGGAGCTCTTGCTCGGCATATGGGAGCGGCGCAAGAAGACGGTGCTGTTCGTCACCCACGACATCGAGGAGGCGATCTTCATGGCCTCGCGCGTCATCGTGATGACGGCACGGCCAGGCCGCATCAAGTCGGATGTCGCCATCGACCTGCCGCATCCGCGCCATTACACGCTCAAGACCAGTCCGGAATTCTCGGCGCTGAAGGCGCGGCTGACCGAGGACATCCGCGTCGAGGCAATGCGCACGGCACAGGGCCAGCCGGCGGAGGCTTGATCCGGTCAGGCCGCCAGCAATTGCTTGCGGTCGACACGCTCCTGCTGCGGCGAGCGGGCATAGAGCTCGCGGTAGCATTTGGAGAAATGCGAAGCCGAGACGAAGCCGCAGGCGACCGCCACCTCGACGACCGGTAGCGAGGACTGGATCAGCAGATGCCTGGCGCGGTCGAGCCGGATTTCCAGGTAGTAGCGGGCAGGGGAACGGCCCATCTCGGTGCGGAACAGGCGTTCGATCTGGCGGCGCGACAGGTCGACATGGTCGGCGATCTCGATCAGCGACAATGGCTCGGAGAGGTTCGCCTCCATCAATTCGATGATGGTCAGCACTTTCGAGTTCTGCACGCCAAGGCGAGCCCGCAGCGGCAGGCGCTGGCGGTCGGTCGGGCTGCGCACGCGGTCGGTCAGCACCTGCTCGCAGACGCGATTGACGAGGCTCTCGTCGAAATCGTCGCCGATCAGCTTCAGCATCATGTCGAGCGCGGCTGTGCCGCCGGCGCAAGTGTAGATGTTCTGATCTATCTCGAAGAGGTCGGCAAAGACATTGGCCTTCGGAAACGCCTCGGAGAAGCCCGGCAGGTTTTCCCAATGGATGGCGCAGCGCTTGTTGGACAGCAGACCGGCGGCGGCGAGGATATGGGCCCCGGTGCACAGGCCGCCGACGGCGACGCCGCGATTGTACTCTTCGCGCAGCCAGGCAAAGGCCGACTTGTTCTGGTAACGCTCGACGTTGATGCCGCTGCAGACGATGGCCATGTTGGGCCGATCGGGGCCGGCCATCTTCTTGCGCTCGTCCTCCAGCGAGGTGTTGACCGCGCATTCGACGCCGTTCGAGGCGCGCACCGGCTTGCCATCGATGCTGGCGAGGCGCCAGCGATAGGCTTCGTAGCCGAGCATGCGGTTGGCGGAGCGCAGCGGGTCGAGCGCGGTCGCAAAAGCGATCATGGTGAAATCGGGGATAAGGAAGAACACAAACGATCGCTTGATCGGATGCTTGACGGCGTTCACGGGAACCTCATCTGGCCATGACGCGAACAGGATGTCGCGAATAGCATAGCGACATCAGGAAAAATCATGCTTGTCAATCGGCTACGCCGCCTGGGCAAGATTAAATTTGCGACATGGGTCGCAAATGGGCAATTGCTGTTCGCGATGCCCCGAGGCGCGGCATCAACTGTCCAAACGACGGGCAAAATGCGCAAAGGCGAACAAAAACGCCGCCGTGGCCGGAGCCAGGCGGCGTTACAGTCTTGAAGCAGCGGCAGGGAAGCGCTGCCTTGCAAAAATGGTCAGGCGACGAAGCCGAGGCGCGCCGCAGCCATCGCGCCGGTCTGGCCGGGCATGGTGTTGGCAAGGCGCTGACGCTCGAGAGCGGTGGTCAGGTTCATTTCGCGGCGGGCAAAGAGGCGGGAAAAAAGCTTCATGATCATCTCCAATCGGTTGCTCAGACGGGTCGCCTTCGCTTGATGGAGTGGGGCAGCTCGTTTGCTGGCGCTGATATAGGCTTGTGTGAGCAGAAACTAAATCGCAAAAGCGAAGCGCTTGATATGAAATGCGACACCGAATGCGACAAATTTGGGCAGAGTGCCTGAAATTTGCAATTATTTACAGAGTGTTAGTTTGAAATCCGCGCCGCTATGCGGCTTGCTCATATGCGCCATGCGTTGGCGACATGGCTTCAAAACTCATTTGAATGCAAATAAAATAGGGAAGGCCTGCCGGGCTGGGTGCGCGCGGCAGGCCTTCAGCATTTGCTACACACGGTTTACTTTGCTCCAGCCCAGGATCCGACGCCATTGCGAATGCCGGTCTTGGTGTCGGATGCCTCAGGCCAGCCGATATCCTTCTGCAGTTCGATCGGCAGGGAACGGATGGCGCGTTCGGTCTGGTAGCGGGCGCGGGCCGCGCTGAATTCGGTCGCGATGCGGCCGAGGGACGACAGGATAGACATTTCATTTCTCCTTGCGCGCCTGGCAGGGATGCCAGGGCAGCGACTGTTAAGTCAGGTTTGTTTCAGCTTCATTTCGTGTCGATTGCAGGTCTGTGTCGTGGTCGTTTCATGGCTGCTTGTGGCAGCATCCTCAATCGATGGAGTTGACTATGCTCCCGATCTGATGTTCAATCAAACGAAATGGAATGATGCTTTGTATCAGAAAAATTGAAGGCTGATCGCCATGAACGCCCCGCTTAATCATCCGCTGCCACTGCTCGATCTCGACGTTTTGCGCACTTTCGTGGCCATTGCCGAGACCGGCAGCTTCACCACCGCCGCCAATGCCGTCTTTCGTACGCCGTCGGCGGTGTCGATGCAGATCAAGAAGCTGGAAGACATTCTTGGCCGCTCGGTGTTCGCGCGCGACGCCCGCTCGGTGTCGTTGACCACGGACGGCGAGATGCTGCTCGGCTATGCCCGCAGGCTGCTGTCGATCAACCGCGAGGTGGTGTCGAAATTCATCATTCCCGAGATTGTCGGTGTGGTGCGGCTCGGCTCGCCGGATGATTATGGCGAGCGCGTGCTGCCGCATGTGCTGAAGCGCTTCGCGCAATCGCACCCCTCGATCGCCGTCGATGTCACCATAGACCAGAGCAGCAATCTGCGCCGACGCATGGACGATCGCGCGCTCGACATCACGCTTCTGACCAACTCCTACAAGACCAGCGCGCTCGGCGCCGAGGTGCTTTTGACCGAACCGATCGTGTGGGCCGGCGCCAAGGGCGGCTGCGCGCATCTGCGCGAACCGTTGCCGGTGTCGCTGTGGGAGGAGGGCTGCGCCTGGCGAGCCGGTGCGCTTGATGCGCTGGGGCGCGAGGGCCGCAACTATCGCGTCGCCTACATGAGCGCGCATACGGCCGGCCAGCGTGCCGCGATCATGGCCGACCTCGCGGTCGCGCCGCTGCCGCGGTCATTCCTCGGCAACGACATGGTCGAGCTCTGCCCGAAGGACGGCATGCCCGATATCGGCACCTACAATCTTGCCATGGTGGTGGCCCCGGACGCCAGCGCGCCGGTCAAGGCCGTCGCCGACCACATCCGTGCGACGTTCGAGGTGTTCCGGGAAACCGGCAAGTTCTGATCCGCCGCCGAAGGGACAAGCGTTACTCCGCCGCCTCGGCGGAGGGCGCTTCAAACCTTGTCTTCCTGTCTTGCCTGACCGGTGAGCGGTTCTCGCTGAGGAACGCAACGATGTGCTGGCGTGCGCGTCGGGATTCCGGCATGTCGATCAGCGGCCAGACGTGGAACATGCCTTCCTCGTGGACGACGTCGACCTCGACGCCGGCTGCCCGCGCTTTTTCGGCGAAGATCAGATTGTCGGGGGTCAGAAGATCACGCGAGCCCGTCAGCATCAGCGTTTTCGGCAGCACCGAGAGATCGCCGTAGACCGGGCTGATATGCCAGTCGCTGCGGTCCATGCCGGCACTGTACATCCGGATGGCCTCGAGGCCGCCCGGGATGCCGAGCCAGGGGTCGTTGCGCTCTGCCTCGAACAGCTCGGGGTTGGAAAGCGACATGTCGAGCCCGGGTGAGATCAGCACATGGCGCGACGGCAAGGGCAGGGCCTCTTCGGCAGCCATCATGGTCAGCACCACGGCCATGTTGCCGCCGGCGGAATCGCCCATGAAGATGATGTCCTCCGGTTCCGTCTCGTCGAGCATCTGGCGATAGACATCGCCGACCATGCCGAACATGGCGTGGAAATCGTGTTCCGGGGCGATGGGATAGATCGGCACGGTGATGCCGTAACCCAGCCGGTCGGCCATCTCGGCGATCAGATGCCAGTGGTAGGGTGTGATTTCAAAGACGTAAGCACCGCCATGCAGGTAGAGAATCCGCCTGTGCTCTCCGGCCCTGGGGGCAATTTCGTAGACCGGAAAGCCGTCGACGGTGCGTGTCTCGATGTCGAAACGCTGGTGTAGCGAGGCCGGCGGATGGTGATCTTCGGTCTTGCGCGCGGCCGCGATCCAGCGCTGCAGGTTTTCAGGGCTGGAAAACGCCTTCTTGCGGCTGTGCCTGAGCACGAAGGAAACGACGTGGCTTTTCAAACTTGGCATGCGGATACACGAACTTCGGCTGCAGCCGACTAAGAGAATTCCCCATCTCTTGCGAAGATCGTGCGTTGGCCAAAAATGTCAAGATTTACGCCGTGTCCACACGTCGGTGTGATGCGCGCTCCGTTGTCAGCGGCGCGGCAAAAGCGCCACGCGCAGCCGGTTGCTGGTTCGGGCCGGGGATGTGCGAGATCCCCGGCGCCTGCCGAGCAGTTTGCATTTGTCGGCGAAGGTCATCAGCGCGGCGTGCCCAGAAGCAGCGAGGTGAGCGCGGCCTGCGGATCGCTCGGCGGCGAAGCCGGCCAGCCAATGTCCTTCTGGACATGCGCCGGCAGGCTGTTCAGCGCGCGGATCGCCTTGTTCCTGGCGTGGGTCTTCCTGATGGTCACACCGAACCGGCCTAGATTTTCGAACATCGACATTTTCATCTCCCTTGAAGGACGACGGCGGCCGAGGATCGTCCCTGGCCGCCGTTCGATGTCCGCTAAATGCGCTCGTTATGTATCGGATGGATTTCGTGAAAACAGCGTTTTGGTTTCCGGATCCGGCGATCCGGAAACATTTGCATGCAAATGAAATCAGTGCGCGTGCCCGGATAGGCAGGCATGCCGGCCCGGCCTCGACTCATGCATGCCCCCGAAATCGGAGAGTTGACACCGGTCGAGGAATGCCTGTTATTGTGCAGTGCAGCATGGGGATGCTAACAGGGGTATGGGGCGTGGGCGAGATTCACAGCATTCAGTATCTTCGCGCGTTCGCTGCCGTCGCGGTCGTCTGTTTCCACGTCAGCGAACAGTTCAACGGGCCTTTCGCTGTTGGAGCGGCAGGCGTCGACATCTTCTTCGTCATAAGCGGTTTCATCATGTGGGTGACGACGGCGCGCCGCCCCACCGACCCGCGGCAATTCATGTGGCGGCGCATAGTTCGCATCGTACCGCTTTACTGGATCGTCACATTGGTGACCGCGGCCGGTATATTCCTCAAGCCGCAGTTTTTTTACGGGCATGAGCTCAGCTGGGATAATCTTATCGGGTCTCTGTTTTTCCTGCCCGTCCTGCAGAATGGTTCGCTGCATCCGGTGGTCATCCAAGGCTGGACGCTCTGCTACGAGATGATGTTCTACATCATCTTCGCGCTGGCGCTGCTGCTTGATGAGAAGCGGCGTCTCGCTGCAACGGTCGGCGCATTGCTGGCTATTGTCGTTTTGCACCTGTTCTGGCTGAGGGGATACGCCAGCGCTTTCACGTCGCCCATCGTGCTTGAGTTCGGAGCCGGCGTCGTCATCGGAAGATTGTGGATGAAGGACATCAGGCTTCAGCTGATCCTGGCCCTGTCATTGATTGGTGGCGGGGTAATCCTGCTTGGGCTCGCCCAGGCGCTTGATCCGGAAATGCCGCGCGTGCTGCGCTGGGGCGTCCCGGCGACGTTGATTCTGGGCGGAGCGGTTTTTGCGGAGCGTGCCCGGCCTTCAAAGCCCTGGGCCTGGCTCCAGTTCGTGGGCGAAGCCTCGTATTCGATCTATTTGTGGCATGTGCTGGTGGCGATCATCATGACAGGCGTTTTGCTGCGGCTGGGCGTTCCGTCCGGCTGGCGACCTGTGTTGCTGGTCATGCTCAGCCTGGCTGCCTCCGCATTGCTCTACCTGGCAATCGAAAAACCCCTGATCCGGCTGCTCAATCGGGCACGCCGCAAAGAACCTGCGATCAGACATGCCGCGGTTCAGCTTGGCGCCGCGGTCGAGTAGCAATTTCGAATGACAGTCCCGCGCGAACGCTATTCGCGGCCGCGTCGTGCCGCGTGGCCTTCGCGCGAGCGCCGGCGCGGGGTGGCGTCGCCGGCGACACCATCCTCGCTGACCGTCTTGCGTGGCGGCAGTTTCACCGCCGCCGACAATTTCGGGAACGGATCGACCTTGTTGGGCAGCGCCATGGCGTAGACGAAATGCTCCTGGAATTTCGGCTCCAGGGCAGTCTCGATCTTCTCGATCTGGCTCACCGTCTCCTCGATCTCGCGGCGATAGCCGCGATTCAAGAGCGCCATGCGTGCGCCGGCGCCGGCGGCGTTGCCGACGGCCGAGACCTTGTCGAGGTCGCAATCGGGGATCAGGCCCAGCACCATGGCGTATTTCGGGTCGATAAAGGAGCCGAAAGCGCCGGCGAAGTGGATGCGATCGACATGTTCGGTGTTCTGCTTTTCCATCAGCAGCTTGGTGCCGGCGTAAAGGGCGGCCTTGGCGAGCTGGATGGCGCGCACGTCGGTCTGGGTGATGGTGATCTTTGGTTCGCCTTCCTTCAGCACGTAGGAGAAGGTTCGGCCGTTGGCGACGACCCGGGGCGAGCGCAAGCTGAGCGATCCGTCGACGACGCCATCTTCGGAAATAATGCCGGCGAGATACATCTCCGCCACGATCTCGATGATGCCGGAACCGCAGATGCCGGTAACGCCCGTTGCCTGCACGCTGTCGAGGAAGCCTGGCTCGTCGGACCACAGTTCGGAGCCGATGACGCGGTATTTGGGCTCCAGCGTCTCGGGGTCGATGCGCACGCGCTCGATGGCGCCGGGCGCGGCACGCTGGCCGCCGGAGATTTCGGCGCCTTCGAAAGCGGGGCCGGTGGGAGATGAAGCAGCCACGACCCGCGCACGATTGCCAAGCACGATCTCGGCGTTGGTGCCGACGTCGACGATCAGCATCATCTCGTCCTGGCGATGCGGGCCTTCCGACAGCGTGACCGCCGCGGCATCGGCGCCGACATGGCCGGCGATGCAAGGCAGCATGTAGAGGCGAGCGCCCTGGTTGAGCTTGAGGCCGATATCGGAGGCCTTGATGCGCACCGCGCCCGAGACGGCGAGCGCGAAGGGGGCGCCGCCGAGTTCGGTCGGATCGATGCCGAGGAACAGATGGTGCATGATCGGATTGCCGACGAAGACGGAATCCAGGATGTCGTTGCGCTGGACATTGCCTTCCGCGCAGACCTTGTCGACGAGGCTGGAGATCGCCTCGCGCACGGCCACCGTCATGCCTTCGCGGCCATCCGGGTTCATCATCACATAGGAGACCCGGCTCATCAGATCCTCGCCGAAGCGGATCTGCGGGTTCGACGTGCCGGACGAAGCGGCGACACGGCCCGAGAGCAGCGACACCAGATGCATGGCGATGGTGGTCGAGCCGATGTCGCAGGCCAGGCCATAGGCCTCGTTCTTGAGGCCCGGCCACAGCGCGATGACGCGTGCGATGTCGCTGTCGGCATCCTTGTGGATGGCGGCGGTGGCGGTCCAGTTGCCCTTGCGCAATATGCCCTGCACCTGCGGCAGCAGGTAGAAATCGAATTCGAGGTTTTTAAAGCCCCAATCCTTCATCAGCGCGATCTTCAACCGGTCGAGGTCGCCGAGCGGCTTGTGCATGTCGGGCTCTTCGATCTCAACATAGCACATGCGGATCGCCGTATCGCGGGCGATCACCCTGGTGTCGGCATCCTTGCGGATGGTCTGCGCATTGATGACGGTATCCTGCGGCACGTCGATGACGAGGTCGCCGAGGATCTGCGCCGAGCAGGACAGGCGGCGCCGTTCGGGCAAGCCGCGCACGCGCTCATAGCGCTCTTCCTTGGGTCCCTTGGCCGAAATGTGATCGTTGGAGGAGACGATCTTGTGCTTGGCGAAATTGCCTTCCTGTACCTCGATCTGGCAGCGCCCGCACGTGGCGCGGCCGCCGCAGACGCTCTCGACATAGACGCCAAGCTGGCGCGCGGCATCCAGCACCGGCGTGCCGACGGGAAACCGGCCGCGCTTGCCCGACGGCATGAACAGCACGAGCGGATCGGTGATGTTGGCGGGAGAATTCATGCTTGCACGTGTCTCGGTAAGAATTGTCGATACCGTTTAACGGATCGTCTCAGGATTGGGCGGAATGTCTGATGGTCCAGAGACCGATCATGTCCGATCTCCTGCTTTCCGGCATATTCACCGCCTTCACCATGGTGCGGTTGCTCAAGGGGCCATGGCTGCGCAATTCGCAATGCCTGGCCACCGGAATCACAGGCGGCGCGACCGGTATATTCGGATCGTGGACGGGAATGGCGTTGTTCGACGCCATACAAGGCATCGCCTGAACGCAAAGCAGACGCGTCCGACCGCATCAATGATGCGATCGGTTCAGCGTGGTTTGCGGTTCGGTTCACGATTGCGCGCTTATCCCCTGGCCATCCGGGCTTCACGGCCGCCGCGCCGGCGTCCGCCATTGCCGCCGCCTTCGCCGGGAGCATTGACCTGCGTCGGCGCCGCAACCGCCTGGCCGCCTTCGGCAGGCTTGTAGTCCTTGTAGGTCCTGATCCAGTTGGTGCAGTTCTCGTCGGTGCCGTTCAGCACATTGGCGCCGCGCACGGCTTCCATTTCCTGCGGCCGCACCGGGTTCATGATCGCCGAGGTCATGCCGGCGCCGATCACCATCGGGATGAAGGCGGCGTTGATGCCATGGCGATGCGGCAGGCCGAAGGAGATGTTGGACAGGCCGCAGGTGGTGTTGACCTTGAGTTCCTCGCGCAGGCGGCGCAGCAGCGCGAACACCTGGCGGCCGGCGTCGCCCAGCGCGCCGATCGGCATGACCAGCGGGTCGACGACGACGTCGTGCGCCGGAATGCCGAAATCGGCGCAGCGCTGCACGATCTTCTTGGCGACGGCGAAGCGCACGTCCGGATCCATCGAAATGCCGGTCTCGTCATTGGAGATGGCGACGACCGGGACGTTGTATTTCTTGATCAGCGGCAGGATGGCCTCGAGCTTTTCCTCCTCGCCGGTGACGGAGTTGACCAGCGGGCGGCCCTTGGCGACCTTGAGTGCCGCCTCGATCGCGGCGGTGACCGAGCTGTCGATCGACAGCGGCAGGTCGACGAGACCCTGCACGATCTCCAGCGTCTGTACCAGCAGCGCCGGCTCTGTCGCATTGGGATCGACCGCGGTGACGCCGGCATTGACGTCGAGCATGGTGGCGCCGCAGGCTGCCTGTTCCAGCGCGTCCTTGATGACGGTCTCGAAATTGCCGGCCACCATCTCGGCGGCGAGCTTCTTGCGGCCGGTCGGGTTGATGCGCTCGCCAATCACGCAGAAGGGCTGGTCGAAGCCGATGATGATTTCTCGTGTCGCCGAGGCAACGATGGTCCGGGTCATGAAATCTCTCCGTCGTGATATAAAGAGTTCTTTATATCGTTATCTCTTTTCGATCAAGCAAATGCTGATGCTCCGCACGGGATCAGTGCGCGGTCTTCACCATATCCACCTGGGTTTCGGTAATCTCGTCATGCAGGATGTGGTCCAGCCGATCTGCAACCATCTGGTCGTCGCGACGGATTTCGCGCTTCCAGGGCTGGCGGCCCTTGAGCACGCCCGATTCATCGACGATCTCGGCGACATATTCCTCCTGGCGGTAGGCCATCACATGGATGCCCGAAATACCTGGGATTTCCTTCACCTCGTTGATGATGTCGATGCAGAGCTGCTTGCCTTCCTTCTTCTGGTCCTGGGCACCCTCCAGCCGCTTGATGACGGCGTCCGGGATATGGATACCCGGCACGTTGGAGCGGATCCACTTGGCGGTCTTGGCCGAGGCGAGGGGGCCGACGCCGCACAGGACGAACACTTTCTCGGTATGGCCGAGGTCGCGGGCCTTCTGCATGAAGGTCTTGAACATCGGGACGTCGAAACAATACTGCGTCTGCACGAACTGCGCGCCGGCGGCGATCTTCTTGCCAAGATGGATCGGGCGGAAATCGAAGGGCGGCGCGAACGGGTTGACGGCAGCACCCAGGAAGACCTGCGGCGGCGTCGTCAGCTTGCGGCCGGACAGGAACTTGCCGTTGTCGCGCATGATGCGGACGGTTTCGAGCAGCGACATGGAATCGAGGTCGAACACCGGCTTGGCGCCGGGCTGGTCGCCGGCCTGCACGCCGTCGCCGGTCAGGCACAGCATGTTGGCGACACCCATGGCGGCGCCGCCCAGCACATCGCCCTGGATGGCGATGCGGTTCTTGTCGCGGCAGGCGATCTGCATGATGGGAGCATAGCCCATGCGGGTCAGAAGCGCGCAGATGCCGACCGAGGACATGTGGCAGTTGGCGCCCGAGGCATCGACGGCATTGATGGCGTCGACCCAGCCATCGAAGATCTTCGCCCTGTTGTAGACGTCCTCGGGATCGGCGCTGTCTGGGGGATTGAGCTCGGTCGTCACCGCGAATTCACCGCGCCGCAGCACGCGCTCCAGCCGGCCGCGAGAAGAGTGGCCGGGCAGGGGATCGAGCGGCAGGTGAATGCCGGCCGGGTTTTCGTCGCGCTGGCGAGCGGTCATGCGGCGGCTCCGGTCTTTGGCGCGGCAGCGGCTTCACGGGTCGCCGCCGCCTGCGCGGTGACCCGCAGCCAGGCTGACGTTTCGCGCAACGACTGGTCGACCGGCTTCTGCACGGCCAGGATCTTGTCGCTATTGACCATGTTCTGCGAACCTTCCCAGGCCTTGACCCAGACGCAGGGCATATCGGGCTCGACCTCGCAATTGCCGTTGGCGCGCACGCCGCCGCAGGGACCGTTGCGCAGCTGCTTGGGGCAATTCATCGGGCATGACATGCCGGTCGAGGACAGGATACACTGGCCGCACATGCGGCAGTCGAACATGAAGCCCTTGACGCGCTTCTCGACGAATTTCACCGGAGCCTCGACGCGACCGTAGCCGATGCCCTTCCACAAGGGGTGCAGCAGCAGAAACATGTCGGCGAAGCGGGCGTAAAACCATTCGAGCAGGCGAGAATGCCGGATCGACCACAGCCTGACCGCGAAAGAACGCTGCACGCGCCGCTGCGGCGACACGTCGGCCGGCTTGTAGTCGGATTTCGGCGCTGCCTTCTTGACCAGGGTGGCCTGGGTAACCGCCGGGTTCGTCTCAGACATTTTCTTTCCCGCCCGCCTTGACCAGAGCGACCAGCCGCTCGCGGTCGTATTTCGCATCGAGCTCCTGAAAAGCCTTTTCGACCTCGGCTTCGAGGTCGTCGCCAACCGGGACCGGATCGGCCTTGCGCCATTCGGCCAGATAGTCGTCGGTGCCGCCGGCGCCGGTGCGCATGGCGCACATGTCGATGGCCTCGGTGAAGCGCAGCGGCAGCTCACGCTTGGCGTTCTGCCGGCCCTTCTTGACGATGACCTGGGCAGGGATGTCGCGCCAGTAGACGACGATAAGATCGGCCATGAATTCTCGCTCCTCGAACTATCGAGCATTGCCGCATGCGCAATGGGGCCGCTTGTTATGGGACGACGCGCGCGCATTCAAAAGCGACGCATTTCAATGTCGTAAAATGAAAGGTGTCTTTATTCGTTTGCGACGTGCATCTGCGGCAGGTTCGGCATGCCGAAAAAGCCATCCTGCCTTATGCAGTGCCGGGCTGAAAAGAGCCTACCAGATTCCGGTTCTGAGGCCGGTCCAGACGTAGAACCAGATCGTCGGGTGATACCATTGTTTCGAAGCCAGGCCCGGGTCGATCGTCGTGAGTTTTCCGGCCAGTGCATCGCGCACGGCCTCGACGCAGATGTCGCGTGAGAACGCCGCCTGGCGCAGCGCGTGAGTTGAGATGGTGTCGCCTTTTTTCGGTCTGCCGCGGGCCTGCTTCAGCACGCCGCCAGTGTCGACGCCAGCGTCGACGAGATGGACAGTCGTGCCGAAATTCTGCGCGTCGCCTGATACCAGAGCCCAGTAGCCACCATTCATGCCGCGATATTTCGGCGTGATGCCCGCATGGTAGTTGAGCACCGGGCAAGGCATCTTGCTCAGCATCCCGGCCGAAATCAGCCGGCAACCGTTGAGCAGCACGACGCCTGGCTGGATCTTCTGGATCGCCTGCAGGCACTCAGGCCCATTGGCCGAGGCCACCTGGATGATCTCCTGGCCCGGTCGCGGCTCGACCTCAAGTTTCTCCTCCGCGATCAATCGCGCGCCATGGCTGGCCAGAAGCCGCTTGCCCAACCTGCTCAGCACCATCGTGCCAAGCTGGCCCATGGCCGAGACCCAGCCCTGGCGGCGAGCCCGGCCACGCAGCAATTGCTTTTTGGATTCAGGGATTTCGAGGATGACGCTGACAGGGCCAACGCGATCGGCGATTGCGTTGATCATGGCCCAGACATGCTGGCCGCCGCCGGTCACGACGACGATCGGCGCGCTGGTTGCTCCCGGTGAGGACATTGCCACTTCCCTGCCTTGCATGCGGCCGGCTGCCGCGTGCTGGCCGGATTTTGTGCCGGAAGGGGGTTAAATCTTGATGACCACGCTCAGCGCTTGAACTCGATGATGTCGAGCTTCGATTCGTAATAGGGCGCGGGAAGTTCGATGCGCCATTCGCTGGCGCTGGTGCGGAAGGCATAGCCGACCTGGTCGGTCTGCGGGCCGCTGCCGTAAGATTTGGCCCGATCGTTGTTGACGGAGCCGGAGCCGAGATAGATTGCGCGCTTCTCGTTGTCGTCGAAGAAGCGGCCTTGGGTTCGCTGCGACCCGCTGATCTTTTCCAGCCGCCACCCGGAGCCGTCGTCGGTCACCTTGCACTTGAACCAGCCATAGATAACGAGTGGGCTCAACCCGCCCGCCTTGATGGTGCGACACTTCCAATTGCCGGTCAGGTCTTTGTCGGAGAACGACACCAGCGGCTTCGCCAGCAAGGCATCGAGCTGTTTGACATCGGCCGGATTGCCCGCCTTCGCCTCGGCAAGCGCTGCCTTGCGCGTCTCGCCATACTTGTCGAGACGGGCCTTGTCGGCAGGCGTGATCAGCTTCTGCACCTGGCCGTCGGCAAGCGTGGGCAAGGTGCAGCAGAGCAGGCCGATGGCCGCGAGCAGTGGGCGAAGGATCATCTGGAACTCCCCGAGTCTCTAAAATGGCAGTTGAAAATGGCAGTTAATGTCCGGAGCGGCGCTTCTGCCGGCTGATGGCTGACTTTACCGGGTCGCTCGCGCCTGTCATCCGTGCTTAACAGCGTCACCGTCAAAAATCATGGTGGGGCGCATGCGAATCTTGCTCACGGGATCGTCGGGTTGGCTGGGCAGCGCGCTGGCGCCGCGCCTGCGCGCGCTTGGCCACGAGGTGATTGGCCTCGACCCTGTTCCATCTGTTGAAACGCAGATGATCGGCTCGATCGCCGATCGTGACCTGGTTATGCGGGCGGTCGGGGATAATGGCATCGAAGCCATCATCCACAGCGGCGCGCTGCACAAGCCCAATATAGAGAGCCGCGCCAACAGCGATTTCGTCGCCACCAATGTGCAGGGCACGCTCAACCTGCTCGACGCGGCGGTGGCGACCGGCGTCGAACGCTTCGTCTTCACCTCGACAACCTCGCTGATGATCTCGCAGGCGATACGCGACGGCTTCAAGGGTGGCGCGCGCAAGGCGGCATGGCTGACAGAAGCGATGTCGCCGGAACCGCGTAATATCTATGGCGTGACCAAGCTCTCGGCCGAACATCTCTGCCGCCTCTATCATCTTCAGCACGGCCTGCCGGTGGTCGTCCTGCGCACGGCCCGCTTCTTTCCCGAGGCCGATGACATGGCGCATGCGATCGAACAATCGGATGCCAACACCAAGGCGAACGAATTGCTGTTCCGGCGGCTGACGGTGGAAGATGCGGCCGAGGCCCATGTCGCCGCGCTGGAGAAGGCGCCGCAGCTTGGCTTCGATACGTTTATCATCTGTGCGCCGACGCCGTTCCAGCCCGACGACTGCGATGCGCTGATCAGGGATGCGCCGTCGGTTGTCGGGCGCTATTTCCCGGGCTTCGCGGCGCTCTACGCGCGCAAGGGTTGGACGATGTTTTCCTCCATCGACCGGGTGTATGACGCGTCGCGGGCGAGGGACAGGCTGGGTTTTGTCTGCAGGACGAGCTTTGCCGATGTGCTGGCGGCGCTAGGCGCGGAGAACGGGCCGGGCTAGATCAATTCACCCGTTTTTGCCGCTTGCGCGATCCCCGCGGTCAGGTCGCCATAGCCGGTCGCGCGACGCTCATAGGCGAGGCCGAGCAGGACGGCGGCCTTTTCCGCGACCTTGTCGAGCTCGGGATCATCGGTCTGGGCGAGATAGATCAGCTTCTCGTAGTTGCCGAAATAGTCCTTGATCAGCTCCGGGTGCTTGTCGAGGCCCAGCGGCTTCATGAAGAAGGCATCGAACTGGCGGCACAGGAAATCCGTCATGTAGAACGACATCATGTCGTCGTCGGCAACCTTCGCGTAGGCTTCCATGCCTTGATAGAAGGCGAAGCAATGCGGGCCAGCCATGCGCTCGACGCCATGTTTCTCGATGACGCGGTCGAGCAGGCCACCGGTGCCGCAATCGGCATAGCCGACGAAGATGTGCTCGTAGCCCTCCGCCTTGGCCTTCCCGATCGCCTTGTCCATGGCGGGCGCGATGCGGTCGGGATAGAAGTGAAACTCGGCAGGCAGGCAGGTCAGGTCAAGGTGATCAAGCCCGAGCTGTTCCTTGACGGCCAATACCTCGCGCGCAATCATTCCGCAGGCGATGACGAGCAGCCTGTCTGTCTGATTCGGTTTCGTTTTTTGCGTCTTGACCAAGTCGAGCCGGCTTTCGCTGCGGGGCTAATCTATCTGTCGAGGGAGACACCGTCCATGAAACTGCTGCGCATCGCGCCAATTGCCATTCTTGCCTGTGCCTTGGCCCTTACAGCCTGCGCCAACACCATTCGGGGCGTCGGCAAGGATGTCAAATCGACGGCAAGGGCTGTCAAAGACACTGTCGCCAACTGATCGGCGGCCTCATCCATCATCTGGGAACAAAAAAGCCGCGCTGCAAGGCGCGGCTTTTTCTGTTTGTCCATCCTGATGCCTTGGATCAGGCGGAAGCGCGCACGTTGTGCTTGCGCTTCATGAAGTCCTTGGCGGTCTCGACCGCCACCGCGGCATCGCGGCAATAAGCGTCGGCGCCGACGGCCTTGCCGAATTCCTCGTTGAGCGGGGCGCCGCCAACCAGCACGACATAGTCGTCGCGGATGCCCTTTTCCTTCATCGTGTCGATGACGACCTTCATGTAGGGCATGGTCGTGGTCAAAAGCGCCGACATGCCGATGATGTCGGGCTGATGCTGCTCGATCGCATCGAGATATTTCTCGACCGCGTTGTTGATGCCGAGATCGATGACGTCGAAGCCGGCGCCCTCCATCATCATGCCGACCAGGTTCTTGCCGATGTCGTGGATGTCGCCCTTGACGGTGCCGATGACCATCTTGCCCTGCTTCGGCGCGCCGGTGGCGGCAAGCAGCGGGCGCAGGATGAACATGCCGGCCTTCATCGCGTTGGCGGACAGCAGCACTTCGGGAACGAAAAGGATGCCGTCGCGGAAATCCTCGCCGACGATGCGCATGCCTTCGACAAGCGCCTCGGTCAGCACCTTGTAGGGCACCCAGCCGCGCTCCAGCAGGATGCGCGTGCCTTCCTCGATCTCTTCCTTCAACCCGTCATAGAGGTCGTCGTGCATCTGCTGCACCAACTCGTCGTCGGAAAGTTCAGAAAGGATGATCTCGTCGTCGGACATTTTAATCCAGCTCCTCACGGCATCGCGACTGTGTCGCAAGGCACAAAATATTGGCGTTCATACCTAACCCGCAACGGGCGGGTATCCATAGCTGATTTGCGACTTCCCGCAAAAGGAAAGCGACTGGAAAATCTATTGGTTTTCTTGTCGATTTTGCGACAGGCGTTGGCGCGGACGGGCCGTTTCGAATAGGGTGCATGGCTACGATCCGGCGAAAGCCGCGCCATGCGGCCGCAACGGTTACGGACCGGCCCATATTAGGGCCCAGCCAGGGAAGAGCGATCATGAGCGAACACGCGGCAGTCGACCAGGAAGCGTCAAACGCGCGGCGTGGGCGCGGCGCGAGCGGCGGAGCCGCGGCTAGGCGCGCGGCGCGCTCCGGCGGCGGGCCCGGCACCCAGCTCACCTATATCAAGCGCAAGATCAACGTCTATGAGGTGCTCGACGAGGAAGGGCTGGCGCTGATCGAGAAGAACACCGACACGGTGCTCGAGGAAATCGGCATCATCTTCCGCGACGACGCCGAAGCGCTGCAGCTGTGGAAAGAGGCCGGCGCCGACGTCAAGGGCGAGCGCGTGCATTTCCCGAAGGGGCTTTGCCGTTCGCTGCTGAAGACCGCGCCGTCCGTCTATACACAGCATGCCCGCAATTCAGAACGCTCGGTGCAGATCGGCGGCAATGCCACGGTGTTCGCACCGGTCTATGGCCCGCCCTTCGTGCGCGACCTCGATGGTGTCAGGCGCTATGCGACGATCGAGGATTTCCGGAATTTCGTAAAACTCGCATATATGGCGCCGTCGATCCACCATTCCGGCGGTACTGTGTGCGAACCGGTCGACGTGCCGGTCAACAAGCGCCACCTCGACATGATCTATTCGCACATAAAGTACTCGGACAAGCCGTTCATGGGTTCGGTGACCGCGCCGGAGCGCGCCGAGGACACCGTCGCCATGGCCAAGCTCGTCTTCGGCGACGACTTCGTCGAGAACAACACGGTGCTGACCAGTCTGATCAACGCCAACTCGCCGATGGTGTTCGACGAGACGATGCTCGGCGCGCTGAAGGTCTATTCGCGGCACAACCAGGCCTGCATCGTCACGCCGTTCATCCTTGCCGGCGCGATGAGCCCGGTGACGGTCGCCGGCACGCTGACGCAGGTCCTGGCCGAAGTGCTGGCCGGCGCATCGTTCACCCAGCTGATCCGGCCGGGCGCGCCGGTGCTGTTCGGCACCTTCGCCTCGTCGATCTCGATGCAGTCGGGCGCGCCGACCTTCGGCACGCCGGAACCGTCGCTGGTCTCCTACGGCGCGGCACAACTCGCCCGCCGTCTCGGCCTGCCGTTCCGCACCGGCGGTTCGCTCTGCGCGTCCAAGGTTCCGGATGCGCAGGCCGCCTATGAAAGCGCCAACACGCTGAACTCGACCATCCTTGCCGGCACCAACTTTGTTCTTCACTCGGCCGGCTGGCTCGAGGGCGGGCTGGCGTCCTGCTACGAAAAATTCATGATGGACGTCGACCAGCTCGGCATGCAGCAGAAATTCGCCGAGGGCGTTGATCTCTCGGAGAACGGCCAGGCGATGGATGCCATCCGCCAGGTCGGGCCGGGCAGCCATTATCTCGGCTGCGACCATACCCAGGCCAATTTCCAGACCGCCTTCTACCGCTCTAACATCGCCGACAACAATTCCTATGAGCAGTGGCTGGCCGAAGGCGAAAAGACCGCGCCGCAACGCGCCAACGATCTAGCCCGCCGCTGGCTGGAGAGCTACGAGGCGCCGCATCTCGACCCGAGCATCGACGAAGCCCTGAAGGACTTCATCGCCAGGAAGAAGGGGTCGATGCCCGACGCCTTCACCTGAAAGGAGCCCGAGTCAGGCGGGGCTAAAGTCGCCAACATCA
This sequence comes from Mesorhizobium sp. B2-1-3A, assembly GCF_006442655.1. Lineage (NCBI taxonomy): Bacteria > Pseudomonadati > Pseudomonadota > Alphaproteobacteria > Hyphomicrobiales > Phyllobacteriaceae > Mesorhizobium > Mesorhizobium sp. B2-1-3A. Next base: position 85,461 of record NZ_VFWK01000004.1, read on the forward strand.
TCCACAAGGAAGTCTGGCGGAGTGCCTTCTCCGATCCGGACAAGAAGGGATGACTTCGTGCGCGGCATGATCGAAGGGATCACGGCCGCGCTTGACGCCAACGGCCTCGTCCTGCGTGGCGGCTTTGCTTTTTCCGATAGCGATGCCCCTCATGGCGCTTCGGGTGCACCGGCAAGGTCCATTCTGCTGGTGGGGCAGGCGGGTGCCGCACCCTGGCGGCATTTCCTGCGCTGGCGAGAGCAACAACCCCAGGCAATCGCCAATCCGCTCGACACATGGTCACGCGAAATAATCGGCGCGATCGCGGAAAAATTTGGCGCCCGCGCCGTTTCGCCCTCGGACAAGCCCTATCTGCCGTTCCAGCAATGGGCGATGCGTGCGGAGGGGCTAAAACCGTCGCCGCTCGGTATTCTCATGCATCCGCAATACGGGCTCTGGCATGCCTATCGCGGCGCGTTGCTGTTCGAGGACGAGATCGCGCTTCCGGAGCGGGCTGATGCAGTCCACCTTTGCGACACCTGTATCGAGAAACCTTGCCTGAAATCCTGTCCGGTCGATGCCTATTCCAGGGAAGGCTTCGCCTACCAGGCCTGCCTGTCACATGTGCGTGGCGGGAATGGCGAACCGTGCCGGAGCGGCGGCTGCCTCGACCGCAATGCCTGTCCCTATGGCACCGCCTATCGTTATCCGCCGGAGGTTCAGGCCTTCCATATGGCGAGCTTTGCACGGGCCGGGAGCTGATCGTCGCCATTGCGTGGCGCTTGGACTTGCTGATGTGAACCTTGACGGCAGGCAAAAGCAGGCCTATTCATCAAGTCATCAGATGACTTGATGAATAGGCCGATGCAACCTGCCATCCGAACGAATCTTACCGACAGCGCAACCGGGAGCCTGCGCGCCGAAATCGTCGGCGGCCGCTGGGGCGTGGGCGAGCGCATTCCCAATGAGGCGGCTCTCAGCGACCTTCTCTCGGTTAGCCGCGGCACGGTGCGCGAGGCGGTGAGGGTGCTGGTCTCGCAAGGATTGCTGGATACGCGCCAGGGCTCTGGCACCTATGTGCGCTCGACCGTCGATTCATCGGCCGCGCTCGACCGCGTCAAGCGAACCGGCTTGCGCGACCAATGGGAGGCGCGGGCAGCGCTGGACCTGGAGGCCGCGCGGCTTGCCGCCTTGCGCCGCACACCCGCCGATCTCGTTCGGATGCGCCTGCTGCTTGCCGAGCGCGGCTCCGCCGCCAGTGGCGGGAGCGACGCCTTCATCCGGCGCGATCTCGCCTTCCACAAGTCGGTCGTCGCGGCGTCCGGCAACAGAGCGATGATGGAGCTCTACGACTTCTTCACCGCGGCCATCACCGAAACCATCCACGCCACCATCGACGGCGAACTGCCCGAGCCGGACCAGCAGGCGCATGCGGCGATCGTCGACGCCATAGCCGCGGGTGACCCCGACCGTGCGGTTTCCGCCGTCCGCGCTTTCATGGCGCCGGTGCTTGCCCAACTTGAAAGACTGCTTTCCCAATGAACCAGACGTTTCGTCAGCCCGCTCCGATGGCGCAATCCAAGGCCGTCGAGGGGCTGGATCTCATCGATGCAGAAGCCGATAGCTTGCCGAAGCCGCAGCCACCCGAACTGCGCAGCCGTGCCGCGCGCATCGTGCTTGGCGCAAGCCTTGTGCTGATCGCCTTCAACCTGCGGCCGCTATTTTCCAGCCTGTCGGTGCTGCTGCCCGAGGTGATGCAGGCGACCGGTCTTTCGACGACCGGCGCCAGCCTGCTGACCACGCTGCCGGTCTTGTGTCTCGGTCTGTTCGCCCCCTTTGCTCCCAGGCTTGCCCAGCGCTACGGGGCTGAACGCACCTTGCTTGGCGCGCTTGCGCTGCTGGCGCTGGGAACCGGGCTGCGCTGGTTCGGCTCGGTGCCGCTGCTGTTTGTCGCCACCTTCCTTGCCGGCGGCGCCATCGCCATCGGCAACGTGCTTTTGCCGGGGCTGGTCAAGCGCGATTTTGCCGGCAGTGCCGCCCTCATGACCGGGCTCTACACGATGGCCCTATGCGCCGGTTCAGCCGCTGCCGCCGGCCTCACCCTGCCGATCGAGCACTTTGTCACGGGCTCATGGTCGGGCGCGCTCGCCGCATGGGCGGTGCCGACATTGGTCGTGCTGCTGATCTGGATCCCGCAGGCGCTGGGCAGCCGGCGACAGGTCAGCCATCGCGGCTTTCGCGTCGTCGGTCTGTGGCGCGATCGCCTGGCCTGGCAGGTGACACTGTTCATGGGACTGCAGTCGGCGCTTGCCTATTGCATCTTCGGATGGCTGGCGCCGATCCTGCGCGAGCGCGGCTTCGACGCGGCCACCGCCGGCGCCATCGCTTCGGTGTCTGTCATGGCGCAGGTCATCACCTGCCTTGCCGTGCCTTCCATCGCGGTACGGCTCAAGGACCAGCGCGGCATCAACGTGGTGCTTGTTGGCATAGCGGTGGTCGCGCTGCTCGGCATTCTCTTTGCGCCGACTTCGACCGTGCTTTTCTGGGCAATCCTGCAAGGCATCGGGCAAGGTGGCCTGATCGCTGCCGCCATGACCCTAATCGTTCTGCGTTCGCCGGATTCGCATGTCGCCGCGCATCTTTCGGGCATGGCGCAAGGCGTGGGCTATGTGCTTGCGGCAACCGGACCGCTGTTGGTCGGCCTGATCCGCGGCTGGACCGGCAGTTTCTCGGAATCCGCCTTCCTGTTCGTCGCGCTTGGACTGGGTGCCGCCATCATGGGGTTCGGCGCCGGACGTGCGCTGCATGTCGGCGCCACGACCATGCGCATCGAGGGGGAAGGCTGATACAAGCCTTCCTCGACGCGGCCTCGGGAACCCGCCAACGCGTCACGCGATCCTGCACGAAATGTTGACCAAGGGGCTCAGGGAACGCCTTGCCGTGGCGGTTTGCGCGGATATGTATCGCTGATCTGATCAACGGAGCAGGCAATGGCGAAGCAGGACCTTCAGATCAAGACCCGTGACGGTGTGGCGAAGGCGGGCCTGTTCCGCTCGGCCGGGAACTCTCCAGCCAGGGCCGGCGTCATTGTCTACCAGGATGCGTTCGGTCCACGACCGGCGCTTGACGGCATGGCCGAGCGACTGGCGGGTGAGGGCTATGCGGTGCTGGTGCCCGATCTCTTCCACCGCAACGCGCCTTACGGGCCGTTCGATGCCAAGACAGCCTTCGTCGAGGAAAAGACCAAGGCGGCGCTGATGGCGCTGGTCACCGGCACGACACAGGAGATGACGATCAGCGACAGCGCGGCCTTTCTCGATGCGCTCGCCGGCGAAGGCGTCACCGGGCCTATCGGCACGGTCGGCTATTGCATGGGTGGTGCGCGGGCGCTGAACGCTGCCGCGTCCTATCCCGAAAAGATCAAGGCCGCCGCCAGTTTCCATGGCGGCAATCTCGCCAGCGACGCCGCCGACAGCCCGCACCGCAAGGCCGCGTCGATCAAGGCACGCGTCTATGTCGGCATGGCCGGCGTCGACAGGAGTTTCCCGCCGGAACAGTCGACCCGGCTGGAGGAGGCACTGCGGAACGCGGAGGTCGACCACACGATCGAGAACTATGTCGGTATGGCGCATGGCTGGTGCGTGCCGGATCACAGCGTCTACAACGAAGCCGGCGCCGAGCGGCATTGGCAAAGGCTGATCACGCTGTTTGCCGAAACACTGATCTGAGCCGTCGGGCGGATCGCCTAAACGAGGCCGATCGCATGAAGTCCGATGAAAATAGTCACGCCTGCGCCGATCAAAAGCAGCGGATTGACCTTGGTCAGGAGAAGCGCGGCGGTTGATGCCAATGCGATGGCGCGCGCGACCCAGCCGCCATCTATCGCCTGCAGCAACACGTAGGTCGCCGCGAGGATCATTCCGGCGGCGACTGGCCGGAGCCCTGTCTCCAGCGCTCGCTTCCAGCGTGCGCCGCCGTTGCGGGACCACAGATGAGCGACCGCGTAGATCAGAAAGGTGGTTGGACCGAAAATTGCCAGCGTTGAAACGACGGCGCCCCAAAAACCCGCGACTTGCCAGCCGATCAGCGTAACCAGCAGCGATCCCGGCCCCGGGGCCATGCGCGAGATGGCGAAGGCGTCGACGAATTGTGCCTGGCTCAGCCACTGATGGACGTCGACGACCTGACGGTTGATATCGGCGATGGCGCTCTGCCCGCCGCCGATGGTGACGAGGGAGAGCGGAGCAAAGACTGCCAGCAAGCTCAGCAACAACGATGTCTGTGGGGTCTCGCTCATCAACCTGCCCTGGCATAGGTGTAGGCGACGCTCACTGTCCCAGCCGCGAGAACGACCCAGAAAAGCGGCCAGTGCAGAAGTGCGACGGCAATGAATGTGCCGGCCATGATCGTCATGGGAACAACGTTTCGAGGCACCGCTCGCGCGGCCGTGATGCCCATCGAGAGCGACAGGCCAACGGCCGCCGCCGCGGCTCCGGTTAGCGCAACATGTGTCAGCGCATAGCGCGACAGTGAAGAGAATACCGTTCCCAGCAGGACTATGACGATCGCGGGCGGGACGATAATGCCGACAAAGCCAATAACGGCACCACGCCAGCCAAGCAGCCTGTAGCCGATCCAGACAGCCATGTTCTTGACGTTCACACCCGGGAGCGCCTGGGAAATCGACAGGCCGTTGAGAAATTCCTCCTGTGTCATCCACTTGCGGCTCTGAACAAATTCCCGCAGCAGCCAGCCGCTCAATCCACCGCCGAAACTGGTCAGGGCGATGCGTGTGAAAATCCAGAACAGCTGCGAGCAGCTGGGGGTGGACGGTGTTTCCGGTTCGGACATGTTCGACGTTCTGACCGTGGCCATCTACTTGCTGGACAAAGGAACCAGAGACCCGAGTCCATATGGAATTGCCAGCACCATGCTTGATGCCAGCGGGTCACTCTTTCTTGCGCCGGATGTGAAGCCGTCCCGGCGGGTGATTGAGCGCTAAAGCGCTGGGCGGAAAAAAATCTTTGCATCACCCCAAGGATCATCCATTAGCCTTCGTCCAACAGGCAAATGATGGCGATGATGCTGGATGAGAGCGAAGCCTCCGACGCCGAACTGATCGGGCGGGCGAAGGGCGGAGACAGGGGGGCCTTCGGCAAATTGCTGGAGCGTCACTACGACTTCGTCTATCGCGCCGCCTATCGCTGGTGCGGCAAGAAGGCGGATGCCGAAGACATCGCCCAGGAAGTCTGCGTCCGGCTCGGCAAGGCTATCCGCGACTATCGCGGTGGCGGCGCCTTCACGACATGGCTCTACACCATGACGATGAACGCGGCGCGCGACATGATGCGCAAGACCGCCCGCGAGACGGTCAAGACCGAGGCTTATGGCGTCCATGCGCTGATTTCGGGCGAGGCCCCGGCCGAGAGCGAGGATCCGGCCGAGGCGCTGTGGGCAGCGGTGCGGCAGCTTCCGGACAAGCAGCGCGATGCGGTGCTGCTTGTCTATGGCGAGGGCCTGAGCCACGCGGCCGCCGCCGAGGCGATGGCGATCTCGGAGACGACGGTTTCCTGGCACATCCATGAAGCGAAGAAACGGCTGAAGACGCTGATGCGCTCGGCCGGGGAAGTGTGACCATGGTCGACGACAACGAACTCAAGAGACTGCGCGATATCGCAGCACCGGCGCCGGGCGAGAGCGCGAAGGCGCGCGCCTTCGAGGCCGCCATGCGCGCCTATGATCAGGAAAATATTTCTGCCGTCACCCAAGGATCGGTCGGCGGTCTTCGTCTCACAGAGCGAGCACAAAAGCTCTGGAGCGAGATCATGCAAAAGAAACTCATCGCCACGCCGGCCCTTGCCGGGCTCGTCGCCCTGCCGATCGCCGGATACGCCACTTTCCACCTGCTGAGGGAGCAGCCGCCCAAATTCGGCGGCGACGAAAAGATCACCGAGACGCTGGCTGACAAGCCGGCGACCGTGAAACCGGCCGAGCCGAAGCCGGCTCCGGCCGGGTTGGAGAAGGACAAGAAGGCCGACGCGGATGTGGAAAGCCGCGATGCGAGCGAGGCGCTTGTGGTGCCTGCCTCGCCGCCGAAATCAGAATCGACCGTTGCGGTCGGCGCGGCACAGCAGGAATCGGCAACGGCAAATGGCGCTCCCCGGCAGGATGCCGCTGGTGGTCAACGAGTGCAGATGAGCCTTGCTCCTCCGCCCAAGGCAACCGGTGAATTCGCCCTGGATGGCACCGTAAATGCTCCCAGCACATCGCGGGTCGCCCGCATGCCCGCGGCCGAGTCCAAGCTGATGGCGCCGCAGCCGGCCATGGCACCGGCCGATCAGATCGCGCCGCAGGAGGAGAACCGCAATCGCGTCCAGGATTTCAAGACCAATCCGGTGCATGCCGCACTGGAAGACCCGGTCTCGACCTTCTCGATCGATGTCGACACCGCTTCCTATTCCTTCGTGCGCCGTTCGCTGAAGGAAGGCTCCGTGCCGCAGGCCGACACGGTGCGTGTCGAGGAAATGATCAACTACTTCCCCTATGACTGGAAGGGGCCGGACTCGGCGTCGACGCCGTTCAACTTGACCGTCAGCGTCATGCCGACGCCGTGGAACGGGCACACCAAGCTGATGCATGTCGCCATCAAGGGCTTCGACATCAAGCCGACCGAGCAGCCGAAGGCCAATCTGGTGTTCCTGATTGATGTGTCGGGTTCGATGGACGAACCCGACAAGCTGCCGCTGCTCAAGTCGGCATTCCGGCTGCTGGTCAGCAAGCTGAAGGCCGACGACACGATCTCCATCGTCACCTATGCCGGCGAGGCCGGCACCGTGCTGATGCCGACCAAGGCCGCCGAGAAGGACAAGATCCTCAATGCCATCGATAATCTTCAGCCGGGTGGCTCGACCGCTGGCGAGGCCGGCATCAAGGAGGCCTACAAGCTTGCCCAGCAATCCTTCGTCAAGGACGGCGTCAACCGGGTGATGCTGGCCACCGATGGCGACTTCAATGTCGGCCAGAGCGACGATGATGATCTCAAGCGCCTGATCGAGCAGGAGCGCAAGAGCGGTGTCTTCCTGTCGGTGTTCGGCTTTGGCCACGACAATCTGAACGACCAGATGATGCAGACCATCGCCCAGAATGGTAATGGCACCGCCGCCTATATCGATACCCTGGCCGAGGCGGAAAAGGTGCTGGTCGAGGATGCCTCCTCGACGCTTTTCCCCATCGCCAAGGACGTGAAGATCCAGGTCGAGTTCAACCCGAACAAGGTCTCGGAATACCGCCTGATCGGCTACGAGACCCGGGCGCTGAACCGCGAGGATTTCAACAACGACCGCGTCGATGCCGGCGATATCGGCTCGGGCCATTCGGTCACCGCTATCTACGAGATCACGCCGAAGGGCAGCGGCGGCGAGCAGATCGACCCGCTGCGCTATGGCCAGGCCACGGTCAACAATGGCGGTGTCGCCAACGCGGATGAATATGCCTTCGTCAAGATCCGCTACAAGCTGCCCAACGAGGACGTCTCGAAGCTGATCACCACGCCGGTGACGTCGGCCAACGAGCTGGCGTCCTTCGACCAGGCCAGCACCGACCAGCGTTTCTCCGTCGCGGTCGCGGCTTTTGGCCAGAAGCTGCGCGACGAGGATGCGACCGCGAAGTTCGGTTACGACAAGATCATGGAGATCGCCACCGCCGCTCGAGGAGCCGACCCGTTTGGGTACAGGTCCGAGTTCCTCTCGCTTGTGCGCCTTGCCTCGGCGCTGGGCGGCAACCGGTAGTGGTGATACGGCCGGTTTCTTTCAGATGGGATCGTTCTGATACGGGAAACCGGCCTACGGGCGGGTGAGGCAGGCCGGCGAGGGGTCATTCCCTTGCCGGCCTTTTTTTCGGATCTATTGATATTCAGGTGAGACCGGCCTGCGAATGGCGGCTTCCTGCGCTTCCGGTGCTCACGTACTTTTAAGTACGCTCCGCTCCGGTTCTCGGAAGCCACCATTCTCGGCTCGGCCTGACCTGAATCTCAACAGATCCTGGCGCAGCGCTAAGCGGCATGATCGTTAAATTGCGCGGTATTTCCGGTACCGGATCGCAATGTCCTCTTGTTACACCGGGCTTGTTTACGGGGCTTGAGGGAGCCGGAATTGCAGACCAGGACTATCGCCAACTCGCCGCCGCCGGTGCGAGACGCTTCGCCGGTTTCATCAGCCCCGTCAGCCGAAACCAGACGCATCAGCGACGACGTCGCGCAGGCGCGTGACACCGCAATGTCGGCGCTGACCAACGACCGCTTTCGCTTGATGCTGGAACAGATCACCGACCCGGGTTCATCCGGTGCTCTGATGACGATGCGCGGCGACAACGTGGTCGATTTCAAGTCGGCGCAGTCAAGCTACGCTGACAATAGCGATTAACCCAAAGATATTGCTTCAGGCCCGGCTGCGGCGGCGCTCGCGGCGTGCTTCGCTGGTCTCGGCGGTGTTTTCCGTCGCTACCTTGTTGCGCATCGGACCGATGCGCTCGACGATCGTTTCGACCGTCGGGCGGCTGGCTTTGGTATGGGCGTCGAGCGCCTTGCGCATGGCGGCAAGGTGCTGGAACGAGGTGCCGCAGCAGCCGCCGACGATTTTCGCGCCGGCATCGACAGCGAGACGGACGTAGTCGGCCATCAATTCAGGCGTGCCGGAATAATGGATCTCGGTGCCGCGGAATTCGGGAATGCCGCAGTTGCCCTTGACGATCACCGTCGCCTGCGGCTTCGCCTCGGTCATGTCGAGCAGCGAGGCCAGGATATCGGAGGCACCGACACCGCAATTGGCGCCAACGCCGAGCGGGGCCTGCGACAGCCCGTCGGCCACGCCATGGATATCTTTCGGCAACAGGCCCATCATGGTGCGGCCGGCTGTGTCGAAGGAGCCGGTATAGGTGTAGGGCAGGCCGACGCGGATGGCGGCTTGCGCCGCGGCGCGGATTTCGTCGGGCGCCGACATGGTCTCGATCCAGGCCACTTCGGCGCCGCCTTCCTTGAGACCCTCGATCTGCTCGGCAAAGGCGTCGACCGCCTCGTCATAGGTCATGGCGCCGAGCGGCACCAGCAATTCACCGGTCGGGCCGACGGAGCCGGCAACGATCACCTTGCGGCCGGCCTTGTCGGCAACGGCCCGCGCAATCTCGGCGGCGCGCTTGTTCAGCGCATGCACGCGGTCCTGCGCATGGTGGAGCTTCAACCGATGGCGGGTGCCGCCGAAGGAGTTGGTCAGGATGATGTCGGCGCCGGCATCGACGAAATTCTGGTGCAGGCTGGTGATGGTGTCGGGCGCGGTCTCGTTGAGCAGTTCCGGCGCCTCGCCGGCCTCCAGACCCATGGCGAACAAATTGGTGCCCGTGGCGCCATCGGCCAGCAGCACGCCCTTTTCAGCCAGCAGGGCATCGATCGGATTGGTCGTCGTCATCGGATTGGCTTTCATATTTCGAATTCGAATAAGGATATAAAGAAGTCTTTATGTCTAGTCAATGATTTTGCAAGTGACGGGCTGCTCGATTACCGCGATGGCCGTCGATCAGGCAGAGCCTGACGGGAACGTCATTCCGGCCAGATTGCGCGCGAAGGCGGCGGCCTCGTGCGGGTTGACATCGGCGGCCCGGATCAGGTTGTCGAAGTGCTGGGTCAGTGCCTGAACCGGCTGGGTGGCGTTCAGCACGACGTACATGTCACCGACATAGATGGCGGCGCGATAGGGCCCGAAGATGGTGAGCGGGATCGAATAGCGCATGCGGCCGTCATAGAGAAACAGCCGGAAGGTCGGGTAGAGATCGTCAAGCAGCGTCGCCATATGGGCGAGCTGCTGCTGGCGATCGGCCTCCGGAAAACGGTCCCAGACGCCGAGGCCGCGGGCGAAAATCTCCAGCGTGTGGCGCGGCATGCAGACTTCCATGTCGGTTTCCGGGCGCCGGTTGTATTCGATGCGGTATTGCGTCTCGCTGGCCTGCGCCAGGCGGCTCCTGTTGGTGATGTTGGCCTCATAGTCGACCAGCGCGCGGGTCCGCAGCAGGTCGGGGATGCCGGCCGGCACGTAACGGATCTTGGTGCCCGCAGCCTCGGCGAACCATTTGGCGAGCAGGGTGCGGTCGAAACCGTCGGGCGCTTCCTCGATCTCCAGGCTTTCACGGATTTCGCCGGTGACGCCTTCGTCCTGACTGAGGCCGAGCAGCCAGTCGAGCGATACCTTGAATTCAGCGGCGATGTTGAGCAGCGTTTCGGCCCTCGGCAGGCGCGTCGAAGCGCCCGACATCAGCTGCGACAGTGCCGACCGGTCGATGCCGACCGCTGAAGCGAAGGCAGACTGGTTGAGATCCGATCGTGTCAGGAGCAGCCTCAGACGCTCCCGGAAGATTGCTGACAGGTCGCGTTTGTCCATCGTCCGGTTCTCCGAATCTTGAGGAAAAATTTGCGCCGAAGCGGCCCGGGGTCCGTCTCAGGCGTAAATGAATCCCTAAGGTTGTTTACAATGTGTAACATGTGCGGTCAAAAATGCGCAATCGCAACATTTTGTATACTTTGTCGCGTTGAGTGGAATCGTTTCTCCTGACACTATGCTGTCAGGAGCCATTGGGGGTTCCGGCGACTGAGGGGCAGTGGTCGATAGCATGACAGGCAAGAGCATCAAGCGACGCAACGCACCGGCCATCGAGTGGCCAACCACGGTTCTCGCTTTCTCCTGTTACGGAACGTGGCTTGCCATCGGTTTCCTGCTCTGGCCTTCCTACCCCATCTTGGCGCTCTTTCTCCTCGGCTTTGTCCTGGCACTGCAGTCGTCGATCATGCACGAAGTGCTGCATGGCCATCCGACGCGCAACGCGTTGATCAACGAAGCGTTCGTCTTCCTGCCGATCGGTCTTGTCTGGCCGTTCCGGCGCTTCAAGACGCTGCACTTGCGCCACCATGCCGACGAGCGGCTGACCGATCCACTGGACGATCCGGAAAGCTACTATCAGGCGCTGTGGCAGCACGACGAATTGCCGCCGACGATGAAATTCCTGCTCAAGGTCAACAACACCATGGCCGGACGGTTCTTCCTCGGCCCCTGGCTGTCCTGCATCGGCTTCTTCATCGACGACGCCAAACAGATCATGGCCGGCGACAAGGCGATCCGCAAAGCATGGCTGTTGCATGCGATCGGCCTCGCCATCGTGGCGCCTATCGTGCAGTTCGGCTTCGGCATTCCGCTTTGGCTCTACATTCTGGCACCGGTCTGGCTCGGTCAGTCGCTGATCGCGATCCGCACCTTTGCCGAGCATCAATGGTCCGAGCATCCGGAGGGCCGCACGGTGATCATCGAGCGCTCGCCGCTGTCGTTCCTGTTCCTGAACAACAATCTGCACTTCGTTCACCACAAGACCCCGACAGTCGCCTGGTACAAGCTGCCCAAGCTGTTTCGCGAGCGCCGCGACGAGTGGCTGCGGATGAACAATGGCTATGCCTATCCGAACTATTTCGCGCTGATCAAAGCCTATGCCTTCAAGGCAAAGGAGCCGATCGTGCACCCCGTGCTGCGTCGTGCGCCTGAGCACGGCCGGGCGTTCAAGCCACGCATCCGGGCCCGCAACATCAATGGGCTCGGCAGCGCGCCGGTGCCCGCCGAGCCGCCAAAGGAATAGTCCGGGCATCCCGGGATACGTGTCGGCCAATTCTGATTGGACGCCGCGTTTTTGCGATCCTTTCTCCAAACATGATGATTTGATATCGGCATGAGTGAATCGATTGCGGCCCTGCCAATGTATGACTGGCCCGAGGCGCGCGGCGAGGTAGACGCGCAATGGGCGCTGTTGCGGGACGCCTTCCGTCAAAAGGGCATCGATGCGCCGCAAACCATCGTGCGCCGCAATGGCGACCTGCCGCCCGTGCCGGGCGGCATCCGCGATGCCCAGGGAGCCTTGATCGCTCCGGATCCGGTGACATTGCCGCCGGATGAACTCGATTTTCACAAGCTCTGGCTGCACCCGGCGCTGCTGTTCGCGCAGACCTGCTGGGGACCGATGGAACTCGGCCTGTCGAACCATGTGCAGGTGGTTGGCCAGCCAAACTATGACGCTTATGAAGGCGGGCAGGGCGAGCTCTATTCGAGCGCGCTGGTGATGCGGACCGGCGAGGGGCCGGAAGTCCGCTCGCCCGCGGACGGCAAGGCCTCGCTGCCGCTCGACCTGATCCGTGGCAAGCGCTTCACCTTCAACAGCCTCGATTCGATGTCGGGCATTATTGGGCTGACGCGCGACCTGCAGGCGGCCGGCGAAAGCCTCGATATCTTTTCCTCGCGCAGCGAAAGCGGTGGCCATCGCGGCTCGATCGTCACCGTTGCCGAGGGCAAGGCTGACATAGCCGCGATTGACTGCGAGAGCTGGGCGCTGGCGCAACGTTTCGAGCCGGAGGCGCGCAAGGTCGTGATCGTCGGCTGGACGGCACGGCGCAAGGGCCTGCCGTTCATTACCGCCCGGACGACGCCGGAAAAGACAATCAAGGCAATGCGCGAAGCCCTTGCAGGGTTAGCCGAGCAGCCTCGCATCCAACGGGTAGGTTGAAAGCTGCTCGTTGCCGGTCTCGGTGATCAGGATCTGCTCCTCGATCTTGACGCCCTCGCGCCCGCCCAGCCGGCCGATATAACTTTCCACGCACAACACCATGCCCGGTTCGAGCACGCCGTCGGGCGTGTCCGGCGTCCAGTCGCTGGCATGCGGCAGCGTGGGGTATTCGTCGGCCAACCCGACGCCGTGGTAGAGGACGCCGTAGCGCGTCGGGAAGCAGTCTCCAGGCGGCACCACCGAGCGCTCGACAAGATCGCGGAACGAAATGCCGGGCTGCATCGATTGCGTGTTGTGTTCGATCTGGTCGGCGGCGATGCGGAACAGGTCGCGCTGCTCGTTGGTCGGTTTTGCGTCGCCGCAAAGCCAGGTGCGCGACAGGTCGGCGCAGAAACCGTAGGGGCCGATCAGGTCGGTGTCGAAGGCGACGAGGTCGCCCGCTTCGATCACGCGCGACGAGCATTCCTGGAACCAGGGATTGGTGCGCGGGCCCGACGCCAGCAGACGCGTTTCGATCCATTCGCCGCCGCGCGCAATGTTGGCGCGGTGCAGTTCGGCCCAGAGTTCGTTCTCGGAAATGCCAGGCTTCAATGCCTGTTCCATCTCACCCATTGCCGCCTCGCAGGCGACGATGGCACGGCGCATGGCGAGGATTTCATCAGGCGATTTGATCAGCCTGGCGTTTTCCATCACCGCTTCGCCGTTGCCGATGGAGACACCTAGCCGCGCCAACTCCTCGACGCCTTCCGGATTGAGGTGGTCGACCGCGATACGGCTGTTGCCGCCGCCATGTTCCCTCACCAGATCGGCGATGCCGGCGGCCCAGCGGCGGACCTTTTGGTCTGTCAGTTCGCCGCCATAGAGATACATCCACGATACGGCCGGACGCACCTCGTCGACGACGCCGGAATGGTCGGACAGATGTTCGCAGGAGAAATAGTCGAACAGAACCACCGGGCCCTCGGTGGCGACGAAACAATGCCGCGTCGGGTTGTGCGCCACCCATAGCTGCATGTTGGTGCTGTCGGTCGCATAGCGGATATTGACGGGGTCGTAGAGCAGGGCGCCGGCATAGCCGCGCCGCTTCAGCTCGGCGCGGATGCGCTCCAGCCGGTATTTGCGCATCGCCGGAAGATCGGGGGCGGCAATGCCCGCCGCCGCCCATTCCGCTTCAGCCTGCGCGCCATAGCCCAGCACATGCTGGTTGAGCGAAGCCGCCTTCTGGCGGGAGCTTTCGCGCAATTCCTCGATCGAGCCAGGCTCGAACGGCATGATCTTGCGATGGCGGCCGAAGCTGCCCTTTGGCACCGCGCTGTCCATGGTCGAACCTCAGGTCCGCATCTTCTCGCCGCTCGGATCGAACGGCGCCTCGACATTGATGCGGGCCGGACGCCGGTGTCCGAGGATCTCGATCTCGAACAGGCCGGCGCTTTCATCCTCGGCCAGTGCTGCCGGAACGTAGCCCTGCGCCATCGACTTCTGGACATAATGGGCATAGCCGCCCGAGGTCACCCAGCCGACCACGCGCCAGTCGCCGTCGATGATGCCGCGCACGGCGGACGCGCCCTCGGCGGCCTTGGAGCCACGCACTTCCTTGCCCTTGTCGTCGAATCGCGGCGCGCCATAGCCATGCGGCTTTTCCACCGTGCCAAAATCCTTGCTCACTTTGGCCCAGATCGGTTCGTCCCCCATCACGTCGGCATCGGCAGCATCGACAATGAAGGAGACACGGCGCAGTTTTGGTCCTTCCGCCTGTTCCTTGGCGGCGGCTTCGCGGCCGATGAAATCGTTCTTCTCGAGCTTGATGAAGCGGTCCATCGAACCTTCGAACGGGCCGTAGATCGGCCGCAACTCGCGGAACCAGGTCGGGAAGTTCTTTTCCAGGCGCATCGACAGCAGCGCGCGCATGCCGAAATCGACCAGGCCGAATTCTTCACCGGCATCCTTGATCGCCTTGTAGACCAGGCGCTGATAGGCCGGCGCCATCCAGATTTCGTAGCCGAGATCGCCGGTGTAGGTGATGCGGTTGACTAGGCAGGGCGCGCCGCCGACCGCCATCTCGCGGAAATCCATGAAGCGGAAGGCTTTGGTCGAGATGTCGACATCGACCAGCTTCTGCAAGAGGTCACGTGACTTCGGCCCAGCAATCGAGAGGCCGACCAGCGTCTGGTCGAAGCGATGGATGCGCACCGAACCATCCTTCGGCAGGTGTTTTTCGAACCAGCGCATGTGGTATTTCTGCGCGGCCGACGAGCCCCAGATCATGAAGCGGTCTTCGCCGGCTTTAGCGATGGTGAAGTCGCCGATCAGCTTGCCGAATTCGTTGATCATCGGGGTGAGCACGATGCGGCCGGTCTTCGGCATGCGGTTGGTCATCAGCCGGTTGAGGAACTCTTCCGCTCCCGGTCCCGACACTTCGTATTTGGCGAAGTTGGCGATCTCGGTCACGCCGACGCGTTCGCGCGTGGCGCGCACTTCCTCGCCGATCGGGCCGAAATCGTTGGAGCGGTGGAAGGAGACGATGTCCTTCGGCTCCTTGCCCTTCGGCGCGAACCACAGCGGGGTCTCCAGGCCCCAGCTATCGCCCATGACGGCGTTGTTGGCGAGCATTGTGTCGTAGAGCGGTGTCGTCTGCGCCGGACGCGCTGCCGGCAGCTCTTCATTGGGGAAGCGGATGGAGAAACGGCGCGAATAGTTTTCGCGCACCTTGGCGTTGGTGTAGCGCAGGCCGGCCCATTCGCCGAAGCGGGCGACATCCATGCCCCAGACGTCGAAGCCGGGATCGCCATGCACCATCCAGTTGGACAGAGCGAGGCCGACGCCGCCGCCCTGGCTGAAGCCGGCCATGACGGCGCAGGCACACCAGAAATTGGTCAGGCCCTGCACCGGGCCGACCAGCGGGTTGCCGTCGAGCGCGAAGGTGAAGGGGCCGTTGATGATCTGCTTGATGCCGGCCTTTTCGATGCCGGGGAAATGCTTGAAGCCGATTTCCAGCGACGGCGCGATGCGGTCCAGATCCGGCGGCAGCAACTCATGGCCGAAATCCCAGGGCGTGTTGACCGGCGACCACGGCTTGCAGGCCTTTTCATAGGTGCCGAGCAGGATGCCGTTGCGCTCCTGGCGGGTGTAGATCTCGCCCTTGAAGTCGAGTACGCCGATCATCTCGCGGCCGGTCGACTTGTTGAATTCCTCGACCTCCGGCATCGGCTCGGTGAGCAGGTACATGTGCTCCATCGCCAGAACCGGCAGCTCGACGCCGACCATGCGGCCGATCTCGCGCGCCCACAGGCCGCCGCAGTTGACGACATGCTCGGCATGGACAGTGCCCTGTTCGGTGACGACGTTCCAGGTGCCGTCCGGCTGCTGCGTCAGGTCGACGACGCGGTTCCGCAGCACGATCTCGGCGCCGAGCTTCTTGGCCGCCTTGGAGTAGGCGATCGTCGTGCCCGAAGGATCGAGATGGCCTTCAACCGGATCCCACATGGCGCCGACGAAGTTCGTCTCGTCCATCAGCGGGAACATCGCCTTGGCTTCCGAAGGCGTGATCAGTTCGGTGTCCATGCCGAGATAGCGGCCCTTGGCGTGGGCGAGCCGCAGGAAGTCCATGCGCTCGGGCGTATCGGCCATCATCACGCCGCCGGTCAGGTGCAGCGAGCAGGACTGGCCTGAGATTTCCTCGATCTCCTTGTAGAGCTGCACGGTGTAGGCCTGCAGCTTGGCGACGTTGGGGTCGCCGTTCAGCGTGTGGAAGCCGCCCGCCGCGTGCCAGGAGGAGCCGGAGGTGAGCTCCGAGCGCTCGATCAGCATGATGTCGGTCCACCCGGCCTTGGCCAGGTGATAGAGCACCGAGCAGCCGACGACGCCGCCGCCGATGACAACCGCTTTTACATGGGATTTCATGAAGATAGGTCCGTTTTTGCGTAAATTGAGTCAGGGGTTTCGGTCGCTCGCGTGACGACGCACGCCAAGCGCGATCAAAAATCGGTGGGCGCGCCGCCTTCGGCCGTGCGCTTCTGGACGAAGTCGTTGAGTTCCTCGCGGATGGCCGGGTCCATGTAGGGCTCGTCATAGGACGCCAGCCGCTCTTTCCAGACCTTGTTGGCTTTTTCCAGCGCCGTCGGCGAGCCGGCTTCCGCCCAGGTCTCGAAGTTGCGCCAGTCGGAAAGGATCGGCGAGTAGAAGGCGGTCTTGTAGCGGTCCTGCGTGTGCTGGGTGCCGAAGAAATGGCCGCCTGGGCCAACCGACTGGATGGCGTCGAAGCCCAGCGCTTCTTCCGACAAATCGAGCGGAGTCAGGAATTCGGCCACCATCTGCAAGAGGTCGATATCGAGAATGGTCTTTTCGTAGGAGCAGCGCAGGCCGCCCTCGAGCCAGCCGGCCGCGTGCATCATCAGGTTGCCGCCGCCCTGGATGGCGCCCCACAGCGAGAACACGCTCTCATAGGCCGCCTGCGCGTCGACCGTATTGGCGGCGCAGGTGTTGGAGGTGCGATAGGGAATGTTGTAGCGGCGGGCAAGCTGGCCGCCGACGAGCTGCGCCTTCATGTATTCGGGCGTGCCGAAGGCCGGTGAACCGGACTTCATGTCGACATTGGAGGTGAAGCCGCCATAGCCGACAGGCGCGCCCTTCTTCACCATCTGGGCAAAGGCAATGCCCGACAGCGCCTCGGCATTCTGCTGCACCAGCGCACCGGCGATGGTCACCGGCGCCATCGCGCCCGACAGGGTGAAAGGCGTGACAATGACGACCTGGCCCTTGCTCGACATCTGGATGATGCCTTCCATCATCGGCACGTCGAGCTTGAGCGGCGAATTGGTGTTGATGATGGTGAAGACGGACGGCTCCTCGAGCAGCTGCTCGTGGCTGATGCCGCGCGCGATGCGGGTGATTTCAATGCCGTCGACATTGCGTTCCTTGCCGAGCGAATAGATGTGGAACACCTTGTCGGTCAGCATTGCGAGGTCGCGAACGCATTCGAGGTGGCGGACGGACGGATGGATATCGGTCGGTTCGACGGGATAGCCGCCGGTGCAGTTCAGGATGTTGTGCATCTGCGCAAGGCGCAGGAAATTGCGGTAGTCCGCCTGGTTGCCGGGCCGGCGGCCACGGTCGATGTCGGAGCAATTGGGTGCCGACGCCATCATCGAGATGATCAGATTATTGCCGCCGAAGCGGACATTGTGCGCGGGATTGCGGGCATGGATGGTGAATTCGGACGGACAATGCGAGACGAGTTCGAGAATCATGTCGCTGTCGAAGCGAACGCGTTCCGAGCCTTCGCGCACGTCGGCGCCATGCGCCTTCATGATACGCCGGGCCTCGTCGTGCAGGACGTCGACGCCGATTTCCCTGAGCACGCGCAAGGAGGCGAGGTGGATTGACTCCAGTTCGTCGTCCGAAACCAGCTTCGTGGGCTGCAGCGGGATCTTCAGCTGCCGAAACGGCGGCTGCTCGAACGCGGCCGAGCCTCCGGCTCGCTTTCCGGCGCGGCCGCCACGGCGGGCACGGTCGGGTGCCAGGGCCGGTTCTGCAGGGTTTAGGGCGGCGGTCATGATGGTCCTCGTAGGATGCGAATAGCGGGCGGCATAATGGACCGGCGGCCCGCCGGCCATTGCGGAGGCGGCGACCACTAGGGCGAGGGAAGCGACATGCCGGAACGGCAGTTGTGCGGCTACGACATTCGCCTTGGCCAGACCGGCTCGCCGGGAAATGCCAGCGGACGGCAGGCGGGACGGAGGCCGACGTGGGGTGCGTTACACTTCCGTCTTTTACTTCTGATATACTTTGGCGCTTAACGTCTTTGGAGGGGGCAGCCATGCCTGACGTCGTCAAAGTGCGTGCCGCGACAAACAACGAAGTCGCGTTCCTTTCCTGGGATATTGATGGGATGATCCCGGGTTGCCTCGGTTTCGAGATCGTGCGCCTCTATCCCGACACCGGCGAAGAGCGCTGCCTGGCGTCCTGGGTGCCGTTCAAGGGGCAGCGCAATCCGAGATGGATTCCGCAGGACACCGGCGTCTGGCCGGTACAGAAGACATTTTGGCGCGATTTGACCGTACGGCGACGGCGCGACAGCATCGACGTCAGGCCGGATGGCGAGATGATCGCCTACCGGGTGCGTCCCGTTGGCGACATGAAGCCGGGCCTCGATCCGGTGCCGGTGCGCCCTGATCAGGTCGTCGACGGCAAACCCGCCTATACGGGGCCGGCGCGGCCGCTTGGCTATCTCGGCCAGGGCGCCGTCAGCCCGCCGATCTTCCTTGGCCAGATGTTCGGCAAGGCACGCGTTGCCTTCACCAATGGCGTGCTGTCGACGCAATGGATGTCACACGCATTGCAGGAGGCGGGCATCAAGGTGGGGCAGCGCGAGAAGATCGCCGCGATCCTTCAGGACCCGACCAGCAAGATACGCGCCTATCTGCATGGCGATGTACCCGATGTGCTGACCAGTCTCCTGAAACGGGCCAGGATCGAGGGCGGCACGGTCAGGCTTGCCCTCTATGAGCTTGGTGATGACGAATTGTGCGACGCTATCATCGCCGCGAAGGATGTCGTCGAGGTCATCCTTTCCAATTCCGGCAAGGGCAAGCTTCCAGACGCGGCCGAAGACGACAAGACCGAGGTTTGGGATGCCGGCAATTTTCGGTACAGGCAGCGCCTGCGCGATGCGGGCGTGGTGATGACGGATCGCCTGTTCAACAACAACCATATCGGCCACAACAAATTCGCCGTCTACCGTAATGGGCAGGGCAAGCCGCTGGCGGTGATGACCGGCAGCACCAACTGGACCTCGACGGGCATTTGCGGACAGTCTAACAATGCCTTCGTCCGTGACGATCCCGCGATGGCCGAGGTCTTCAACGACTATTGGCAACGCATGAAGGCGGATGTGTTTCCTCCGCCAGCCAGCGAAACCGCTGCCGGGCACGTCGCGCAGATGCAAGGCGTGCCATTCCGCGGGAATAACCATTTGCCCAATCCGCTGAACGGCGCGACCTCGGCGCTGGACGGCATGACCGTCTGGTTCTCCCCGAACGACCCGAAGCGCAGCAAGAAGGATATCTCGGTGCGCCCGGTGGACCTCGAGGATGTCTTCGCACGTATCAAGGCGGCGAAGCGGGCGGTGCTGTTCTTGGTGTTCAATCCTTCGCGGCTTGGCGAAAACTCGATTGTCGACCAGGCCGTCGCGGCCGCGGGGGCTGATCCGAATTTGATCGTGCAGGGCGCGATCAGCGATGAAACCGCCATGCCCAACTATGTCGCTCCGACCAAGGATCCGGTCACCCACAAGTCGAACAAGGACGGCAAGGCGCCCTTCGTCTATCCGGAGAAGGTCTGGGAAGCGCCGAATGTCTCCATCGTGCGAGCGGCGAACCTTACCGGCGCCACGATCGCGCGTGACTTCCAGGCGGAGGTACTGACCGTCGGTCATGCGATCGTGCACGACAAGATCGTCATCATCGATCCGATGGAGGACAACGCCACCGTCATCACCGGCAGCCATAATCTCGGTTACAAGGCGTCCTACGAAAACGACGAGAACCTGGTGATCGTGGAAGGCGACAAAACGTTTGCCGCGGCCTATGCCGTGCACATGCTCGACGTCTTCGACCACTACAAGTTCCGCGCCTGGCGAAGGACGATCGGCAAAGGGCCTTCCTCCGATGACGGGATTTCCATCGACGACAAGTGGCTGAAACCTTACGCCGAAGGCAAGAAAGGCGCGATTGCCCGGTATTTTCCGTAGCGTCGCCAAGTCGCGCCTTTCAACCCGGACCGATCGGTGACCGCCAATCGCTCGGGTTGATTGGCGCAAGCGGATTTCCCGTGCCGGCCCTTTCTTTCCCCTGATCGAACCAGTAGCTAGTGACGCTTGCCGGCCGGGAGGTCAGCCGGCACCTCACATGGAATGACGGAATGGTCGCAACCGGCTCGAGCGAAGGCGAAGCGGGGACGCAGTGGGCGGCGCTTGCCGGCGTGACCGCGGCGCTTGCCATGTTCGGCGCCGCGCAAGGGCTGAGCTCGCCCCTGTTCACGCTCCTGATGCAGAAGCAAGGCATGTCGCCCGGGCTGATCGGCCTGTCGGCGGCAATGATGCCGCTCGGGCTGATCCTGTCGGCGTCGTTCGTGCCGGCGGCGGTACGGCTGGTCGGTGCGCGAAACCTGGCGGTCGGCTGCTCGCTGGTTGGAGCGCTGTGCTTCCTGGGCATAGGTTACCTGCAAAACTGGGTGGCCTGGTACGTCATCCGCTTCATCATCGGCGTCGTCATCAACCCGCTCTATATCCTCGGCGAGGTCTGGGCACTGTCGCTGGCTCCGCCCTCACGGCGCGGTCGTGTGATGGGTGTGTTCAACACGCTGATGGGCGCCGGCTATGCTGCCGGCCCGTTCACCTTGACCCTGGTCGGCACTTCGGGCTGGGGGCCTTTCAGCGTCGGTGTCGGCGGCTTCGTGCTTTGCGCTATCATCCTGCGCCTTGTCTCCTCGAAGCTCACCGGTTTCGAGGATGACGGCCAGCCCGCCGGCAGCTTTATCGGTTTTGCACGGCTGGCGCCGGCGCTGCTGCTGGCCGTGCTGGTCTCGGCCGCGGTCCAGCAAAGCACCTATGCGCTGGTCCCGGTCTTCGGCGCCGGCTATGGCTTGCCGGAAGCCGTGCTCGCCGCGCTGGTGATGGCGCTTTCCCTTGGCAATATCCTGCTGCAGATCCCGCTTGGCCTGCTCGCGGAGCGGTTCGGTGGCCGCGCGATGATCCTGGCTTGCGCGATGGCAACGGCCGCCTGCGCGATTCTGCTGCCGCTGCTGATCCTGACGCCGCTGATATGGGGCGTGCTGCTGGTGATGGGCGCCGTCGGCTACGGTGTCTATACGATGGCATTGGTCGAGCTCGGCAGCCGGTTCAAGGGCTCACTGCTTGTCACCGGCAACGCCGCCTTCGCCTTGCTGTGGGGCGTTGGCGGTATCGTCGGGCCGCCCGGCGCCGGCCTGCTGATGCAGGGCATCGGCCCGCTGGGCCTGCCCGTGGTGATCATCGGCCTCGACGCCTTGCTGGTGATCTTCGCGCTCTATCGCGCATCGGTTCGCCGGAGCGGCCAGGCATGATGGCGGCCGGTCCGGACAACAGCCAGGCCGGGATGCAATGGGCAGCGATCACCGGCGTGATCGCGACCGTGTCGGTGTTCGCGATCGCGCAAGGGCTGTCCTATCCGCTGTTGAGCTTCATCCTGCAGCGCCAGGGCGTCTCGCCGGCAATGATCGGCTTGTCGGCGGCGATGACGCCGATCGGTTTCATCGTCTCGTCGCCGCTCATCCCGGGGCTGGCGCGGCGGTTCGGGGCAGGGCGGACGGCGCTTACCTGTGCGGCGCTTTCGGCTGTCGTGCTGGCGCTGATCGGCTGGACGCAGAATGTCTATCTGTGGTTTCCGCTGCGCTTCCTGATCGGCGCGGTGACCAATCCGCTCTATGTGCTGAGTGAAATCTGGGTGATCGCACTGGCGCCGCCGGCGCGGCGAGGGCGCATCATGGGCGTCTATTCGACGATCATATCGGCCGGCTTCGCGGCCGGCCCGCTTTGTCTGCTTGCCGTCGGCACCGAAGGCTGGCCACCCTTCCTCGTAGGTGTTTCGGCCTTCGTTCTATGCGGCATCTGTCTGGCTTCGGTACTGCCGCGCCTGCCCAAGGTGGACGAGGCCGGTCACCAGGTTTCGGTCCTGGGCTTCGTACCGATGGCGTGGCTGCTTTTGTTCGCGGTCATCGTTGCCGCGGGTTTCGAACAGGGGGCGCTCGCCCTGCTGCCGGTCTATGGCACCCATCACGGCATCGCGGAGGTCCGCATGTCGGCGCTGCTGTCGATGATGATTGCCGGCAACATCGCCATGCAGGTGCCGCTCGGCCTGCTGGCGGAGCGGATTTCCGCGCGTCTGGTGCGGCTTGCATGTGTTTGCTTGACCCTGCTCGGATGCGTGCTGCTGCCGCTTCTCATCGAAACGCCGCTGATCTGGCCGATGATCTTTGTCTGGGGCGCGGTTTCTTACGGCATCTACACGATGTCGATCATCGAGCTTGGCGAGCGCTTCACCGGCTCGACACTGGTCGCCGGCAACGCCGCCTTCTCGCTGATGTGGGGCGTCGGCGGCATCGCCGTGCCGCCGCTGGCAGGAAGCGCAATGGATTTTCTGGGCGCCGGCGGCCTGCCGATCACGCTGGGCCTGATGTGCCTGGTGCTGGCGGTTGCGAGTGTCGCTGGTCGCGGTAAGGCCCGAATCCTTTGTTGAGATGCCGCAGCTATTGAATATCGGACAAGGCATGTCGATGTTGCATGCCGAAGCACTGCCTATCGGAGATTCCATGACCAAGCCCATCGCCAAGCCAGAAGCCGCAGATCCCTTCCTCTGGCTGGAAGACAGGACCAGCAAACAGTCGCTGGACTGGGTGCACCGCCAGAACGAGATCACGGTTGGCGAATTGCAGAGCGATCCGTCCTACCAGGCGTCGTTCGAGACGGCGCTCGACCTGATGACGGCCGAGGACAATATCGCGGTCGGCGCGGCAATCGCCGGCCATGTCTATAATTTCTGGCAGGACAAGACCAATGCGCTCGGCCTGTGGCGGCGCACGACGGTCGCTTCCTACAAGACCGAGAAGCCGGTCTGGGAAACAATCATCGACTTCGACCAGCTTGCGGCGAAGGAGGGGATAAAATGGGTGTTCAGCGGCGCCAGCCGGCTCTATCCGGATTTCAGCCGCTGCCTGCTGTCGATGTCGCCCGATGGCGGCGATGCCAGCGAGATGCGTGAGTTCGACATCGAAACCAAGTCGTTTATCGAGGGTGGATTCCGGGCTCCGGCCTCGAAGTCGAGCTTCGGCTGGCTGGACAAGGACACGGTCATTGTCTCGGCGGCCTTCGAGGAGGCCGACAAGACCGAGTCCGGCTACCCGCGCGTGATCAAGCTCTGGAAGCGTGGCACGACGCTGGAAAAGGCGACGCCGATCTTCGAGGCAAAGACCGAGGATCTCGCCGCCGGCGCCGGCGTCGAGTTCGACGGCGACAAGCGTCACGTGTTTCTGGCGCGGGCGATCAATTTCTTCGCGTCGCACAGTTTCCTGCATCTGCCGTCCGGTGAAAACAGGCGCATTCCGCTGCCCGACGACGCCACCGATACATCGCTTTTCAAGGATCAACTGGTGTTCGGCGTGCGCACGCCGTGGACGGCGCCTGACGGCACGGTGTGCCAGCCGGACGGGCTCTATTCGCTCGATTTCGCCCACTGGATCGAAACCGGCGGTTTTGGGGCCATTGAAACCCTGTTGGCGCCGGCGCATCGCGTGTCCATCGCCGGGCTCGCCAGGACCCAGGACCGGCTGTTCATCAGCCTGATGGACAATGTCCGTGGCAAGGTTCTTGTCTGCGAACGCAAGGAGGGCGCCTGGTCCATGAGACCGGTGGCTTTGCCCGAAAACGGCACTGTCGGCATCAGCCATGCAGAGCACTTCGGGTCGAGCGTATCGTTCTCCTTCACGGATTTCCTGACGCCGAGTTCGATCATCTGGTCGGATGACGATGGCGAGACGCTGGCCACGGTGAAGTCGCAGCCGGCGCGGTTCGATGCCGCGCCGCTGATCTCGGAGCAGTTCGAGGCGCGCTCGAAGGACGGCACGATGATCCCGTATTTCGTCGTCAGGCGGCGCGACCAGAAGGGTTCGGTGCCGACGCTGCTCTATGGCTATGGCGGCTTCGAAGTGCCGCTCTTGCCCGGCTATGCCGGCGTGCGCGGCAGGCTGTGGCTGGAGAAGGGCAACGCCTATGTGCAGGCCTGCATCCGCGGCGGCGGCGAGTTCGGGCCGGCCTGGCATCAGGCGGCGCTGAAAGGCAATCGCCAGAACGGTTTTGACGATTTCGCCGCGGTGGCTGAGGACGTCGTGAAGCGCGGCATCGCGACAGCAAGCTCGCTCGGCATCCAGGGCGGCTCGAATGGCGGCCTGCTGACCGGCGTTTCGCTGACGCAGCACCCGGAACTGTTCGGCGCCGCCATCATCGAGGTGCCGCTGCTCGACATGCTGCGTTACACCGAACTGCCGCCCGGCGCCTCGTGGATGGCCGAATATGGCGATCCGTCGAAGCCGGAAGACGCCAAGTGGCTGTCCGCCTATTCGCCCTACCAGCACGTCAGGGCCAATCCCGCCTATCCGCCGGTGCTGCTGACGACCTCGACCGCCGATGACCGCGTCCATCCCGGCCATGCGCGCAAGATGGCGGCTCGCCTGCAGGAGGCCGGCCACGCCAGGACGCTGTTTTTCGAGGAAACCGAAGGCGGACATGGCGGGCGTGGCGACCGCCGGCCGCAGGCGGCGCAGACGGCGATGAAGTATGTCTTCCTGCAGCGGGCGCTGACCGCCAAGGCCTAGAATCATTCGTTCATGGCCAAGCAAAGGGTGGTTCACCTCGACCAGCCTTTGCTCTAAGGTGCCGGCATGGCTCTCGTCAGGACCTTGGTTAGCGCATTTGAGGCTCGCGCATCGCGGGTCGCGGTGACACCGTCACCGCGCACGCTGCGCGCCGAGCTTTTGCGGCTGTGCGCCCGCATCGGTTATTCACCGCCCGCAGCCCTCTGATGCATTCGCCCCGGCGCCAGCCGGACTGAATCCAGAGGAAAGATCCAGACATGACCTATCAGAATTATTCGCTGAAGCAGCTTCAGCAGATCGACGCCGCGCATCATCTTCACCCCTTCACCGACCACAAGGAACTGCGCGAAGCCGGTTCGCGCATCATCACCCACGCCAACGGCCCGTTCATCTACGATTCCGAAGGGGCCGAAATCCTCGACGGCATGGCCGGGCTGTGGTGCGTCAACATCGGCTATGGCCGTGACGAACTGGCCGAGGCCGCTTACGCCCAGATGAAGGAACTGCCCTACTACAATTCCTTCTTCAAATGCTCGACGCCGACGCCGGTGCTGTTGTCCAAGAAGCTGGCCGAGATCGCGCCGAAGCACGTCAACCAGGTGTTTTATGGTTCCTCCGGTTCGGAGGCCAACGACACGGCGCTGCGCCTGGTGCGCCACTACTGGGTACTGGAAGGCAAGCCGGAAAAGAACCGCGTCATCTCGCGCAAGATGGCCTATCATGGCTCGACCATCGCCGGCACCTCGCTCGGCGGCATGGATGCCATGCACAAGCAGCTCGGCGGCGCCGTGCCCAACATCGTCCATGTGATGATGCCCTATG
The DNA here is from genome assembly GCF_006442655.1 of Mesorhizobium sp. B2-1-3A. NCBI lineage: Bacteria > Pseudomonadati > Pseudomonadota > Alphaproteobacteria > Hyphomicrobiales > Phyllobacteriaceae > Mesorhizobium > Mesorhizobium sp. B2-1-3A. The sequence goes on from NZ_VFWK01000004.1 coordinate 111,246, forward strand.
CCTATGAACTGGCACTGCCTGGCGAAAGCGACCATGATTTCGGCCTGCGCGCGGCAAAGTCGGTCGAGGACGCCATCCTCGAGGCCGGCGCCGACAAGGTAGCAGCCTTCATCGGCGAGCCGGTGATGGGGGCGGGCGGTGTCAAGATTCCGCCGGCGAGCTACTGGCCGGAAGTGCAGCGCATCTGCCGCAAATATGATGTTCTGCTGATGCTGGACGAGGTCATCACCGGCTATGGCCGCACGGGTGAATGGTTCGCGGCGCAGACGCTTGGCATCGAACCGGACACCATCACCACGGCCAAGGCGCTGACGTCAGGTTACCAGCCGTTGTCGGCCTTGCTGGTCGGCGACCGCATTGCATCGACGCTGGTCGAGAAGGGCGGCGAGTTCAATCACGGCTACACCTATTCCGGTCATCCGGTGGCTTGCGCCGTAGCCTTGAAGAATCTTGAAATCATCGAGCAGGAAGGCCTTGTCGACCGCGTCAGGAACGACACCGGGCCTTATTTCGCCGTGGCCCTGCAGGAGCGCATTGCCGGACATGATCTCGTCGGCGAGGTGCGTTCGATCGGCCTGATGGGCGCGATCGAGATCGTCAAGGACAAGGCGACCAAGGAACGGTTCCTGCCGTCGGGAAGTGCCGCGGTGACGGTGCGCGACCATGCGATCGCCAACGGCATGATGCTGCGCGCCACCGGTGACACGATGATCCTGTCGCCGCCGCTGATCTGGACCCGCGACACGATCGACATGGCCTGCGAGCGTATCGGCAAGGCGCTGGATCTGGCTCAGGCAGATCTGCGCAAACGATAAGAGCGAACCTCGACCGGGCGTTTCTTCAAGGGAATGCCCGGTTTCGGGATACCTTCCGATGGTAGGGAACGAATCTCGTCCTTGGCGCGTAGTGTGTGAGGCGGCAGCCGATCGGACCGCGATGAGGGATTGTTTTCATGAGAAAAATCGGCAAGGGCCGACGCGTGCAAGACGCGGCCAGCATCGGCGCGGATCTGATGCTGGCGCCGCTGGTGGCGATGATGCGGCTGCCCTTGATGGCCAGGGACGCCGGGAGCGGCGAGCCCTGGAGCACGGAGACGGCAAGGGCGGTCAGCGAGAAGACCGTTGCCATGGCCGAAGGCACGCTTGCGGCGCAGATGTCCTTGCTGCAATCAGCTTCGCGGTTCTGGCCGGAGGTTCTTTCCGGCCGCACACCGTCGCTGTTCAATGGCGTCGCCGCTGAACGGTCGGTCAGCGCGGCGCTGAAGCCGGCCAGCCGCACGGTAAAGGCGAATTTTCGCCGCCTTTCGTCGAAAACTTGACCCCGAAGCCACGGATTGTCGCCCGAAGGGGACCGGTTACGGTTTTCGGGATGGTGATGTAGAACCCACTGAGGCAGATTTGCCTGCAGCGCGTTATGCGTGCCGTTATTCCAGAACCGATCTGGGGCGGCTTGCATCAGGGGGACCTCATGGCTGGACAGCCGCTTAACCAACCCGCCGAAATCCCGGCCGAACTCGACCGCTGGAATTGGGGGGCCTTCTTCCTCAACTGGATCTGGGGTATCGGCAACAGCACTTTCATCGCGCTGCTGGCGCTGATCCCGGTCGTCAACCTCATCGTGATCATCGTGCTTGGCGCACGCGGCAGCCGCTGGGCGTGGCAGAACCGGGCCTGGCGCGACGAGGAACAGTTCCGCAAAACGCAGCGCAACTGGGCGATCGCCGGCCTTGCCGTCTGGGTGGTCAGTATCGGCGGTTGTGCGACCATGGTCGGCAGCATCCCCTTCATGCTCAAGGGCAATGACGCCTACCACATGACCATGGATGCCATTCGCGCCGACACCCGTGTGAAGGCTGCCATTGGCGACGACGTGACCGACAAGTTCTGGGTCGGCGGCCATCTCAACGTCAACGCGAATGGGACCGGCGACGCGCAGTTCAGTATTCCCGTCCACGGCGCCAAGGGCAAAGGCACCGTGTTTTCCCATCTGGTTCGCAATGCCGGCACTTGGAGCATGCGCCTGCTCGTGGTCAGGGTTGATGGAGTGGATGCGCCGATCGTGCTGACCAACGAAGATCACGTGCCAATCCCGAACGCGGCGATCGGAATATAGACGTCTGCCCGGCTTGAGCGCTGCAGAAATGCAAAAACCGCGCTCCATCGGGAACGCGGCTTTGCCAGATACGCATGGCGCTTCGCTACTCGAACACTTGGCGAAACTTACGGGCTCCGGTACGCGAGACCTGATCCGGAGCGCCGGGCGGATGCGATATGTCCGCCTCACGATCAGTTTTATAGCGACATCGTTACCGCGGAGTTATCGAGAGCTTAAGCAAATCTAAATTTGGGGTTTTTCTGACGGAGGAATCCGGAAAAGTCCATCAAATCCGTTGCTTACGCTAGGTTACCCCTGAGAAAATTAATTATGCCGGAGAAATCGGCGCCGCCATGGCCCTGGGCGCTGAACAGGGCGTAGAGTTGCGCCGCTTCGGCGCCAAGCGGGGTCACCGCTCCCGCGCCAAGTGCTGCCTCCTGGGACAATTTCAGGTCTTTCAGCATGAGGGCCGCGGCAAAGCCCGGTTTGTAATCCCTGTTGGCGGGTGAGGTCGGCACGGGGCCGGGCACCGGACAATAGGTGGTCAGCGACCAGCATTGGCCTGAAGATGTCGAGGCGACGTCGAACAGCGCCTGATGCGACAGGCCGAGTTTTTCCGCCAGCACGAAGGCCTCGGCGACGCCGATCATCGAAATGCCGAGGATCATGTTGTTGCAGATCTTCGCCGCCTGGCCGGCACCATCGCCGCCGCAATGGACAATACGGCCGGCCATCGGCTTCAGGATCGGCTCGGCGGCGGCGAAGGCATCGTTGGAGCCGCCGGCCATGAATGTCAGCGTGCCGGCCGTGGCACCTCCCGTGCCGCCCGAGACGGGCGCATCGATCGAGAGCAGGCCGTGTTTCGCAGCGAGCGCATGCGCCTTGCGCGCCGATTCGACATCAATGGTCGAGGAATCGATGAACAGCGCGCCCTTCTTTGCCTTGGGCGCGATGTCTTCGTAGACCGACAGCACGTGCTTGCCGGCGGGCAGCATGGTGATCACAACGTCGGCATCCTTCACAGCCGCCGGCGCGTTGGCCATGACGACGATGCCATGGTCGCGCGCGATCGTCAGATTCTCGGGCATGAGGTCGAAGCCGTGCACTTGATGCCCCGCCTTGACCAGATTCGCGGCCATTGGATTGCCCATGTTACCGAGGCCGATGAAGGCGATTGTGGTCATAGTGGCGCTCCGTGATTGAGTAAGGCAGTAGGCAGTAGGCAGTAGGCAGTAGGCAGTAGGCAGTAGGCAGTAGGGATTCTATTCGGGGGCAAGTTTGATAATGAGTTGGCGAAGCATCTTTCCGAGCCCCTCGGTCGCCAACAGCATCTGATGGGCTTGATCTTGCGTGGCAAGCCCAATGCGTTCGGCGATCTGGAGGTGTGTCTCGAACTCCTTCAGCGAGCCTTGGGCGATCCTGAGAAATTGCTGATAGGAGCCTCTGTTGTCGCGGCCATAGCCCTCAGCGATGTTGGCAGGGATAGAGGTTGCAGAGCGGCGGATTTGGCTGGTCAGCCCATACAATTCCTCTTTCGGCCATGTCTTGGTCAAGGAGTAGGTGGCGACAGCCAGATCCATCGCCTGCTGCCACACGATAAGATCCTTGTATGAATTGATCTTGCCGGTCATCTCTTTGCCTACTGCCTACTGCCTACTGCCTACTGCCTACTGCCTACTGCCTACTGCCTACCGGCCGATCAATGCCCGCGCGATGATGACGCGCATGATCTCGTTGGTGCCTTCGAGGATCTGGTGAACACGCAGGTCGCGCACCAGCTTCTCGATGCCGTAGTCGTGCAGATAGCCGTAGCCGCCGAGCAGCTGCAGCGCATTGTTGGCGACGTTGAAGCCGGTGTCGGTGACGAAGCGCTTGGCCATGGCGGACCACTTGCCGGCATCGGGCGTCTTGCGGTCGAGCTTGGAGGCGGCGGCATAGAGGAAGATGCGCGACGCCTGCAACTCGGTCTCCATGTCGGCCAGCCTGAATTGCAGGGCCTGGAACTGGTTGATTTTCGAGCCGAAGGCCTTGCGCTCGGCGGTATAGGACAGCGCCTTGTCGAGCGCCGACTGCGCGCCGCCCAGCGAACAGGCGGCGATGTTCAGCCTGCCGCCATCGAGCCCGGCCATGGCGATGCCGAAGCCTGCGCCTTCGCCCGACAACAGGTTCTCCGCCGGCACCTTGCAGTCCTCGAAGATGACCTGGCGGGTCGACTGCATATGCCAGCCCATCTTGTGTTCATTCGCGCCGAAGGAGAGCCCGGGCGCATCTTTCGGTACGATGATCGTGGAAATGCCTTTCGGCCCGTCGGCGCCGGTGCGCACCATCACGGCATAGACATCGCTGTCGCCGGCGCCCGAGATGAACTGCTTGGCGCCGTTGAGGACATAGTCGCCGCCACTCTTGACCGCGCGCGTCTTCAACGCCGCGGCATCCGAGCCGGAGCCCGGCTCGGTCAGGCAGTAGCTCGCCAGCCATTCCATCGAGGTCAGCTTCGGCAGGAAGCGCTGGCGCTGCTCGTCATTACCGAACCGGTCGATCATCCAGGCCACCATGTTGTGGATCGAGATGAAGGACGAAAAGCCTGGGTCGGCATGCGACAGAGCCTCGAAGATCAGCACGGCGTCGAGGCGGCCGAGGGCCGAACCGCCGACATCGTCCCTGACATAGATGCCGCCGAGGCCGAGCGGCCCGGTCTCGCGGATCACGTCGGCGGGGAAGTATTTCCTGCGGTCCCAGTCGAGCGCATTCGGCGCGACGCGATCGGCGGCGAAGGCCTGCGCCATCTCCTGGATGGCACGCTGTTCCTCGTTGAGTTCGAACTGGCTGGTGCTCGCATCGACCGCGGCGTCCATGGCGTGCTCCCTATGTGCTGGCCAGCTAGCCCGCTGGCCTGTCGTTTTTGGCTTTGCGCGCGCACCAATCTAGACCAATGATGCCGCCGCGCAACCCGATCCCCTGCGGAGCGGCTGTGCGCCAATGCATGTCCGGAGCAAGATGTGACGACAAAATTCGATGAGCTGCTGGGACGGTTCCACGCCTATCTCGCTTCCGTGGATGACGCGCTGGTGCGCGACGCCGTCGTGCGCATCGGCTGGGATATGCCGGCCCGCGCGCTGGAGTCGCATGCGCTCGGTTGCCTGCGCCATCTCGCTCGCGTGGCTGACCTCGCACCGATGTCTGCGCAACCGCTGGTCCAATTGCTGGCGCAGCGACGCAACGAATTGCATTGGGGGCAGACCTACACCGGGGCCGATTTCGGCAAGACCTTCATCGACAATTATGGCTGGCTGGAATTGTTCGGCACGCGCGGTCATTTCGCCAATGATGAGGTGGCGGCCGGCCTGCTGATCCTTGGACCCGAAATCGTCTACCCAGACCATCATCACGTCGCCGAGGAGATCTACATCCCGCTGACCGGCGGCACGGAATGGCGCATGGGCGAGGGCGGTTTTCACAAGCGGGAGGCCGGCGAGGTCGTCCATCACGCTTCCAATGTCAACCATGCCATGCGAACCGGCAACGAGCCGCTTCTGGCGCTCTACATCTGGCGCGGCGGACCGCTGGCGCAGAAATCCACGATCACCGGAACCGCGGCGCAGGGCCGAAGCTGATGGCCAAGGCGATCATGCTGCAAGGGACGGGTTCGGATGTCGGCAAGACGGTGTTGGTCGCCGGCCTGTGCCGCGCCGCGAAAAAGCGTGGCCTGAAGGTGCGGCCGTTCAAGCCGCAGAACATGTCGAACAATGCCGCCGTCGCCGACATTCCCGGAGACAACAGCCATGGCGGCGGCGAGATCGGCCGCGCGCAATGGCTGCAGGCAATCGCTTGCGGTGTCGCGCCGTCGGTGCACATGAACCCGGTGCTGCTCAAGCCGCAGACCGATGTCGGGGCGCAGGTCATCGTCCAGGGAAAAGTGTTCGGCGAGGCGCGGGCGCGCGACTACCAGGCGCTGAAGGGCCGGCTGATGGATGCGGTTCTGGACTCCTGGGCCAAGGTCGGCGAGGGCGCTGATCTCATCATCGTCGAGGGAGCCGGCTCGCCGGCCGAAATCAACCTCAGAAGCCGCGACATCGCCAATATGGGCTTTGCCACGCGTGCCGATGTGCCGGTGGTGCTGGTCGGCGACATCGATCGTGGCGGTGTCATCGCCTCGGTCGCCGGCACGCATCTGATCCTGCCGGAAGAGGACCGGCGCATGATCGTCGGCTACCTCATCAACAAGTTCCGCGGCGACGTCTCGCTGTTCGATGACGGCATCAAGGTAATCGACAGTTTCACCGGCTGGCGCTGCTTTGGCGTCGTGCCGTGGCTGAAGGCGGCGGCGCGGCTGCCTTCGGAGGATTCGGTGGTGCTGGAACGGCTGGCGTCCGGCGAGGGGCGTGCGTTGAAAGTGGCGGTGCCGATGCTTGGCCGCATCGCCAATTTCGACGACCTCGATCCGCTCAAGGCCGAACCGCAGGTCGAAGTGGTGTTCGTGCCGCCGGGGAAGCCGTTGCCGGAGGACGCCGGGCTGGTGGTCATTCCCGGCTCCAAGTCGACGATCGGCGATCTCCTGAAGTTTCGCGAGAACGGCTGGGACCGGGATCTTGCCGTGCACCGCAACCGCGGCGGCCATGTTGTCGGCATTTGCGGCGGCTTCCAGATGCTTGGGCGTATGGTGCGCGATCCCGACGGAATCGAAGGCAGCGTCACCGAGGCCGAGGGGCTTGGCCTGCTCGACATTGAAACGGTGATGGAGCCAGAGAAGACGGTGCGCAATGTCAGCGCCCGCTCGGTCCAGTTCGACCTGCCGCTCGATGGCTACGAAATCCATCTCGGGCGTACCACCGGCCCGGATACGCTGCGGCCGTCGGCTGTCATCAATGGCGTCGACGATGGCGCGATCTCGGCCGATGGCAAGGTGATCGGCACCTATATGCATGGCCTGTTTGGCGCCGACGCCTTTCGCGGGAAATTCCTGGAAAGCCTCGGCATCAGGGGCGGTGGCATCGACTACCGCGCCGAAGTCGAACGGGCGCTGGACGAGGTCGCGGCCGAATTGGAGACCCATCTCGACTGTAACGCGATTTTCGGCCTGGCTCGGTAGGGGTCGGTTGGCGAACCACATGCTTCTGTTGTTGGCGAAGACGCCCTTCGCATCGTCATCCTATGGCGAAGCAAGGAGCGAAGCGACGCGGCGCAGACCATAGGATCCATGCCGGGACATCAAGGTGTTGCAACGGTGCAGAATTCTGCTCCGCTGCGCCTTTGATTAAGGTCACGGAATGGATCCTCGGGTCTCCGCGACGGAGCTTCGCTCCTGCTTCGCCCGTGGATGACGAAGTTGGTGTGCTTTCGCCAACCTTGAGCTTCCGCGGAGGACTCAGCCCTTATCCCCCGCCTTCGGCCAGTAAGTGCCGAACGACCAGACGCCGCCTTCCGGATCGCGGCAGATGAATTCGCGGCTGCCATAGTCGCGATCGACCAGTTCCTGGATGATCGTTGCGCCGGCCGTCTTCGCCCTCGCATAGGCGGCGTCGGCATCGTCGACGGCGATATAGATCGATTTGCCACCGCCTGTGCCCGGTTCGCCGACCATCTTGCCATAGTCGTCGTCGCGCGCGCTGCCCAGCATGATCATCGAGGCGCCGAAAACCAGTTCGGCATGGTGTACGACATCGCCTTCGCCATAGCGGGCGCGGACGCTGAAGCCGAAGGCTTCGCAGAGCCAGTCGATCATTTTCGCCGCGTTCTTGTAGCGCAGGGCAGGGTACAGGCGCGGGGCTTCGTTGCTGGTGGCCATGTCGATCTCCTTCAATGGGGTTGGTCGATGAATCCTGCTTGTGCATGTCGTCGTCCCGAAACCGCTACGCACTTTTGGGCGACATGCATCAATCTGGGTGAAGGCCGTTCCCGCGTCTTGAAGAAATGTTACCTGACCGAAAGTGCCGTCGGCGTCTCGCCGGCAAGGTCCCTGAATTCGCGCACCAGATGCGCCTGATCGGCATAGCCGCAATCGGCGGCGATATCGGCCCAATCGGCGGTCTGCTGCCGCGACAGGCCGAGCGCCCGGTTGAAGCGGACGATGCGCGACAATGTCTTTGGGCCGATGCCGATCGCATTCGAAAAGCTGCCGGCGAGATGCTTTCGGCTCCAGCCCAGTTTTTCGGCAATGGAGGAAATGCGGGCCCGACCGCCTGATGTGATGATGCGGTCATAGGCCCAGGCGATTTCGAGCGGAGTTTCGGCGGCGTTGGCAAGACGGGCGGCGACGAAAGCCTCTGCGAGATCGAAACGCGACGCCCAGTCCGGCGCGTTGCCGAGCCGTTCGCGCAGCGCCAGGCCCTCGGCGCCCAGCACGTCGTCGAGGACGGCCATGCTGTCGGTCAGTTCGCTCATCGGCAGGCGGAAGAAACGGCGTGCGCCAAGCGGCGTGAAGTTGACCTGCACGCAGCAGGCGGTGCCGAAGGATTCGATCATCACCGGTCCGGCAAAGAGGCCGGCGGCGAAACTGGCGAAGCGGTCATTGTCGCCGGGCGCCTTGCCGAGGCCGATGGCGAAGGGTTCGGCGAAGCTGATCACCAAAGGCACTGTGAGCGAAGCGTATTCGACATTACGGACATGGCCGGGCGCCGTTTCGCGATAGCCGCAAATGTCGGTGACGATACCATCAAGCACAGGATCGGGAAGGCGCCGGCGCATCTCGAAGCGCCCTGCGATGGAGCGGTCCTGTTCCTTCCGGCGCTGCATCTCGATTGGCATCGGCCATCCTTCTGCTCGGGAAATCTAGCAGACCGAAGGTCAGAATCAAAAGCGCCCGGCTTTTGGCCGGGCGCTCTGCGTCCCCACTTCAAGGGAACTTGTCAGGCGCCGCGCATCAGGCAGCCGGCGGCGAGCACTATGTAGGCAATCAGAACGATCCACACCGATGCAAGCGGGATAAAGGCGAGAACGCCAAGGGCGGCGAGAATGCCGATGATGGCAATGACAAGAGAAATGATGAAAACAATCTGGGTAGGCGCGCTGAGATTCATGTCCGGGCTCCTCCAACATGATTCGAACAGCGGCATAGTAACAGGCGCGTGATCACACACCAATCATGACACGCAGCGGATTGGCCGGGTCGGCCAGCAGTTTCACCGCCAGAGCCAGGCAGACGACCACCAGCAGCGGCTTGATCAGTCTGGCGCCGATGCGCATGGCGAGGCTCGCACCGACGCGGGCGCCGAGGAACTGGGCAACGCCCATCATCAGCCCGATCTTCCAGGAGATGACGCCGACAGCGGCGAAGACGATGAAGCCGCCGATATTGGAAGCGAAGTTGAGCAGCTTCGTATGTGCCGTCGCCTTGAGCACGCCGTAGCCGGCGAGGGCGACGAAGGCGAGCATATAGAAAGAGCCAGCGCCGGGGCCGAACAGGCCGTCATAGAAGCCGATTGCCGGCACCAGGGTCAGTCCGAACAGGAAGGGCGACAGGCGCTCGGCCCGGTCGACGTCGTTCATGTTGGGCTTGAGCGCGAAATAGAGTGCGATGGCGATCAGCACCAGCGGCAACAGGGCGCGCAACAGGTCGCCCGGAACGATAGTGGCCAGCAAGGCGCCAACGACACCCCCAGCGGCCGCCAGCAGGGCCGACGGCAATTGTCGGCGCAGGTCGACATGACCCCTGGAGGCATAGTGGATCGTCGCCGATCCGGAGCCGAACATGCCTTGCAGCTTGTTGGTCCCAAGCGCTTCGACCGGCGAGAACCCGGCAAGCAGCAGTGCGGGGATGGTGATCAGTCCGCCGCCACCGGCAATCGAGTCCACAAAGCCCGCTGCAAAGGCGGCCAAGGCGAGCATGGCGACAGTCTGGGTGGTGAGGTCGATCATCTGATATGTGGAGATGTCCGGTAGACTGGAGATAGCGGGGCGTTCGACCACGACAGCCCCGTTTGCGCAAGACCGATTCCGCGCTAACTCTATTGAAGAGGAATCGGAAAGGGGCCGCCCATGGCATTCGCATTGCTGGACCAGATACGCTCGATCTTCGACGGCGACCCCGGCGTGCGCAAGGTCGCGGACGATCCGGTGCTGTCGGCCGAACTTCTGATGCTTTTCCGCATGATCCTGGCCGATGGGACGGTCAGCGAGAGCGAGATGGTTGCCTTCCGGCGCATCTGCAAGGATGCCTTCGGCATCCAGGAAACCAGCATCGACGCCGTCATCGAATATCTCAACGAGTTCGGCTACGAGACCAACGGCTCGCAGGCGATCGCGCTGTTTCGCGACCTCGACGTCGAACGGCGCAAGCAACTGGCCCAGCACATGGCGGAAATCGCCAAGGCGGATTCGCAACTGGCCGAGAGCGAGGTGCGCCTCTTGCGCCGCACGCTCGACCTGCTCGACATCAGCCCGGTCGATGTGGTGAAGCCGGAAGAATAGGGGCTGTCATCCCGCTCACCCTTGCTCTTGCATCTTCCGGGCGATCGCTCGGTGCAGGTCTGGCGCGGCGGTGACCAGCGCCCGTGCCGCTTCTGATTGGGGATGGTCCAGCACCTTGTTCGTCTTGCCGCGCTCGACGATCCTGCCTTCATGCATCACCAGAACCTCGTCGGTGATGGCGCGGGCGACGGTCAGGTCATGGGTGATGAAGAGGTAGGCAATGCCGAGCTTCTGGTTGAGCTCGGCGAACAGATCGAGGATCTGGGCGCGGATCGAGACGTCGAGCGCCGAGACCGGCTCGTCGGCGACGACCAGCTTGGGGCGGGTGATGATGGCTCGGGCAATCGACAGGCGCTGGCGCTGGCCGCCGGAGAACTCGTGCGGGTACTTCTCCATGTCGCGCTGGTCGAGGCCGACTTCGTGCAGCGCATGCGCCACCATCTCGCGGCGCTCGGCGCGCGTTGGTTTTTTCTCCAGCACATGCAAGGGTTCCGAGACCAGTTTTTCGACCTTCTGGCGCGGGTCGAAGGAGCCGTAAGGATCCTGGAAGACAACCTGCATGTCACGCCGGGCCGGCTTCAACTCGGCTTCGCTCTTGCCGGTGATCGCTTCGCCGCGAAACCGGATCATGCCTGAACTCGGCCGGTCCAGCGCCAGGATCATGCGCGCGAGCGTCGACTTGCCACAACCGGAGCGGCCGACCAGCGCCACCGACTGGCCTGGCGTCATCGACAGCGATACGTCGTCGACGGCGCGGATGTCAGGCGTGCGGCTAAACAGCGAGGCGCGGCGGCCGCGATAGTCGCGGGTTACACCTTCGACCTGGAGCAGGGGCTTGCCCTGGCTAGCGTCATGTCGTCTGGCGCGTGCCGGCACATGCATCGAGGCTTGCGCCAGCTGGCGCGTATAGGGGTGGAGTTGTTCGGACAGCGTGCGCGCGGTATCTCCGGCCTCCATCACCTCGCCGCGGCGCAGGATGGTGATGCGGTCGGCCATCTCGGTCACCACGGCGAGGTCATGCGAGATCAGCAGCAGGCCCATGCGGCTCTCCGCGACGAGGTCACGCAGAAGGTCCAGGATCTGCGCCTGCAGCACGACGTCGAGCGCCGTCGTCGGCTCATCGGCTATCAGCAGTTTCGGTTTCAGCGCGCAAGCAATGGCGATGACGACGCGCTGGCGCTGGCCGCCGGACAGTTCATGCGGATAGCGCGACATCGGGAATTTTGCCGAGGGCAGGCCGACCCGGTCGAGCATTTTTCGCGCCCGCTCCTCGGCTTGCGCGCGCGTCGCCTTGGTGTGCCAGCGTATGCCCTCGGCTACCTGTTCGCCGATGGTCTTGACCGGGTTCAGCGCCGTCATCGGCTCCTGGAAAACCATGCCGATGTCGTCGCCGCGCAGGGCGCACATCTGGTCCTCGCTTGCCGCCAGGATATCTATGCCGTCGAACGAGACGCGCCCGGTGGCGCGCGCTGCATGGGGAAGAAGCCGCATCATCGTCAGCGCGGTCATCGATTTTCCTGAGCCGGATTCGCCAACCAGCCCCATGACCTCGCCGGGCGCGACGGAAAGCTCCATGCCTTTCAGGATCCGCGTGTCGCCGATGGACAACGACAGGTTCTCGATCTCCAGCAGGCTCATCGCTGCCGCCGCGATTTCGGGTCGAGAATATCGGCGATGCCGTCGCCCAGAAGATTGAGCCCAAGCACGGTGATGACGATCGCCATGCCGGGGAAGATCGCCATCCAGGGGGCCACCACCATGCGGGTCTGGGCGTCGAACAGCATGCGGCCCCAACTCGGCATTGGCGGCTGCGCGCCGAGACCGAGATAGGAAAGCCCGGCCTCGGCCAGGATACCCAGCGCGAACTGGATGGTGCCCTGGACCAGCAGCAGCGTGGCGATGTTGGGCAGCACATGTTCGACGGTGATCTGCGTGCTGCTCTTGCCCGCTGCGCGCGCGGCAAGAATGAATTCGCGCGGCCAGATCGCCAGCGCGCCGGCGCGGGCGACGCGGGCAAAGACCGGGATGTTGAAGATGCCGATGGCGATGATGGCGTTGACCGCGCCCGGCCCGAAGATGGCGGTGATCATGATGGCCGACAGCAGCGCGGGGAAGGCGAAGGCCAGGTCGTTGACGCGCATCAGCGCCTCGTCGACCAAGCCGCCGCGTGCCGCGGCAAAGGCGCCGAGCGGCACGCCGATACCCATGCCGATGCCGACCGCGACCAGCGCCACGGCGATCGAATTGCGGGCGCCGACCATGATCATCGACAGGATATCGCGGCCGAAATGGTCGGTGCCGAACCAGTGCGCCGGCGAAGGTCCTTGCGTCTTGTCCGCAATGATCAGCTTCGTCACGTCGTACGGCGTCCAGACATAGGAGACTATAGCCATCGCCAGGATCAGCACGGTGATGACGAAGCCGGTGACGAAAGCCGTGTTTCGGAACGCCTTGGCCAGAATGGAGCTGAATGTCTCCTCGGGGATATCGAGGTGCAAGGTCATTGCAGGCCTCTCAGGCGCGGATCGACGACCGCGTAGGAAAGGTCGACAACGAGGTTGACGGCAATGACCGCGGCGACCAGCAGCATGACGACGCTTTCGACGACGATCAAATCGCGCTGCGTGATCGCCTGGAACACCAGCCGGCCGAGGCCGGGCAAATAGAAGACGTTCTCGATGATGATCGTGCCGGCAAGCAGGAAGGCGAATTGCAAGCCGAGGATGGTCAGCACCGGGATCATGGCGTTGCGCAGCGCATGCCGCCACAGCACGGCGCGATAGGGCAGGCCCTTGGCGCGGGCGGTGCGGATGTAGTCCTCGTTCAGCACCTCGATCAGGGCCGAGCGGGTGACACGCGCCAGGATCGCTGCTTGCGGCAGCGCAAGGGCGACCGCCGGCAGAAGCAGAGATTTCAAGGCTTGCCATGCGCCGGCTCCCCAGCCGGGAAACCCGCCTGCCGGCACCAGCCGCAACCAGACGGCGAAGACATAGATCAGCATCAGCGCGAACCAGAAATTGGGCACGGCGACGCCAAGCTGTGCCGCGCCCATGGAAATCGTGTCACCGGCGCGGCCGCGCCGACTGGCGGAAAACAGGCCGACCGGAATGGCGATGAGGGTGGAGAGCGCGAGCGCGATCAGCGCCAGAGGCAGGGAAACGGCCAGGCGTTCGCGCACGAGGTCGATGACCGGCACCGAATAGGTGTAGGAGCGGCCGAAATCGAGGCTGAGCAGGCCGCCGGCCCAGTGAAGGTAACGCCAGGCCAGCGGCGCGTTGAGACCCATCTGGTTGCGCAAGAGCTCGACCTGGTCGGCACTTGCGTTCATGCCCAGCATAAGCCGCGCCGGATCGCCCGGCAGGATTTCGAGCACGGCGAACACCACGATGGAGGCCAGCACCAGCGTGGCGAGCGAGATGGCCAGGCGCTTGAGGAGGTAGGCAGTCATGGGAGGCGCCGGACGACAGTAGCGTCGTCATCCTGGGGCGAAGCAGGAGCGAAGCGACGTCGCGAAGACCCCAGGATCCATGCTGTGACAGAGATCAAAGAGCGCGACGGTTCAAAACCAGCGCCTCCTTCTGTCTCCACTGCTGCGTCTCCCAGATTCTGCGCCCCGGGGGGGCGCTCGTAAGTCACGGAATGGATCCTAGGGTCTACGCAGCCGCTGCGCGCCTGCTTCGCCCTAGGATGACGAAACCGAGAAGAGCCTCACTCGCTCCACTTCACCTTGGTCAGATCGTTGGCGGGGATCGGGGCGTTTTCCCACAAGCCTTGCAGCTTGGCGTCCCAGACCCCGACCTTGGGCAGTTCGTAGAGGAAGCCCACCACGGCGTCGTCGGCCAGGATCTTTTGCGCTTGCGCATACAATTCCTTGCGCTTGGCTTCGTCGGAGGTCAGTTCCAGATCGGCAATGACCTTGTTGAAGGCGGGGTTGTCGTAATTGAAGTAGTAGTCCTTGCGCGCGTAGATATCGATGTCGTTCGGCTCGGTATGGGAGACGATGGTCAGGTCGTAGTCCTTCTTGGTGAACACCTGGTCCAGCCACTGCGCCCACTCGACGGGGATAATTTCCAGGTTGATGCCGACATCGCGCAGCTGCGAGGCGATGATCTCGCCGCCGAGCCGCGCATAGGTCGTCGGCGGCAGCTTCAACGTGGCCTTGAAGCCGTTCTCCAGTCCCGCCTCCTTGAGGAGTTCCTTGGCCTTGGCCACGTCGTGCGGATAGCGGCCGGTCAGGTCGACATAATATTTGTTAGCCGGCGACATATGCGAGCCGATTGGCAGGCCGAGCCCGGCCGAGGCGCCGTCGATGATTGCCTTGCGATCGAGCGCGTAGGAGATAGCCTGCCTGACCTGCAGCTTGTCGAAGGGTGGCTTCTTGTTGTTGATGGATAGGATGGTCTCGCCTTCGGTCGCGCCGACAACAACCTTGAAGCGGGGATCATCCTTGACCTGCGCGACGCTGTCGGGATCGAAGAAGGGGAAAGCCTGTATGTCGCCGGAAAGCAGAGCCGGCACCGCGGCCGCGGCATCGGGAACGATGCGGAATTCGACCTTTTCGAGGAAAGCAGGAGTGCCCCAGTAATGATCCGATTTCACCAGGGTGATCGATGAGCCCTTGGCCCAGCTTTGGAATTTGAAGGGGCCGGTGCCAACGGGCTTTTCCTTGTTGGTGTCGGCGGATTTCGACGACACGATCACCGCATCGCCCCAGCCCATATTGTAGAGGAACGAGCCTTGCGGGTGGGTGAGCGTCACCTTTACGGTGGCGGGGTCGACCACGTCGACCTTGTCGATGGCGGCAAAGAGCTGCTTTTGCGCGTTGACGGAGTTTTCCGCGCGGGCACGGTCGAGCGAGAACTTCACGTCGTCGGCGCTGAAATCGGCGCCGTCGTGGAATTTCACGCCGGTGTGCAGCTTGAAGGTGTAGACCTTGCCGTCATCGGAAATGGTCCAGCTTTCGGCGAGATCCGGCAGAACCTCGCCATTGGGGCCGATCCGGGTCAGGCCCTCGAACACGTTGGCGTAGGTGACCTCCCTGATAGCCGCGGCCGCTCCCGCCGTCGGGTCGAGATGCGGGGGTTCAAGCGGAATGCCGATGACAAGATCGGTCCGGGCGGCAAACGCCGAAGTGGCGGTTGCGACCGCCAGCACGGCAGCGGCCAGAAGGGTCTTCCACAGTTTCATCGCTGAACTCCCCATGTGCTCAAATGCTCAAGCCTAAAGCGCGTCGCGTTGAAACGGATCCATGCGACGCGCTTTAGGTCCTTGTTTTTATGCATGTCGTTCTCCCAAAACCGAGGTCACTTTTGGGCGAGATGCATTAGGGATAGAAGCGTGATTTCGCGCGGGAGTAAATTGCGTTTCGTGCTGTCGCGCCGCGGCAGGAGAAATGTTTTTGCGCCGCAGGCCGATCATCCGATTGTGCCGCGCAGCAGCACGTTGAGCCCGATCGCCATCACCTTGGCCGATTCCACCATGTCCTCTATGCCGACCCACTCGTCCGGCCGGTGGGCGAGGTCGAGAATGCCCGGTCCATAGGCGATGCAGTCGTAGATATGGCCGATGCGGGCAATGTGCTTCTGGTCGTACGTGCCGGGCGAGATGACGTAGTCGGGTTCGCGGTCGAAGATCGCATGAATGCCTTGCGCCACGGCCTTGACCACCGGCGCTTCGCGCTCGGTCATCAACGGCAGTACTTCCATCAGGTCGCGGATCTCGTAATCGAATTTTTTGCGCTCGCGCTTCAGCCGCTCGAGGATGCCGGTCACCTCACCCTTGACCGTCGCCAGATCTTCCTCAAGCAGGAAGCGGCGGTCGATGGTCAGCCGGCAGGAATCGGGCACGTTGGGCGAGGGTAGGCCGGGCCGGAAATCCTCGGTCTGGCCGCCGTGGATGGAATTGATGTTCATGGTCGAGCGCCTGGCGCCTTCGGGCACGACCGGCATGCGCGTCACCTTGCGGTCGAGCGCCGGGAACAGTTCATCCTCGAAAGCCTTGAGCACTGCGCCCATATGGCGCACCGCATTGTCGCCGAGAAACGGCATCGAGCCATGCGCGATCTCGCCCTTGGTCTCGATCTCCGCCCACCAGACGCCGCGGTGGCCAAGGCAGATGCGGTCCTTGTTCAACGGTTCGGGGATGATGACGTGGTCGACCTTGGGCTTGGAGAAATAGCCGAGGCCGGCCAGATGGGCGACGCCGCCGAAGCCGCCGGATTCCTCGTCGACCGTGCCGGATATTTCGATGGCGCCGGGAAAATCGGGATAGACGTCCATGAAGGCTTCGACCGCGATGATCGACGCGGCCAGGCCGCCCTTCATGTCGCAGGCGCCACGTCCATAGACCTTGCCGTCCTTGACGATGCCGGCAAACGGATCGACGGTCCAGCCGTCGCCAGCCTCGACGACGTCGATATGCGAGTTGAAGTGGACGCAGGCACCGGGCGATCGGCCGTCGAAACGGGCCACGACATTGACGCGTGGGTAGCGGTCGGTGTCGCCCGGCGCGCCTTCGGCGCGGATGAATTCGGTTTCAAAACCACGCTTCCTCAGCCGCGCGCCAAGATATTCGGCGCATGGCCGGTAGGCTTCGCCCGGTGGGTTGATGGTCGGAAAACGGATGAGGTCGGCGGTCAGCGCGACGACATCGTCGCGCCTGTCATCGATTGCTTGCAGGAGTCTCTCGTTCATCGGGAGAGTTGAGCAGCGATCGGTGTTGCATTGCAAGCCCGCCAGGCATCAAGCCTGCGCGACGTGTCGTTGCGGCAACTATCGCGGGAAATCGTTCAAATTCGCTGCTTTGGATTGGGGAATTGATCAAGGAGTGTGTGCTATCTGTTCACTGCCATTAAAAAGGTGAAAAACAACGTGATGGCAAGCAGGCAAGGGGCAATCAAAGGGGTTTGATCGCATGAAGAAGTTCTTTCTCGTGGCAGCGGCGATGTTGGCAACCGCGCTGTTGGGTACGCCGTCCGCAAGTTACGCGGCGATGTTGGAAGCGAAGATCGACGTGTCGTCGCAGACGATGACGGTGCGGTACGGGTCGGAGGTCTATCGCTGGGCCGTGTCGACCGCCCGCTCGGGTTATTTCACCCCGCGCGGCACATATCGGCCGCAGCGAACCGCCAAGATGTGGTATTCGCGCAAGTACGACATGTCGCCGATGCCTTATTCGGTGTTCTTCCATGGTGGCTATGCCATCCATGGGACGGGCGCTGTCAGGCAACTCGGCCGTCCGGCCTCGCATGGCTGCGTGCGGCTGCACACGGCCAATGCCGCGGCCTTCTATTCGATGGTGCGGGAAGTGGGCTTCGGCAACACGCGCATTGTCGTGACGAACTGAAACGTCCCGGATTCGCCGGTCGCATCAATAGCTGGCGTAGAGTCGCTTTCTCGCCAGCAGCTTGGGCTAGGCGCTCGCGGCAGGAGCCGGCTTCGGCCGCTTCTTGCGCCGCCAGTTGCTGATTTCCCACCTTTTGTGAAACCACATCCACTGGCCGGGATCCTCGCGCACCCAGCGCTCGACCACATCGTTCAGCATCTGGGTGGTGGCGTGGACGTCGACGCTGCCGTCAGCGGTGCGCGGCAAGACCAGCTTGTCCTCGATCTCGAGCCGGAAACGGTTGCCTGGCAATCTGATGCAGCGCGCCGGATAGACGTCGCAGTCATAGTGGCGGGCAAGGGTGCCGAGCACACGGTTGCTCTGGCAGGGACGGCCGAAGAAGGTCGTGTCGAGACCGTTGGAGAATTTCTGGTCGACAAGGACGCCGATATTGCCGCCGTTTTCCAACACAGACGCCAGGGCAAACGAGGCTCCTGCCATCGACGGCAGCAGCGATCCCATGGTCGAGCGGCGGGTCGAAAGTATGTAGTCGGCAAGATAGGGATTGTTGGGCGGGCGAAACAGCGCCGTGATGTTCATGCCGAAAGTTGCCGCCGCCACCGGCAGCAGTTCGAAATTGCCGAGATGGCCGGTGAAGACGATGTGCGGCTGCTTCTCCGCGGCGATCTCGACGAAATGTTCTGTTCCCTTGACCTCGACGCGGCCGGGCTTGCTGGCGGCAGGGTCATAGTCGAACAGGGCGTCGAGGAAGATGTATTCGGCGGCGAGGCGGGCCATGTTGCCCCACATGTCGGAGGCGATGGCCTGGATTTCGTCCTCGCTCTTTTCCGGATAGGCCTTGCGCAGATTGTCGATGGCGACCTGATGGCGTCCGACCCTGGGGCCAATGAGGCGCGCGACCCGGTCGGCGAAATTCAATGCGCTGTCGACCGGCAGCAGGCGCAGCACCGAAAGGATGATCATCGCCGCACGCGCAACCAGCCAGTAGTTGGCCTGGCGCAACTGCCGGCCGTAGCGAAATCTGAGGTCGCGGCGAAACTTCTTGAGCACCGAGGTCAAGGCCCTAGGCGACGCGCAGGATGATCTTGCCGAAGACGTCGCGGCCTTCCATGCGCTTCAGCGCGGCGTCGATATCGTCGAATCCGACCTCGGTGTCGATGACCGGTGCGACCTGTCCCGCCGCCATTTTCTGCATGGCGTTGGCCATGTTCTCCATGCGGCAGCCGAAAGATCCGAGCAGCTTCAGTTGCTGCTGGAACAGCTGCATCAGGTTGATCTGCGTCGACACGCCAGAGGTTGAGCCGCAGGTCACCAGGCGGCCGCCGCGCTTCAGGCACAGCATCGAGCCGGCAAAGGTGTCGGCGCCGACATGTTCGAACACGACGTCGACACCCTTCTTCTTCGTCAGCTTGCGCACGACGCCTTCGAAGCGGTCGTCGCGATAGTTGATGACATGGTCGGCGCCGAGCGCTTTGGCCTTGTCGATCTTGTCGTTCGAGCCGACCGTGGTGATGATGGTGCAACCCATCCGCTTGGCGAGCTGAATGGCGGCCGAGCCGATGCCAGAGCCGCCGGCATGGATGAGGATGGTTTCACCCGGCTGAAGCCTGGCATTGTCGAACAGCATATGCTCGACAGTGCCGAAGGTGACAGGCGCCACCGCGGCGCCAATGTCGGTCACGCCGGGTGGGGCGGGGACCAGCAGGCGTGCGGGCAGGTTGATCTTTTCCTGCGCGAAGCCGTCGAGATGGAAACCGTGAACGCCGGAAACATGTTCGCACAGATTGTCGCGGCCTTCGCGGCAGGCGCGACAAAGGCCGCAGGTGCGCGCGCCATAGATCGACACCAATTGTCCGGGCAGCAGGCTGGAAACGCCGGGGCCGACCGCCTCGACCTCGCCAGAGGCTTCAGCACCGACGACCAGTGGCAGCTTGCGCTTGGCGAAGGCCATGCCGCGCCAGCCCCAGACGTCGATGTGGTTCAGCGCCACCGCCTTGATGCGCAGCGTGACTTCGCCAAGTGCGGGTGGCGGCGGGGGCGGCAGGTCCACCGTTTCGAGACGGCGGTCCTCGATAAGTTGCAGTGCGCGCATAAGCCTGTCGGTTCTGTTCTAAAGCGCGTCGCGCTTCAGCTCTTGGTTTTATGCATGTCGTTGTCGCAGAACCAAGGTCACTTTTGCGCGACATGCATTGGCGGAAAGCGCTCGCTTAGACCGGTTCCCGCGCCATGACAAGGCAAGTGTTCTGGCCGCCGAAGCCGAAGGAGTTCGACAAAACACTGCGAACCTCGGCGTTGCGCTTCTTGTTCGGCACCACGTCGAGGACGATCGCCGGGTCGGGATTGTCGTAGTTGATGGTCGGCGGGATGACGCTTTCACGCATCGTCATCAGCGAGAACGCCGCCTCGACGGCTCCGGCCGCCGACAGCGTGTGGCCGATCATCGACTTGTTGGACGAAACCGGCATGGAGCTTATGCGCTCGCCGAATACGGTCGACAGTGCCAGATGTTCCATCTTGTCGTTCTCGGGAGTCGACGTGCCGTGGGCGTTGACATAGTCGATCTCGTCTTCACTCAGGCCGGCATCGGCGAGGGCGGCGCGAACCGCGGCGATGGCGGGTGAAGCGTCCGGCTTCGAGCGGGTGCGGTGGAAGTCGTCGGCCTTCTCGCCGCAACCGCTGAGGACGCCAAGAATGGTCGCGCCGCGAGCCAATGCCGCCTCAAGCGATTCCAACACCAGTGCCCCGGATCCCTCGGCCAATACGAAGCCATCGCGATCCTTGGAGAAAGGCTTCGATGCCTTTTCGGGAATGTCGTTGTGCGTGGAGAGCGCCGAAAGCAATGAGAAGCGGATCAGTGCCTCGGCGGTGGCGGAACCGTCCGCGCCGATCGATAGCGCACGGTCGCATTCGCCGCGCCGGATCGCCTCGACACCGAGCTGGATCGCGGTGGCGCCTGAAGCGCAAGCCGTCGACAGGGTGATCGGCAGACCGCGCGTGCCAAGGCGGTCGGCAAGGCGGTCGGCGATCGAGCCGAACTGGGTGGTCTCGAAAATATCCAGCTCTTTCAAGCTGCGCGCCACCCGAAGCAGTCTTTCGGCGGCGGTGTCATCCTTGTCCTTGTCGGAATTGTAGAGCGAGAAGCGCTCGGCCCAGTCGAGTTCGACCGGCGGCGATGCAAGGAAAAGCGGTCCGCCGAAGTCGCTGGAATCAAGACCGGATTCGGTCACCGCTTCGAGGCCCGCAAGCTCGGCCAGCTCATAGGTGAGCGGGCTGGCACCTTTCGAACTCGACGGCAGGAAATCGACCATGCCGGAGATGCGGGTGTTCAGTTGGTCGATGGGAAAGCGGGTGATCGGGTGGATGCCCGACTTGCCGGAGGTCAACGCCGCCCAATTGTCGGTCTTGCCGACGCCAAGCGAGGTGACCACGCCGATGCCGGTGACGGCGACGATTGGCCTGCCCATGTGATCGTTCAGATTGGCCATCCGGGAGCCCTCGAGCGTTTATCGTTGCAGCATGGATCGCGGAGCGCCGCGTTAGCCGGCGTTGACCAGCGCCATGCCCTCGAATTGGTGATAGCCGATCGCCGTTGCAAGGACGCTCGCGGGAATGCCTTCGAACGGCTTCTCGGCCGCGGCATCGAAAACAGGGTAAGCGGCCTTGCGGTCGACGGCGAGTGCCGCCAGCGCCACGGCGAAGGGAAACTGTGCTTCCTTCATGTGTCCGGTCAGTGTCGAGAAGCCGCGCGCGGCGATCCCGGGATTGGCATCGAGTACTGCCTTCTCGGCAGTGGTTGCGGCATGCGCGCCCGAGGCGCCCGACAGGGCAAGCAGCTTGCCGTTCGGCAGCGCCGCCTGGCCGAGCAGCGCGGCAATCTCGGCATCGAGCTCTCCGCGTGGCCGCCTGGCGCGGCCTGAGACGACCGGGCCGAGTTCAGCATAAATCTTGCGCCCGCGGCTTGTCGCGTGTTCGCGCTGCTCCAGCACAAGGAAGGCACCGCCGGATCCGGTGACGATGCCGCCGCCCTCGGCGCCCTGTCTTTGCCACACGGGTTTCCAGGGGCCGCGATGCAGATAGCCGGCAAGCTCGTAACCGAGCAGCATGTCGGAATGTTCGGTCTGGAAGGCGCCGCCGACCAGGATGTGCGTCGACTGGCCGGAGCGGATGCGCGCGGCGGCCGTTTCGACGGCGGCGACCCCGGCACCTTCCTCGCCCATGAAGGTGCGCGACGAGCCCGTCACCTTGTGGACGATGGAGATGTTGCCGGCGAGCAGGTTGGAAAGCTGCGCCAAAAACAGGGTCGGCCGCAACTCGGTGGTCAGCTTCTCATTGAGCAGCACGTCGCGGTCGTTGCGGCTTTCCGAAGCGGCGAGAATGGCGGCATCGACCGCCTCGTCGCGCTCGCCGCCGCCGGCGGCCACAACCATGTCCATGGTCGTGCTGAGCTCGTCATTGCCTTTGATGCCGGCGTCGTCGAGCGCAAGCCCAGCGGCATAGGTGCCGAGCCGCTGCCATGTTTCCATCTGCCGCTGGTCGCCTCGCTTGGCGATCTGCAGGTTCCAGTCGATCTCCGGCAGCGGATGGACGGTGTAGGGCGCAAAGCGCGCGGCTTCGAGCACCGGCTGCAGGCCCGGCTGCGCCAGCTTCTGCCAGTGGGCGTCAGGGCCTTCTCCCAGCGAGGAGACAAGGCCGATACCAGTGATGACGACGTCGCGGGGGCTGCTCATGGGCGGCTTTGTGGGTCAGGCGGCGGAGCGCGTCAAGGTCGCGCGCTCAACTGACGTCAGGCGGTCTTGGCGGCGACCAGCGCGTCGATCTTGGCGCACAGGTTCTTCATGACGAAGTAGTCGTCGGTCGACGCCTTGCCGTCATTGACTTCTTGGGTCCACTTTTCCAGCGGCACCTTGATGCCGAATTCCTTGTCGATGGCGAAGACGATGTCGAGGAAATCAAGGCTGTCGATGCCGAGATCGTCGATCGTGTGGCTCTCGGGTGTGATGGTGTCGATATCGATCTCGCTGGTGTCGGCAATGATCTTGGCGACTTTGTCGAACGTGGTGGAATTCGTGGTGGACAACGGGGCTTTTCCTTCTTTGCGGGCGGAATCTGTCCGCATCTTGTTTGGGCGCTGTCTAATCGGTTTTTCCGGGCAGGAAAAGGCCTGATAGTCCGGGCGCAGATGGGTAGGCTGCCCAAGAAACGCAAGAAGGGCCGCCGGTCAACCCGGCGGCCCTTCCCATTACGTCACGTCAGTCTCTGTTTCGATGCCTGTCGTTTTCCCAAAACCGGAACCAATTTTGGGCGACATCCCATCAGTTGTCGCGGAGCTTGACCAGATCGTTGAGCAATCCGCCCGTTCCGTTGTGGACGGTCAGCCGCTCGACCTTGCCGGCGATGGTTTCCAGAGCCTCGAGCTCCTTCAGCCGCAGCATCACCGGGTTCTCCGCCATCACCCTGGCCGTGTTGAGCAGCGAACGCGTGGCGTTCGTCTCCTCGCGGCGGCGGATGACATTGGCCTCGGCCTGCTTTTCGGCCGACACCACCTGGTTCAGGATCTCGCGCATCTCGCCCGGCAGGATGACATCCTTGAGGGCGATATCGCTGACCTCGACACCGATCTCGGCCATGTCGGCACGGACCTTGGCTGCCGCTTCCTCGTCGACCGTCACCTTCTTTTCAAGGATCTGGTCAAGCGTCAGCGCGCCCAGCGTCTTGCGGAAAGCGTATTGCAGGGCGCGGTAAAGGGCTTCAGAGAAGTCCTTCACGGCACTCACCGCCTTGACCGGATCGACGACCCGGTATTCGGCGGCGATATTGACGCGGATCGTCACGCGATCCTTGGTCAGCACTTCCTGCCCGGCGACGTCGAGCGACTGGCGCTTGAGGTCGACGACCTTCATCTGCACCATGCGTCCGACATTCCAGAAGCCGTGCACGCCCGCGGAAAGCGTCCGGACCAGGACGCCGTCGATGAACAGCAACCCGGCCTGCCCGTCGAGGACCGGATGGACCGACATCAACTCCGCCTTCCTGGCCTGGCCGAGCCGGCGCATGACCGCCGGATCGATGGCCAGATCGGCCGATGTGTCGATCAGCGCCACCGTCCACGGACCGGCATCCGTCCACAGCACCAGCTTGCGGTCCGGTGCCAGCACGGCATGCAAATTGCCGTCACGCTCGATGACGGCGACATCCGTGCGCCCGGTGCGAACGACGGTGAAATGACGCGCGGCCACATCCGGGAGCTTGTCGAACAACGCCTTCTCATATGCCGAAACGAATTCCGGGTTCTTCAGATCGTGCCGCGACACTTCCAGGCTTCCGCGCCGATTGGCGAGCGAGTGCTCGCCCGGCAGCAGGACGGCCTTGATCTCCCCCTTGTGGAGGGTGAGGGCACGTTCGTTTTCCTTTACGAGGACGCGCTGGCGTCCAAGAACCTTGTCGAGAATAGTCGTCATTTTATTACTCCTGTCGGGCATGGCCCCATGCGAGGCGTCACGTCATGCGTCGATCTTCCCTTCGTTTCTCGTTTCACGTCGTCATGGTCCGGACACGAATGATCCGGGGACTGGTGGCATCAATCCGTGGCGGGTCTTCGGGAGCGGGTCGCGGGGCAGCGAAGCGGGCTCGGCAAGCCGTGGCCTGCCTTGCCGGCGACACCGCGCCTTGACCGTCACCGCGGACCTGGCCGCGAGCCGATGGCGTCAAACCTTTCGATACGGCCTTGGCCCGAAGGCTTCGGTCGTCCGTCAGGTCTTCGGCATTCCAGTCCCCGGACCGTTTTTCAGATAACACCGTGGCAGGGTGCTGGCTTATCAGGCCAATGGAGAAGGATTCGAACCTTCGACAATCAGAACCTAAATCTGATGCTCTACCAAACTGAGCTATCCGCGGTGCAGACAGCAGGAATCGAACCTGCGACCTCCGGACCCAAATCCGGCGCTCTACCCCTGAGCTACATCCGCGACCCCAATCCCCAAAGCGGCGCCGTATACAGGGCGGCAACGCCGCCTGCACGGGCGGAGACGAAAGCTCCAACCGTTGTGCTCACTTCGGTTCTCGTGACCGGGAGCGCGGCTATAGAGCCTGCGACGGGTTGTCGCAAGCGGCATTGTCGGGGCGAATTCGCGGCTTTTTTCAGTGGTGGCAATTCGGCAACACTGCGTCCAACGTTGGAAGCGCGGTACCGTTAGAAGGTGACGCGACCGAGTACACGCAGGCCGTCGCCCTGCGGCTCGACGATCACGGCTTCGCCCTCTCGCGGCGAAACCCCGGTCAGCGCCATGATGTCTTCCAGATGGGTGACCATGACCAGGTTGTCGGAACCGGAATAGGCGCGGATTTCCTTCATGATGGCGGCGATCTGCGCTGCCTTCTGCGCATCGTCGCCCTTCAGCAGATCGAGCGGCGCAAAAAGCTCCGGCTCGGCCTCGAAGGCGATGCGCGCGGTGTCGAGGCAGCGGCAATAGCGGCTGGACAGCACGCGCTCGATCGGCGCGGCGCGGGCGGCAAACAAGGCGCCGATCTTGCTTGCCTGCTGCTTGCCGCGCGCCGAGAGGTTGATCTGGGTGGCGCAGCTGTCGACGTCGAAATTAGCCGGATCGTTGGTGCCGGTGACCATGGCATGGCGCAGCAGCACCACATGGCCGCCATCGCGCAGCAACGCCCAGCCGGCATCCGTGGCATGGGCCGCGACGGGAATGACGAGCAGGAACAAGGCCAGGGCAAATCGAATCATCGCGGTCCTTCCAGGAGCCTGACACCGGGCTCCGGTCATTCGCATATAGGGATCGGAAGGCCGGCACAAAGACAAGCGGGCGTCGCGGACGTCCCAGACTCACTTTTTGGCGAGCTGCTGCTTCACCAGATCGATCTTCTGGTCGGTGAGCGGGATGGGGATGGTGTAGCCGGCTTCGGTGAAGCCCTGCTTGGCGTTCTCGAAGAACTCTATGGCCCTGAGATATTCCGGCTTGCCGCCGCCATAGCTGGCGCGGTTCCAGTGGATATCGCCGAGATTATTCTGTTCGAAAGCCCATTGCATGGGCTGGTTTTCCCTGGTGAACACCTTCAGCGTCGCGGTGAAAGCCGCCTCGGCCTCGTCGAGATATTTGCCGGTCCGTTCGATGTTGCCGAGGTTGAGCAGGCTCATGCCGATGCCGTTCTGGGCGTTGGCCCAGTCGACCGGTGCGGACTCGATGGACAGCACTTCAAGTGCCGCCCGCCGCGCCGCGATCGAATCCTGCAAGGTTTTCGGATCGGCATTGCTCATGCTCAGCCAGTGTAGCGTCGAGCCCAGACCGGCCTGGGCCAGCGCCCATTGCCGGGGGTTCGTCTCGCGCTTGTATTCGCGCAACGCATTCCGATAGGCGTCGACCGCCTCGCTGTAATGCTCGGGCTTGTCCGTCACGCCGCCAAGAAGCTGCAGCGTGTTGCCGAGATTGTAGTAGCTCATGGCCCAATCCAGCGGGAATTTCCGCCTGACATAGATCTGCCGGGCTGCCTGGAAGGCTGCCGCCGACTGTTCGAGCTTGGCCGCATCGCGGGTCCGCTGGCCAAGCGTCTGGTAGATCGAGCCGAGATTGTTCTGCGCCGACGCCCAATCCATCGGGAACCGCTGGCGGGTAAACACCGTCAGCGCGTCGTCATAGGCCGCGGCGGCCTCTTCGAGCGTGCCCGTGCCCATATCGAAGCGGGCAACCCCGCTCAGTGCGTTGCCGAGGTTGAGCCGGCTGGTCGCCCATGACACCGGGAAGGTCTCGCGGGTCCGCACCTTCAGCGCCGCGCGGAACGCATCGGCCGCCTCGTTGATCTTGGCCTTGTCGTTGAGCTGGATGCCTGAAGTCACGAGGGTATTGCCGAGATTGTTTTCGACCATCGCCCATTCCACGGGCGTTTTCTCGCGCGTGTATTCCCCAAGCGCCAGCCGGTAGGCTGCTTCCGCATCCTTCAGATGCCCGCCGTCGGGCTCTCGCTCCGAGAGCGCATAGAGCGCGAGGCCGAGATTGTTCTGCGAAGCGGCCCAGTCGAGCGGCAGCTTGTCGCGCGGGCGCTTTTCCAACGTGGCGCGCATCGCCGCCACTGCTTCATTGAGTCGCTTTGGGTCACTCTCGCGTTCGCCGATCTTCAAAAGCACATTGGCGAGATTGTTCTGCGCGGCGGCCCAATTGGGGTCGTCCTTCTCGCGCTCGAAGACGACAAGCGAATCGCGGAAGATCTGTGCTGCCTCCTCGAGACGCGCGGTCTCGGTCTCGCGCTCGCCGATGGTCTGCAGCACCACCGCCATATTGTTGCGGGTGATCGCCCAATCCCTGTTCTGCTCGCCGTTGGGAATGAAGTTCAGGATGACGTGATAGGCTTCGATCGCGTGCTGCAATGCATCGAGGTCGCCGGTGGCATAGCCATAGGCGTTGAGTGCCTCGGCTTCCTGGTTCTTGTAGTTCCAGCGCAGCTTGTCGTCCCATTTCTCGGCCAGCGAGAAGGCTTTGGCGTAATCGTTGGCGGCGGATTTGTAGTCGAAGACCAGGGCGGCGGCGTCGGCGCGTTTGGCGTAGATAGCGGCGTCGGCGATGCGTTTCTGTCGGACCAGGTCCTCGGCCTCGTCAACCGCGTCGCTGTTCTGCTCGACCCTGCCGACCGCGTCATCGAGGAATTTGCGCGCCGTCACCATGGCGCCCTGGCCTATGGCCTTGTCGGCGGACGCGACCAGCCGCTTGATCTCCGGATCGTCCGTGCGCAGCGCCGCGCGCTCGGACATCATCTTCTTCAGCCGCTCGGCTTGGGCGTCGAGCACCTTCTGCAGGTCGGCCGGATCCTCGGGGATCTTTTCCGTGCCGAGTGCCCTGAGCACCCCATAGAGCGCGTCGAGCGGCACTCCGTCCTGCAGCGAGGCCAGTTCCACCTGCGCCCGCTTGGGATCGGGCAGGTCGGAGATGGTCAAGAGCAACTGCCGTCTTTCGCCGGTGATCAGCCCGTCATCGCCTGTCGGTTCCGGTGGCGCGACGCCGAAATAGAGCAGCCGGCGCAGGCTTTCATTGACCCAGGGGCGCTGCTTTGCCTTGGTGTCGAGATAGACCTCCTCGGTCACCATGCGCATAACCGAGCCGAACTCCGTGCCTTTCATCGCCGCGAGGTGGCGCAGCAGCGCGGCCGCGTAAGGGCTGTTTTCACCGGGGGCGCCATCCAGAGCCGGACGCCCCGGTTCGGCGGCGAAGCCGACCACCGTGCCCAGGCTCGCATCCGCCGCCGGTGCGTTGCCGAGGGCCTTGGCACCACGCAACGGTTCCAGCCCGCCAGCACCGATCGGCTCGGCGGAAGCGGTTGGCGCGCGCCGCACCACGGCGTCGGCCGGAAACGGATTGGTGCGGCAGGCGTCGAGCAGCATGATCGTCACCGGCACGGTCTTTTTCAATTCATCCATGACGGCGGACATAGGCACCAGGGCCTGACCGGCATCCTTGAGCGACGAGACGTCGGCATCGACAGGAACCAGATAGTTTTCGCCACCGGCTTCGATACCGTGGCCGGAATAGTAGATGAAGGCGACGTCGGCGCCTTCGGCATCCTCGACGAACCGTTCGAGGTCGCGCTTCAGCTTGCCGGCATCGCGATCGGTGACGTTGCGGGCGTCGAAGCCGAGGTCGGTCAGCATCTTGGCCATGTCGCGGGCGTCGTTGGCCGGGTTGGGCAGGGCGGCGATGTGTTCGTATTTCGACTGACCGATAATCAGCGCCACACCCTTGAGGTTTTTCGATTCGGCAAATGCAAACGCCGTCGCGGCAAGACAAAACAGAGCGGCGACGAAGGCCGTCAGCCACATCCGCGCAAAAAGATTGCGTCCTGAGGTTTCGACAAAGGTCATTTGTCGTTCGTGTCCGCCCTGATGTTCCAAACCCTCTATAACGCTGCCAGCAGACCATGATCAAATTCAGGCATGATCAAATTCGGGCATGATCAAATTCGGGCGCGATTGCGCCACGGGCGTGGCTCGCCTATCCCTGAAAAAATGTCCCCGCTCACAGAAACCGTCCTTTTTGTCTTCAGCCTTGTCGCGCTCGGCTATCTCGCCGGGCTCACCGGCTATCTCAGGCCGGCGAGCGGCGAGGGGATATCGGACTTCGCGGTCTCGGTGGCGATGCCGCTGCTTCTGTTCCAGACGATGGTGAATGCCGATTTCCACGGCGTGGCGCCATGGCCGCTGTGGGGGGCTTATTTCACGGCGGTGGCGATCACCTGGGCCGCCGGCCATGTCGTCACCACGCGGATATTCGGACGTGATGCGCGCGCCGGCGTCGTCGGAGGCGTGTCGTCGGCCTATTCCAATGTGGTGCTGCTCGGCGCGCCGTTCATCCTTGGCATATTCGGCCCAAGCGGCTTCGAAGTGCTGTCGCTTCTGGTCTCGGTGCATCTGCCGGTCATGATGATGGCCTCGATCGTGCTGTTCGAAATGTTCGGCCGCGGCAGCGGCGACCATGTCCATCCGCTGCGGGTGCTACGCAGCTTCCTGCGGCGGCTGTTCATGAACCCGCTGATCATCGGCATTCTGCTGGGGCTGGCATGGCGCCTCAGCGGCGTGCCGCTGCCCAACCTCGCCATGCGGCTGGTCGATGCGCTGGCGAACACGGCTGGGCCGGTGGCGCTGTTTGCCATGGGGCTCAGCCTGCGTCGCTTCGGCGTTTCGGGCAATGTCAGGCCGGCCCTGGCGCTTTCGGCGCTGAAACTGTTCCTGATGCCGGCACTGGTTCTCGCCTTCGTCTGGCTGCTCGGCCTGCCGCCGATGACCGCCAAGGTGGCGGTCGTGGTCGCGGCGCTGCCGTCCGGCATCAATTCCTATCTCATCGCCGTGCAGTTCAACACCGGCCAGGCGCTGGCTTCGAACCAGATGACCATCGCCACGGCCTGTGCCGCCATCACCACGGCTTTCTGGCTGACCGTCGTCTTGCACGTATTCGGGTAGGCATTCCAGGGGACGAAGATGTCGACCGCTCTCGTCTCCGGCTGGTCCAACCCCTATATGCCATCTTGCGATTGCTTGCGGGCCTTGCCCTAGGTAAAGAGCAGTGGCTCCGGCGTGCCGGCTTTTCAAGTCCTGGCGCACGCTCACCGAAGATTCACAGACCGGCCCGTCAGCGCGCCGAACGGAGGATAGACCATGCTTCAGAAAACCAGCCATTTCATGCGGCAGGCCAATCTCATCAACGGCGAATGGGTGCAGGCTGACAGCGGCCAGACGGTCGACGTCAACAACCCCGCCACCGGCCTCAAGATCGGCACCGTGCCGAAGTCGGGCAAGGCCGAGACCCGCCGCGCCATCGAGGCGGCCGATGCCGCCTTCAAGTCGTGGCGCAAGACGACCGCGCTCGAACGCTCGAAGCTGCTGCGCAAGCTGCATGACGCGATGATGGACAATCAGGACGTGCTGGCCGAACTGCTGACCATCGAGCAGGGCAAGTCGCTGTTCGAATCGAAGGGCGAGATCGGCTCGGCCGCGGCTTATATATTGTGGTTCGCCGAGGAGGGCCGCCGCACCTATGGCGACGTCGTACCGTCACCATGGGCGGACCGCCGCATCCTGGTGACCAAGGAGCCGGTCGGCGTCATCGCTGCCATCACGCCGTGGAATTTCCCGTCCTCGATGCTGGCCCGCAAGCTCGGTCCCGCACTTGCCGCTGGCTGCACCGCCGTCGTCAAGCCGGCCTCGCAGACGCCATATTCGGGCCTCGCCTGGGGCGCGCTGGCCGAGGAAGTCGGCTTCCCCAAGGGCGTCGTCAACATCCTGACCGGTGCCGCCGGCGAAATCGGCGACGAGATCTGCGCCAACCCGCTGGTCAAGAAGATCACCTTCACCGGCTCCACCGAAGTCGGCAAGATCCTGATCCAGAAGTCGTCGGTCACCGTCAAGAAAGTGTCGATGGAACTCGGCGGCAACGCGCCATTCATCGTCTTCGACGACGCCGATATCGACCGTGCCGTCACCGGCGCCATAACCGCCAAGTATCGCAATTCCGGCCAGACATGCGTGTGCACCAACCGCTTCCTCGTGCAGGCCGGCGTCTATGACAAGTTCGTCGAGAAACTGGCCGCCGCCAGCAACGGGCTGAAGGTCGGTTCCGGCCTCGAGGAAGGCGTGCAGCAGGGACCGCTGATCGACGAGAAGGCGGTCGAGAAGGTCGAGGAACTGATTGCCGACGCCACCTCAAAGGGCGGCAAGATCGTCGCCGGCGGCAAGCGCCATGCGCTCGGCGGCTCGTTCTTCCAGCCGACGGTCATCGCCAACGCTACGCCCAAGATGCGCTTCATGAAGGAAGAGATCTTTGGCCCGGTCGCACCGGTGTTCAAGTTCGAGACCGAGGAAGAGGCGGTGCAACTCGCCAACGACACCGAGTTCGGCCTTGCCTGCTACTTCTACACCGGCGATCTCGGCCGTGCCTTCCGGGTCATGGAAGGGCTGAAATACGGCATGGTCGGCGTCAATGAAGGCCTCATCACCACGCCGGAAGCGCCGTTCGGCGGCGTCAAGGAATCGGGTCTTGGCAAGGAAGGCGGACATCAGGGCATCGAGGATTATCTCGATACCAAATATGTCTGCATCGGCGGCCTCGGCCTCTGATAGACTGGTCTTGAGATGGGCAAGCCAATGGGCGGCCCATCTCTCCTGGGAAAACCTCCCGAAGTCCTCTGGATCAACTGGCATTTGCGGGCATGGCGATGAAGGACGGCGAGGTTTTCGGCACGACACAGGCGGGCGAGCCCGTGCGCCGTTTTACCATCAGGGGTGGCGGCCTCACTGCCAACATCATCGGTCTCGGCGCCATCATCCAGGATTTGCGCCTGACCGGCCATGATGCGCCGCTGGTGCTCGGCTACGGCACCCTGCAAGAGTATGAGGCCGACAACGCCTTCTTCGGCGCGGTGGTCGGCCGCTATGCCAACCGTATCCGCGACGGCCGCTTCACCATTGGCGGCAACCGCTACCAGACCGAGCCAAATTTCCTCGACAAGCACACGCTGCATGGCGGCTCGCAGGGCTATTCGCACCGGCCATGGGCGGTTTCACTGCACGGCCGGGACTTCGTCACGCTGACGCTGCACGATCCGGACGGCGCGATGGGCTTTCCCGGCGCGCTCGACGTCACCTGCACCTATCGGCTAAAGATCCCCGGCACGCTCAGCGTCGAACTGACGGCGACCTGCGAGGAGCCGACGCTGTGCAATCTCACCCAGCACTCCTATTTCAACCTGGATGATGGCGGGGCCGGCGACATTCTCGATCACAGGATGATGCTGAACGCGGGCGCCTATCTGCCGGTCGATGGCGACATGATCCCGACCGGCGTGGTCAAGCCGGTTGACGGCACGCCTTTCGATTTCCGCCAGGCGCGGCCGTTGCGCATGGAGACCGAGGGCGAACAACTGCCTTACGATCAGAATTTCTGCCTTGCCTCGGCGCGCGGGCCGCTGCGGCAAGCGTCCTGGACGCAAGGGGCAAGCTCCGGCGTCGAGATGGAGGTCTGGACAACGGAGCCCGGCGTCCAACTCTATACAGGCCAGTATGTGACGCCCCGCAAAGGGCTGGAAGGGCGGGACTACAAAGCCTTCAGCGGCTTCTGCCTGGAGCCTCAGATATGGCCGGATGCGCCAAACCGGCCGTATTTTCCACAGGCGACGCTGTGGCCGGGTGCAATTTATCACCACGTGACGGAATATCGTTTCCGCCTTCCCTAGTTTCTCCAGACATTAGTTTTCAAACGCCTCCCGCAATGTCTCGAACGGCGCCAGGGCGCCGCGGACCTGCACCACGGCGGCGGCGACGCGATGGGCCCGGCTTGCCGCTTGCCGCGGACCATGGCCGGCAAGGCGTGCCGCCAGATAGCCGCCATTGAAGGAATCGCCGGCCCCGGTCGTATCGACAGGGTCCGCGACATGGATGGCCGGCACGTCGTGCAGTGTTCCGGTTTCGGCAATCAGCGCCGGCTGTTCGCCGTTCTTGACGACGACTTCGCCGACCCATTGCCTGAGCCGCACTGCGGTCGCCTGCGGTGTCTCGTCACCAAACAGCATCTGCTCGTCGGGGAAGGTCGGCAGTGCGATGTCGGTGACGCCGAGTGCTTCGACAATCGCTGCCTGCGCGCTTTCGCGGTTGCGCCAAAGCCGCGGCCGATAGTTGGGGTCGAAGGCGATCAGCGAGCCAGCGGCGCGTGCCTTGGCCACGGCTTCCAGCAGTGTTTTGCGCGCCGCATCCTCCAGAATTGCCAAAGTGATTCCGGAAAAGTACACAAGCGCTTGGTTTTCAAGGTTTTTCAACAGCGCGGCGGGATCCGAAGCAAGCTGCCGGGCAGCGGCGTCGCCGCGCCAGTATGTGAAGGAGCGTTCGGCCCCGGTCAGCGTGATCGCGTAGAGGCCGGGGCGCGCGCCCGATATTACCGGGCTGGAGCCGATGCCGATACCGTTTTCGGCGAAGAAGCCGATCTGGCCTTGCGAGAAGGGGTCGTCGCCGAAGGCCGAGACATAGGTCGCCGGCCGGTCCTGGCTCAACGCATGCAGCGCCCAAAGCGTGTTGAACGTGTCGCCGGCAAAACCCATGCGCCAGTTCGCGCCGGTCTGGCCCGACAGTTCGAGCATGCATTCGCCGATCGATGCGACGCCGTTTCCCGCCATCTGCTATCCTCCAGTGATTTCCGTGCTGTAGCTTTTTGCCGGCGGCGGCGCCATGCTTGGCAAGCAGGCTTTTTTCCGCCACAGCGTTTTCCCACAAGCTGGCGGGATGCGATCCACCCGGCAGAACGTTGTCTGCAGAAGAGGAACCGGTTTGGCATCGATATGGCGTTATCTCCTGGCGGGTCTCGGTCTGGCTGCTCTGCTGGTCGGCGTTCTCGCGGTCGTCTACCTGACGGCGCCACAATCAGCGCAGCTTGCCGGCCCGGATGTCTCGCGGACGAAGAAATCCGAGAATGGGCTGTATATGGCCAGCTTCGTGCCGGAACGGGGCGTGGTGCGGCAGGGCGAACTGGAATCCTGGCTGCTGACCCTGAAAACAAAGACAGGGGCTTCGGTGGAGCGCGCCGCGATCGCCATCTCCGGCGGCATGCCGCAACACAATCACGGCCTGCCGACCAGCCCGCAGGTGACCGATTACCTGGGCGACGGCCGCTACCGCATCGAGGGGCTGAAATTCACCATGAGCGGCTGGTGGCAATTTCGTTTTGCCATTTCGTCCGGCGCCGGCTCCGACACGGTGCTGTTCAACGTGGTGCTGTGAGCGATCGATGAAGCGCCTTTTCTGCTTTCTGGCGCTGACGGTCGCCGTCATCCTCGTCGGCTGCGGCAAGCCGGATTTCTCCGACGCCGAGAAGAAGACCATCGCTTCGCTGGCGTTGAACACGCTGCCGTCGTTGAAACCCGACACCACCAATCGCTTTGCCGACGTGCCGGCGGCAGCCGCGCTTGGCTCGACACTGTTCTTCGATCAGGGCATGAGCCGCGACGGCACCGTGTCGTGCTCGACCTGCCACAAGATCGACCGCCAGTTTCAGGACGGCCTGCCGCAAGCCGTTGGCGTTGGCCGCACCAACCGGCGCACCATGCCGCTGGCGGGCGTGGCGCGCGACCCCTTTTTCTTCTGGGACGGCCGCCGCGACAGCCTGTGGGCGCAAGCGCTGACACCGCTTGAAAACCCGCTGGAGCAGGCTGGAAACCGCGCCGCCTACGCGCATTACATCAAGGCGCGCTTCGGCGAGCGCTATGAGCGGATCTTCGGGCCGTTGCCGGATTTTTCCGGCGTTCCGTCGAATGCCAGCCCGCTGGGAACCGATGCCGAGAAGGCCGCCTGGAATGCAATGAGCGATGGGCAGCGCGACGCCATCAACCGCGTCTATGCCAATATCGGCAAGGCGATCGCTGCCTTCGAACGCTCTATCGAGCCCGCGCAGACGCGTTTCGACCGCTTTGCGCTGGACCTTGCCACCGGCGCCGAACCCAAAGGCGATGCCGTCTTTTCCCGGGAGGAAATCCTCGGGCTGAAACTGTTCATCGGCAAGGCCAATTGCGTGACCTGCCACAACGGCCCGCGCTTCACCGACAACAGTTTTCACAACACCGGTGTGCCGCCAGTCGCGTATCTGCCACCGGATCGCGGGCGTGTCGATGCGGTTGCTCAGGTCGAGGCCGACCCGTTCAATTGTCTCGGCGCCTATCGCGACGGTGATGCGAGCGCCTGTGGCGAATTGCGCTTCATGGTCAGGGATGGACCGCAACTGATCCGCGCCTACAAGACGCCATCGCTGCGCGGCGCGGCCACGCGGCCGCCCTATATGCATGCCGGGCAATTTTCGTCGCTGGACGAGGTGGTGGCGCACTATGCCAAGGCGGCTCCCAGCGTCGAGGGGACATCCGAGGTCCATCCGCTGGAGCTGTCGGATCGCGAGCGTGCCGCGCTGGTGGCGTTCCTGAAGACGCTGTCGGAGTAGGCTCTGCTTTCTTGTTTGACCATGAGCCCGTCCGAAAACCGGCGCCCGATTTTCGGGATCATGGTCAGCGGTCCTTCACCGTCTCCATTGCCACGAAGGTCGAGGTCTGGGCGACGTGGGGAAGGGCCGAGATGCGCTCGCCCAGCACACGGCGATAGGCGGCGATATCCCTGGTACGGACCTTCAACAGGTAATCGAAACTCGACGCCATCATGTGGCACTGCTCGATCTCAGGCACGGACTGTACCGACCGGTTGAATGCGTCGAGTGCTGCTGAACGGGTGTCGGACAATTTCACCTGGACGAAGGCGACATGGCCTTCGCCCATGCGCTCGCGGTCGATGATTGCCTGGTAGCCCCTGATATAGCCGTCCTTCTCCAGCCGCTTCACCCGCGCCTGCACCGGTGTCTTCGACAGACCGACCTTTGCCGCCAATTCCGACATGGAAAGCCGGCCATTGCTTGCCAGCGCCGACAGGATGTTCCGGTCGATGCGGTCCAATTGGTCTTCTGTCATGGAAATTGCAGTCCAAACCTTGGAAAATTGGCAGAATGATAGATCGATTGATTTGTCTTGTCGATTTCTTTGGACCGATGGAAACTCGCAGCTGTGCTAGCTTGCGCCATTCGGTCCGGTGACCGCCGGCCCGTTCCCCGATGCTCGTTCCGCAGGACCGCCATGCCGCTAGACACCATCCGCCAGCAGATCCGTGCCAACTATTTGCCTGACGAAGACGAGGCCGTGAAGCGGCTGGCCGAGGCGACAGGACTCTCGACAGAAGATCGGAATGCGATCTCGGCCCGCGCCGCCGATCTGGTGCGGGCGGTGCGCGGCTCGTCCGATCCCCGGCTGATGGAGGTCTTTCTCTCGGCCTACGGTCTCTCCACCAAGGAAGGCGTGGCGCTGATGTGCCTGGCCGAGGCGCTGCTGCGCGTGCCGGACACCGAGACGATGGACGATCTGATCGCCGACAAGATCGCGCCGCATGATTGGTCCGCGCATTCCGGTGGTTCGAGCTCGATCTTCGTCAACGCCTCGACCTGGGCGCTGATGCTGACCGGTCGTGTCCTCGACGAGGGCGAGGGCGGTATCGAAGGCACGCTGCGCTTGATGGTGCGGCGGCTGGGCGAGCCGGTCATCCGCAAGGCGGTGGCCGCCGCCATGCGTGAAATGGGCGAGCAGTTCGTGCTCGGCCGCACCATCGCCGAAGCCGTCAAGCGCGGCCGGCCGATGATCCAGAAGGGCTATCTCTATTCCTTCGACATGCTGGGCGAGGCGGCCCGCACCGAGGCTGACGCGCTGCGCTACCACAAGGCCTATGCCGATGCGATCTCGTCGCTCGATTCCGGCTCGAACGGTCCTGACATCAGGCAGAACCATGGTATCTCGGTGAAGCTCTCGGCGCTGCATCCGCGCTATGAAGTGGCGCAGAAGGAAGAGATGCTGCCTGTCATGGCCGAGCGCCTGTTGTCGCTGGCGCTCGCGGCACGGCATTCGCGCATGGGCCTCAATATCGACGCCGAGGAGGCGGATCGGCTCGACCTCTCGCTCGACGTCATCGAGCGGGTTCTGGCCGAGCCCGAACTCGCCGGCTGGAACGGCTTCGGCATCGTTGTCCAGGCCTATGGCCCGCGTGCAGCTTTCGCTATCGACTGGCTCTACGCGCTGGCGAAGAAGTACGACCGCACCATTATGGTGCGGCTGGTCAAGGGCGCCTATTGGGATACCGAGATCAAGCGGGCGCAAACGCTCGGGCTTGACGGCTATCCCGTCTTCACCCGCAAGGCCAACACCGACGTTTCCTACATGGCTTGCGCGAAAAAACTGCTCGGCATGACCGACCGCATCTATCCGCAGTTCGCCACCCATAACGCACATACCGTCGCCGCCATCCTGTCGATGGCGGGTGATCGCAATTCCTTCGAGTTCCAGCGCCTGCACGGCATGGGCGAGGCATTGCACGAGACGGTGCGCCAGGCCGAAGGCACGCGCTGCCGTATCTATGCGCCGGTCGGCGCGCATTCCGACCTGCTGGCCTATCTGGTCCGCCGGCTGCTGGAGAACGGCGCCAACTCTTCCTTTGTCCACCAGCTGACCGACGAAGACGTCGAGCCTGAGGACATCGCGCGCGATCCGCTCGAAACGATCGAAAGCCAGGGCCCCGCCGCCAATCCGGCGATAGCCCGGCCTTCCCAGATTTTTGGCGCCGGCCGCCGCAACTCGAAGGGATTCGACATCACCGACACGGTGACGCTGGCGGCGATCGACAAGGCCAAGGCGGCCTTTGCCGGGCCGGACCGCTGGCATGCCAAGCCGATTACGCGGGCCGCCGGCTATGGCAAGCAGCGCCCGGTGGTCAATCCGGCCAAGCCTGACGACGTGGTGGGCACTGTTCACGAGGCCGCGGCCAAGCAAGTCGCGACCGCCGTGCGCATTGCGGTGGAAGCGCAGCCGGCCTGGGCAAAGCGCCCCGTTGCCGAGCGCGCCGCCATCCTCAACCGCGCCGCCGACCTCTATGAAGCCAATGCCGTCGAGTTCTTCGCGCTGGCCACCCGCGAGGCCGGCAAGTCGCTGGCCGACGGTGTGGCGGAAGTGCGCGAAGCCGTCGATTTCCTGCGCTATTACGCGACCGAGGCGGCAAACGCCGCGACGGGCACTCAGGCGCGCGGCGCCATCGTCTGCATTTCACCGTGGAATTTCCCGCTCGCCATCTTCACCGGCCAGATCGCGGCAGCGCTTGTCACGGGCAATTCGGTGATCGCCAAGCCGGCTGAGCAGACGCCGCTGATTGCCTTCCGCGCCGTCGAATTGCTGCGCGAGGCCGGCGTGCCGGAAGACGTCATCCAGCTTCTGCCCGGCGACGGCCCCTCGGTCGGCGCGCCGCTGACCGCCGACCCGCGCATTGCCGGCGTCTGCTTCACCGGCTCGACCGAGGTCGCCAAGCTGATCGAGAAGCAGCTTGCCGAGACCGCGGCACCGGATGCCATGCTGATCGCCGAGACCGGCGGTCTCAACGCGATGATCGTCGATTCCACCGCGCTGCCCGAGCAGGCGGTGCGCGACATCCTGGCCTCTGCCTTCCAGAGTGCCGGCCAGCGCTGTTCGGCACTGCGCGTGCTCTACGTGCAGAAGGACGTCGAGAAGAAGATGCTGGAGATGCTGAAGGGCGCCATGGAGGCGCTCAACATCGGTGATCCCTGGCAGATTTCGACCGATGTCGGCCCTGTCATCGACGATGAGGCACAGGCTTCGATCCGCGACTATTGCACCAGGAAGGGCCTCGAGGGCCGGCTGATCGCCAAGCTCGAGGCGCCGAAGGATGGCCGCTTCGTCGCGCCGCATGTGTTCAGGGTCAAGGGCATCGAGGAGATGGAGCGCGAAGTGTTCGGGCCGGTGCTGCATGTCGCGACATTCGACGCCGATGAGATCGACGCTGTGATCGCCGCCATCAACCGCAAGGGCTATGGCCTGACTTTCGGCCTGCATACCCGCATCGAGGGTCGCGTGCAGCATTTCGTCGACGGCATTCACGCCGGCAACATCTACGTCAATCGCAACCAGATCGGCGCTGTCGTCGGTTCGCAGCCCTTTGGCGGCGAGGGGCTGTCCGGCACCGGGCCGAAGGCCGGCGGGCCGCACTATCTCCGGCGCTTCCGCAAGGGGCCGGAGGCGGGCACCCATCTGCAGGATGGCCACAAGGTGACGGCGACCGAGCTGGCCGACAATCTGCCCGATCCCACGCTGGGCGGCTGGTCGACGCGCCCGGACCGAATCGCCATCCTGAGGAAGCACCTGCGCGGCAAGGGAGCTGCCGCCATCGGGGCCGCCGCCGGTATCGATTTCGGCCAGGTCGATCTGCCCGGGCCAACCGGCGAGGCCAACACGCTGTCGCTGTCGCCGCGCGGCCGCGTGCTGTGCCTGGGGCCGGATGCCGACACGCTGCTTGCCCAGACGATCCAGGCGCTTGCCGCCGGCAATGCGGTGCTGGCCGTTGCCCCTGGGGCGCCAGCGGCGCTTTCGGCGTTGACCGGCAAGGGGCTGCCGCTCGCGGCAATAGATGGCCGGCCTGATCCGGTCGAGGCCCGCTCGCTGCGCGTCGATGTCGTCGCTTTTTCGGGCACGCCTGAAGCCGCGCGCATCGTGCGCAAGGTCATTGCCGAGAGGACTGGTCCGATCGTGCCGCTGGTCAGCGAAGTGCTCAACCCGGCGGCCTATGCGCATGAGCGTGCCGTCTGCGTCGACACGACCGCGGCCGGCGGTAATGCCAGCCTGTTGGCCGCGGCATAGGGACGATTCGCGCCTCGCTTGCCTTATGTCGAGTTGCCGGGGATAAACACGGCCGGCGACTCGAGCGGGGCAACCGATCAAATGAATGACAAGTCCCCACCGTTCG
The DNA here is from genome assembly GCF_006442655.1 of Mesorhizobium sp. B2-1-3A. Lineage (NCBI taxonomy): Bacteria > Pseudomonadati > Pseudomonadota > Alphaproteobacteria > Hyphomicrobiales > Phyllobacteriaceae > Mesorhizobium > Mesorhizobium sp. B2-1-3A. Next base: position 150,946 of record NZ_VFWK01000004.1, read on the forward strand.
AACTGCCGTGCGTGGCGGTGGTCATCACCTGCTACAATTACCGAGCCTACGTCGAACAGGCGATCCGCTCGGTGTTGGCGCAGACCTATCGGAACTGGGACTGCGTCATTGTCGACGACGCCTCGACCGACGGCTCGGCCGACCATATCCGCGAGCTTCTGGCGGCCATAGACGATCCGCGCCTGCGCCTGCTGGCGCGCCCGCGGAATGGCGGGCAGATCGCGGGATTCCGCGATGGCTTCGCCGCGACCGACGCGCCTTTCGTGGTATTCCTCGATTCCGACGATGCGTGGCTGCCGGATTTTCTCCTGGCGCATCTGTCCGCCCACCTCAACGCAACACATTCGGCCGCGCTATCGAGCTCCGACGTATTCCTGGTCGACGGCCGCGGCACCTTGCTGAGCGGCACTTTCATTCCCTTGCGCAAACCGCGCTCCGGACCGGATGGCAATGGCCTCGCCATCGTGCCTGATGGCCAGCTTGCCGACATGGCGTCCGGGATTGCCTACGCATCGGAGCATCCGGTGACTTATTTCGCGCCTGCGATAACCGGCTGGCTATGGTCACCATGCTCGGCGATCATGTACCGGCGCGGCGCGCTGGAACCGGTCTTGTCCTTCCCGTTCAAGGCCAATATGGGGGCGGATTATCTGACCGCCACATGCGCGCATCTGGCCAGCGGCAGCCTCATCCTGTCCGAAGGACTCAGCCTCTACCGCCTGCACGGATCGAACATGTCCTCCATCGGCGCTGCCTTCACCGGGGGCCATGTACCGCAAACGCCTAGCTATCGCGCCTACAGGAGCATATTGGCGGCGGATGTCGTCGATTATGTGCTGGAGAATTCAGCATGGCTCAGTGATGTCCACGGACGCAAGTTCATACCCGCATTCCTGAGGCAGCATGTGCGCCAGTTCAGAGAGATAGCCGACGATCCGCGGCTGATGCGATACCTGACCCGAGGACGGCCCTGGCAGTGGCTGCGCATGCACATTGCCCAATGGCTGCGTCGGCTGGGTGGGCGCGGTTCCACGCGATCATGACGAGGGTGCCAGAGGTCCTCACATTCGCTCGGGCAAAGCCACGTCAGGCGCCCTCGACGACGGAGAAGCCCTCGAATTGCGGATGGCCGAGATAGTGGACTTTCGTCGTGCCGACATTCCTGTGGGCAGCGCGGAAATTCTCCGATTTGGTCCAGGCGACGAAATCGTCCTGGCTTGCCCACACGGTGTGCGAGGCAAACAGCGTATAGCCTTCGGTCTCGTTGACCGGGCCGCGCAGCAGGTGGAATTCCCGAAAACCCTTCATCTCGGCAAGGCTGGAATCGCGGTTTTTCCATACGGCTTCGAAATCGGCTTCCGAGCCGTTCTGCACCTTGAAGCGGTTCATGGCGATGTACATGGGATTTCCTTTTTCAATCAATGAATTGCATGGGCGGTTGATGGTGGAAAGCGGGACATTCAAAACGGCCCGATAGCGCCGGTAAACTCGAGGCTGCTGCCAATTTTGGGCGGAATGGGCGGGAACGGCGCCGCCTTGCGGACGATGCCAAGCACGATCTGGTCGAAGTTTGGCGATCCGGAGCTTTCCAGGATACGCAGGTCATCAATGCCACCTTTGCTGCTGATAACGAATGTCACAACGGCATTGTTGCGCGCGGTCAGTTGCAGGGAAGGCGGGACGGCTCGATTGACGCGGCTGAGCTTTCTGATCACATCGCCGCGGTAGCTGTCTTCCGCGGCGCTGCCTGGCTCTTCCTGTTTTTTGCCCTTGCTGGCCGCCCTTGCCAGCCGGTCCTGGCCGTCAGCGGTGCCGCGCTTCTCGTCCACCGCTTTTGAAGGCGCCGCCGCCGGCGTTGGCCTGGCGCTGGGGATCGGCGGCTGGTCCGGAACGGCGACAGGCATATCGATGGTTTCGGCCTGGGCGCTTGGCTGTGCCGGCGTTTCGGCCTTGGCAGCCACGCTTTGGTCATCGGGGCGCGGGGCCGCCGCCACCAGTATGTCCGGCGTGACCGCTTGCTGTTTGACAGCTTCCGGCAAAGGCTGGGGCGGTTGCTTTGCCGCTTCCTTTGCCGGCTCTGGAGCTTGGTTCACGGCTTCCTGCTCGGGCTGCGAAGGTTTTGCCGGCGTCGCTGGTCTGGCGTCCTCTGCCTGACGTGGCTTGGCCGGCTGAGGGCTTGGCACCAGCCTGACGTTTACCGCCGCGGGGTCCTTGTCGAGCGCGCTGCCGGCGACCTTGTCACCTGTCCGATCGCTGCCTTCCGACTGCTCCGTGTCCTGGAAATCGAAGGTGCCGGCCGGCGAGATCAGAAAGGCCGCCGCTGCCGCGGCATGGAGCAGACCGGAGATGATAATAGCCGTCGCCCACTTGCCGTTGCCGGCTTGCGGTCGCGTCTGGGCAAGCGGCTCTACCGGCGCTATCGCCAGCTCGCTGCCAGCGTCGGGGAGGGGACTGACTTCCTGCATGTTGCGGGCCGGAAACTGCAGCGGCCCACGCAGTGTTGTCAAATCAAGATCGTTTGCTCCGCACGGCAGCAGACCGCAGCCGGCCATGGACCATGCCGCGGTGTCTTGTGTGAACGTGGCGTGCAGCCCCACCTCAGACGCCGAAAGCGATGCCGGTCTTGGTGTCGGTCTTCAGCTTGCGCATGCAGGCATTCGGCTCGACGCCGGTGCCGGCGCATTCGGTCGCGCTGTTGATCAGAACGCGGCTGACCTTGGTGCAATCGGTACCGGCGAGATCAAAGCGCGTCACCTTGGTCTTGCCTTCCGGCAGATCCTTGAAGTCGAGCACGGTCAGCCGGTCGACGACGCCGGCCTCGTTGAACAGCGCGATCTCGAATGCCGCCTTGGAGAGGCCGGCACCGAGGTTGTTGTTGACCAGGAATGTCAGCCGGCAACCCTTGTCGGAAGGTTGCGCGGCATTCAATTCGAGGGTCAGTGCGGGGACCGGCGCGGACCCTTCAGCCCGCGCCGGAACCATCGCCAGCGACATCGCAAACGTCGAGGTCAGCAGACGAAGGGATGTCGCCAAGCTCTTCATGACCATCAGCCTCCAAAACGCATGGTTGCCGCCAGCTTCAACGTTATGCCCGGCTCATAGACCGCAACTGTCGTGCTGCCGTTCAACGGGTTGGCGTATTTGACGTCGAACAGATTGTCGGCCCGGAAATCGACCTTCAGATTGTCCGTCGCCTGATAGCTGGCGAAGGCGTTGACCAGCGTATAGTCCGTGGCCACGGCATTGCCCTTCGGCTTGCCATTATATTGCACTTCGCCGCCGACGGTCAGCTTGTCCTCGAGGAAGCGCAGGCCAAGCTGGGCCGTGACCTGGGAGGATGGTATCGTGGCGAGGTCTGCTCGAACACCCGCGTAGGAAATGGTGTGACCATTGGTTATCGAGGCAGAGAGGCCAGCATATCCCCACGCGGCGTCATAGACGCTTTCAAACTCAAAGCCGTTTATCTTGGCCTTGGCAAAATTCTGATACTGGTAGCAGATCGGGATGTAGCCGGGGTTGTTCATGAGCTGGTCCCAATCGACCGGGCAGGCGCTCGCTGGATTGGTGAAGGAAGCCCCGAAGGATGTACCCTCTATGTAGTCGTCCACATTGTTGTTGAAGTAGGCCGCCTTGATGCGAAGCGCGTCGCCGGCTTCAAGGATGTCATTCTGTTTGTAGTTGACGCCGAATTCCACGGTCTTGCCGGTCTCGGGCTTCAGGTTGGGATTGGGCAGGAACGGGAAGGTGACCCCCGCCGGATGGTTGCCGCTGATCAGTGTCTCGGTCAGCGATGGAGAGCGGTAGCCCTCCGCATAGGTGCCGTAGAGCTGCAACCCCGAGAGGCTTGGCGTGTCGAACGGCGTGACGCCGACGGTGATGCGCGGCGAAAGACGGTCACCTGACGTTTCATGGGTGCCGTCCTTGAGGCTGTAGCTGTCGTAGCGCAGCCCGGCAATGACTTCGAGCCATTCCCAGGTGAGCTTGTCCTGAACGTAGGCTCCAGATACGTTGCGCTTTCCCGAAGGCGTGTAGAAACTGTCTCCGCCCGCGGTACCGCCGGTTTTGACGTCATCATTGACCCAATCGCCGCCATAGGTCAGCTCGTGCGCTACGCCGCCAGTCTCGAATCTCGATGTATTCCAGATGTCTATCGCCGTCGTGCCGACATCGAATGTCGATGTCGATCCAACCGGAAGGATTATGGAATCGCCCGTGGCGGGATCGAATCGGCTGAGAGGAACAAGGCTGGTCAGGCCGAGATTGGTCTTGTTGTAGGAGGTGTTGATGTGGAGATCGAGCCAGCTCTTGTCTTCGTCGGTGATGTTGTAGCGGGCGGTGAAGGTGTTGGATTTCAGATCCGCATCATTGATCGGCACGCCGCCGCTGATCTCGTTCCAGCCGTCGCTTGAGCCGACCCAGCCCAGCTTCAGCTCGCTGTTGTCAGTCGGGCGGATGGTGGTCTTGAGCAGGCCGCTCAGCACGTCAAAGCCGGTGCCCTTGACGGTATCGCCGCCACCATCCTTGTAGTCGTCATAGTTGCGATAGACGATATTGCCCAACACATCCCAGTTCTCGTTGAGACGATAGGCGCCGGTGGCGCTGGTGGTCCAGCCCTTGCCGTTGCTTTCGTAGCGTCCGGTGATGGAGCCGGCCCACGTCTCTTCAGGCTTGAGAAAATCCGAGGCATCCTTGGTGTCGAAGAAGACGACACCGCCAATGGCGCCCGAACCGTAGGTGTTGGCGACAGGACCACGGATCACATCGACGGATTTGACGAGTTCGGGATCGATATAGAAGGTCGACTGCGTGCCGTGGTCGGACCGCTGGAAATTCTGGCGTGCGCCATCGACGATGACGGCGACACGGCCAAAATCCTGCAAGCCGCGGATGTTGATGCTGGTGCCGACACGCCTGGCGTCGGCCTGCGCGGCGACACCGGGCACGCCGAGCAGCATCTCGTTCGGCGTCGTCGCCATGCGACGGTCCAGCTGTTCCTGGTCGATATGGCTGGCCGAGGCCAGTGATTCGATCGCTGTTTCGCCGGTGCGGCTGAGCACCAGGATCTTGTCGAGCAGCGTCGCGCCCGCGGGTGCTGCTTTTTCCTGGTCAGCCTTCTTCGATTGATCCGTTTGATCGCCCGCCGGCTGCGTTGCCTGTTGGGCGTGGGCTGCTGGCGCGGACAGGGCGATGACCGCCACGCTTGCCAACAAAGCCGCCATGCCGCTCGCCGCCGACCGGCCGCGCGATTCCCAGTTCACCAACCCCATGCCCCAACTCCAAATTCCAGGTTTCATGCTGGCTGGCCCGGGGCTGGCTGGCATTTTTCATCGTGTCCGGCGTGTTAAATGTTGACTCATTTGCTCCGGTATTGCACTGACTAATAAACATGATTATTCAAGTCAAGAAATGAATCGGCAATATGCAACGCCTAGCCAGATGCCCGGCACAGGAAAGGGATCGACCCAGATGAACACGCACAATCCCAACGATTTTCGTTATCGCGTCCGCCGTTCCGATGATGCCTCCACCCGCTTCGACCGGATCCCGCTGGCGGTGCGAACGCTGTCCAGCAACACGCTTTTCCAGGGCGAGCACGAGATCGGCATCGAGCATCATGGTGCGCTCTACCGGCTGAAGATCACCCGGCAGGGCAAGCTCATTCTCAACAAGTAAAAAGGTATCAGGGGTTAAGACATGGACCAGCGCGTAAAACCCGCCCCACATGAAATCCGGCGGGCACGGACGGACAATCCGAAAGCGCGCGAGCGTGACCTGGCCGCCCAGCTCGGCATTTCGGAAGCCGAACTGGTGGCCGCGCATTGCGGCGACGGCGTCGTGCGCGTCGAGCCGCGCGTCAACGACCTTCTGACCGGCCTCGAGGCCGTCGGCGAGGTGATGGCGCTGACCCGTAATGAAAGCGCGGTGCACGAAAAGATCGGCGTTTATGACAAGGTGATCACCGGCAACCACAATGCCATGGTGCTTGGCGAGAACATCGACCTGCGCATCTTCCCGAAAGTCTGGGCGCATGGCTTCGCGGTGGAAAAGCGTGATGGCGAAGAGATCCGCCGCAGCTTGCAGTTCTTCGACGCGGCGGGCGAGGCGGTGCACAAGGTGCATCTGCGTCCGGCCTCCAGTCTCTACGCCTACCAGAAACTGGTCGCCGCGCTGGGATCGTCGAACCAGGAGCCGACAATCGATATTTCGGGACCAATCGCGGATGATGAGAGCGAGGCCGGAGCAACCACCGCCAATCTTGACGATCTGCGCGACCGCTGGAGCCGGCTGACCGATGTGCACCAGTTCTTCGGCATGCTGAAGACACTTAAGCTCAGCCGTCGCCAGGCGGTGCGCATGGTCGGAACGGACTATGCCTGGCTGCTCGACAATGACGCGGTCCGCGCCATGTTCCATCACGCCTCCGAAGGCGAGATGCCGATCATGTGCTTTGTTGGCAACCGCGGCTGCATCCAGATCCATTCTGGACCGGTCAGGTCGATCAAGCCGATGGGGCCGTGGATCAACGTGCTCGACGAGACCTTCCATCTGCATCTGCGCACCGACCACATCCATGAGGTCTGGGCGGTGCGCAAGCCGACCAAGGATGGCCATGTCACCTCGCTCGAGGTCTATGCCGCCGACGGCGAGATGATCATCCAGTTCTTCGGCAAGCGGCATGAAGGCGAAAGCGAGCGCGACGATTGGCGGTTCCTGGCGGAGAATCTGCCGCGCATCCCAAACCCGACCGCAGCCTGAGGAGAACGACAATGGGCTGTTTTTCCAGGATCATCGCCAGCCCGATGGTCGGCCTTGCTTTGGCTTTCACCGCGCTGCAACCGGCGGGTGCCGCCGAGGGCGGTTCCGTTTTCTCCGATCCGTCGAAGATCGCCGCCATAGGCGGTTCGATCACCGAAATCGTCTATGCGCTTGGCGAGGAGAAGCATCTGGTGGCGCGCGATTCCACCAGCCGGTACCCAAAGGCGGCGCTCGACCTGCCCGATGTCGGCTATATGCGCGCGCTGTCGCCGGAGGGCGTGCTGTCGGTCAATCCGACCGGCATCCTGGCGTTGCAGGGCAGCGGTCCCAAGGAAGCCGTCGACGTGCTGAAGAAGACGAGCATCCCCTTCATCGAAGTGCCTGAACATTATAGCCGTGAGGGCATCCTGGAGAAGGTCCGTATCGTCGGCAAGGCACTGGGCGCCGACGCCAAGGCCGAGGTGCTGGCCAGGGAGCTCGATGCCAGGCTCACCGCTGCCGAAAAGCAGACTGCCTCGATCAAGGAGCGCAAGCGCGTCCTGTTTGTGCTGTCGGTTCAGGGCGGCAAGATCCTGGCGGCCGGCAGCGAAACCGCGGCCGACGGCATGGTCAGACTGGCGGGCGGCGTCAATGCCGTCGAAGGCTTTTCCGGCTACAAGCAGATGTCCGACGAGGCGATCATTACCGCCAGGCCGGATGTGATCCTTATGATGAGCAATGCCGGGCCGCCGGTATCGGACGACGAATTGTTCGGCAATCCGTCCGTCGCCTCGACGCCGGCAGGTGCCGCCCGCAAATTGATCCGCATCGATGGCGGTTATCTGCTCGGCTTCGGGCCGCGCACGGCCGACGCCATCCACGACCTCGCCGTCTCGCTCTATGGCGGGCAGGTCACGGACTGAGCGGGCGCATCATGGTCGATCAATCGATCGTCGGCCCGGTGAAGGCGATGAGTGTGTCCGAAGGCGATCGCTCGGGCCGCGCCCGCATCGTCATCCTGCTGCTGTGCTTCGGGCTCACCGCCGCCGTGTTTCTGTCGCTTACATCAGGCGCGTCGGACGCATCGGCCGTCAATGTCATCAGGGATTGGCTGTCCGGAGCTGTTCCACTTGATGCGGCGCTGAGCGCGCGTGACAGCCTGATCGTCTACGATATCCGACTGCCGCGCATCATCCTCGGCATGCTGGTCGGCGCGGCGCTCGCTGTCTCGGGCGCCGTCATGCAGGGGCTGTTCCGCAATCCGCTGGCCGATCCCGGCCTGATCGGCGTTTCGGCCGGCTCCAGCCTCGGTGCCGTGGCCATCATCGTGCTTGGCGGCACCATTCTGGCGCCGGTAACGGCTTTGCTGGGCACGCTTGCCCTGCCGCTGGCGGCTTTCTTCGGCGGCCTCGCCACCACCCTGGTGCTCTACCAGGTCGCCACGCGGCGCGGGCAAACCTCGGTTGCCACCATGCTGCTCGCCGGCATCGCACTGGCAGCGCTTGCCATGGCGCTGACCGGCATCCTCATCTTCATGGCTGACGATCGTCAGCTGCGCGACTTGACCTTCTGGTCGCTGGGATCCCTTGGCGGCGCAACCTGGGCGAAGATCGCGTCCGTCGGGCCGATAATCATATTGGCGCTGGCAACAATGCCTTTCCTGTCGCGCGGTCTCAACGCGCTGGCGCTTGGCGAGGCGACCGCCGGCCATCTCGGCATACCTGTCCAGCGACTGAAATACACCGCCATCATCGGTGTCTCGGCGGCGGTCGGGGCGTCCGTCGCCGTCAGCGGCGGCATCGGCTTCGTGGGCATCGTCGTGCCGCATCTGCTGCGCCTGCTGATCGGTCCGGACAATCGCTATCTTTTGCCGGCCTCGGCACTGCTCGGAGCCTCGCTGCTGCTGCTTGCCGATGCCGTCGCACGTACCATCGTGGCGCCGGCGGAACTGCCGATCGGCATTGTCACCGCGGTCGCCGGCGCGCCGTTCTTCCTGTGGATACTGCTGCGCAAGCGAGGCGTAATTGACCTGTGAAATTCGGGATTTGTGAGGCTGGGATGATCGAGGCAAGGGATGTTTCGGTTGATATCGCCGGCAAACGCATCGTCGGCGGTGTCGATTTCGATGCGCGACCCGGCGAAATCGCGGCGATCGTCGGCCCCAACGGCTCGGGCAAGACGACCTTCCTGAAGGCGTTGTCCGGCGAGCTTGCCCATACCGGGCGCATCGCCCTCAACGGCCGCGACCTCGCGGCGATGAAACCGGTCGAGATCGCCGTCCATCGCGCGGTCCTGCCGCAGGCGACGACGCTGTCGTTTCCATTCACCGTGCGCGAGGTGGTCAAGCTCGGGCTGGTCGGCGGCCGCTCGGGTGCCTTGCCTGGCGAGGATGCGCGGCTGCCGGAACGGGCGTTGGCCCGCGTCGATCTCGATGGGTTTGCCGGGCGGCTCTACCAGGAGCTTTCGGGCGGCGAGCAGCAACGAGTCCAGCTTGCGCGCGTGCTGTGCCAGGTCTGGGCGCCGGTGCTCGACGGCAAGCCGCGCTACCTGTTCCTCGACGAGCCTGTTTCCAGCCTCGACATCAAGCACCAGCTGATCATCATGAACATCGCCCGCGATTTCGGCAGAAGGGGTGGCGGCGTGGTCGCCATCCTGCACGACCTCAATCTGACGGCCATGTATGCCGACCGCATCTTCGTCATGCATCGCGGCCGGTTGGCTGCCACCGGTTCACCGCAGGACGTGCTGAGCGACGATTTGATCGAGAAAGTGTTCGACTGCCGGCTCAAGGTCGGTGTGTTGCCGGCCGGGAATATGCCGTTCGTGCTGCCGCAATCTGCCGTTTAGGCTTGGCAGTGACCTTCGTCATCCACGGGCGGAGCGGGAGCGAAGCGGACGCGCAGACCCGAGGATCCATGCCGTTGCATCAAACAAAAAATGCGGCGGTGCAGAACTCGTGTTGGCGCCGCGGTCGCTAGTTCGGCATCGTTGCGGCGCTCGAACGTCACGGAATGGATTCTAGGGTCTGCGCTGCGTCGCTTCGCTCCTTGCTCCGCCCTAGAATGACGACCCCATGGGCGGCGTCGCGCGCAAGGCATCAATAGAATCAAACCGCTAAGCCGCGTCGTGGACTAGGCGGCCGGGGCGCGGCGTTCCAGTATGTCGATGCCAAGCAGGTTGCGCACATTCGGCCGTGCCGCCACCATATCGGCGATCGTGTAGCGGGCAAGCACGGCGAAGAAGGCGTTGAGCGCCTCGCGCAGCGCTGAATTCAACGCGCAGCTGTCGACCAGCGGGCACTCGGCCGCGTCGTTCTCGAAGCATTCGGCCATGGCGAAGCTTTCCTCGGTGACGCGCACGACGTCGAAGAGGCTGATCGCCTCGGCGGCACGGCCAAGCCGGACGCCGCCATTGCGGCCGCGCACCGTCTCGACCAGCCCATGCTCGACCAGCGGCTGCAGGATCTTGAACAAGAAAAGTTCCGAGACGGAGTAGGCGGCCGCGATTTCGGGAATGCGGCTCAACCGGTCATTGTTGGCGGCACAATACATCAGGATGCGCATGGCATAATTGGTCTGGCGGGTAAGCCGCATTTCGTCCTCACTAGGCGCCGGCGTGGTATGACCGCGCCAGATTCCAGAACTTTTGCTGGCGCGGCGGTAATCCGGAATTTCGGATTCGCCACACTGGCCTCGACCGAATATGGCCTATACCTTGGAATAATTCCAGACTAGCTTCGCACTATAGATGAATATTCTCGTCAACTTTATGTGCGCAATCGGGCGGAACGCGGGGAAAACCGGTCGTCACGGGCATTTCGGCTGATGAAACCCTAGATAGGCCGGAGATCGACCCCAGAGATCGAGCAGCGGTCGACCAGAGATACCAGTGGTCGACCAGAGATCGACCAGGAGCAGTTCGTCCATGTCACAATCGGCTTCGTCCCTGGCGCCTGTCCGTTTCGATGCCGACGCGGCCGCCAAGCTCTCGGCGCTGCGGCGGACCAAATTCATCGCCACGGCCGCACTGGCACTCTGCGTGCTGGTGTTCGCCTTGGCCAAATCGTTCCAAAACACCTATCCGTGGCTGGGCTTCGTCGCCGCCTTCGCCGAGGCGGCGACCATTGGCGGCCTGGCCGACTGGTACGCGGTGGTGGCGCTGTTCAGGCGGCCGCTCGGGCTGCCGATCCCGCACACCGCCATCATCCCGGAAAACCAGAACCGCATCGCTGACAATCTCGGCCGCTTCATCGAAGCCAATTTCCTGGCGCCGGAGCCGGTGCGGGAAAAACTCGCCGAGGTCGATTTTGCGGCACTCGTCGCCGACTGGCTGACTGATGCCGAACGCGCCGCCGGCCTGTCGCGTTTCGTCGTGCGGCTGGTGCCTCAGACGCTGGCCGCCGTCGAGCAATCCGGCCTGCGCGGCTTTGTCACCAGCCGCATGCTTGAACAGATCGAAAAGGTGCCGCTTGCGCCGCTGGCGGCGGAACTCCTGTCGGCGCTCACCGACGATCGTCGCCACCAGAAACTGTTCGACGAATTCATCAAGGTGGTCGGCCGCTTCCTCAACGATGAACAGGCGCTGGCAACGATGCGCGAAAAAATCCGCGAGGAATTGCCGTCGCTGTTCAACCTGTTCAGAGCCGACGCCTATCTCCTGAAGAAGATCGTCGCTTCGGCGGGCTCCCTGCTCGACGAGGTGCGGGCCGATCCGGACCATCCGATGCGGGCCGAGTTCGATCGTTTCGCGCAAGGCTTCGTCGAACGGCTGCGGACGTCCAAGCAATATGCAAAGCGTGCCGAGAAGATGAAGCACGATTTCCTCGCCCGCCCCGAAGTCAGGGCGCTGGCCGGGGACATGTGGGAGAGCCTCAGCCTGTTCATCGAGCAGGACGCCAAGACGCCGAATTCGGTGATCCGCGCGCATCTCGCCAATATGTTCGTCGAGGTCGGCCGCCATCTTGCCGGCGATGCGCAGATCCGGGCCGATATGAACCAAGGGTTCGTCGTGGCGCTGGCCTCCTTCGTCGAGAGCCAGAAGAGCGGCGTATCGAAATTCATCGCCGACCAGGTCAAGCGCTGGGACCTTGCCCAACTGACGCGGCTTATCGAGATGAACATCGGCCGAGACCTGCAATACATCCGCTTCAACGGCATGATCATCGGCGGGCTGGCGGGCATAGTGCTTTATACGATCGAGTTGCTGCTCCCGGTCAATTGATTCCGTGTCCATCGCCATGCCTGTGTCCGAATGGACTCGTGACACGCGAGTGCTATTCTCCGGCGAGGGCGCCCGCATTCGCGGCGACAGGGGAGAAGACGTCATGGCAAAACAACCGGAATCCGATTCCTTCATGGACATGTTCGGCAAATTCGGCCGCGACCTGAAGGTGCCCAATGTCGATGTCGAGGCGATCCTCGCCCATCACCGCAAGAACCTGGAAGCGCTGGAGAAGGCGGCGCGTGCCGGCGCAGCCGGAGCGACCTCGCTGTTGTCGAGGCAACGCGAAATGCTGCAGGACACGTTGCGCGAGGTTGCCGACGTGGCGCAAAGCTATCGGGCGCCGGGCAATCCACAGGAGCTCATGGCCAAACAGACGGAGTTCGCCAGGAAATCGTTCGAGGCGGCGCTCAAGAATGCCGGCGAAGTGGCTGAATTGGCCCGGAAATCCGGCACCGAATCGATCGACATCCTGCGCGCGCGCATCAAGGAGGCGATGGAGGAAATCCGCGCCGGCTACGAAAAGAAATAGGTCTGCGTGGGCCGTTGTCCGCATCCCCCCACGCGGATCGCCGGCACTCCTTACCCGCTTGCGCATAGTTGCATCGGCGCCACGCGTCAGGCGGCATGGGGCGATTCAGCCGGAATTCGGCGGAACGGATTCACGCAAGGCGAATTGACAGGAGCCGTCCGTTCGTGGTCCGGAGGCACTGCAAGCTATCGGGAAAGCAGGAATGACTGAAGTACGGCCTAAAACGCCGCCGACCTACGAGCAGTTGAGGACGATGTCCGGGCAGGAACTGGGCGTCTCGGAATGGACCATGGTCGACCAGAACCGTATCAACCAGTTCGCCGAATGCACCGGCGACCATCAATGGATTCATGTCGATCCCGAGCGGGCGCGGCGGCAAAGCCCGTTCCGTACGACGATCGCGCATGGCTACCTGACGCTGTCGATCATCGGCGCGCTGGCGCTCGGCATGGGCATCGTGCCCGAGAATACGCAGGCCGCCTTCAACTACGGCTTCGACAAGGTGCGCTTCCTCGCGCCGGTCAAGGTCGGCGCACGCATCAGGCTGCGCACGGTCTTGCTTTCCATGGAAGACAGAGGCCCTGGCCAATATCTGATGAAGGCAGCCAACACCGTCGAGATCGAAGGCGAGGAAAAGCCGGCACTGACGGCCGAAACGCTGGTCATGCTGTATGAGCGCCGCAAACGGGCAGGGGCCTGAGCGCATCAGCCCAAGCCCCGTACTGTCAGGAATCCCGCGTTGATTGCCCCGGCTGTTCAAGCTTGATCGCATTGCGTGCCGAAAACAGGGCAAGCAGCAGCGCCACCAAGGCCATGGCTGTTGCCGTCTCAAAGGTGATTTGCATGCCGCGGGCCGCAGAAGCGGAGGTCAGGACGTCCGGTCCTGTTGCTTTCGGAGCACCAGCCGACGCAACCGCGAAGATGGCGCCCATCAAGGATGCGCCGGTGATGAGGCCGAGATTGCGCGACAGGTTGAGCAGGCCCGACATGACACCGCGTTCGCCGGCGCCGACACCGCTCATGACGGCTGCATTGTTGGAGGTCTGGAACAGGGCATAGCCGAAGCAGGTGACGGTGATCGGAACGACATAGCTGGCAATGCCGAGTTTCGTCATGGCGAGCGAGAGCAGGAACGTGCCCGCGGCAAGGCTGATGAGCCCGGCGACCATCATCCTGTTGGCTCCGAAGCGATCGGAAAGCCGCCCAGCCAGCAGCGCCGACAGGGTCGAGACCAGCGGCCCGGTTGAAAGCACCAAACCGACCATCGCGGCATCGAGCCCCAACCCTCGCGACAGATAGAACGGGGCAACCACCAGGGTTGCCATCATCACCGTGGCGACGATGAGGCTCATGGCCAGGCTGGCGCTGAGCCGCGGATCCCGGAAACTGGCAAGCTGGATCAACGGGGTTTTCACTCTTGATTGTGTGACGGCGAAGAGAGCAACGCCGATGCCGGTCGCAAAAAGCAGGCCAATGTTGAGCGCGCCGAAATTGCCTCGCCCAAGTGTCATGGCCAGCGCATAGGCAGCCAGGCTCAGGGCCAGCAGGACAGTGCCTGTCGCGTCGAACCTGCCTTGGGCGGCCCGCGCGTTCTTGTCCCTGGCAGGCAAGGCACGCCAGGCGAGGGCGAAGGTCAGCAGACCCAGCGGCACATTGACGAGAAAGATCGCGCGCCAGCCGAGGCCGGCGATCAGCAGGCCGCCGAGCGAGGGACCGAGCGTGGTGCCGATGGCCGACATGGCGCCGAGCAGACCCATGGCGCTGCCGGTCCGCTCCTTGCTCACGGTCTCGGCGACAAAGGCCAGCGTCAGCGCCATCATCAGCGCCGCGCCAAGCCCCTGCACGGCGCGCGCGGCGATCAGCAGCCAAAGCGTCGGGGCCAAGCCGCAGAGCACCGAAGCCGATGTGAACAGCGCGATGCCGCCAAGCAGCAGCGGCCGGCGTCCGAACATGTCGGCCAGCCGCCCGGCGCTGACGATCAGCGTGGTGATGGCGAGGAGGTAGGCCAGAACCACCCATTGCACGGCCTGGAACGACGCGCCGAACGTCTGCATCAGAGATGGCAGCCCGACGCTGGCGATGCTGGTCCCGAGCGACGACAGCAGCGTGGCGAGCGACAGGCTTGCCAGAGCCCAGCCGACCGATTCTTTCTCCTGCGGGGCTGATATCAAGCCATCTCGACTTTGTGCGGCGACTGCCATGGCGATCTCCTTCCATTCGCTCCGGAACCGGAACCATCAGAGATCTAGTCTTGTGGTTGATATGGCGGAAGGCGCAGCATTTGCATCATATCAATGCATGAGACGCCACATCATGTTATGATCCGCCGATGACGTCTCCTGATCTCAATCTGCTCTTCGCTCTCGACGTGCTGCTGGCGGAAGGCAGCGTGGCCCGCGCCGCGCGCCGTCTGCGGCTCAGCCCCTCGGCGATGAGCCGGACGCTGGCGCGGTTGCGCGAGGCAACGGGCGATCCCTTGCTGGTGCGGGCCGGGCGCGGCCTGGTGGCGACGCCGCGCGCGGAGGAATTGCGGCGGCAGGTCGGCCCCGTCGTCCAGGACGCGGAGATGCTGCTGCGCCCTGCCGAACTGCTTGATCTCTCAAGCCTGGACAAGGTCTTCACGCTGCGCACCAATGAAGGCTTCGTCGAGGAGTTCGGGCCTCGCCTTGTCGCCCGCATCGAGGCCGACGCGCGAGGGGTGCGGCTGCGTTTCGCGCCGAAATCAGACAAGGATGTGATGTCGCTGCGCGACGCGGCGATCGACCTGGAAATCGGCGTTGCCGGCGAAACCGGACCCGAAGTGCGCATCCAGGCCTTGTTTCGCGACCGCTTCATTGGTGCTGTTAGAGCAGGCCATCCCTTGAGCGAAGGCACGGTGACGGCCGAGCGCTATGCGGCGGGCCGGCACATCAGTGTTTCGCGGCGTGGCCGCGAGAAGGGGCCGATCGACGAGGCCCTGAGCGCGCTTGGCCTGCGGCGGACGGTCGTGTGCATGGTTTCGGGTTTTTCGGCAGCACTCGCCATGGTGCGCGCCTCGGACCTGATCGCCAGCGTGCCCGAGCGGCACACGGCCGGCGCGCGCGCCGGCATGCACAGTTTTCCACTGCCTGTCACCACCGTGGAAGTCACCATTTCGATGCTCTGGCATCCGCGCCTCGATGCCGATCCGGCGCAACGCTGGTTGCGCGACTGCGTGCGGGAGGTCTGTGCGGGGCGTTGATTAAAAGCTGCTGAGATCAACGCTTCATCGCGGTTTCCAGCACCTTGAAAATCCGCTCGTCTTCGCACTGGGCGACGTTGAAGCGCAGGAAACGGCTGGCTGTCTGCGACAGGCTGAACGCATTGCCGGGCGCCAGCACTACGTTGTCTGCCAAGGCATGCCGTGCGACGTCGGCCGCATCCACGCCATCGGGCAGGCCGCACCACAGGAACAGACCGGCCGGTTGGTCGATCCAGGGCGTGATGCCGATCGCCTTCAGCCGAGTGCCGGTCTCGGCCATCGCTCGCGCGAGCTTGGCGCGCAGCAGATCCATATGCTTGCGGTAGCTGCCGTCCTTGAGCAGCGTCAGCACCAGTTCGGCCGCCAGCCGCCCGCCGCCGAAGGTGGTGGCGATCTTGAGGTCGGTCAGGCCCTCGATCCAGTCGCGGGGCGCGGCGATGAAACCGCAGCGGACCGAGGCCGACAGCGTCTTGGAGAAGCTGCCGATCTGGACGACGCGGTTCAGCCCATCGAAGGCCGTCAGCCTGGGGGCAGGGGCATGTTCGAAATCGGCGAAGATATCGTCCTCGACGATAGTCAGGTCCGACTGGTCGGCGAGTTTCAGCAAGCGGTGCGCGGTGACCGGTGACAGGATCGCGCCGGTCGGGTTGTGGATGGCGGAATTGGTGATGTAGAGGCGCGGCCGGTGCTCGGCGAGCGCCTGGGCGAACAGCTCGATATCAGGCCCCGACGGCGTGTAGGGAACGCTGATGACCTTGGCGCGGTGGGCACGCAGCAAAGCGTGGAAGTTGAAATAGCAGGGGTCGTCGACCAGCACCGTGTCGCCGGGTTCGATCAGGAACCGGCACAGGAGGTCAATGGCCTGCGTGCCCGATTCCGTCAGCACGATCTGTTCGGGCGAGGCTTCGATGCCGTGCCCGGCCATGCGCCGTGCCAGCAATTGCCGCAGCGGCGGCAGGCCGAGCGGCGTGCCGTAGTCGGCAAGCGCGGCATCATCGGCACGCGCCGCCGTGCGTAGCGCTCGGCGCAGTCCGGCCTGAGGCATCCACGAGGCCGGCAGCCAGCCGCAGCCGGGTTTCAGCACCTCGTCGCCAGCGTCCAGCGACTGGCGCGAGACCCAAAGCGGATCGACGGCACGGTCGAGCCGGGGACCGATCTCGGCCAGCGACAGCGGCGCCAGCGTGCCGGCGGCATAGAAGCCTGAACCCGGCCGGGAGCGGATCGTGCCTTCGGCGGCGAGCCGCTCATAGGCTTCGACCACGGTGGATTTGGACACCTGCATGGATTGCGCGAAGGCGCGGATCGACGGCAGCCGGGCTCCCGGTGTCAGGCTGCGCGCGGCGATCCGCTGGCGGATGGCCGCCATGACGCTTTCGACCAGAGTGGGGGCCGCCAGGGCGCGCGCGCCGTCGGTTTCCAAAGCGAAGTCCGTCATCCGTACTGCTCGTCATGCCATTACAGTTTCGCTGAATTGTACTCCATTGTCTCTGGCTGCGCCATGACATCTGCCCGATAGAGGGCGAAAGACATGGAGCCTGGAATGGACAAGACCGCGAGCGGCTGGCTGAACGGATTTATCGGCGTGCTGATCTTCTCAGGCTCGCTGCCGGCGACGCGCGTGGCCGTGATGGATTTCGATCCGACCTTCGTGACATCGGCCCGCGCCGCGATTGCCGGGCTGCTTGGCCTGGCAATGCTGGTCTTGTTCCGGCAGAAACGACCGGAGCGGGGCGATCTGCTGTCGCTGGTGATCGTCGCCCTTGGGGTGGTGGTCGGCTTTCCCTTGCTGACCGCGCTGGCGCTGAAGCACGTCACCTCCGCCCACTCGATCATCTTCGTTGGCCTGCTGCCGCTGGCAACCGCGATCTTCGGCGTGCTGCGCGGCGGTGAGCGTCCACGGCCGGCGTTCTGGCTGTTTTCCTGCGTCGGCAGCGCGCTTGTCGCGGGCTTTGCCCTATCGCAGGGCGTGACCGCGTCACCGCTCGGCGACGGCTTGATGCTGGGCGCCATCGTCGTGTGTGGACTGGGCTACGCCGAGGGCGCCGCGCTGTCGCGCAGGCTCGGCGGCTGGCAAGTGATCTGCTGGGCGCTGACGCTGTCGCTGCCGATCATGCTGGTGCTGACTTTCGCGACCCTGCCACCATCCTTTGCCGCCGTCGGCTCCCAAGCCTGGATCGGTCTTGCCTATGTCTCGCTGTTTAGCATGCTGATCGGCTTCGTCTTCTGGTATCGCGGCCTGGCGCAAGGCGGCATTGCCGCGGTCGGGCAGCTGCAGCTGTTGCAGCCCTTCTTCGGCCTGGCGCTCGCGGCGAGCTTGCTGCACGAACAGGTCAGCCCGCTGATGGTGGTTGTCACGCTCGGCGTGGTGGCCTGCGTGTTTGGCGCGAAGAAGTTTGCGCGGTAGTTCGGGAAACGACGTCTGCCTCTAGAACTTCGTCACCACGCCGATACCGATGCCTTCGAAACCGCCCATCGCCATCAAGGCCGCGGGCGCCTCGTCGAGGCTGATCTTCTTGCCGACCAGCAGTTCGGGCTTCAGCTTGCCGGTACGAATCATCTCCATCATCGCCTGGTAGCGGTAAGCCTGCATGCCGTGACTGCCGAGGATTTCGAGCTCGAAAGCGATGATCTTGCTCATGGGCACCGCAGCCTTGGCATGGTCGCCCAGCATCAGGCCGACCTGCACATGGCGGCCGCGCCGGCGCAGGTTCGAGATGGAGTTGAACGAGGTGGTCGGATGGCCGAGCGCGTCCATCGACATATGAACGCCGCCATTGGTGATCTGCTTGACGGCCTTTACCACATTGGGGGTGGTCGATGCGTTGATGGTCGCCACCGCGCCGATCTTGCGGGCAAACTCCAGTTTCTCGTCGGTGAGATCGATGGCAATGACATTGGCGCCCATGGCGCTGGCGATCATGATCGCCGAAAGCCCAACGCCTCCGCAGCCATGCACGGCAACCCATTCTCCGGGCTTGACGCGTCCCTGGTCGACGATCGCCCGGAACGACGTGACGAAGCGGCAGCCCAGGCTGGCGGCGGTGGCGAATTCCATCTCTTCCGGCAGGCGTACGAGATTGGTGTCGGCGAAGTCGATGGCGACATATTCGGCGAACGAGCCCCAGGCGGTGAAACCGGGCTGGAACTGATGCTCGCAGACCTGGTGGTTGCCGGACGTGCATTCGAAGCAGTGGCCGCAGCCGCCTACAAAAGGCACCGTGACCCGGTCGCCTGCCTTCCAGTGCGTCACGCGCTTGCCAGCCGCCACAACGACGCCCGCCAATTCATGGCCCGGCACATGCGGCAGCCGGATATCATCGTCATGGCCCATCCAGCCATGCCAGTCGCTGCGGCAGAGCCCGGTTGCCTCGACCTTGATGACCACGCCATCGGCGGCCGGCTTCGGATCGGGGACGGTCTGGATCGTAGGCGCTTCGCCGAATTTCTCGAAGACGACGGCTTTCATCGGTCACTCCACCCTGCGTACTGTCTGTGGAAACGATAGCCGATTCCCTGTCCGGTCAAGCGGAAATCGATTCCGCCAGCCCTGCCAGTCCGCCGAACTAGCCAGGGCGCTCAGCTGTTTTCCTGGTCGCGGAAATCGGCGAGCCTCGTGTCGCCGGGGACCAGCAGCCTCCCGTCCTCGGCATGCACTTCCAGGCGCCTGATCGGCCGGCCGCTCTGCGTGTCGACCATGAAAGTGTAGGGCTCGCCCGGTCCGGAGAAATAGGCCTCGCCCCATTGCCGCAAGGCGACCAGGACATAGAACAGGCCGCGCCCTTTTTGCGTCAGCACATATTCATGGTGCGCGCTGCCGTCGGGCGCGGGAACCGTTTCCAGTATGCCGTGCGCGACCAGATTGCGCAGCCGCGCCGACAGGATGTTCTTGGCGACGCCGAGGCTCTTCTGGAATTCGCCGAAGCGGCGCAAGCCGTCGAAGGCATCGCGCACGATGAGCAGCGACCACCAATCGCCGATCGCGTCCAGCGGCCGCGCGATCAGGCAATCCGCTTGGTGGTGGCTCGTTCGTTTCACCATGGCAATCGTTGGTCCAGATCATTCATTTTGGTTGCAACATAAAACTGTTCCACCTATCCAGCAAGTGGTTTCAAGTTGAAACCTATTTGCGGAGAGCGACATGGATTTGCAGGTGGTGAACAGCGCGGCAACAAGCTTGGATCGGCCCGACGGGGCGCCGCGGACCACGCCAGCATCACCGCCGGGACTGTCAGGAATGACTGCGCTGGTCTTCGCCATTGCCTGCGGCTTGAGCGTTGCCAATGTCTATTTCGCCCATCCGCTGCTCGACGCCATGGCGCATGATTTTGCCATCGCGCCGGCCTCGGTCGGCATCGTGGTGACGGTCACCCAGGTCGGCTACGCGCTCGGCCTGTTCTTCATCGTGCCGCTTGGCGACCTGTTCGACCGCCGCAAGCTGATCGCCGGCCAGGCGGTGCTTTCCGCCGTGGCGCTGATCGCGGTTGGGGTCGCGCCGAACGCCGCGATGCTGCTGGCAAGCCTGGCGGTTGTCGGCCTGCTTGCCGTGGTGGTGCAGGTGCTGGTGGCTTACGCTGCCGACCTCGCGCTACCATCCGAGCGGGGGCGGGCGGTCGGCACCGTCACCAGCGGCGTCATAACAGGCATCCTGCTTGCCCGCTTCGTCGCCGGCGTCGTCGCCGACTTCGCCGGCTGGCGCTGGGTCTATCTGGTCTCGGCGGTGCTGACGCTTGTCATGGCGGTGATTCTCTTCCTGATCCTGCCGCGTCACGAGGCGGAGCGGCCGCGCACATCCTATCCGCGCCTGCTGGGTTCGGTCGTGCTGCTGTTCGTGCAGGAGCCGCTGCTACGCGTGCGCGCGGTGCTCGCCATGCTGATCTTCGGCACTTTCAATGTGCTGTGGGCGCCGCTGGTGCTGCCGCTGAGCGCCGCGCCATTTTCACTCTCGCACACCGCGATCGGGCTGTTCGGGCTTGCCGGTGTCGCCGGCGCATTGGGCGCGCGCTGGACAGGCAGCCTCGTCGATCGCGGGCGCGGGCAACTGGTCACCGGCCTCAGCCTGCTTCTGATGACGGCTGCCTGGCTGCCGATCGCCTTCATGGGCCTGTCGCTGTGGCTGCTTGTCGCCGGCATCGTCATGCTGGACCTGGCGATCCAGGCCGTGCATGTCACCAACCAGAGCCTGATCTTCGCGCGCCGGCCGGATGCGCGCAGCCGGCTGGTCGGCGGCTACATGATCTTCTATTCGCTTGGCAGCGCGCTCGGCTCGATCGCTTCGACCATGACCTACGGCGCCTTTGGCTGGAGCGGCGTCTGCCTGCTGGGCGCCGGCATCGGCCTGTTCGCTTTGGCGTTCTGGGCACTCACGCTGCGCGTGGGTCGGTAGAGGCCCTATTCGGCATCGATCTGGTTCTGCGGCGCGGCTTTCTGGAAGGCCGGCAGTGCCATGCACGCGGCGTGGATGCGCGCGATCGTCGGGTAAGGCGCCATGTCGACGCCGAAGCGGGCATTGTTGGTGACCTGCGCTGCCAGGCAGATATCGGCAAGCCCCGGCGCCTCGCCGTGGCAGAACGTTCCAGTGTCGGGCGAGGAAGCCAGAATCTTTTCAAGCGGCTGAAAGCCTTCGTTCACCCAGTGGCGGAACCAGTTGGTGATGTCCTGGTCGCTGGCGCCGAACAAAGTGCGCAGCGAGGTCAACACGCGCAGATTGTTCACCGGGTGGATGTCGCAAGCGATCATCTGCGCCAGCATGCGCACGCGCGCTCGGCCAAGCGCGTCCTTCGGCAGCAGTGGCGGTTCCGGCCGGATCTCGTCGAGATATTCGATGATCGCCAGCGACTGCGTCAAAAGCGTGCCGTCGTCGAGCACCAATGCCGGCACCAGCCCCTGCGGGTTGACCGCGAGATAGGCCGGCTCAAGATGCTCGCCATGGCGCAGATGATGCGGGATGTAGTCGTAGCTCAGCCCCTTCATCTCCAGCGCGATCCGCACCCGGTAGGAGGTGGAGGAGCGATAGTAATTGTGCAGGACGATGTCGCTCATGGCTTTGTCGTTCAAGATTGCGGCTGGCCGACCGTCACTTCGATCGTGCCGATGCCGTCGACGCCGCCGGTCATCGTCTCGCCCGGCTTGACCGCGCCGACACCGGCGGGCGTGCCGGTGAAGATCAGGTCGCCCGGTTGCAGTTCGACTGCCTCGCTGCAGATCGAGACGATGTCGGCGATTGGCCAGATCAATTCGGTGAGGTCGGCATCCTGTTTCACAGCACCGTTGACGGCGAGCCAGATGCGGCCTTTCGTCGGGTGCCCGGATTTCTGCGCGGGAACCAGCGGGCCGCAAGGGGCTGAACGGTCGAAGGCCTTCGACCAGTCCCAGGGCCGCGCCGCCTTCTTGGCCTCATCCTGGAGATCGCGGCGGGTGAGGTCTATGCCGACAGCATAACCCCAGACATGATCCAGCGTCCGCTCACGCGCGATGCGGAAGCCCGCCTTGCCGATCGCGGCCACCAGTTCGATTTCGTGGTGCAGATTGGCCGTCAGCGGCGGGTAGGGGATCACTGTGCCGGAATCGACCACGGCGTCGGCGGGCTTGGTGAAGAAGAAGGGCGGATCGCGTTCATCGTTGCCGAACTCGCGCGCGTGCGCCGCATAGTTTCGGCCAACGCAGAAAACGCGCCGCACGGCAAAGCGCTCGGCCGACCCGCTGATGGCGACGGAAGGTGTTGGCGGCACGGGAAGGACAAAGGCGGTCATGCTGGTCTCTGCGTTTGGATATCGGGTTGCTGGCGGCACCTTCGACCGATTTCGGGGGACGGGCAAGGCGTCGCTTTTCATAAAGCATGGGCTTTGCCTGGGCTGTATGAGGAATTCAGGGTTTCCATTGCTTTTACAGCGATGCAATCCTGGCAATTGGCGATAGACTATTTGCCAATAATCCGGCCATGGTCGCGGGACTATGGTGTGGCGGGTAAACCGGAACGAGCCACATGACAGCACCCAACGATCGCGCCCGGTTCCTGATCATCGACGACCATCCGCTGTTTCGCGAGGCGCTGCACAGCGCCGTCCAGATGGCCTATCCGGAAGTCGATACGGTGGAAGCGCGCTCGATCACCGAGGCGGTGGAATTGCTGGCGGGCGCCAAGCCTTTCGACCTTGCGCTTCTCGATCTCTCCATGCCCGACGTGCACGGTTTCGAAGGCCTGCTGCAGCTCAGGACCCGCTATCCGCGCCTGCCGGTGGTGATCGTGTCGGGATATGAGGAGCCGAGGATCATTTCCGAGGCCCTGTCCTATGGTGCCGCCGGCTTCATCCCGAAATCGGCCCGCAAGAGCGATCTGGCCGCCGCCATCCGCTCGGTGATGGACGGCGCAATCTATGTGCCGGAAACCTATGAAGGCCAGCCGGCGGATGCCGACAGCATCGACCGCGCCGACATGGTCCAGCGCCTGTCCAAGCTGACACCGCAGCAGCTGCGCGTGCTGCAAATGCTGCGCCAGGGCCTGCTCAACAAGCAGATCGCCTATGAGCTGCAGGTCGGCGAGACCACGGTCAAGGCGCATGTCTCGGAGATCCTGCGCAAGCTGAACGTGTATAGCCGCACGCAAGCGGTGATCGAGGTTTCGAAGCTAGACAATGCGGAGCTTTTCAGGGATCAGGCGGGGTTCTGAGCTTTTACCTCCCTTGGCGCCGCACCTCCACCCCGGCGCTGCGCGCCGACCCTCCCCATCAAGGGGAGGGTAAGCCTCTAAGCCAGCAAATGCGCCAGAAGCGCGCGCAGCTGGGCAGGTTTCAGCGGTTTGCGCATTAGCTCGATGCCCCCGGCGCGCGCGGCCTTGGCGACGGCTTCGGAACTGTCGGCGGTGACGATGAGCGCCGGCACGGCGCGGCCGAGATAGTCGCGGACTTCCGATATGGTGGCGGTGCCGAGATCGCCGCCGTCGAGATGCTGGTCGGCGATGATGATGTCCGGCACCCAGTCGGTGTCGCCGAGCAGGTCCAGCGCATCGTCGGTCGAGGTCGCGGCGCGCACCAGGCACTGCCAACGCTCGAGCAGGAAGGTCATGGCCTCCAGCACCTCGATGTCGTTCTCGACCAGCAGCACCTTGGTGCCGAACAGGCCGTAGCCGCGCGACCGCTCAAGGCCGGTGGCGCTGGCGATGGCGTCGGCGGGCGCCCCGATGCCGACGGGGACATCGATGTGGAAGATCGTGCCGCGCCCGACCTTCGACGAGAAAGTCACGGGGTGGCCGAGCGCGCCGGCCATGCGGCGCACGATGGCAAGTCCGAGTCCAAGGCCGCCGCCGTCGAGTTCGGCACTGGTAGGCGAGGTGCCGCGATGGAACTCCTCGAAAACCGCCTCGCGCTGGTCCTCGGGAATGCCGCAGCCGGTATCGGCGACATCGATGCGGATGGTGTCGCCGCGATGCCTGGTGCCGACAAGGACGCCACCCGAGCGGGTGTAGCCCAGCGCGTTGGAGAGAATGTTCTGCAGGATGCGGCGCAGCAGCGTCCGGTCGGAGCGGACCACGGCATTGACCGGCCGGAATTTCAGCGACAGCCCCTTCATTTCCGCGACCGGCTGGAAATCCGAGCGCAGCGACGAGAACAGCGCCTCGAGGCTGACGTCGCCAATGTCGGGCTGCACCACGCCAGCGTCGAGCTTGGAGATGTCCAGCAGCGTGCGCAGCAGGTCCTCCATTGTTTCCAGCGAGCGCTCGACCTGCCGCACCAGCTTCCTGCCCTCGTCACTGGTCTGCACCTCGGCGAGCGCCGAGACGGAGAGATGGGCCGCGTTCAGCGGCTGCAGCACGTCATGGCTGGCGGCGGCGAGGAACCTTGTCTTGGACAGGTTCGCCAGTTCGGCATTTTCCTTGGCGGCGCTGAGATCGATGTTGGATTGCTCAAGCCGCCGCAAGGTCGAGTGCAGCTCCTCCGTGCGCGTGCGCACGCGGTTTTCGAGCGAGATCGCGGTCTGGAACAGCGAGAAGGCGTTGCCTTGCTGGTCCATCGACCGCTCGACGCGGCTGACCAGGGCGGCGTTGATCTTCTTCAGCTTTTCGAGATCGTTTATGTCCCTGAGCGGCATCTTATTTCGCCGCCCTATTCTGCTGCTTGGCGTTCGCCGAAAGCGATGCCGGTGAAAGTCTGGTTGAGGTGCATCGACCGGTACTGCTCGCCATAGGTGCCGAAGCCGACGACGTTGTTGACCCGGTAGAGCTCCGAAATGTCACGAAAGACCTGCCGGTTGCGTGCATCGAGCCGGCGCAGCACGCAGTCGAAGCCGAGGATCATGTCGATGCCGCCAAGCCGCTCCTCGACCTCGCGCAGGGCGGCGCGTGTCGATTCCACCATATCCTTGGGCTGGGCGATCGACAGCACGACGCCGTCGTCGATGGCGCAGAAGAACGACAGCGAACCGTCCGGGTGCATCTTCTGGATGGAACGGCAATAATATTCGCCGCCCACCTTCACCACCACCGGATGCGAGGCGAAGCTCAGCGGCGTCAAGGTCTGCGGGATGATCCCGACGGAAGCGGCATATTCCTCCGCCGCATTGGTGGCGTTGAATTCGCGCACGATGCGGTGATCGGCATCGGACGCCGTCACCACCAGCTTTTCGTCGGTCGGAACGAAATTGTCGGTCTTGAAGACGTGGAACGGAATTTCCGTGGCGATCAGCACGATGATGGCGCTGTCCGAGGTGACCCTGCCGTTCGAGATCAGGCGTGTGGTCTCGAACTTCAGATCGTCGCCTGCCGAGCCGCCGAGCAGCGGTATGTCGTCAAGTCCCCAGTGGATGGCGGAGCTTACCGCTTCCTCGGCATAGGACAGCCCATCGATGAAGCAGAGCGCGAAGGTGTTCCTGGTCTGCTCACCGCCGAGCCGGCGGCGCAGCGTGCGCCGCAAGGCCTCGACCTCGCCGGTGATCCTGTCCATGCCCGATGTGGACAGGTTGTCGACCATGGTGCTGACCGCGGTGAATGAGGCGGAGGGCAGCAGCATTGCCAGCATATGGCCTTCTTCGAGCCCTTGCGGCGTAATCTCGCCGGCGGTGGAGCAGCCTGCATGATGGAGCCCCGGCGCGTGGACCGAGAGTGCCCGCGACAGGGCACCTGCCTCGACGAGGCTCTGGGAAAAGAACAGCAGCGCAAAGCCGGCGTTGATTGCGGCAGCCTCGGCGGCCACCGCGCGCGCGAAAACATCCGGGTTGGGCTCGTCCGTGGTCAGCGCCGACAAGCCGCATGCGTAGCGCGTCCGTGAACTGGCCAGCGGCGTTCTCCCGCATTTCCTCCGACGCTGTTTTTGTACGCGGCTGTTTTTACAAGCTTCTGGCGCGCGAGCGTCGGGGGATATTGTTGCTTCCAATAGGCGTTTTGGCAATGGGGCGAGGTGAGTGCACCTTTGGCCTTGGCCATGACCCGAAAGTACAATGATGCGCCTTTTCCGTCGCGCTGTTTTTTGTGCGTTGTGCGGTGTACGAATAACGCATGGCCGAAGCGCCAGCGGCGCGTCGGCAGCGTGATGACCAAGGTTGATACCCAGGGAGGGACCATGTCGGACGTTTCTTTGATGGTGAACGGGAGGCGCGTCAGCGGCGTTGCCGAGGATCGAACGCTTCTGGTCCATTTCCTGCGCGAGAATCTCGGCCTTACAGGCACTCATGTCGGGTGCGATACCTCGCAATGCGGGGCCTGCGTCGTCCATGTCGACGGCAAGGCGGTCAAGTCCTGCACCATGCTTGCTGTCCAGGCGTCCGGCTCGAGCGTTGTGACGATCGAGGGTCTCGCCAACGGCGCCGACCTGCATCCGGTGCAGGCAGCCTTCAAGGAACATCACGGGCTGCAGTGCGGTTTCTGCACGCCAGGCATGATCATGACGGCGACCGACATGATCAACCGCCACCCCGAAGGCCTCGACGAGGCGACGGTGCGGGCCGAGCTGGAAGGCAACATCTGCCGGTGTACCGGCTACCACAACATCGTCAAGGCGATCCTCGCCGCATCGAAGACGATGTCGAAGGGAGCCAAGGGCAAGGCGAAGCAGGCTGCGTGAAGAGTGAGCAGTAGAGTAGTGAGTAGTCAGTAGCCGGTCTGAACCGGCGGCGATCTTCACTATTAACGTACTCGCTACTTCATACTCACCATTTCGGGAGGAATTTCTTATGGGCATTGAAGGTGTTGGCGCTCGGGTCGCGCGCAAGGAAGACAAAAGATTCATCACCGGCGCCGGCCGCTATGTCGACGACATGGTGGTTCCCGGCATGAAGCATGCGGCCTTCGTGCGCAGCCCGCACGCGCATGCGCAGATCAAGAAGATCGACGTCAAGAAGGCGCAAGCCATGCCCGGCGTCATCGGGGTTCTGACCGGCAAGGAGCTCAAGGCCGATGGCATCGGTAACCTGATCTGCGGCTGGATGATCCATTCCAAGGACGGTTCGCCGATGAAGATGGGCGCATGGTCGCCGCTGGCCTTCGACAAGGTTCGCTATGTCGGCGACGCGGTCGTCATCGTCGTCGCTGAGACCAAGGGCCAGGCACGCGATGCGGCCGAAGCGGTCGAGATCACCTACAAGGAACTGAAGGCGGTCGTCGACGCCTCGAAGGCGATGGACAAGGGCGCGCCGCAGATCCACCCGGAAGCCGACAACAACCTGATCTTCGACTGGGACATCGGCAACGCCGACGAGACGGCGGCTGCCTTCAAGAAGGCATCCCATGTCGTCAAGATGGACATCATCAACAACCGGCTTGTTCCCAACGCCATGGAGCCGCGGGCGGCTCTTGGCCACTACGACAAGGCCGAGGATCATTACACCTGCTGGACCACGTCGCAGAACCCGCATGTCGCGCGGCTGGTGATGAGCGCTTTCTACAATGTCGCGCCGGAGAACAAGCTGCGTGTCATAGCGCCGGATGTCGGCGGCGGCTTTGGCTCCAAGATCTACATCTATCCCGAAGAGATCGTCTGCCTGTGGGCGTCGAAGAAGACCGGTGTGCCGGTCAAATGGGTAGCCGACCGCACGGAGAGCTTCCTCACCGACGCGCATGGCCGCGACCATCACACCCATGCCGAAATGGCCTTTGATGCGAACCACAAGATACTTGGCCTGAAGGTGGAGACCAAAGCCAATCTCGGCGCCTACATGTCGCTGTTCTCGTCGGCGACGCCGACATACCTCTACGCGACGCTGTTGTCGGGCCAGTACAACATTCCGGCGATCCACGCCAATGTGAAGGCGATCTACACCAACACCGCGCCGGTCGACGCCTATCGCGGAGCGGGGCGTCCGGAAGCGACCTTCGTCATGGAGCGCATGATGGAAACCGCCGCTCGCCAGTTCGGTGTGTCGCCGGCAGAGTTGCGGCGCAAGAATTTCGTCACCTCGTTCCCGCACCAGACGCCGGTCATCATGTGCTATGACGCCGGCGACTATGCGGCTTCGCTCGATGCGGCCATGAAGGCTTCGGATTATGCCGGCTTTGCCAAGCGCAAGGCTGCCGCCGCCAAGAAGGGGCTGCTACGCGGCATCGGCATGAGTTGCTACATCGAGGCCTGCGGCATCGCGCCGTCGGCGGCGGTAGGCAGCCTTGGTGCCGGCGTCGGTCTTTGGGAATCGGCGGAGGTGCGGGTCAATGCTGTCGGCACGATCGAGGTGCTGACCGGCTCGCACAGCCACGGCCAGGGCCACGAAACCACGTTCGCGCAGCTGGTCAACGAACGTTTCGGGGTGCCGATCGATTCGGTTTCGATCGTCCATGGCGACACCGACAAGGTGCAGATGGGCATGGGCACCTATGGTTCGCGCTCGGGGGCGGTCGGCATGTCGGCCATCGTCAAGGCGCTCGACAAGGTTGAAGCCAAGGCCAAGAAGATCGCGGCTCATCTGCTCGAAGCAGACGAGGGCGATATCGTCATCGAGAATGGTGCGCTGAAGGTCGCCGGCACCGACAAGAACGTGCCGTGGTTCCAGATGGCGCTCGCCGCCTACACCGCTCACAATCTGCCGGGCGGCATGGAGCCCGGGCTGAAGGAGACGGCGTTCTACGATCCGTCGAATTTCACCTTCCCGGCGGGCTGCTACATCTGCGAGGTCGAGGTCGATCCGGAAACCGGCCTGACCGAGATTGTTCAATTCGTTGCCGCCGATGATTTCGGCAACATCATCAACCCGATGATCGTCGAAGGCCAGGTGCATGGCGGACTGGCGCAGGGCATCGGCCAGGCACTGCTGGAAGGCGCCCACTATGACGCCAGCGGACAGCTGCTGACGGCGAGCTACATGGATTACACCATGCCGCGCGCCGGCGATCTGCCGTCGTTCACGGTCTCGACCTCGAACACCCCATGCCCGGGCAACCCGCTTGGGATCAAGGGCTGCGGCGAGGCCGGCGCCATCGGCTCGCCGCCGGCGGTGATCAACGCCATCACCGACGCCATCGGCATCGCCGATATCGCCATGCCCGCTTCGCCGTCCACCGTGTGGGCCGCGATCCGCGCCGCGACGAAGCACTGAGGAGGAACAACCATGTACTCGGTCAACTATCACCGCGCCGCCTCGGTCACTGAAGCCGCCAAGCTTGTGAAGAGCGGCGACGCCAAGCTTTTGTCGGGGGGCATGACCTTGATCCCCGCCATGAAGACGCGGCTGGCGGCTCCTTCGGACCTCGTCGACCTCTCGCGCATCAAGGAACTGCATGGCGTCAAGGTATCGGGCAAGACGGTCACCATCGGTGCCGCCACGACCCATTATGATGTCGCCAATGACGAGAAGCTGCGGAAGGCGTGTCCGGCGCTTTCCCATCTGGCGTCGCTGATCGGCGACCCGGCCGTGCGCCACAAGGGCACGATCGGCGGCTCGATCGCCAACAACGATCCGGCGGCGGACTACCCGGCGGCCCTGCTGGCGCTGGGCGCCACCATTGTCACCAACAAACGCGAGATATCAGCCGACAAGTTCTTCAAGGGGCTGTTCGAAACGGCATTGAAGGACGGCGAGATCATCACCGCGGTCAGCTTCACCGCTCCGGCAAAGGCCGCTTACGAAAAATTCCGCAACCCGGCCTCGCGCTACGCGATCGTCGGCGTGTTCGTGGCCAAGGACAAGGATGGCGTCAGCGTTGCCGTCACCGGCGCCGGCGACGACGGTGTCTTTCGCTCGAAGGAAATCGAGGCGGCCCTTGCGAAGAGTTTCGACGCTGCATCGCTCGCGGGCGTCAAGGTGTCGGCCAAGAACCTGATGAGCGACATCCACGCCTCCGCCGACTATCGCGCAAATCTGATCGCGGTCATGGCCAAGCGCGCCGTGGCAGCCGCCAACGCCTGACACTGACGCGTTTCATGGTTTCACGGAAAGGGGCCATCGTGGCCCCTTTTTCGTGCGTCGCGGCCCAGTTGCTGATGGAATCAGCCGCAGCGCGACATCCTTTTGCTTGAAGCAATTCCGGGCCGTACCGGTCTGGAAACAGTATCGGCGGCAATCTCGCACTTGCACAAATTTATATTGCACTGCAGTATGGGCGTGGGCGGGAATGCGAGCCGGGTTCGGAACACGTACCGCCGTGCCCTTTCGCATGCCAATGCGAGAGGATCGGCATGTCCGAAATTTCCGCGACCCATATGGTTCCGTCCCGGGCCGTCGTAGACAGGTCGGCCAGGACAAGGTTGGCCTATCTCGATGGCTGGCGCGGCCTGTCGATCGCCCTGGTGTTGATCGGCCATTTTTTCCCGGTTCCCGGAATCAACCTCGGCGTGCTCGGCGTCGAGTTCTTCTTCGTGCTCAGCGGCCGGCTGATGGCCGAGATCCTGTTCATCGAACGGTATCCGCTGAAGAAGTTCTTCAAGCGCCGTTTCTCGCGCATCTATCCGGCGCTCCTGGTCTTCGTCATCGTTGCCATGATCGCGCTGTCCGGCACATTCATCGCCTTCAAATGGAAGGCGGCGCTGACGGCGCTGACATTCACCTACAATTACGCGGGAATCCTCGTCACCCGCGCCGGGGCGCTTGACCATATCTGGTCGCTCTGTGTCGAGGAGCACGCCTATGTCATCCTGGCGCTGATCAGCGCGACGGTCGTCAGCCGCAACCGCGTCCTCCCTTTGCTGGTGGCGCTGGCCTTGCTCGCCATGGCCAATGGCGCGGTGTCGTACTGGGTCTTCAACCTGGACTACGAGGCCACTTACTGGCGCACCGATGTGCACATCGCATCAATCCTGCTGTCGGCCTCTATCTGCCTGCTCAAGGCCGAGGGCAGGCTGCCGGACGTGCTGAAAGGGCCTTATGTCGCCCTGGCAGCGGCGGCTGGCGCGGTTTTCCTGTTCGTGGACGCGGTGCCGACGCCGATCCATTATCTCCTGGCCACGCCGCTGCTGGCGTTGGCCGTCAACGCGCTCGATTTCAGCAGCCGGATTTTTTCCGGTCTGCTGTCGTCCTGGCCAATGACGACATTGGGCCTGTGGTCATATTCGCTCTATCTGTGGCAGCAGCCATTCTACAAATTCGTCTATGAGCAAGGCAGCAACCCCTGGCTGATGCTGGCCGGCGCCTTCGCCTGCGCGCTCTGCAGCTACTACCTCATCGAGCGTCCAGCGCGTGAATGGCTCAACCGCAACTGGTGAGTACGGCAAGGCAGTTGCGGCGGGGCGGACATCGTGGCTGCAACCGGCCGGCCGAATTTCGGTTTGGCGGTCAAGCGGCTCTGTTTTTCGCCATCAGACAACGGCGCAGGCCGGCTTCGCCGCGCGGCGTGGTCCAGCGATGGTTCCATGCGAAGGCCGGCCGCAGCAACGGTGCGAGGAATTTGAGGATGGGCCTCTCGACCGTGACTTGCCAGGTCAGCTGAACATGGGTGCCGGGGCCTGAGGGCTGCAGTTCGGCCCGCCATAATCCGTCGAAATCGCCAAAGGTTTTCACTACCACCAGCCGGCCGGGCTCGAGTTCGGCGGCCTCGATGATGAAGTTCAGTTCATAGGGCAGGGCGCCGCGAGCACGCGCCCTTGCCCGCGAACCGACTGACGCCTTGCCCTTGGCGTCGAGCGGCACGACTTCCTTGTAGACGTCGCCCCACCATAGCGGCAGCAACTCGGCGTCGGAGATCACGTCCCACACTTGCCGAGGTGTGCCTTCGGGAATGTGCCAGCTTTCGTCGAAGCGGAAGACGTTGCTTGGCATCGCTGTTCCTCCGGTTGGCGGAACGGCTATATTAGTTGCCGCTTCATTGTGTGGCCAGCGCTAGCGGATCAAGCGACGATCCGCCTGACGTAGTAGCGCACGGCTTTCTTGCCGCCATGGATGACCGCGTCGCCGACTTCGGCGAAACCGAGAGCGGCGTGGAAGGCATCAGACGCCGGGTTGGGCGGGTCGATGTTGACCTCGCAGGTGACCAGCGTGTAGCCGGCGCGCTCCGCATGCTCGAACAGATCCTGATAGAGCCGGCGCGCGTGGCCGCGGCCCCTTGCGTGCGCCGCCACGACGACGCGGTCGACATAGATGAAGCGTTCATAGCGCTCGCGGAACCAGACGAAATTCGGGCTGTCGTAGTTGGCTTCCTGGTCGAAGGTCATGATGAAGGCTTCGAGATCGCCGATGCGCCGCGCGTAGAATGCCTCGCCAAGCAGGAACGACAGCCGCTCGGCTTCAAGCCAGGAGAGTTCCGCTGCATGTTCGTTGTTGAGCGCCAGTATGGCCGCTTCGTCGTCCGGCGCTATGCGGTCTATCGGAGAGGTCATGCCTTGGCCGCCGCGATCGTCGCCGCCACCAGCGGTGTGTCGGTCAATGTGTTGCGGTATTCGCGGTCGAGATCGGAGCCGCCCATGCCGACCTTGGGATTGCGGTAACCCATGGCGCTTGGCACATCCTTCAGTGCCGCGAAATGCATCTCGGCCAGGCCGGTCTTTTTGCGCACCTCGGCGATGTTGGCGAGATCGAGCCCGCCGCAGCCGAGGATGACTATGCGGTCGCCCGCTTGCCGCACCAGATCGGCCAGCAATGGCAGGCCTTCGATCGCGGTGTCGCGCTGGCCGCTGGTCAGCACGCGGCCGACCTTGCGGCGGATCAGCGCCTCCAGCGCCTCGCTGGGATCGCGTGTCATGTCGAAGGCGCGGTGGCAGGTGACGTTCAGGGACCCGGCAGCCTGCGTCAGCTCGCCCATGCGCTTCTCGTCGATGGTGCCGTCGGCGTTCAGGCAGCCGAACACCACGCCGGCCACACCGAGATCGCGCAGCGCGGCGACGTCGGCGAGCATCGAGCCGTATTCGGTCTCGCTGTAGAGAAAATCGCCACCGCGCGGCCGCACCATGACATGAAACGGCACCGTCGCCTGGTCCAGCGCCGCGCGCACGGTGCCGAGGCTCGGTGTGATGCCGCCTTCGACCAGGCTGGCGCACAGTTCGACCCGATCGGCGCCGGCAGCCTGCGCGGCGAGCAGGCCATCGATGCCTTCGACACAGATTTCGATCAGCGGCGGGCGGGTTTGTGTGGTCAAGGGGCGATCCTGTCCATGATGGTGCGCAATGCCCTAGCACCCGGGCGGCCAACGCGAAAGCGTGAACGAAACAAAGCCATTTGGACCAGGCGCCATTTCCCTGCTTGACAGTCATATAACCGTATAGTTATGAATTAGACCCATAGCTGATGGGTTATTGATTGACCTTCTGCGATCCGGCGGCCGCCGAAATTTCATCAAATCGAAGCTGGATGCGCGGCATCCGGGCTCGGCAAAACATGCCCTGCGAAACGCCTTCAATGGAGAAAGACCATGCAAGCTCGAATTAAGAACCCAGTGATGCTCATCCCGGGCGCCCTGCAAGCGCTGCTGGCCCTGGACAAGTCGACGGAGGCGGCCGATGTGCCTTATGTGACGCGCAAGCTCATTCATCTGCGCGCCAGCCAGATCAACAATTGCGCCGTCTGCGTCGACATGCACGCGCGCGAACTGAAAAAAGCCGGTGAAAAGGACGAGCGCATCTTTGCGCTGGCCGCATGGCGCGAGACGCCGTACTTCACCGATGCCGAACGGGCGGCCCTGGCGCTGGCCGAGGCAGGCACAAGGCTCGCCGACCGCCCGGACGCCGTGCCGGACGATGTCTGGGACGAAGCCGCCAGGCACTATGATGAAAAGGCGCTTGCCGCCTTGGTTGTCCAGATCGCCTTGATCAACGCCTTCAATCGGCTGAATGCGACGACTCGACAGATGGTCGGAGCCTGGGGCTGAGCGCTCTTTGAAACGCTTGGGGCAGGGTGGTGTCCGCGACGGCAGGGGAAAGCGGATTGCTTTTCCGCTTTCGGGGCATGGGCGGCTACTGCCGCAATTCCGTATTCTTGGCGCCTTCCTCGACCTGATCGATCACCAGGAGCTTGACCGGGCCATCGCCGACATTGGTGGCTTGATGCCACTGCCCGATCATTTCGATGATGAAATCGCCTGTCTTGTAGATGTTGCTGTTGCCGGTCTCGACATTGGTGACCTTCAGCGTTCCGGCCTCGACATAGGCATAGCGCGGAAAGGGGTGCCGGTGCACCGGCAAGGTCGCGCCCGGCGCGATATCATAGGTCGACACCAGCATCTGCACGTTCTTTTGCGGCAGCGTGATCGGCTGGCCGGACGCGGTCGTCGTGCGCGATGCAAGCGGTGTCACCACGACGGGCGTGCCGCTGCTGTCGAGTGCGAGAGCACAATTTGCATAAAGTGCGGCTGCGGACAGCAGCACCGATGCCAGGATCTTCCGCATGATTCCTCCCTGAACCGGCGCATCTATCGCGCGACGGATATCCAAGCGCAAGCGCCGTGAGGTGCTGATGGACACCTCCAGATCGGGGAAAACGTCAATCCATGCGGGATTGCAAATGCGAATCCGCGATCACTCGGAAACTTGAGGCGAGGGCTGTTCGCACCGATAGACCATGCATTGACCGCCGCTGGTCGGAACATAGGCTACCATCGGTATGAACGGAGCATCGCATTCATCGCCGAATTGTCTGATGTAGCGGTCATAGGTGTTCGGCCCGGTGCTCAGCACCACCGCATGCTGGCTCTGGATGAGCGCCTGGGTCTGCGCGCAGGTCATCTTGCGCGTGTCCGGCCTGGCGCTGGCGAAGCTTGTAGCGGCAACCATCATCGCTGCCGCGCAGAGCACAATCTTGCAGATGGGCATGACGACATCCTCGCGAAACATCGGAGCGGCAAATTCGCATCTTGCGAGGGGGGTCGGCAATGGTCGCGCTGTCACAATGCAGCGAGCCGGACCGCGACCGATAAGCCGTGCCTGTTTTGCCTAAACTTCAAATGTTTGACGCGCTTGCCGACTTTGTCGCGTCGGCTGTGAGAGCAAATGCTGCTCGGGAAGCCAGGGCTGCTATCGAGGCTGAAGCCCAAGCCGCTCGCCGCAGCCGTTGAGGCCGAAGCCGTGCGCCTTGCCGACACGCAGGCGCTGATAGCTGCGGCCATCTAGGCGGCCCTTGCCGCGAAGAACTAGGCAAGGGCAGTGACCCTGCTGCGGAAACGCTCCTTCATCAGCAGTGCGGGAGTTTCGATGTACTTGAATGACATGCCTGCCATGGCATAGGAGACGGGCGCCAGGATGAATAAACCGATTGCTTGCTTTTCTCCGACAGACAGTGCGGTTCCGAACTTGTGCACCGTCAAATACCAGATCGGGTAATGGTAGAGGTAAAGACCGTAAGATATTTTGCCTGTGTAGACGAGCCAGTCAGCCGACATTGCTATGTGCATGCGCGAGCCTGCATTTGACGAAAGATGGAGCACGATGACGGCGACCGACGCAACAACAAACGGCTGCTTCCAGGCGAGGTAGTCGGCAGGCAACAGCAGCACAAGAATGATTACCATGACGCCAGCGGGCGCCGCCAACCAAAGCAACCGCTTGAACTGTTCCGATATCCTGGCGTGCGCGACGATGATGGCGGGCAGCGCTCCGGCAAATATCGCGTCCGCGCGAGTGTGGAATGCTGCAGAGACCCACATCTCCGGCGCGCCACGGGCCACCAACATGTAGCGGTTCACCTGTATTGCCAGAACCAAAAACAGCACACCGGCAAAAATCGCCGTGAAGTTCCGGACGCGACCAATCAGGAAGAGGAGCGCTATCGGCCAGATAAGATAGAACTGCTCTTCTATTGCCAGCGACCAAGTGTGCCCGAACTCAAACATATTCCACCGATCTGTGGCGCGCACCCAGTTGCTCACATAAAAGATAGCGGCAGGAATTGATCGCAGGATGATGTTGCGGGGGAATATCCCAAATGCGAGATCGATTGCGCCGAAAACAAAAACACAGACGAGCAGAGCTGGCGCCAACCGCAGGACTCGGCGGGCATAGAAATTGGCAAAGCTGACGGTGCCTGTGTCGGCAATTTCGCGAAGCAGCAGCGAAGTGATTAGAAAACCACTCAAAACGAAGAAGATGTCGACACCGAGATTGC
The DNA here is from genome assembly GCF_006442655.1 of Mesorhizobium sp. B2-1-3A. Taxonomy (NCBI): domain Bacteria; kingdom Pseudomonadati; phylum Pseudomonadota; class Alphaproteobacteria; order Hyphomicrobiales; family Phyllobacteriaceae; genus Mesorhizobium; species Mesorhizobium sp. B2-1-3A. Next base: position 187,089 of record NZ_VFWK01000004.1, read on the forward strand.
CTTTGGTGATGCCGAAAAGTCCGTCAAAGTGAGAGCACATCACGACTAGCACTGCGCACCCGCGAAGTCCGTCCAGTGAAGGAATCCGCTGGCGTTCTACAGTCGCTAGAGCATCGGCAGGCGCTGATCTCGGGAACAGTCTTTCTGCAAGCGACTTAAGCAATCGGGGTCTCCCAATTGGAAAATTGGGCGCAACCTATTCGCGGTCATGGTTCATGACAACTGAAAGAAAAGGCAGAAAACAACTTCTGCGGACTTTAGATGGACTAAACCAACTCGTCCTTCCTGTGGCAAAGTGCGTCACACGGATGAAGTCCTGATCGGTAGGCTCCCGGCCTAGCCCATCCTTCACTGGTCCCCAGGCAGCAGCGGCTTCAGACATGCTGCCGCTCTCAATCTCGACGCGCCTGATGGCTTTGCCGGCGTGCATCAACACATCATTTGAGGATGAAGTAGAGCGGGACGAGAATCGCGAATGCCGCGACAGCGGCGAGAAACAGGTCTGTGGTCATGAGCCCCCGCTCGGAATTCCATGACCATCTCCCACATCTAATTTGGCTAAAATGCAAGGCGTCACATCGCCCCGATGGGAACGGAAGCGGGGGGGCGAAGTTTACTGATCGCTAATGCGACCTTGCGCGGAGGTGGCAAATGAAAACAGCGGTTGGACCCGACACAGTCGACGTGGCCATGGTGGTCGAGGCGATGCTGGGTGAACATGACTTCCAATCCATGGCCGAATTTATCGAATTGCTTCGCCAAAGGACGGGAACGGAACGTTCTGACGCGGATTTGAAAGCTTTGATCTTGAAGAAGGCGGCAGTGCTTGGTGTCGTTGTAGAGTGAGACGCCCGACGTTCGGGTACGGTGAGCACCCTGAAAACTGGTCGATTCTCTCGCGCCGGCACTGGATTGTTGCCCCGAACATTGCACAAGGCAGAGCTTGGCACTGTTGAGTGCGCTCTAACATATCATAAGTGCATGGAAATGATTGGCTCCCCGGGCCGGATTCGAACCAGCGACCAACCGGTTAACAGCCGGTTGCTCTACCACTGAGCTACCGGGGAACGGAGGCTCTTTCAGCAAGTGGCGCAGCCTATAGCAAACCCCTTTCGGCTTTGCAAAGAAGCATTTCGTATTTTTCCGAGACTTTTTCGCGCGGCGGTTTCTCGCAATCGATGGTGTCCGCCCTCATATTAGCCGTCTTGGCGACGGGCGCGGAACCGATAGGGCGGTCGCGGCTTTCGTAAACTGACATTATCGAGCCACCAGATGGGCAGCCATTCGCGATGACGGCAGCAGACGAAAACCGGATACCGGCACGAAAGATCTCGATTTTCGGGCGCGAGTTCACCATGCCGCAGTCGCGGGGCCTCAGAATCACGATCGGTGTTCTTTTGACCATGGGCGGCATTCTCGGGTTTCTGCCGATTCTTGGCTTCTGGATGGTTCCGATCGGACTGCTGGTGCTTTCTTATGAATTCGCCATGGTGCGGCGCCATCGCCGTCGCCTCGTCGTGTGGTGGGAGCGGCGGCGGCGTCCGGACTGAACGACGGTCACCGAGCCGCGTCCTTGACCGGGCCGACCTGCCGGCGCGTCATGCCCTTGTTCGAGTTTCGGATTTTCGCGAATCCGCTTGCCGGTCCGCACTTCTTTCCAGGTCCTCGCGGATTTCCCTGAGAATGGCGGCAGCCGAGGCGAGGCGCGCGCGGTCACGCGGCGAGAGCTTGGCGGCGCCGTCTATCGCAAGGCAGTCGATGGCATGCCGCAGCAACTCCTCGCACACCGATCGCGACAAGCCGTCCCAGGCGTTCATTGCGTTGTTGTTCGGGGCGTTGTTCGGCTTGCAGGCAGCATGGAACAGTCCTCCCGTTTCTCAACGACGGCCGGGGGCGTGGAGTTTCGCGTGATCTGCTGTTATATCTAATCCCGTGCTAATATGCGTCGTGATCACCGTGGCCGCGACGCCCGATGTGGGGGTAAGGATTCATTCAGAGGAAACCGCGAGGAATGCATGGAGGCCGCTTGACGCCATTTTCGCCGCAACCTATTGGAACCGGGTGGAACGCCGGGAGCAATGAGGCCTCGTGGCGGAGTGGTTACGCAGAGGACTGCAAATCCTTGCACCCCGGTTCGATTCCGGGCGAGGCCTCCAATGCCCCAGGCTCCCGCGCAAAAGCGCCGGGGCCTGAAGTTCCAGTCGAAATGAGCCGCGTTTTCGACGCGGCAAGCGGATTGGTTGGAACATGAGCGCTGATTTCTCCGAGCTTCGCGTCAAGATGGTCGACGGTCAGGTTCGCACCACCGACGTGACCAGCGCCCCGTTGCTGGAAGCCTTGCTTTCCGTGCCGCGCGAGCTCTTCGTCGGCGACCGACAGCGCGATCTCGCCTATATCGATGAGGACATCCGCATCGGCGGCGGCGCCGATGGCGCGCGCTATCTCATGGAAGCATCACCGCTGGCCAAGCTGATGCAACTGGCCGAGATCAACCCGACCGATTCGGCGCTCGATGTCGGCAGCGGCAGCGGCTATGCCTCGGCCATCCTGTCGCGGCTGGCGAGATCCGTCGTTGCGCTCGAAAGCGATTCGGTGCTGGCGCAAATGGCGGAGTCGACCCTTTCCGGCCTGGGCTGCGGCAATGTGACCGTGGTCCAGGGCGCGCTGGCGCAAGGTCATGCGGCCAAGGCACCCTATGACGTCATCTTCATCGGCGGCAGCGTCGAGAAAGTGCCGGCGCCGCTGCTCGATCAGCTCGCCGATGGTGGCCGACTCGTCGCGGTCGAAGGGCAGGGCAATTCCGGTGTGGCGCGACTTTTTTTCAAGGCTGGGGGGGTTGTAACCGGGAGACGGGCATTTAATGCGGCAATTAAGCCACTACCCGGATTCGAACGTGAGCATGCTTTCGAATTCTGAATGGTTTGGCCTTGCAGCAAAGGCTTTGTCATGGTCGCTTGCATTTGAACAATCGTTGCTGATCCCGGACTGGGGGCACTTTGGGACCGAGCGACAGGGAACATCGAAACACGTCACTCCGGCTACTCCTGTGAGAAGCTGGCGCGGCGCGGTTCCCATGGAAAACGAATGAGGGATATACCCGTGCCGTCTGTATCCAAGACCCTTTTTGCCGCTGTCCTTGTTTCCGCGACCGCGCTGTCTCCACTGACCGCCTCTGCGGAAACCATCACCGGCGCGCTCGCCAAGGCCTATCAGAATAATTCCTCGCTGAATGCGTCCCGTGCCGGCGTGCGCGTCACCGATGAAGGCGTGGCCATCGCCAAGTCCGGCTGGCGCCCAACCATCGCCGGATCCGCCGACGCCAATTATGTGAACACGCGCGCCAGCGGCGCCAACAGCAAGACGTCGTCGGCCAGCGTCGGCATCACCATCAACCAGACCCTGTTCGACGGCTTTCAGACCAGGAACAACGTGGCGGCCGCGGAATCCCAGGTGAAGGCGTCGGTGGAGAGCCTGCGCAACACCGAAGAGAACACGCTGTTCAGTGCGGCCACGGCCTATATGGATGTGATCCGCGATCGGCAGATCGCCGTGCTGACCGAACAGAACCTGCAGTTCCTGACCGAGCAGGCGCGCGCCGCGCGCTCGCGTTTCGAGGTTGGCGAGGGCACGCGCACTGATGTCGCCCAGGCCGACGCGTCGCGCGCCTCGGCGGTGGCCTCGCTCAGTGCCGCCCGTGCGCAGGCGTTGGCCAGCGCTGCAACCTATCACCAGGTGGTCGGCGACGAGCCGGGCAAGCTCAAGCCCGCTTCGCCATTGGGGAAACTGTTGCCGGCGAGCCTCAATTCGGCGATTGCAATTGGTTCGGCCGAACATCCGGCTATCCTCGCGACCCAGCATCTGGTCGACGCGGCCGCGTTTTCGGTGAAGTCGGCGGAAGGCGCGCTGTTGCCGCAGCTTTCCGCATCGGCCGGCATCTCGGATGACTATCTCAATCGCAATCCGAACGTCGGAACGAACGGCAATTCGACGTCGGCCAATATCGGCGCGACGCTGACCATTCCGATCTATTCTGGCGGGCGGACATCGGCGGTGGTGCGGCAGAACAAGGAATCGCTTGGCGAGGCCCGCATCCAGGTCGATGTCAGCCGTGACCAGGTGCGCCAGGCCGTCGCCACCGCATGGTCGCAGTACACCGCCGCCCAACAGAGCGTCTCCGCCAACAAGCAGGTGATCGATGCCGCGCAACTGGCGCTGAACGGCGTTATCGAGGAGCGCAATGTCGGCCAACGCACCACGCTCGACGTGCTCAACGCGCAGGCCGCCGTCATCACCGCCAAGATCAACCAGGCCAATTCCGAACACGATGTGGTCGTGGCAAGCTATGCCATCCTGTCGGCGATGGGCCGCCTGTCGGTCGACCGGCTCGGCTTGCCGGTGACCAAGTACAAGCCCGAAGAGCACTACAACGCCGTCAAGGACAAGTGGATCGGCGTGCGGACGCCGGATGGCCGCTAAGGCCATCGGCTGGAATTCTCGCTTTCTGCCAGGACGGGATTTTTTTAAAAACCCGTCCAGCTTTTTTCGGCTTCACGCTCTAATCTGTTGAAATCCCACGTGTCCCCAGATTGGGGATTCTCGTTCGGCGATCCGTCGGTTACGCTGTCGCCATGATTCGAATCCGGCTTTGCCGGAGTGGAAGTCTGCAGGGTCACCAGGGCGGCGGAAGTGACGATGGCAACGGCAAGCAGCGCACAGCGCGAACCCTCCATGGAAGAGATACTGGCTTCCATCAGGAGGATCATCGAGGATAGCGATAACGGCCGCAAGCAGCCCGGCGAGGCCGATGAGCTGCGGCAGGATCTGGAGCCTTCGCCGAGCGAAGCTCCGGCGGCGGACGTCGATGCGTTTCGCGCCGAACTCAATGCTGCCCCCGAGGTCAGGAAGCCGGTCGCGCTGGCGGAAGTCCAAGCGCCGTCGCCCGAGCCGGTGATCGCGCGCATGGAATCGCAGACGCGCGCCGATCCTGTGCTGGTCAGGCCGTCGATGACACTTGCAGAGGTCAGTGCCAGGGTCGCCGAGCCGGCGCCTGCCGCCAGGATCGACGCGCCACCGGCCCCAGAGGCCAGCGCGACAAGCGATACCATCGTTGCCGATTGGCGGCGCGAGATCGCCGCGGTTGGAGAGCAGGCGAAGGCGATGCCGGACAGGAGCATCCGCAAGCCGGTTGCCCAGCCCGAGGCCCCGGCGAGCGAACCGGTGGTGGAGGGTGCGTTCGGACGGCCTTCTTCGAGCGACGCTTCGGCCGGCACCGCCCAGGCATATGCTGCGGCAAATGAAGCGCCTTCGGCTCGTCCGGCAATTCTTTCCGAACATACGGGCCGGCAGGTCGCCGCGGCCTTTGGCGAGCTGTCCGATGCCTTTGCCAGCCGCAGCAAGAAAACGTTCGACGAGATGGCCGAGGAGATGCTGCGGCCGATGCTGCAGGACTGGCTGGACAACAATCTGCCGACGCTGGTCGAGCGCCTGGTGCGCGAAGAAATCGAGCGTGTCGCGCGCGGCGCGCAGTAATCTCCTCGAACGATCACTCTCGAAACGCCGCCCATGAGGCGGCGTTTTTGTCGATGAGGTCAGCCCGCGCTGGTCGCGAAGCAGATGAGATTGCCGTCGGGATCCCTGACGATGAACGTGCGGGCGCCCCAGGGTTCGGTCCGCAATGTCTGGTGGAACGGGGCCGTGGCCGCCTGGTACTCCAGAAACAGAGCCTTGATGTTGTCGACAACGATCGTCGCCGCCAGGAGGTCATCGGTCGAACTGGCGGCGAGTGGAGGCTTGTCGACATGGCGCAGGTTGAGCCGTGCGCCATCGCGGATAATTTGGGCGTAGAAGGGCGGCTCGCCATAGGTGAAGCGCGTCTCGAAGCCGAGCTTTTCCCGGTAGAAACTGCAGGCCGCTGCGATGTCGCGGACAAAGAGCTGTGGCTCGGCAAAGGCGAGATGCGGCTTTACGGCGTCTGTTGCTGCATGATCGGTCACGGTTTGAAGGCCTTCCTTCAGCGCCTGCCAGCTCTCGAAACCTGACTTCCTGGCGACGAGTTCCTGGGCATCGGCCAACTTGAAGTCGTGATCGAGGATTTGGCTGTCGCTGAAATGGCGAAAACGCGGCAAAAGCCATCCAATCACAGCGGCGACGGGATAATACCGTTCGCGGTGCCATTTGAGATAGAGCTTGGCCTGTTTCTTGTGATGTTCGAGTGTCGGCATGGGCGCATTGCGGGGTTAAGGTGGCGTAGGCGGGCAATGCCCCTCCGGCCGGAAGCCGATGCGCCCTACAGCAGCATCTACAAGGTATTGCCGGGACGGCCGCGGGTCAAGGCGCGTGCGCCGCGCGGCATGGCTCCCGTTGAAATGAACACCGCCGCGCCTATCTGCTTCTCATGAACCGAAGCGGCCCTTGCGGTTGACTTGGCCAAGACCTTCCGATTTACACCGAACCAGCAAAAATCCCGACAGCGCGGACCATTTTCCCATGCTTGAAAAGACCTACGACGCAAAGACCGTCGAGCCGAAGATCGCCAAAGTGTGGGAAGAGGCCGACGCGTTTCGCGCTGGCGCCGGCGCCGAGGAGGGGGCCGAAGCCTTTACCATCGTCATCCCGCCGCCGAACGTCACCGGCTCGCTGCATATGGGCCATGCGCTGAACAACACGCTGCAGGATATATTGATCCGGTTCGAGCGCATGCGCGGCAAGAACGTGCTGTGGCAACCTGGCATGGACCATGCCGGTATCGCCACGCAGATGGTGGTCGAGCGCCAGCTGATGGAGAAGCAAATCCACCGCCGCGATCTCACACGCGAACAGTTCATTGACAAAGTGTGGGAGTGGAAGGCCGAATCCGGCGGCGCGATCTTCAACCAATTGAAGCGGCTCGGTGCCTCGGCCGACTGGAGCAGAGAGCGCTTCACCATGGACGAGGGCCTGTCCAAGGCCGTGCTTGAAGTCTTCGTCACCCTCTACAAGGAAGGGTTGATCTACAAGGACAAGCGCCTTGTGAACTGGGATCCGAAGCTGCTGACCGCAATTTCCGATCTCGAGGTCGAGCAGCAGGAGGTTAACGGCAATCTCTGGCATTTCCGCTATCCGATCGAGGGCGCGGCATTCGACCCGGAAGACCCCAAGACCTTCATCATCGTGGCCACCACGCGCCCCGAGACGATGCTGGGCGACACGGCGGTCGCGGTTCACCCCGATGACGAGCGCTTCCGGCATCTGGTCGGCAAGAACGTGGTGCTGCCGATCGTCGGCAGGAAGATCCCTGTCGTGGCGGACGAGTATTCCGATCCCGAAAAGGGTTCGGGCGCGGTCAAGATCACGCCGGCGCATGATTTCAACGACTTCGAGGTCGGCAAGCGCCACAAATTGCCGGCGATAAACATCCTCACCGTCGAAGCCGCCATCACGTTGAAGGACAATGAGGACTTCCTCGCCGGCCTCGAGGTGACGCCGGAACGCCAGGCTGTCTGGGGCGAGCTCGACGGGCTCGACCGTTTCGTCGCGCGCAAGAAGATCGTCGAACTGATGGAAGCCGGCGGCTTCCTCGACAAGGTCGAGCCGCATCGCCACGCCGTGCCGCATGGCGACCGCGGCGGCGTGCCGATCGAACCATTCCTGACCGAGCAGTGGTATGCCAACGCCGCCGAACTCGCGAAGCCGGCCATTGCTTCCGTGCGCGAGGGCCGCACCAACTTCGTGCCGAAAAACTGGGAAAAAACCTATTTCGACTGGATGGAGAACATTCAGCCCTGGTGCATTTCGCGCCAGCTGTGGTGGGGTCACCAGATCCCGGCCTGGTACGGGCCGGACGGACGCGTCTTCGTCGAGAAGTCGGAGGAAGAGGCGCTGAGTGCGGCGATCGAATATTATCTGGCGCTTGAAGGCCCGTGGAAGGCCTGGGTCGAGGACAAGCTGGAAAACTTCAAGCCCGGCGAGATCCTGACCCGCGACGAGGACGTGCTCGACACATGGTTCTCCTCGGCGCTGTGGCCATTCTCGACCTTGGGCTGGCCGGACCAGACGCCTGAACTGAAGACCTATTACCAGACCGACGTGCTGGTGACCGGCTTCGACATCATCTTCTTCTGGGTTGCCCGCATGATGATGATGGGCCTGCACTTCATGGACGAGGAGCCGTTCCATACCGTCTATGTGCACGCGCTGGTTCGCGACAAGAACGGCGCCAAGATGTCGAAGTCGAAAGGCAACGTCATCGACCCGCTCGACCTCATCGACGAGTACGGCGCCGACGCGCTGCGTTTCACGCTGGCGGTGATGGCGGCACAGGGGCGCGACGTGAAGCTCGATCCGGCACGCATCGCCGGCTATCGCAATTTCGGGACCAAGCTGTGGAACGCGACGCGCTTCGCCGAGATGAACGAAGTCGCCCGAAATGACGATTTCTGGCTGAACGATGCCAAGCTGGCGGTCAACCGCTGGATCCTGACCGAACTGACACGCGCGGCGCGCGAGGTCACGGACGGCATCACCTCATACCGCTTCAATGAAGCGGCCGGGGCGGCCTACCGCTTCGTCTGGAACCTGTTCTGCGACTGGTATCTCGAGTTGCTGAAACCGGTGTTCATGGGCACGGATGAGGCGGCCAAGGCCGAAAGCCGCGCCTGCGTCGCCTTCGTGCTCGACGAGATCTACAAGCTTCTGCATCCGATGATGCCGTTCATGACGGAAGAGCTGTGGGCGCAGACGGCGGGCGAGGGCAAGGAGCGCGAGTCGCTGCTTTGCCACGCCGCCTGGCCGGCGCCGGATTTCGAGGACGCGGATGCCGCCGCCGACATCAATTGGCTGGTCGACCTCGTGTCCGGCATCCGCTCGGTGCGCTCGGAAATGAATGTGCCGCCGGCGGCGATAGCACCACTCGTCGTGGTCGGCGCCAACGATCTCACGCGTGAGCGGCTGGTTCGCGAGGACTCGGCGATCAAGCGGTTGGCGCGCGTCGGTGACATCTCGCTCGCCGATGCAGCGCCCAAGGGCGCGGCGCAGATCGTGCTCAACGAGGCGACGATCTGCCTGCCGCTTGGCAGCTTGATCGATCTCGCCGCCGAGGCCGCGCGGCTGCAGAAGGAGCTGGCCAAGGTCACCGAGGAAATCGCGCGCCTGCACAAGAAGCTGTCCAACGAGCGGTTCGTTGCCAGCGCGCCGGCCGAGATTGTCGAGGCCGAGCGCGAAAAGCTCGCCGAATACCGCGACGCGCAGGACAAGCTCTCGGTGGCTTTGACCAGGGTTCGCGACGCTGGTTGAAGGACAGATTCGCGCACGACATGAGGGCGAGTGCCCATACGTCAGCTGCCTTGAAAACAGGCGTTCCGCTACGTTAATTTTGACGTAAACGGAAACTTTGCGCCCCATTGTTGCCATAATGTAACAATGGGGCCATAACCCCCTTAAAAGTGGCTGTTTTTGAGCCTTTTTGGGCGAATTTTCGTTATTTCCTGATCGGACAAGCACGCCTCGATCCGCTTTTAGGCCTTGCGGCGCTTATCTGCATTTTGTCGAAAATGCGTTCGGCGAGCATGTACATGTACGCCCCGAGAATTCGTTGTTGCGCCGTTAACCTGAATTGGTTCTAGCTTGATGCACTCGAATTCGGGGAGGACATTCATGACCATTCTGCGACTGAAAGCGCTACTTGGGGCGGGGTGCTTTTCGCTTGCTTTGATCGGAACCGCAATGAACTCGGCTCATGCAGGCGGCCTGGAGCGCGGCGGCTACGACATCGACCTGCTGTTTGATCCGGCGCCGTTCGCCACGGAAGCCGAAGCGACCTACGTAATGCCCGACCGCAAGTACAAGAATGCGCGTGGTCCAACCGGGGCCGACCTCGGCTTAGGCACCACAGCCAACGGAGCCGAAGGTTACTGGGTCCCACGCATAGGTGGTAAGGTCCAGGTTGTACCGGGCGTCGACTGCATGGTCGATTATTCGCAGCCTTGGGGGGCACATACCGCGCCTGGTATTTGGAACGGCGCGATTTCCAATATCGAAACCAACATCCAGAGTAATAACTACGCGGCCACCTGTTCCTATAAGATGGATGCCGGCAAAGGTCAGATCCGCTTCATTGGTGGCGTCTTTTATCAGGAAGTATACGGCTTCAAGGAAGGTCTGGTGTCCCTCGAGCCGCTTGCCACTGGCCGTGTCGACCTGTCGAGCAGCGGTTGGGGCTGGAGAGCCGGGCTGGCCTACGAAATTCCAGATATCGCTTTGCGCGCAAGCCTTGTCTATAATTCTCAGGTCAAGCTTGACAACATCTCCGGCACACTCACGACGCCCGGAGGTTCTACGGGCATCTATGCCCCCACGGAGTCGATGCCGGATTCGCTGGAATTCAAATTGCAGTCAGGCATTGCGCCCGGATGGCTGGCTTTCGGTTCGGTCAAGTGGGTCAATTGGAGCGTCCTACAAAGCGTTCCGATTTGCCCGACTTACGCTCCATCTGCAGCTTGTTTCACAAATGGTCCGGGACAGGCGACTTCGCTTGACCTGATGTATCGTGATGGCTGGACAGTGACGGGTGGCATCGGCCACAAGTTCAACGATCAGTGGTCTGCTGCCGGCCAGCTCTCTTGGGATCGCGGCACTTCGCATGGCTACGGCTCGCAGTCCGATACCTGGACTTTGGGCGGCGGTGTTGCCTACACGCCTTCGCCGAATATCGAATTTCGCCTTGCCGGCGCGATTGGCGTAATGACCAGCGGGCGCTCAGGAACGCTGGTCGGCGAAAATGGTTATGTTGCTGGTGAGGACGCAACTTACGATTTCGGCAACGATCTGGTCACCGCGCTTTCCGGCGGCGTCAAGATCAAGTTCTAACCTATTGAGAATATGACAAAAAGGCCGGGCGTTGCCCGGCCTTTTTCGTTTGTGCCGGCGTTGTCGCTACTTCCGTCGTCCAAGCTCCGTTGCACATAAACCGCACCATGGCCGCCTCGTGCGATTGTGACGTTTTGGCAACACTTTCTGAACAACCCCTGCGCTAAAAGTCAGGCCGGGGAAATTGCCTATTTCCCGCCATAAACCCGGCGCACCTCGAACCTGTCTCGGGACACGTGCCAAAAGGCCCGGCGATGAGGCAGGCCGCACCGCCCGCGGCAAGGATGAGAATGGACGCCAAGGTCATTTCAAAGGCTAAGCTCCCTAGCCGCCATGTGACTGTCGGTCCGGCGCGCGCGCCGCACCGGTCCTATCTCTATGCCATGGGGCTTTCCGCCGCCGAGATCGCACAGCCGCTGGTCGGCGTAGCCTCGTGCTGGAACGAAGCCGCCCCCTGCAACATTTCGCTCATGCGCCAGGCGCAGGTGGTGAAGAAGGGCGTGGCGGCCGCCAATGGCACGCCGCGCGAATTCTGCACCATCACCGTCACCGACGGCATTGCCATGGGCCACCAGGGCATGAAGTCGTCGCTGGTGTCGCGCGAGGTCATCGCCGATTCGGTCGAACTCACCATGCGCGGCCATTGCTATGATGCACTGGTCGGCCTCGCCGGCTGCGACAAGTCGCTGCCAGGCATGATGATGGCCATGGTGCGGCTCAACGTGCCGTCGATCTTCATCTATGGCGGTTCGATCCTGCCCGGCAGCTATCGCGGCCGACAGATCACCGTGCAGGATGTGTTCGAGGCGGTGGGCCAGCATTCGGTCGGCACGATCGGTGATGCCGAACTGCTCGAGATCGAGCAGGCCGCCTGTCCCTCGGCCGGCTCCTGCGGCGCCCAGTTCACCGCCAACACCATGGCTACCGTCGCCGAGGCGATCGGCTTGGCGCTGCCCTATTCCTGCGGCGCGCCGGCCCCTTACGAAATGCGCGACCGTTTCAATTTCGCCTCGGGCGAAAAGATCATGGAGCTGATCGCCAAGAACATCCGGCCGCGCGACATCGTCACGCTGAAGGCGCTGGAGAATGCGGCGACCGTGGTTTCGGCCACCGGCGGCTCGACCAACGCAGCATTGCATCTGCCGGCGATCGCGCATGAGGCGGGCATCAAGTTCGATCTGTTCGACGTGGCGAAGATCTTCGAGAAGACGCCTTACATCGCCGATCTCAAGCCCGGCGGAAAATATGTCGCCAAGGACATGTTCGAGGCCGGCGGCATTCCGCTGTTGATGAAGACGCTGCTCGACCACGGCTATCTGCATGGCGATTGCCTGACGGTCACTGGCCGTACTTTGGCCGAAAATATGGAGCACGTTGCCTGGAATGAACACCAGGATGTGGTCCGCCCGGCCAACAGACCAATTACCCAAACCGGCGGTGTCGTGGGGTTGAAGGGAAACCTTGCCCCCGAAGGCGCGATCGTGAAGGTCGCGGGCATGGCGGAGTTGAAATTCTCCGGCCCGGCGCGCTGTTTCGATTCGGAAGAGGAATGTTTCGAGGCGGTGACGCATCGCAACTACAGGGAAGGCGAGGTTCTCGTCATCCGCTACGAAGGACCGCGCGGCGGCCCGGGCATGCGCGAGATGCTGTCGACGACGGCGGCGCTCTACGGCCAGGGCATGGGCGGCAAGGTGGCGCTGATCACCGACGGCCGCTTCTCGGGCGCGACGCGCGGCTTCTGCATCGGCCATGTCGGGCCGGAAGCGGCGGTTGGCGGTCCGATCGGTCTGATACGGGATGGCGACGTGATCTCGATCGATGCCGTGAACGGTACGATCGAAGTGGCGCTGACCGACGCCGAATTGGCGGCGCGGGCAAAGACATGGAAGGCGCGCACGACCGACTACCAGTCGGGCGCGATATGGAAATACGCACAGACGGTCGGGTCTGCCCGGGATGGCGCGGTCACCCATCCGGGCGGTGCGAAAGAAACACACTGTTATGCGGATATCTGAGTTGTTGAAGTCAACACCAGAGTTGTTGAGGTCATCTGTCCTTCCGGCACTGGTCGCTGTTGCGATCTTTGGCGCCGTGGGCCAGGCTTTGGCCTTCGACGACAAGGTGTTCGACGACAAGACCGGCGTGAAGCCGCAGTCCAGTCCCTGGGCAGTGTTCCAGTTCGGCTTCTCCGCCTACAAGAACGGCCACAAGGAACAGGCCGCCGAGGCCTATAAATACGCCGCCGAAAACGGTCAGATCGGCGCCACCTGGAAGCTTGCGCGCATGTATGCCGAGGGCGATGGCGTGGCCCGCGACGACTATGAGGCGTTCAAGTTCTTCTCGGAAATCGTCGACCAGGATGTCGAGCCCGGCTCGCCGGAAGAAAGCTATGTCTCCGACGCGCTGGTGGCGCTCGGTGATTATCTGCGCAAGGGCATTCCCGGCAGTCCGGTCACCGAGAACGAGGTGGCGGCCCAGGAGTATTACATGCGCGCCGCCGCCAACTACCGCAACCCGAACGCCCAGTTCGAGATGGGGCAGATGTTCCTGAAAGGCGAGGGCGGCGTGAAGGCCAGCGTCAAGCAGGCCGGGCGCTGGTTCCAGCTCGCCGCTGAGAAGGGCCATGCCGGCGCGCAGGCGACGCTCGGCCATCTCCTGTTCCAGAGCGGCAAGATCGTTCGCGGGCTGGCGATGATGACCGCGGCGCTCGAACGCGCGTCGCCGGCCGACCAACCCTGGATCCGAGGCATGCAGGAAGAGGCTTTTGCCGCGGCCGGTGAAGCTGATCGCCGCACGGCGATTTCGCTGGCCGATGACATCCTTACCAAGGGCACCACCAACGCAGACCAGTAAGGGTGATCTTCCGCCGAGGGAGATCAGCTATCGGGAAAAATCAGTTTTCGGTCGGTTCCGTCGGCACCATGCTTGGCGCAGGCGTCGAGATCGGCGTGACATTCAGGTGCGGCGCCATCTTGTTTTCGGGGCAGCTGTCGCCGACCTTGGTCCAGGATGTGTTGTTGAGCACCATGTCGCAGCGCGCCATATGGCTCTGGTTGGCAACCGTAAGGCAGGCGACCTGACCGACCGGATAGGATTTTCCATTGGCAAGACATTCCGGGGCGGCGAAAGCCGGCAGCATGACGACCGTGGCGAATGCCAAGCCGATCGGACAGACAACAAATCGAATAGTCATGGGAACCCCGGCCGCCATGATGATCTTCCATCATGCGCCTGATTTGTGGCGATACAACGTCGTTGTGGCGAAACAAAGCCGAGGCGATTCGACGGCGTAATGGGCCGGTCAGGCTGGCTGCAGCGCGAGGTCGATCGCCACCGGCACGTGATCGGATGGCTTTTCCCAGGCGCGCACATGCTTTTCGATCGAGGCCGACGAGAATCGGTTGGCGGCTTCCGGCGATAGCAGCAGATGGTCGATGCGGATGCCGTTGTTCTTCTGCCAGGCGCCGGCCTGATAGTCCCAGAAGGTGTAGGTGTCGGGCGCATCGGTCACCGCGCGCACCGCTTCGGTGAAGCCGAGATTAAGCAGCCGCCGGAAGGCCTGCCGCGTCTGCGGCTGGAACAGCGCGTCGCCCAGCCAGTTCTCCGGGAAGCGCGCATCGATCGGCTCGGGAATGACGTTATAGTCACCGGCCAGCACCAGCGCCTCTTCCAGCCTCAGCCGCTCTTCGGCCCAGCGTTCCAGCCGGGCCATCCAGGATAGCTTGTAGGGAAATTTCTTCTCGTCATCGATCGGATTGCCGTTCGGTAGATAGAGCGAGGCGACGCGAAGCGCGCCCTTGTCGGTCGAGAATACCCCTTCGATGAAGCGCGCCTGCTCGTCGGTGTCGTCACCGGGCAGCCCTCTGATGACTTCGTCAAAGCGCAGCTTCGACAGCAGCGCCACGCCGTTGAAACCCTTCTGACCATGAGTTTCGACATTGTAGCCAAGCGCCTCGATCTCGGCGCGCGGGAACTGCTCATCGACCGTCTTGATCTCCTGCAGGCAAACGATGTCGGGCGCGCTTTCGGTCAGCCAATGGGTGAGGTTGCCGATGCGGGCGCGAACGCCGTTGATATTCCAGGTGACGATTTTCATGACGCTCTCGGTGCTTATTCAGAGGGGTCTTGCGCTGGATGGCGTTCGACCAGGCCGATCGTATTGCCTGCCGGGTCCTTTAGGAAGGCCATCCACTCGCTTTCTCCCGCCGGACCGAACTGGCCCTCGGTATCGCGATGCACGAGCGTCGGCGGCGCGGTGAAGGGGACACCCGCTGCTTTCGCCCCGCCGTGGAAGGCTTCGAGGCCCGTTATGTCGAGATAGACCGTGCCCGCGGGTATGCCGTCGGTAAACAGCAGCCGCACGCTGCCTGCCATGATGAAGGCGATGCCCGGTGGGTCGAAGCGCGCGTGCACATTCAGGCCGAGCACATCGCGCCAGAAGGCGAGCGTCGAATCAAGATCGCGCCCGGCCGACAGCGCGACCTGACGGACCGCGCCGACGGCAGGCATGCCGCTAGATGGAGAAACTGGTGCCGCAGCCGCAGGAGGCGACCGCGTTCGGATTGCGGATCTGGAATGACTGGCCCATCAAATCGTCGACGAAGTCGATCACCGACCCGCCCATATAGACGAGCGACAAATCGTCGATCAGCACCGTGGCGCCATCCTTCTCGATCGCAACGTCATCGTCGTTGCGCGTATCGACCAGATCGAACTTGTAGGAAAAGCCGGAGCAGCCGCCGCCCTCGACGGAAACGCGCAACGCCGTCTTGCCGGCCTCGTTGGAGACAATCCTGGCGATCCGCTTGGCGGCAGCCTCGGTCATATCGACTTTCATGGCAGTCTTGGCATCCGCGCCCATGGGCGTCACCTTGCTTTCGGTTTCACATGATAGGTATGAAGCGCAAGCGGCCAAGTCAACTAGACCAGTCAACCTGCGGCATCGACCATGACCAACGAGTTGGGCGACATCGGATTCGGCTACCGGCCGCGCGCGGCCTATGCCACGGATCCGGCGCGCTCGCGCGGCCGGCTGTTCGATGAGGTCGAAAGCCCGACCCGCACGCCGTTCCAGCGCGACCGCGACCGCATCATCCATTCGACGGCGTTCCGGCGGCTCAAGCACAAGACCCAGGTCTTCATCGCCCATGAAGGCGACCATTACCGCACAAGGCTGACCCATTCGATCGAGGTGGCCCAGATCGCGCGTGCTCTGGCGCGGGCGTTGCGCGGCGACGAGGATCTGGCAGAGGCGGTGGCGCTGGTGCATGATTTCGGCCACACGCCCTTCGGCCACACCGGCGAGGACGCGCTGAACGACAAGATGGCGGCCTGGGGCGGTTTTGATCACAACGCTCAGTCGCTGCGCATCGTGACGCGGCTGGAAGCGCGCTACGCCGAATTCGACGGGCTGAACCTCAGCTGGGAGACACTGGAAGGCCTGGTCAAGCACAATGGCCCGCTGACGGACAGCAGCGGCAAGGGCCTGAAGGGGCCGGTGCCGCAGGCAATCCGCGATTATTCGGAGCTGCAGGATCTCGAGCTCGACCACTTCGCTGGCATCGAGGCGCAGTGCGCCGCCATCGCCGACGATATCGCCTACAATACGCATGACATCGACGACGGCTTGCGCGCAGGGCTGCTGACGCTCGACATGCTGGAGGACGTCTCGCTGCCGGGAGCGATCCTGCGGGGCGTGCGCCAACGCTATCGGGCGCTCGATGGCGTGCGCACCGGCCACGAACTGATGCGGCGGCAGATCACCGCCATGGTCGAGGATGTCATCGTTTCCGCGAAAGCCAATCTGGAGCGTGTCGGCCCGCGCAGTGCTGATGCCGTGAGGGCGGCAGGCGAGACGATGGTGACCTTTTCCACCGAGATGGCCGCGGCCGAGAAGGAACTGAAGGCCTTTCTCTACAAGCACCTCTATCGGCACAAGGAGGTGATGCGGGTGCGCGCCGGCGCCGAGCAGATCGTCAGGGACCTGTTCGACGTCTATTTCGCCGATCCGCGCGCCATGCCCGACGGCTGGCGCGAGGGGCTGGACCGGGCCGAGGACCGCATCAAGGCGCGCAGCGTGGCCGATTTCCTGGCAGGGATGACCGACACCTACGCGCTCAAGGAACATCGGCGTTTGTTTGACCGCACCCCGGATTTGAGCTAGGGCGGGCGCGATTTTGCCGGCCAACGAGCCGGATTCGCCCATAAAGCCGCCAGAGCAATACCCATGAACATCTTCGCCGATTTCACCGCGCGAGTCACAAAGGCTGTCGAAGCGCTCGATCTGAAAGACAAGGACGGCGTTTCGCCCGACCTGTCGCGCATCGCCGTCGAACCGCCCCGCGACGCCAGCCACGGCGACCTCGCGACCAATGCGGCAATGGTGCTGGCCAAGCCCACCGGCCAGAATCCGCGCGCGCTGGCCGAGAGGCTGGCGCTGGCGCTGCGCGATGACAAGGATGTCGCCGCCGCCGAAGTTGCCGGCCCTGGCTTCGTCAATCTCCGGCTCAAGGACGGCTTCTGGCAGGCCCATCTCACGGCTCTTCTGGGCGAGGGACGCAATTATGGCCGCTCGACGGTCGGCGCGGGCCGGAAAACCAATGTCGAATATGTCTCGGCCAACCCGACGGGGCCGATGCATGTCGGCCATTGCCGGGGTGCCGTGGTGGGCGATGCGCTCGCCAATCTGATGGCATTTGCCGGTTACGACGTGACCAAGGAATATGTCATCAACGATGCCGGCTCGCAGATCGATGTGCTCGGACGCTCGGCCTTCCTGCGCTATCGCGAGGCACTCGGCGAGGAGATCGGCGAGATTCCGGCCGGTCTCTATCCCGGCGACTACCTGGTCCCGGTCGGTCATGCGCTGGTCAAGGAGTTCGGCCGTTCGCTGCTGCAGATGCCCGATGACGAAGCACTGGCCATCGTCAAGGACCGGACCATTGACGCGATGATGGCGATGATCCGCGAGGATCTGGCGCTGCTCAACGTGCATCACGACGTGTTCTTCTCCGAACGCACGCTGCATGCCGACAATGCCAGGAAGATCCGCTCGGCGATCAACGACCTGACGCTGAAGGGCCATATCTACAAGGGCAAGCTGCCGCCGCCCAAGGGCGAGAAGCCGGACGACTGGGAAGACCGCGAGCAGACGCTGTTCCGCTCCACCGCGGTCGGCGACGACATGGACCGGGCGTTGGTCAAGTCCGATGGCGCGTTCACCTATTTCGCCGCCGACGTGGCGTATCTGAAGGACAAGGTCGACCGCGGCTTCGTCGACCTGATCTATGTGCTTGGCGCCGACCATGGCGGTTACGTCAAGCGGCTGGAGGCGCTGGCACGGGCCATTGCGGGCGACGAGGTCAAGCTCACCGTCCTGTTGTGCAACCTCGTCAAGCTGTTTCGCGATGGCGAGCCGGTCCGCATGTCGAAGCGGTCAGGTGACTTTGTCACGCTTCGGGAAGTGGTGGAGGAGGTTGGCCGCGACGCCATCCGCTTCATGATGCTTTACCGCAAAAGCGATGCGCCGCTCGATTTCGACTTCGCCAAGGTGACCGAGCAGTCCAAGGACAATCCGGTGTTTTACGTGCAGTACGCCTCGGCGCGCTGCCATTCGGTGTTCCGGCAGGCAAGCGAGCAGTTGGGCGAGGCGAATTTCGACCGCAACAGCCTGGCGGCCGGCGTCGCGTCGCTGACCGACGAGGGCGAGATCGGGCTGATCCGCAAGCTCGCTGAATATCCACGCCTGATCGAATCCGCCGCTCTTGCGCTGGAGCCGCATAGGCTGGCATTTTACCTCTATGATCTGGCTTCCAGTTTCCATGGACACTGGAACCGGGGCACGGATAATCCGGACTTACGTTTTGTTAAGGTTAACGACCGACAATTGACGCATGCCAGACTAGGGCTGGTGCAGGCTGTTTCGGACGTTCTGACGTCCGGCCTGACGTTGATCGGAGCCGCAGCGCCTACCGAAATGCGTTAGGTTTGACTAAAAAACCTGTCACCTTTTGCCCACATTGCGCTGGTAAGGGCCAACCCTGCGCGACGTCCATGGCGTCCGAATGAGTGCGAGTTCGGGAACAATAATGGCAGACAGAACCCAGCTGAGAGTAGCCGACAACAACGACATCGCTGACGATGATCCGTTCGCGGAACTGACCAGGATCATGGGATTCGACCCGCGCCAGCCGGTCAAGCAGCAGGCGCCGGCACAGGCTCCTGCCGCCGGCCCGTCCGTGCAGGAGGACGATTTCGACATCGACCTCGAAAAGGAGTTGATGGGCGAGTTCGACGCTGGCGACAGTGCGGCCGCTCCATCCGTCGAGGTTCATGAGCCGGCATTCGAAACGGCGGCCACGCAGGCGGCCGACGATGACCTTGCGCTGTCGCTCGACGACGATTTCCATCTGGACTTCACGGGTGCCGATGATCACGGGCTGGTCGCCAGCCATGCCAACCCTCACGCTGCCGAAACCGCGCCATCCGTCGAACCTGCCTTCGACGCCGATTTCGACAATGCCGTTGCCAGTTCGCTCGAAGACGTTTCGCCCTTCGAAGACGATCTCCCGATGGAGGACGAGCTTGCCGCGTCGCTCGATCAGGATTTCCACATCGAGGACGACACCCCTGAGGCTCAGCATGCGGTGGCCGAAGTGCCGGCGGCTGTCGAGCCCGATCATCAATTCGACGATGCGGTCGCGCTTTCGCTCGAAGACGAGCTGATGCTTGACGACCATCCGGCGGATCAGCGCCATGTGGCTGCGGCCGCCGTCGACTATCCCGAGCCGGCACTGGCCGTCGCGAATGAGGTCCAGGCGACTTCCGACCAGGATTTCGCGGGTCATTTCGACGACGCCATGGCTGATGTCGATATGGATTTTGACGTTCAGGCAGACGAGCCGGTGGCCTTTGATGCAGCGGAAGCGCACGACGTGCTCGCCGATGCCGTGGACACGGAAGGGGAGTTTTCAGGCCCCGAAGCCGTTTCGGATGATGCTTTCGATCTGAATTTGGACGATGCGTTCGCCGAGCCTGCCGAAGAGCCGGTCGCCGAGGTTACGGCAGCGGTCCAGCCGATAGCTCCGGCAGCGGTCATGGCCGAGCCGGTGCGGGCCCACGCGGCGGACGAACGGAGCCTCGAAGACGAGTTGAACGCGCTTCTGGGCGCGATGACGGCGCGCACGTCGCCGTCGGTCAGCGAGCCTGTCGTTGCTCGGCCTGTTGTCACTCAGCCGGCCGTTGCTCCCGCCCAGGTCCATGCCGCCGCACCGGCGAAGATCTCTGCGGAACCTGCCGATCCCGTTGGCGATCTCGACTGGGATCTCGACGACCATGCGCCCGAGGATCTGCATCCTTCGAGTGCCGCCCATGCCGCCGATGCCGACCTCGACAATCTGCTGCTCGACGAACTTCAAGGCCAGGATCTTGCTTCGGATGCCGCTGATCATGTCGATCTCGACGATGAAGCGTTCGATGCGGCCCTGGCCAGGAGCCTCGATGCGCGCCACGCGACAGCTCCCCAGCAGGATCAGGCCGATTCCCTCGATTGGCTGGCCGAGCGCTCAGCGCCGACGGAGCCAACCCGTTCGTGGAGCCGCGTGACACCGGTTCCCCAGCAGCCGGCATTTGCCGCGCAGCCGGCCGCTTCGATGGCGGCCAGGGCCGCTGCGCCGGAAGTGGCCCCGGCAGTGGCTGTGGTGCCGACCTATCATGCGCCCGAGCCGGTTGCGGCTGCGGCCTATGCAGCTCCTGTATCCGCACCGCAGCCGCGACAGCCGTCGCGCTATGAAGAGATGCCTGATGTCGAAACGGTCGATGTGCCGGAGCGCGTCGTGGCGCTGGCGGACGATCTCGACATTCCGGAACTGCATTTCGAGGAAGATGAGCCGGCCACGCCTGGCTATGACGATCTCGACGCCGAGTTCGCCAGCCTTCTGACGGAAATGAATTCGGTGGAGGTCGCGCCTGCTCCAGCAGCTCCCACAAGCAGCGCTGCCTATGCCGACGAATCCTACAATGCCGGATTCAATTCGGGATATGAGAGGCCCAATCCGGGATATGAGAGCCTCAATCCGGGATATGAGAGGTCGAATACCGGATACCAGGCGCCTGCATACGAAGAAGCCAAGCCTGCCTACCAGCCTGAAGCGCGCACCTATGCGGCGCGGCCGGCGGAAACGCCTGCTCGTGCTGCCGCGAACACTGGCTATGCCGATGCCTCGGACGGCTTCGACCTCGACAGTTTGCCCGGCAGCCAGCCGGTCTCGCAGGCGGACGATTTCACCGTCGATGAACTCGACTACGATCCTGAACTGGACGAGGCAATGTCCGTTCCGGGTCTCGGCGAGCGCGAAGCGGCCAGATCGTCGGGCCGCCGCGGCCTGTTCATCGCTGCGATCGTCGGGGCCGTTGCGGTCGCGGGCGGTCTTGGCGCCTTTGCGCTGTCCTTCGGCGGCAAGGGCGGCAGCGAAGCTCCGGTGATCGTCAAGGCCGACAATTCACCGATCAAGGTCAAGCCGGAAAATCCGGGCGGCACCGTGGTGCCGAACCAGGACAACAAGGTCTACGACGCGGTGGTCAAGGGCGCGAAGCCCGCCGAACCGGTGCAGCAGAAGCTTGTCACCAACACCGAGGTACCGGTGGACGTGCAGGCAAAGGATCCGGCCCGCGCCATAGATCTTTCTCCTGACCAGAGTGCTGCCGTTGGCGGAGCCGACGACGGCAACGCCTCGGCCACCGCCAATGCGGCCCCGACCGCCAGTGCGGCTCCGGCCGACAATGCGGCGCCTGCGCCCAAGTCCGAGGATCGCATCGCGCAGGTGCTGCAGGATGCCGACAAGGGCACCAACACCGATGTCGTCGCCGTTGCGCCGCGCAAGGTGAGGACCATGGTTGTCAAGTCGGATGGCTCGCTGGTGCCGCGCGAGGACCCGGCGCCCGCCGCGCCGCAGGTCGCGGCCGCCGAGCCGACCGATCCGGCGCCGCAGCATGTCGCGCCGTCTGCCGATGCCGATCAGACCGGCACCGTGGCGCCCGCCGCCCAGTCGGACGACGAGCCGGCCCTCAAGCCGGCAGCCAAACCGGCCAAGGCCCAGTCGACCAACACCCCGGCCAAGGTTGCGATCGCGCCGCAGCGCCCGTCCGACCAGCCGGTCGACGTCGTCGGCGAGGTCAAGCCCGATCAGGTCGCTTCCATCGATCCGGCAACGACGGCGACCGGTGGCGGTTCGTGGTCGATGCAGGTTGCTTCGCAGCCGACGGTGGAGAGCGCCCAGTCGACCTACCAGGATCTGCAGCGCCGCTATGGCAGCGTGCTTGCCGGCCGCACCGCCAACATCGTCAAGGCCGAGATCGCCGGCAAGGGCACGTTCTACCGCGTCCGCGTCGCGGCTCAGTCGCGCAACGATGCCATCAACCTGTGCACCAGCTACAAGGCGGCCGGCGGCAACTGCTTCGTCTCGCGTTAGTCGCCGATCCAACCTTTCAAAGCCGGCGCGGCCTTGGGCAGCGCCGGCTTTTTCGTGTGCCCAGCGTTTTCATGTGGAAGCACTTCCGGCGTTGGACCGCATGTGATCGCAAGCGATTCCCTTTGGTCGCGCGAAGCCCTAAACTCCTGACATGACCGAATCAAAATCCATGATCCTCGGCTGTGCCGGGAAATCGCTCACCCGCGAAGAAATCAATTTCTATCGCAATGAATGCCCGTGGGCCTTCATTCTGTTTGCCCGCAACATTGGCGAGACCGAGCAGATCCGCGATCTGGTCGCCGAGATGCGCGACTGTATCGGACGCCCAGACGCGCTCGTTTTCATCGACCAGGAAGGCGGCCGGGTGCAACGCCTGCGGCCACCGCTGGCTCCCAACTATCCGGCCGGCGGGGCGCTTGGCGCGCTGTGGCGCGACGATCACGACGCCGGCGCGCGTGCCGCATGGCTGATGGCGCGCCTGCACGCCTTCGACCTGCTGCGCTACGGCATTACGGCGGATTGCCTGCCGGTGCTCGACGTGCCGATCGAAGGCGCCAGCGATGTGATCGGCGCGCGCGCCTATGGCAAGGAGCCGCGCGCGGTCATCGAACTCGGCCGCGCCGCCGCCGAAGGCCTGATGTCCGGCGGGGTGCTGCCGGTGATGAAGCATATTCCGGGGCATGGCCGGGCCTTTGCCGACACGCATTTCGAGCTGCCGACGGTCGACGCTTCGCTCAGCGATCTGCAGCGGCATGACTTTGCGCCGTTCCGGGAACTCAACGACCTGCCGATGGCAATGACGGCGCATGTCGTCTATAGCGCCATCGACCCGAAGAACCCGGCGACGACGTCGGGCAAGGTCATCGACGAGATCATCCGCCGCGACATCGGCTTTGACGGGCTCTTGATGAGCGACGACACCTCGATGAAGGCACTTTCTGGGGATTTCCCGACAAAGGCGGCCTCGATCCTTGCGGCGGGCTGCGATCTGGTCCTTCACTGCAACGGCGTTTTCGAGGAGATGGCGGGCATCGCATCGCGCACCACGGGGCTTGAAGGCAAGTCGCTGGAGCGTGCAAAGCGGGCTCTGACCTATATAAGGAAACGCGACGCGGCCGAGGAAACCGAGATACGCGCTGAATTCGCCACCTATTTCGATGCGGTGGCCTAACGACAAGGAAGTGACAAGGCTGTGGCGGAAACATTGGACAGCAAGGCCGCGAAGGCCGCACCGATGGACCGCCTGTGGGCCGAGAACGATGATTCACGGCTGACCGGCGACCCCTCGCTGGTCGTCGACGTCGCCGGCTTCGAAGGTCCGCTCGATCTCTTGCTGCATCTTGCCCGCAACCAGAAGGTCGACCTGGCGCGTATTTCCATCCTGGCGCTGGCCGAGCAATATCTGGCCTTTGTCGAGACGGCGAGGGCGCTGCGCCTCGAGCTTGCCGCCGATTATCTGGTGATGGCGGCGTGGCTGGCGTTCCTGAAGTCGAAGCTCCTGATCCCCAAGCAGCCTGGCGAAGAGGGCGAAAGCGGCGAGGAACTGGCGGCGGTGCTGCAATTCCGTCTGAAGCGGCTCGAGGCCATGCGTGATGCGGCGTCGCGTCTCGTCAACCGCAACCGGCTCGGTCGAGACGTGTTCGCGCGCGGCATGCCCGAAATGGTCATTATCGAGAAGCGCAACACCTATTCGGCGTCGCTTTACGACCTCTTGACCGCCTATGCCCAGCAGCGGCAGAAGCAGGCGATCACCAATGTGACGATCGCCCGGCGTGGTGTCTGGTCGCTCAAGGACGCGCGCGACATCCTAACCCGGCTGATCGGCTCGCTGCGGGACTGGACGGCTCTCGACAGCTTCCTCATCCGATACATGACCAGTCCGGAAGAGCGGCGCACGGCGATCGCCAGCTCATTCGCGGCGACACTGGAACTGGTGCGCGAGCGCAAGATGGATGTGCGGCAGGACGAGGTGTTCGCGCCGATCTATCTGCGCGACCACCGCGCACCGGCAATCAAGGCAGTCGAGGTTGCATCATGAGCGAACGCGCCAACGCTTCTGTTATCCCCTTCAAGGTGGATGATGGGCCGGACGAGGGCGATCTCGACCAGGCTTCGCCCCAGAATCCGCCACAGAATCCGGCCGAGCGCCTGCATATGGCGGAGGCCGTGCGTATGGCCGAGGCGATCGTGTTCGCCAGCGCCGAACCGGTCAGCGAAAAGCAGCTTGCCGCACGCCTTCCCGATGGCATCAATATCGCCCTCGCCATGGACGAATTGCAGCAGGTCTACGCCCGGCGCGGCGTCAATCTTGTGCGGGTCGGCGACGCCTGGGCGTTCCGCACCGCCGGCGATCTCGCCTTCCTGATGAGCCGCGACACGGTGCAGCAGCGCAAGTTGTCGCGCGCGGCGCTCGAAGTGCTGGCGATCATCGCTTACCACCAGCCGGTGACGCGCGCCGAGATCGAGGACATCCGCGGCGTCGAGACCTCGAAGGGCACGCTAGACACGCTGCTCGAGACGGAATGGGTGCGCATGCGCGGCCGTCGCAAAACGCCCGGCCGTCCCGTCACCTACGGCACCACCGAAACCTTCCTCGACCATTTCGCGCTCGAGGAAATCCGCGATCTTCCCGGCATGGAGGAGCTGAAGGGCGCGGGCCTGCTATCGGGCCGCATGCCGTCCAATTTCTCCATTCCGCAGCCGCCGGCCGACCCCGATGCGCTGACCGAGGACGAGGATCCGCTGACCGACATCGACCTCGAGGAACTTGGCCTGCTGACACCGCGCGTCACGGAAGATTGACCCGCCGGCCTCTGTCAAAGCGCGCCGATAGGTCGTAGATGCGCCGATTGGTAGCGGGCCAGTGAGTCGAAAAAGCGTGACATCCGTCACCCTTTCATAAACTCTGTCGCTGTTGTGTTTGAATCCCAACGCGAAAACGCATAGATCATCGCCAGGGAAAACATTCGAGAGAGATTTGCTATGGGTTCATTTTCGATTTGGCACTGGATGATCGTGCTGGTGATCGTGCTGCTGGTTTTCGGCCGCGGCAAGATTCCCGAGCTGATGGGTGACATGGCCAAGGGCATCAAGAGCTTCAAGAAAGGCATGGCGGACGACGACGTCGCAGATGACAAGCGCACCGTCGAACACCGTGCCGACGAGACCGTTTCGGCCGTGAAGGAAAAAGCCAGCAAGAGCTGAGCCAAGAAGTTCTAGTCGGAACAGAGTGCCATGTTTGAAGTCGGCTGGACCGAAATGCTGGTGATCGCGATCGTCATGATCGTGGTCGTCGGGCCGAAGGATTTGCCCAATATGCTGCGCACCTTCGGCCGCACGACGGCGAAGCTGCGCGCCATGGCGGCCGACTTCCAGAAACAATTCAACGACGCACTGAAGGAAGCTGAGCTCGACGACGTGAAGAAGTCGGTCGACGAGCTCAGGGGCCTCAGCCCGGTTGCCGAGATCAAGAAGCAGCTCAATCCGTTCGAGCAGGCGGCCGCCGATGTGCGCGCCGGCGTCGACGCCGCGATGAAGCCGAAGCCGGCCGCCGATCCGTCGGCGCCCGCCGCTTCGACCCCACTGCCGGCCGAGCCGTTGAAGAATGGCGCAACGGAAATGCCTGGCGTCAGTGCTGCAGGAGCTGCGGCGCCAACACCGATTTTCCCGGCGATGACCGATGAATCGGTGGTATCGGCATCCACGGAAGCTGCCGTGGCGCCAAAGGCATCCGCGGCCAAGAGGGCTGCCAAGTCGGCACCGGTGGCAAAAGCGCCGGCCAAGGCCCCGACATCCGCGAAGACGGTGACGGCAAAAGCCGCACCCGCGGCGACCGCAAAAGCCGCACCAGCGACAAAGGTCGCGACAGCAGCAAAGCCTGCAACCGCCGCTGCGACGAAGCCCGCCGCCGCCAAGGCGACTGCCGCCAAGGCCGTGGCGAAAGCCGAACCGAAACCCGCGCCCGCGAAGAAGCCGGCCACCAAGAAGACGGCTGGAGCCGCCAAGTGAGCGTTTCGGACAAGGAAAAGGACGAGATCGAAAAGTCGTCGGCGCCGCTGATCGAGCATCTCATCGAGTTGCGCCGCCGGCTGATCTGGTCGCTTGGCGGCTTCTTCGTCGCCTTCCTGGTCTGCTTCTTCTTCGCCAAGAAGCTGTTCAACCTTCTGGTCGTGCCGTTCAAATGGGCGACCAAGTGGGCGGGTCTCGACCCTCACAAGGTCGAGCTGATCTACACCGCGCCGCAGGAATTCTTCTTCACGCAGGTCAAGCTCGCCATGTTCGGCGGCATGGTGATCGCCTTTCCGCTGATCGCCACGCAGATCTACAAATTCATCGCGCCCGGCCTCTACAAGAACGAGCGCAACGCCTTCCTGCCGTTCCTGATCGCGTCGCCCATCCTGTTCCTGATGGGCGCCTCGCTGGTCTATTTCTTCTTCACGCCGATGGTGATGTGGTTCTTCCTCGCCATGCAGCAGGCCGGTACCGACGAGCAGGTGCAGATTTCGCTGCTGCCGAAAGTGTCGGAATATCTCAGCCTGATCATGACGCTGATCTTCTCCTTCGGCCTGGTGTTCCAGTTGCCGGTGGTGACCAGCCTGATGACCCGCGTCGGCATGCTGTCGTCCAAGGCGCTGGCCGAGAAGCGCAAATGGGCGATCGTCATCGCCTTCGTTGTCGCGGCGGTGCTGACGCCGCCCGATCCGATGAGCCAGATCGGCTTGGCCATTCCGACCATCCTGCTCTACGAGGTCGCCATCTGGGCCGCGCGGTGGATCGAGCGCAGCCAGGAGCGCGAGCGCCTGGCACGCGAGAAGCAGGAAGCCGCCGAGACCGTGGCGGACAAGGCACCGGACGAACCTCCGGCGCCGGCAGCCTCCTAAGACATCAACGCGGCGGAAAACGACAACCGCCGCCCAGCCTCATCTTGCATCGGTCAAGGATGCGGTTTACGCCCTCTGACTGAAACGCATCGCCATCAAGGCGGTGCGTTTCAGTTTTTGTTTTGAGCATGTCGCTGTCCCAAAACCGCTGCGCACTTTTGGGCGACATGCTACCCGAGGACGGATAGACCATGCTTGACATCAAATGGATTCGCGACAACCCGAAGGCCCTTGTCGAGGCGCTGGCCAAGCGCTCGTGGTCGGCGGCAGAGGCGCAGTCCACGGTCGATGATTTGATCGCCAGGGACGAGGCGCGGCGTGAGCACGTCACCGAGCTGCAGACCAAACAGGAGCGCCGCAACGCCGCCTCGAAGGAGATCGGCAACGCCATGCGTTCGGGCGATGCCGCCCTTGCCGAGAAACTGAAAGCCGAAGTCGGCGAGATCAAGACCTTTATCCAGAATGGCGAGGCGCGCGAGCGCGAACTCGACAAGGCGCTGAGCGATGCGCTGGCGGTGCTGCCCAACGTGCCGCTCGATGACGTGCCGGTCGGCAAGGACGAGCACGACAATGTCGTCAAGCACATCGTCGGCAAGGTGCCGACGCGGCCGAACTGGGTGAAGGAGCATTTCGAGATCGGCGAAGCGCTCGGGATGATGGATTTCGAGCGGGCGGCAAAGCTGTCGGGCTCGCGCTTCACCGTGCTGAAGAGCGGCCTGGCGCGGATGGAACGCGCGATCGGCCAGTTCATGCTCGACCTGCACACGACCGAACACGGCTATGAGGAAGTCATCCCCCCGCTGATGGTCCGCGATGAGGTGCTTTTCGGCACCAACCAGCTGCCGAAGTTCGAGGAGGATCTGTTCTTCACGCCGCACGGGGAGGGCAGGCTTGGCCTGATCCCCACCGCCGAGGTGCCGCTTACCAATCTCGTGCGCGAGGAAATCACCGCGCATGAAAAACTGCCGTTGCGCTACACGGCGCTGACGCCGTGCTTCCGCTCGGAAGCAGGCTCGGCCGGGCGCGATACGCGCGGCATGCTGCGCCAGCACCAGTTCTACAAGGTCGAACTTGTGTCGATCACCGATCAGGAATCCTCGCTCGCCGAGCATGAGCGGATGACGCAATGCGCGGAGGAAGTGCTGAAGCGGCTCGAGCTGCCATTCCGCACCATGGTTCTGTGCACCGGCGACATGGGTTTTGGCGCGCGCAAGACATATGACATCGAGGTCTGGCTGCCTGGCCAGAACGCCTATCGCGAAATCTCGTCCTGCTCGGTCTGCGGCGATTTCCAGGCGCGCCGCATGGACGCCCGCTACAAGGACAAGGATGGCAAGGCCAATCGCTTCGTCCATACGCTCAACGGCTCGGGCACCGCTGTCGGGCGCGCTCTCATAGCTGTCATCGAAAACTACCAGAATGAGGATGGCAGCGTAACCATTCCTGAAGTGCTGCGGCCTTACATGGGCGGTCTGGAAAAGATCGAATCGAAATAATGCGCATTCTTCTGACCAATGACGACGGCATTCATGCCGAGGGCCTGGCGTCACTCGAACGCGTCGCCCGCACGCTCTCCGACGATGTCTGGGTGGTGGCGCCGGAGCAGGACCAGTCCGGCTATGCGCATTCGCTGTCGATCTCGGAGCCGTTGCGGCTGCGCAAGATCGGCGAGAAGCACTTTGCCGTGCGCGGCACGCCGACCGACTGCGTCATCATGGGGGTGAAGAAGATCCTGCCCGGTGCGCCCGACCTGATCCTGTCCGGCATCAATTCCGGCGCCAACATCGCCGACGACGTGACCTATTCGGGAACCGTCGCCGGCGCCATGGAAGGCGCGCTGCTCGGCATCCGCTCGATCGCGCTCAGCCAGGGCTACTCCTATGTCGGCGAGGATCGCGTCGTCCCCTACGAGACCACCGAAGCGCTGGCGCCGGCGCTGTTGAAGAAGCTCGTCGCGACGCCGCTGCCGGACGGCGTGCTGCTCAACGTCAATTTTCCGAACTGCCTTCCCGAGGAGGTCGCCGGCACGGTGGTCACCTCGCAGGGCAAGCTCGTGCACAGCCTGTGGGTCGACGAACGCCGCGACGGGCGCGGGCTGCCTTACTATTGGCTGCGATTTGGCCGCGAGCCGGTCGAGGGCAAGCGAGGCACCGATCTCCACGCCTTGCGCAATCGCCTGGTGTCGGTGACGCCATTGCAGCTCGACCTTACCGCGCATGAGATCCGTGACCAGCTGAGCAAGGCGCTTGCATGAACCCGCCAATCGATGACCGCGAAGGATTTGCCGCTTTCCTCCTGCGCCTGCGCGGCAGGGGAACTGTGCCGAAGGCCTTGATCGCGGCTTTCGAGGCAACGCCACGGCGAGGTTTCCTGGCGGCGCAGTTCCACCAGATCGCTTGGTCCGACCGCATGCTGCCGATCGAGTGCGGCGAGGCTATCGAAGGCGCGGACATGCAAGCGGCGGTGATCGCGGCGCTTGCCATCGAGCCCGGCAATCGCGTGCTCGAGATCGGCACCGGCTCGGCTTATACGGCCGCCGTGATGTCGCGGCTCGCCGCGCGTGTCGTCACCATAGATCGCTACAAGACCCTGACCGAACAGGCGAAGCAGCGCTTCGAAGCGCTCGGCATCAGCAACGCCATAGCGCGCCAGGCCGACGGCTCAGCCGGTTTGCCCGCCGAGGGGCCGTTCGACCGTATCGTCGCCTGGGCTGCCTTCGACAGCCTGCCGCGCTTCCTGCTCGACCAATTGTCGAGCGGCGGCATCGTCATCGCGCCGATCGGGCCGGAGGAGGGCGAGCAGGTGCTGGCCAAGCTCACAAAGGTCGGCAGCCGTTTCGAGCGTGAGGACATCGGGCTCGTGCGGCTGCAGCCGATCCTGCGCAGCGTCGCCGCGGTCATCTAGGCGCCTCCAGCGCACTCGAAAATGTTTTAAGAAAATTTTCGTCGGATTCTAATGGGTTAACCGGCCAGTAACATTAACGCGCTTTAATCCTGTCTCAGTTGGTGCAGAGTTTGTGCGGGTTAGTGCGATGCAACTCAATGTTTTGAAGGCAAATAGTCGCAATCTGGCGCGGGGCTGCGCCGTTCTCATGATTGCGGGCGCGGCCGCCGGGTGCAGTTCCCAGGCGTCGCGGTTCAACAGTGTCGACGACGTCTTCACTTCCTCGACCAACAATCAGCGCGCCATCATCAACAAGCAGGATGCCGTGCAGCCCTATCCGGGCGATGTCTCGGCAGCCCCGCTCGACGGCAGCCACACGCAGTCGGTCAGCCGCTCCAGTCTCGAGCCGGTCTCCAGCCGGCCGCTGCCTCCGCCCGTTTCCGCCCAGGCGCAACCCGCTCCGGCGCTCGCGCCGGCCGCCAATCCCGTCCGTGTCGCATCGGCGCCGGCCATGGTTCGGCCCGCTCCTCATGTCGACAGGACGACGACCGGCACTGTCGAGCCGGCCGCGAGGCCATTCAAGAATGCCCAGCCCGACGCACCGAAGATGGCGCAGGCCGGCACGCCGCATGCGACCGAGATCGTCGTCAGGGACGGCGAGACCATTTCCGGCCTGGCAGCGCATTACAAGGTGCCGGCCGATGTCATCATGAAGGTGAATGGCCTGAGCCCGACCAAGGGGCTGAAGACCGGTCAGAAGATCGTCATTCCGGCCTATGCTTATTCGAGCAAGGCCGAGCCGAAAGTCGCCGATGCAAAACCGGCAAAGGATGGCAAGCGCGACTTGCCGGCCACCGCGCCGGACAAGGTTGCCGTTCTCCCGCAGCAGCCGAAGCTCAAGGAGGGCAAGTCCGCCGCTCAGGTCGATGCTTCGGCCGCCGCGAGCCAGCCCAAGGAGCCCAAGCCCGCGCAGGTAGCCAAGGCAACCGGCGCCGGCGGTACCTACACGGTCCAGTCGGGCGACACGATGTCCTCGATTGCCAGGAAGACCGGCGTTGGCGTCGTGGCTCTGAAGCAGGCCAACGGCATGAAGGACGGTTTGCTCAAGATCGGCCAGACCCTGAAAGTGCCGGCCGGTGGAACGGCAACGGTCGCCAGCGCAAAGCCGGCGAAGGTCGATCCGGTGACCACGGCAACCACGCAACCCCCGACAAAGACCACGCCATCGGAAACACTGGCGTCCTACACGCCGCCGAAGAAGGATGCGAAAGTCATTCAGCAGGCCGAGGACGACGACGCGGTGGCGCCGGGCGCCACGGGTATCGGCAAGATGCGCTGGCCGGTGCGCGGCCGGGTGATCTCCGGCTTCGGATCCGGCAAGGACGGCGTCGACATCGCCGTGCCCACCGGCACGCCGATCAAGGCAGCCGAAAACGGCGTCGTCATCTACGCCGGTGACGGGCTCAAGGAATTCGGCAACACGGTGCTGGTGCGCCACGAGAACGGCCTGGTCACTGTCTACGGCCATGCCAGCTCGATCGAGGTGCAGCGCGGCCAGAAGGTCAAGCGCGGCCAGGAAATCGCACTTTCGGGCATGAGCGGCACGACGGACTCGCCGAAGCTGCACTTCGAAGTGCGCAAGAACTCGGCGCCGGTCGATCCCTCGACCTATCTCGAATAGAATAAAAAAAGCGATTTGCGGGCCGTCTGACCTCCAGTCCGGCCCGCCGGCTCAGCCCGTTCCGCGAGGAGCGGGCTTTTTCAGTTTTGCAAAATGTCTGCCCGCAAGGCTCAGAGATGATCAAGGAGCGTGTCGGCGATCATCTCCTCAAGGCTGCTGGCCTTCACGCCGAGAAGTGTCTCGGCGTCCGAGGAGTCGACCAGCAAGGGACGTTCAAAGAGGTAGCTCATCTCGATGAGCTCATGCATGCCCAGGGCCTCCATTTCGGGGACGGAGTAGGAA
The DNA here is from genome assembly GCF_006442655.1 of Mesorhizobium sp. B2-1-3A. NCBI lineage: Bacteria > Pseudomonadati > Pseudomonadota > Alphaproteobacteria > Hyphomicrobiales > Phyllobacteriaceae > Mesorhizobium > Mesorhizobium sp. B2-1-3A. The sequence continues at coordinate 219,125 of NZ_VFWK01000004.1, forward strand.
CGTGTCTCTGAAATCTCTTGCCCGAGCATCGCCGCGGTTTTCTGGATGAGTTCCCGAGGGGAGGCGTATTGCGAGGGAACGTGAAACGCCCGTCCCCATTCACCCCTGTAGCGGGCGGCCGCGACAAGTGTCCTGGCGACGTCCTTGGTGAAGGCCCAGGCATGGGTTGCGTCGAGGTCTCCAATGAAGGCGGTAGGCTTGCCCTCGATGATGGAGGGCAGCGCGACCAGTGAGAAATAGCTGATTGCGCCATGTCCGAGATAGTCGCTGGACCGTAATTCGATCGCCGGTACACTGGCACGAACCGCCCGCTGCCACATGATCGTCCGGGCGGTTCCCTTCTTCGAAGTCGGGTCCAGAGACAGGTCGGAGCGAAGCGGGCTATCGGCATTTGCCCCGTAGCCATAGAGGTTTCCGAGCACGATGAGCTTCGCGCCGACCGCTTCCGCCGCGCGCACGGTTCCGTCGATGATGGGGAAAAAGTCGGTCGGCCACCGATGATACGTGGCCATGGCACACATGAAGATGGCCTCGGCGCCCTGGCAGATACGCGCCAGTTCCGAGGCATCCGTGGCGTCGGCTTGCATGGCCCGCACGTTGCGCAGTGCGTTCGAGCCGACGCTTCGGCTCGTGAGGACGACGTCATGTCCTTCCTCGCCAAGAAGGCGAGCGGTCTCGCGTCCAACCGGGCCCGCGCCGACAACAACATAGAAACTCATGGCAACCTCTCTGCTTGATGGAGAGGCGTGAGTACCGGTTCCCGGCATTGAAAATCGCGCGGGAATTGCCAAATCTTGGACAGGTTTTGCCATGAATCGAGAGAGCATGCGTCCGCAATTCGCTCCGGCCCGATCCTCCTCCGACATCACAATGGTTTCCCGGCATATCGAGGCCGGCGTCCACCGTCTGTCGCGCGCGTCAGACCATCGCATCATGGTGCATGCAAGCGCGGCGACGCGCTCCTACTGCAATCAGGTTGGGCGATATTTCGTCAGGCGTGCCGGCGACATCGACCTGGTGCCGGCTGGCGAGGAGGGCGGTTTCGAGGCTGAAACCCCGTTCGATACGATTGAGATTGTCTTGCAGCCAGCCCTTATGGAAAGGGTGGCGGCGGAACTTGGCGGCAAGGCGCTGGCAACGCGGCTCGACACACGCCATTTGCTTCGTGACCAACGCATCGAACATCTTGCTCGAGCACTCCAGAGCGATCTCGATGCCGGCGCGCCGAGCGGCTCTCTGTTTGCCGACAGCATCGGCGCCGCGCTCGCGGTCAGGTTGCTTGGCTTCGATGATTCAGACATCGATCGAACAAACCGGCTGTCGGATGCCCAGCTCAAGCGCGTCCTGGAGCACATTGAAGCCGCCCTCCATGAGCCGCTTTCGATTCATCGCCTGAGCCGGGTTGCCGGCGCCAGCAGCTCGCATTTGCGGACATGGTTCAAGGTGGCAATGGGCATCACCCTGCATCGTTATGTGTTGCGACGTCGCGTCGAACGCGCGCGCGTTCTGCTGCAGCAGGGCGATCTCAGCACAAGCGAGGTTGCGGAACTGACGGGCTTCGCGCACCAATCACATCTGGCGCATTGGATGCGCCGCGAGATTGGCCAGACGCCGCGTGACTTGCGACGGGCGCAGCCGCCCAGGTGACATCCCGGAATTTGCTTTGGCGATGCCTCAATCCTTCAGCGGCTTGCCAAGCCGGCCGGCCAGATCCTGCGTGAACTGCCAGGCGACGCGGCCCGAGCGGCTGCCGCGCGTCGTCGCCCATTCCAGCGCCTCGGCGCGCAGCTGCTCGGGATCGATGTCGAGGCCATGATGGCTTGCATAACCGTTGATCATCTCGAGATATTCGTCCTGCGAGCATTTGTGGAAGCCGAGCCAAAGTCCGAAACGATCGGACAGCGAGACCTTTTCCTCGACCGCCTCGGACGGGTTGATGGCTGTCGAGCGCTCATTGTCGATCATGTCGCGCGGCAACAGATGGCGGCGGTTCGAGGTGGCGTAGAAGATGACATTGGCCGGGCGCCCCTCGACGCCGCCCTCAAGCGCCGCCTTCAGCGACTTGTAGGATGTATCGTCGTGATCGAAGGACAGATCGTCGCAAAACAGGATGAAGCGGAAGGGGGCTGCTTTCAGCAAGCCCATCAGCTTCGGCAGCGTGTCGATGTCCTCGCGGTGGATCTCGATCAGCTTCAGCGGCAGGTCGGATCTGGCCTTTTGTGATTTGGCCTTGGCATTGATCTCGGCATGCACGGCCTTGACCAGCGACGATTTGCCCATGCCGCGCGCGCCCCACAACAGCACATTGTTGGCCGGATGGCCGGCGGCGAAGCGCTCGGTGTTGTCGACAAGGATGTCGCGGACACGGTCGACGCCCCGGATCAGGCCGATATCGACGCGGTTGACCTTGCGCACCGGCTCCAGGTAGCCCGGATCAGCCTGCCAGACGAAGCAATCGGCTTCACCAAGGTCGGTTTCGGGCACGGGCGGCGGGGCGAGGCGGCTGACAGCCTCGATCAGGCGGTCAAGTTTCTTGTTGAGGGCGTCGATGCTGCTGTCGGTCATTTCAGGTCTTTTGGTTCGTTTCCGCGGGGCGGGCAGGTGGGACCCGTTCGATTCCGTCGGGTTCGAAACCGGTTCCAACCTTTTGTTCGAGCGTGATCTTTTCCGAAAACCGGCTCGCGCTTTTCGCGATCATGCTCTAACACGGCCCGGCAGGCCGGAAAAGCAGCCGATTTGCCCGGCCGCGCAGTTGCATTGACAACTTTACCGACTATATTCCGGCCAAATTTCAAGGGGCCGCCAAACTCCGCAGGACGGTTGGCGGCTGTTTTCAAAATTCAGGAGTACTCTCGATGTTCGTGACACCGGCATACGCCCAAGGCATCGGCGGCACCTCTCCCGATATGCTCATCAGCATTTTGCCGTTTGTCCTGATTTTCGTGATCATGTATTTTCTGATCATCCGCCCGCAGCGCACGCAGCTGAAGAAGCGCGGCGAGATGCTGGCGGCGGTCCGTCGCGGCGACACGGTCGTCACCGGCGGCGGTTTCGTCGGCAAGGTGACGAAGGTGATCGACGACAATGAGCTCGAGATCGACCTCGGCGGCGGCACCAAGGTGACCGCGCTGCGCTCGACGATCGCCGACGTGCGCGTCAAGGGCGAACCCGTGGCGAACCAGAACGCCAAGAAATAACCTAATTCCAGGCGGAGCGATCCGCGGACACGCTCTGACGGACGACGCCATATGCTGTATTTTTCGCGCTTCAAGATGATCCTGATCTGGCTGGCCGTGGCCGCCACAGTGGTCCTCGCCGCGCCCAATCTCATTCCCGCGAGCACATTGGCCCAGCTCCCGAGCTGGGTGCCGAAGCGGCAAATGACACTCGGCCTCGATCTGCAGGGCGGTTCGCACATCCTGCTCGAGATGAACCAGAACGATCTGATCAAGGATCGGCTCGAGACGACGCGCGACGAAATCCGCACGCTGCTGCGCGACGCCAAGATCGGCTACACCGGCCTTGGCGGTACGGGGCGGACCTTGCAGGTCCGCATCACGGATCCGGCGCAACTCGATGCCGCCAAGAAGGCGTTGAAGACCTTGACCGATCCGGTCGCCGCCGGCCTGTTCACCGGCGGGTCGATCCAGGAAATGTCGCTGGACGATTCCGAACCGGGCCTGCTCAAGTTCACCGTCACCGACGCCGGCATCAAATACCGCACGTCGACCGCCTTGGCGCAATCGATCGAAGTGGTGGAACGCCGCGTCAACGAGCTCGGCACCACCGAGCCCATCGTCCAGCGGCAAGGCGACGACCGTATCCTTGTCCAGGTGCCCGGCCTGCAGGATCCGCAGCGGCTGAAGGAAATCCTCGGCCAGACCGCAAAGCTGACCTTCCAGATGGTCGATCAGTCGATGCCTGTGCAGGACGCGCTCAAGGGTCGTCCGCCCGCCGGCTCCTCGGTGCTCTATTCCCAGGACGATCCGCCGGTTCCGTATCTGATTGAAAACCGCGTCATCGTTTCGGGCGAAAACCTCGTCGACGCGCAAGCGACGTACAATTCGCAGAACAACGAGCCGGTGGTTTCATTCCGCTTCGATTCGAAGGGCGCCGCGCGCTTCGGCCAGGCGACCTCGCAGAATGTCGGCAAGCTGTTCGCCATCATCCTCGACAACCAGGTGATTTCGGCGCCGCAGATCCGTGAGCCGATCCTCGGCGGCACCGGCCAGATTTCAGGCAATTTCACCGCCCAGAGCGCCAACGATCTGGCCGTGCTTTTGCGTGCCGGCGCGTTGCCGGCGACATTGACCGTTATCGAGGAACGTACCGTGGGTCCGGGCCTTGGCCAGGATTCGATCCATGCCGGCAAGGTCGCCGGTATCATCGGTTCGATCCTCGTCGTCGCCTTCATGTTCGTCGCCTATGGTTTCCTCGGCTTCCTCGCCAACATCGCGCTGGCGGTGCACGTGGCGATGATCGTCGGGCTCTTGTCGCTGCTCGGCGCGACGCTGACCTTGCCCGGTATCGCCGGTATCGTGCTGACCATCGGCATGGCTGTCGATTCCAACGTGCTGATCTATGAACGTATCCGCGAGGAGCGACGAAACGGGCGCTCGGTGATCCAGGCGATCGATACGGGCTTCACCAAGGCGCTGGCGACGATCGTCGACTCCAACGTTACCTCGCTGATCGCGACGGTGGTGCTGTTCTATCTCGGCACTGGGCCGGTCAAAGGTTTCGCTATCACCTTCGCCATCGGCATCCTGACCACGGTGTTCACCGCTTTCACCTTCACGCGCCTGCTGGTGTCGATCTGGCTGCGCCGCGCCCGTCCGAAGGAATTGCCGAGGGCGCCGGTGACCTTCATTCCGCCCGGTACGAAAATTCCGTTCATGGGCATCCGCCGCTGGACTTTCGCCCTGTCGAGCATCCTGTCGGTGCTGTCGGTCGTGCTGTTCATGACCGTCGACATCAATTACGGCATCGATTTCAAGGGCGGCTCGCTGATCGAGGTGCAGTCCAAGAGCGGCGACGCCAATCTCGGCGATATCCGCGCCAGGTTGACCGAGCTCAACATCGGCGAAGTGCAGGTGCAGCAGTTCGGCGCGCCGAACGATGTGCTGATCCGTGTCGGCGCCCAGGATGCGGGCGAGAACGCCGAACAGACGGTCATCGACAAGGTGCGCGGCGAGTTGCAGGACAGTTATGACTTCCGCCGCGTCGAGGTCGTCGGGCCGACCGTGTCGGGCGAACTCGCCAAGCAAGGCACGATCGCCATGCTGATCGCGCTCATCGGCATCCTGATCTATGTCTGGTTCCGCTTCGAGTGGCAGTTCGCGGTCGGCGCCATCGTTGCGACCGTGCACGACGTGGTCATGACGCTCGGCTTCTTCGTGATAACGGGCCTTGAATTCAACCAGTCATCGCTGGCGGCGATCCTGACCATCATCGGCTATTCGCTGAACGATACGATCGTGGTCTATGACCGCGTCCGCGAGGATCTGCGAAAATACAAGCGAATGCCGCTGCCTCAGCTGCTCAACAACGCCATCAACGAGACGCTTTCGAGAACGACGCTGACTTCGGTGACGACGATCCTGGCTTTGCTGGCACTGGTGCTGTTCGGCGGCGAGGTCATCCGCTCCTTCACCATGGCGATGCTGTTCGGCGTCGTGTTCGGCACCTATTCGTCGATCTTCATCGCCGCACCGCTGCTGATCCTGTTCAAGCTGCGGCCACAGACCACGGCCGACGAGGAGAAGCCGGTCGGCGGCGGCAAGGCGGTCGCGACCTGACGCGCGGCCCCGAAGGGGTGACTGAGTGGTGACCGGCAAAGGGATCGTCATCCGCGAGGCGCATTTCCCAGGCCGCGCTCCGATCGAGGCCTATGGCAATGGCGGGTTCCGCTTTGCCGACATGTCGCACCGCGGCTCGTTGCTGTGCCTGCCATCCGGCATCCGTGGCTGGGAGCCGGCGGACGCGGCAGCGCTGACGGTGGCGGATTTCGACAAACTTCTGGCCGAGGCCGACAAGGTCGAGATCCTGCTGGTCGGCATGGGCAAGGATCTCCGGCCGTTGCCGGCAGCGCTGCGGGCGGCTTTGAAAGAGGCAGGCATAGCGTCCGATCCGATGTCGACCGGGGCAGCGGTGCGGACCTACAATGTCCTTCTGGCGGAAGACCGCGCCGTGGCTGCCGCGCTCATCGCCGTCGATTGATATGTCCCAGAATGCCAAAATCGTCATGGACGCGGTGCGCGCCGCCGACCATGACCGGTATCTCACGGCGCTCTACGCGCCGGTCGACAAGCGCGATGCGCTGTTTTCGCTTTACGCTTTCAATGCCGAGGTCGCGGGCATTCGCGACCGCATACACGAAGCGTTGCCGGGTGAGGTACGGCTGCAATGGTGGCGCGATCTCATCGCCGCCGACAATGAAGGCGCAGGCATCGGCCATCCCACCGCCGACGCGCTGAAGGCGACAATTTCCATTCATCGCCTGCCGAAACTAGCCTTCGAGAATATGCTCGAAGCGCGCATCTTCGATCTCTACGACGATCCGATGCCGTCGCGCACGGATCTGGAAGGCTATTGCGGCGAGACAGCAGCCGCGCTCATCCAGCTAGCGGCGATGGTGCTTGATCCCGTCGAGGCGCCGCGCTTTGCGGAACTGGCGGGCAGGGCGGGCTGTGCGCAGGCGATGACCGGCCTACTTCTGCTGCTGCCGCTGCACCGCAAGCGCGGGCAGTGCTTTATCCCCGCCGACATCCTGGCGGCGGCGGGATCGTCGCCGGAAGAGTTTGTTACCGGCGATGGCGGGCCTGGAGCGCAGCGCGCCGTGGCGGCGATGATCGCGCTGGCACGCGAACACCTTTCAGCCTTCGAGCGGGGCGCTGCGGAGTTGCCGGCGTCGTTGCGCCCGGCATTCATGCCACTTGCGCTGTCGCGCGCCTATCTCGACAAGATGGAAGGCTCGAGCCATTCACCGCTCGACAGCGTCGCGCGGCTCTCTGCCCTGCGCCGGCATTGGCTCCTGTTGCGGCGCGCAAGCAAGGGCTGGCCGCCACTTTGACGTAAACGTCAATCGTGTTAAGGATTCGGCCGAGCCGAAAACTGTCGCCGAAGACGACAGGCCGGCGCGGAGGAAATCCATGAGCTTGCCCGTGCTGGTCGCGATCGTCGCCTTTGGCATTGCGCTGTCGGTTGCCGCGGTGCATTTCACGGGCGGCAGCAAGACGGCCACACTGGCTGGTCCGGATCAGGCGCTGCGCCGATTCGCAGAAGATTATCCTGACGAGACGGCTGCGACAGTCCGCCTGACGGCGGATGCCAAGACCGCATTTCTCGATCTTGGGCGAGGGCGTATCGGCATTGTTCACGGCATCGGCGATTGCTTTTTGACCCGCATCGTCACGCCTGCAGACACAAGGGTGTCCGGCGCCGGCGAGGCGCATACGGTTCTGGTTCGGCTGACGGATTTCACCTGGAAGGGCGGCCGATTCCGCTTCGCGAGTGCCGCCGATGCCCAGGCCTTGCTGAATGCTCTCGGGTCGCATCATTCAAATTCCGCGAGGGAGGCCGCGTGATGGACAGCTATGATTTCCCCCAGGTCACCCAGTTGGCCATTCCGTTCTTCGTCGCCGCGATCCTGATCGAGCTCTGGCTGGTGCGCAGCGGCCGCGCCAAGGGCTCGTTCGAGACGCGCGATACGCTGACCAGCCTGATGATGGGCACCGGCAATGTCGTCGCCGGGCTGCTGCTTGGCGTCGTCTCCTACTGGGCGCTGCTGTGGCTGTGGCAGTTCCGCATCTTCAATCTCGGCCTGTCGGTCTGGGTGTTCCTGGCCGCCTTCCTGTTCGATGACCTGCGCTACTATGTCTATCACCGCATTGCGCACCGGGTGCGCTGGGTGTGGGCCGAGCATGTCAACCATCATTCGAGCCAGCATTACAATCTGTCGACGGCGCTCCGGCAAAGCTGGACCGGGCTGTTCACCTTCATGTTCGTGCTACAGGCGCCACTGGTGCTGCTCGGCTTCCATCCGGCGGTGATCGCCTTCACCTTCGGCTTCAACCTGGTCTGGCAGTTCTGGATCCACACCGAAACCATCGGCAAGATGTGGGGCTGGTTCGAATTGATCTTCAACACGCCGTCCCACCACCGCGTCCACCACGCCACCAATCCGCGCTATCTCGACGCCAATTATGCCGGCACGCTGATCATCTGGGACCGCATGTTCGGCACATTCGTGCCGGAACTGGAGGAGGATCGGCCGCGCTATGGCATCGTGAAGAATCTCGGCACCTTCAACCCGCTGAAAGTGGCATTCCACGAATGGATCGGCATGTTCAGGGACGCTTTCGCGCCGGGCCTGACGCTGCGCGAGCGCCTGAATTATCTGATCAAGCCGCCGGGCTGGAGCCATGACGGTTCGCGCGAAACCTCGGAAAGCCTGAAGGCCGCCTATGTCAGGCGGAATCCCGGCGAGGCGGGCAAGCCGGGACTGCCTGTGGCGAGTGCCGAGCCGGCGGAGTAGCTGCTTTGGCGGCTAGGAGGCGTCGCTCGAACCGCCGTCGCGCATCAGCGTCTCGTAGTCACGGCCGCCGTAGAAGATGTTGACGATGCGGACAACATCGCCCTCGATCACATAGGCGATGACGGCGGAGTGCTCGAACGGGACGGTTCGCAGCCCCGGCACAATGTCGTCGCGCGAGCGGCCGCCGCGAGGTGCATTGCCGATGTTCTGGCAACGGCCTTCGATGCGCAGAACGAACTTTCTCGCGACGTCAGGGCTTCCGCTCGCCTCAACGAGGTATCTGAAAATGTCTGCAAGATCGTTACTGGCGCTTTCGCGATATTCGACCTCAAGCCGCCGGATCATCGGCGCGGCTCGAATACTGTGCGAACAATCGCCCAAGGCGGTCGCGAACCTCCTCCCCAGAAAGATTCGGCCTGGTATCCTCGATTGACGCCTTCACCCGTGCCCTGATCGAGGCCATGCGTTCGGCATGCTCTTCCTCTTCGCGCTGGAAAGCGCGAAGCGCGGCGCGGATGACTTCACTCGCGGAGCCGAAAGACCCATCCTCGACTTTCTCGCGGATCATGCGCGCCATTGCGGGCGTGACAGTGATGGACAGTTTCTCGGCGGATTCCATAGAACGGCTCCGGTAGGTGTGAAGTAGGATAGTATCCTACTTTCTCCTTGGGGTCCAATCCGGGGTGCTATTCCGCTGCTTCGGCCGTTTGCGCCGGCAGCCCCAGCCATTGCCGGCAATCGCCCAGCGCACGCGATGTGATGGCATGCCTTTTGGCGACCGTTTTATCCTTGCCACGCAGGCGCTTGCCTTCGGTCTTCGGCGCTTCCACCGGGGGGAACAGGCCGAAATTGACGTTCATCGGCTGGAACGAGCGCTTGCCTGGCTCGTCATCGGAAACAATATGGCCGCCGGTTATGTGGTTGAGCAGCGCGCCGAAGGCCGTGGTGAGTGGCGGAAGGGATTGTGCGTGGCCGAGCCGTTCGGCGGCGGCGAAGCGGCCGGCGAGCAGGCCGATGGCGGCGCTTTCGACATAGCCTTCGCAACCGGTGATCTGGCCGGCGAAACGCAGGCCAGGGCGCGACTTCAGCTGCAGCGAGGCGTCGAGCAGCGTCGGCGAGTTGATGTAGGTGTTGCGGTGCAGGCCGCCGAGGCGGGCGAAGTCGGCGTTTTCCAGTCCCGGAATGGTGCGGAAGATACGAACCTGCTCAGCGTGCTTCAACTTGGTCTGGAAACCGACCATGTTGTAGAGCGTGCCCAGCGCATTGTCCTGCCGCAACTGGACGACCGCATAGGCCTTCACCGTCGGATTGTGCGCATTGGTCAGGCCCATCGGCTTCATCGGCCCGTAGCGCAGCGTCTCGACGCCGCGCTCGGCCATGATCTCGATCGGCAGGCAGCCGTCGAAATAGGGCGTACCTTCCCATTGCTTGAATTCCGTTTTCTGGCCGTTGACCAATGCCTGCACGAAGGCAAGGTACTGCTCCTTGTCCATCGGGCAATTGATGTAGTCCTTGCCGGTGCCGCCAGGCCCGACCTTGTCGTAGCGCGACTGGAACCAGCAAATGTCCATGTCGATCGTGTCGAAATGGACGATCGGCGCGATGGCGTCGAAGAAGGCGAGCGCATCAGCGCCAGTCGCCTCCGCTATCGACTGGGCAAGTCCAGGCGCGGTCAGTGGCCCGGTGGCGATGATCGCCTGGTCCCAGTCCGCCGGCGGCAGGCCTGGCACTTCCTCGCGCTGGATGCTGATCAGCGGGTGTGCCTCGAGCTTCTTCGTCACGGCCTCGGAGAAACCGTCGCGGTCGACGGCAAGTGCGCCGCCGGCCGGCACCTGGTTGGCATCGCCGGCGCTCATGATCAAGGAGCCGGCCAGCCGCATTTCGGCGTGCAGCAGCCCGACCGCGTTGTTTTCGGCATCGTCGGAGCGGAAGGAATTGGAACAGACCAGCTCGGCCAGGCCATCGGTCTTGTGGGCGTCCGTGCCCCGAACGGGCCGCATTTCATGCAGCACAACGGGAACGCCGGCCTGCGCCACCTGCCATGCGGCTTCGGAACCGGCGAGACCACCGCCGATGATGTGGATAGGATTTTTGCTCATGAGCGCCGGAATAATCGCTTGCCGCCGCGATTGCAATTGTCGCGCGGCGGTGAACGGGAAACGCCTGGTCGGGAGAGCCTGCCCTGAAAACAACAACACCCGCCGGGGGAGGAGGTCCGGCGGGTGTCGTTTTGGGGGTCGACCCTCGGGAGGAGGTGAAGGCCGACCGTATTCGTCATCGCCGGGGAGGAGGTCGGCTTTGACGAAATTCCTTTCGCCATTTGAAGAGGGGCGAAACCTCTGGGGCAAAATCCGTTTGCCACCTGGGAAACAGCGCCCGCCGCGGGAGGAGGTGCGGCGGGCGCCGTTTGGTTGGCCAACCCTCGGGAGGAGGTGAAGGTTGGGCCTATTCGTCATCGCCGGGGAGGAGGTCGGCTTTGACGAAATTCCTTTCGCCATTTGAAGAGGGGCGAAACCTCTGGGGCAAAACTCGTTTGCCCCGGGGAAACAACGCCCGCCGTGGGAGGAGGTGCGGCGGGCGCCGTTTTGGTGGTCAACCCTTGGGAGGAGGGTAAGGGCTGACCGTCTTCGCTGGGCTCGGGGAGGAGGTCGATCCCAGCGAAATTCCGTTAGATCGCCTTGCGGGCGATGATCTTGATTTCGTCGCGGACGATACCGAGATCATGCAGCTGGCGGTTCGAAAGGCGACCCAGCTCGGTAACCGTCTCGCGATAAACGCGCCAGTTACGATAGTTGCGGATCAGGTTCATTGTCGTTCTCTTTTTTTGAAACTTGTTCGGACCATTCGCGGTCCGAAGAATTAGACCGCCTTGCGAGCGACGTATGGAATGTCGCTGCGGCTGATGCCGAGGTCGGTCAGTTCGCGGTTGCTCAGGCGGCTCAGCTCGGACACGGTGTCCCTGTAGCGGCGCCAGTTGCGGTAGTTGCGGATCAGGTTCATGGTAGTTCTCGTTTCGTCTTTCTTGCGGATCATTCCGTTTGTGTACGAACCATAAATAGGCGGGCCCATATCGATTTAAAAGCGCTATGGCTGCATGGCAGCAATGCAAATTGTGCAATGCAGCATTAACGCGCCTTCACGGACCTGACACAAAGAAGCCAGAATCAGAAAGTGCCGTGACGTCAACGGTTTGGCTGGTTCGGCTGAAAAAACCACCTAGCGGGGGAGGCAGGGCATGGCAGGGTACTCGACACGGGTCAGGTCCGACATCGCGCGGTGGCTGCAGACAGGCCTGATCGACGCAGCGACGGCCGATTCCCTGACGCGTGACGTCGAGGCCAACGCGCGCAAGTCGCTCAGCTTCGGTTCGATCCTGGCGATGATGGCGGCGCTGCTGTTTGGCGCGGCCATCCTGATCTTCGTCGCCGCCAACTGGGATGCGATCCCGCGGCTCGCTCGAGTGGCCGCTCTCTTTGCCATCATCCTTGGCGGCTATGTCGGCGGCGCGGTGCTGAAGACGCGCGACCATGCGGCGATCGGCGAAGCGCTGTGGATCGTGGCTGCTGCTGCTTTCGGCGGTTCGATCGCGCTGATCGGCCAGATGTATCATTTGTCCGGCGACGAGGCTTCCGCGCTGGTCACCTGGGGCGCTGGCACAGCGCTGGCGGCGGTGGCGCTACGGTCGAACCCGCTGACTGTCGCGGCGGTCGGTATCGCCGACGCCTGGCTGTTCCTGAAAGGGTTCGATTACTACAGCCGCAGCAACTTTCCGCATGCCTTCGTCATCATGGCGGTCGCGCTGTTTGCCGTCTCGTTCTGGACCCGCAGCCAGCCGGCGCGGCACCTGATCATCCTGTCGCTGCTCTTCTATCTCGTGCTGTTGGCCGGGAATCACGCGACGCTGCCGGTGGCGATCCCCCTTGTCGTTGTCTCCGCCGTGCTTTTCGCGGCTGCCGTCTTCGCACCGGAACCAGTCGACCGGATCGTGCAACTTGGCGGCCGCTTACCCTTGCATGCCCTGCTCGGCTTCCTCACCGGCCTGGCAATCATCCAGTTCGAACTGGCGGACGAAAGCACCTATAACAGCGGCTTCACCATCGCCTCGGTCGTCGCGCTTGCCGGCATTGTTGCCGCTATCGTGCTGGCGGGACGGGAAAGCCGAGGCCTGCGCTGGCTTGCCTATCTCGGCTTCGCCTTCGAACTCGCCATGATCTATGTCGTGACCTTGCAGTCGATGCTCGACACGGCCGGCTTCTTCCTGGCTGCCGCGGTGCTGCTCGGTATCCTGGCAGTCGTCATCATTCGCGTCGAAAAACGCATGAACGGTCCAGCGACCGGGGGAGCCACGGCATGATGACCGGAAAGAAACTTGTCATCTCGGCGCTGGTGCTGGCGCTCGTTCAGATAGGGTTCCTGAGCTGGATCATCGCCGGCCGGGCGGCGATCCTGCGCAACGGCAAGGACGTGCTGTTGAAGATCGAGCCCGTCGATCCGCGCGACCTGCTGCGCGGCGACTACATCATCCTCGGCTACGATATCTCGCGCATTCCGGTGAAAATGATCGCCAACATTCCCGCCGGCAAGTTCTCCAGCGACGACACCTCGATCGTGGTCCGCCTGAAGAAGGGTGCCGACGGCTACTGGGCGCCGACCACCGCCTGGTTCGGCAAGGCGCCGACGCCCGCTGCCGCCGACGAGGCCGATATTCTGGGCCATGTCGCCGAAGGCTGGGACCTGCGCAGCGAGGGCACGACGATCGCGCCGGACTACGGCATCGAGCGCTTCTACCTGCCCGAGGGCGAGGGCATCGCGATCCAGAACGACATGCGGGTGCGCCCGTTCGGGATACGCCTTGCGCTCGCCAGCGACGGTACCGCGCAGATCAAGGCGCTGGTCGACGGCGACAAGACGTTGTTCGAGGAGCCGCTCTATTAGTAATGTTGGATGTCGTCATTGGTGCGGGTAGAGGGACTCGAACCCCCACGATCTCTCGCCAGAACCTAAATCTGGTGCGTCTACCAGTTCCGCCATACCCGCATGGCCCGGCAATCTCATGTAGCCATCATTCTGTCAATGTCGGAGACAAGATGTCGGGTCAGGGCCGAAATGCTGGTTATTCGCCTAAACGCGAAGACTGTTGAAAATTAGCCTCGCCTGTGACAAAAGGCGTGTCAAATGTGACGGGACGCGACGATCCGCTTCTACAGAATGTGATAAGAAGTAGGAAAAACAAGAACTTATTCACATTTTGGAACGCAGTTTGGGAGAGTTTGAGTATTTCGGTCAAATCGCCAGGTTCCGTACCAAAAGCCATTCCCGGCAAGATTATACCGGCAGGCTGTAAACGGCAGAGGCCGTGGCAGTCTCATTGGTGAAAACAAAGGTTTTACGATGCAGGTCACCGAAACGCTCAACTCCGGTCTCAAGCGCGAGATCAAGATCACCGTGCCGGCCGGTGACATGGAAGCCAAGCTGATGGCGCGGCTGTCGGACGCGCGCAACAAGGTCCGCATCAACGGCTTCCGCCCCGGCAAGGTGCCGGTGCAGCACCTGCGCAAGGTCTACGGCAAGTCGTTCATGGCCGAAGTGGTCAACGAGATCCTCAATGATTCGACCCGTTCGATCATTACCGGCCGCGGCGAAAAGGCCGCCATGCAGCCCGAAGTCATCATGACCGAGGACGAGAAGGAAGCCGAGAAGATCCTGGCCGGCGGCACCGACTTCGAATTCCGCCTCAACTATGAGGTCATCCCGGCGATCGAGATCAAGGATTTCTCCGACATCAAGGTGACGCGCCAGGTGTTCGACGTGCCGGACAGCGAGATCGACGAGCAGGTCAAGCGCGTCGCCGAATCGGCTCGCAGCTACGAGCCGAAGACCGGCAAGGCAGCCGAAGGCGACCGCGTCAGCATCGACTATGTCGGCAAGATCGACGGCGAGGCCTTTGCCGGCGGCGCCGGCACCGATCAGCCGCTGGTGCTGGGCTCCAAGGAGTTCATCCCGGGTTTCGAGGACCAACTCATCGGCGCCAAGGCGGGCGACGAAAAGCAGGTCACCGTGACCTTCCCGGAAAACTACCAGGCGGCGCATCTGGCCGGCAAGGAAGCGACCTTCGACGTCACCGTCAAGGAAGTGTCGAAGCCGGGCGAACTGGAAATCAACGACGAGACCGCCAAGAACCTTGGCCTGGAATCGCTGGAGCGCCTGCGCGAGATCGTACGCGGCCAGATCGAGAACCAGTTCGGCTCGATGACGCGCCAGAAGGTCAAGCGCCAACTGCTCGACCAGCTCGATGCGGCCTATTCGTTCGAGGCGCCGTCGAAGCTCATCGACGCCGAGTTCAACAACATCTGGGCGCAGGTCAATCGCGATCTGGAAGCCGCCGGCCGCACCTTCGCCGATGAAGAGACGACCGAGGAAGAAGCCCGCGCCGAATATCTGCGTCTTGCCGAGCGCCGCGTGCGCCTCGGCCTGGTGCTGGCCGAGATCGGCGAGAAGGCAGGTGTCACCGTATCGGACGAGGAATTGCAGCGCGGCCTGTTCGAGCAGGTTCGCCGCTTCCCGGCCAACCAGCAGCAGGAAGCTTTCGAGTTCTACCGCAGCAACCCCGAGGCGCTGAACGCGCTGCGCGCACCGATGTTCGAGGAAAAGGTGGTCGATCACCTGCTCGGCCAGATTTCGGTCACCGACGTCAAGGTCAGCAAGGAAGAGCTGATGGCCGATGACGAGGAAGCGGAAACCACGACCAAGGCGAAGCCCGCGAAGAAGGCGGCGGCCAAGAAGGCCGAAGCCAAGGCGAGCGAGGCCGGCGACGAGGCGGAAGAGCCTAAGAAGAAGGCTGCGCCGAAGAAGAAGGCCGCCAAGGACGCCGAATAAGTTTCCCGCACTCGATGGAATCGACGAAGGCCGCCCTCGGGGCGGCCTTTTTCGTTGCGAAACTGCAACAGCCGGTTCGCTTCTCGGGACGCGGCACTTGGCGATACCAGGCGTTGATCATTATCTGCGCTGCTGCTGCAAACCGTATGGTTCCTGGAGGGGGCGTTGAGCCTATTCTTTGAAACGGGGCGTACTGTCGCCTTGGCGCTCGTTCTGGCCTTCGCCTGTGATCTTGCCCAAGCCGGCGCGCTTGCCGGCGACTGGCGCTTCGGCACGGACGACGCCGGCCTTGTCACTGCTTCGCTTCATGCCACCAACAAGCTGATCACCGGCGGCGGCGCCTTGAGCTACAGCCCGGTGCTGACCATTGCCTGCCGGGCGGACGGCGAACCGCGCTGGACCGAATGGCTGCAGTTGAATGACGGGGTTTCGGCCAGCCGCAAGATCACCATGTCGGTCAGCGTCGACGGCGGCGGCAAGTTCGACGAGAGCTGGTCGGTCGGGTCACGCGGCCGAATGCTGGTGCGCGACGGCGCCGACGGCATCAAGCGCCTTGTTCCCGCAAGCCGGCTGTCGCTTTCCTGGCGGTTCGGATTGTTGTCAGGTCGCGGCCAGGCGGATTTCGACCTTGCCGGGCTTGAAGAGGCGGTCGAGCAGATCGCCGGGACCTGCCGGACCGATCCGCCTTGAGCGCGGCCGGGGTCTAAACCTTCGCAATGCTTGGGTTTTTCTACCCGCGGCCTGGATTCCATGGTATGTTGGCGCTGCAATTCCACCGGGGAGATATTCCGCCCAGGCGCGATCGTCCGAGGCATAAATGGCGATCAGGGAGGAAATGCCATGCGCGCTATCGTCAATGACGGCCGCCTGGTGCGCTACGTGCCTGACGCCCCCGTCGATCGCATCTTCGACATGTCGGTGAAGACGATCACCAGCGTGAGGTTTGGCCGGCCGAACCTCGCACGATCTACGGTCAAGCCGCTGCTGCCGCGCCTCCCTGCGGCGTATCGCACGGCAGCCTGTTCGCCATCAGCGGTATCGGCGTAACCGGCGTTCCCGAACCGCGATTTGGCGGGTGAGGATCGGTGTTTCCGCTACCTGCTAGCGGCACCATTTCTCGACGGCGATCGCAATCGCCTTTGTGCAATCGACGAGATCGCGCACCGACACCCGTTCGTTCGGCTGATGCGCCTGTGCCGGATCGCCAGGACCGAAATTGACGGTCGGCGTGTTGCCAAGCCCGGTCGGCAGGCCGATGTCGCTGTGCGCGCCGAAACCGCTGAGGATCGGTGACAGCTTGGCGTCCTCGACCGCTTGCTGGAAGACGCCGACGAACGGATTGTCCGACGGGATCTCGGCGCAGTCGGCGTCAAGGATCCATTCGACGCGGGCCGGGCGCTCTCGCAGATAGGGGTCCGCCTGGCAGACATTGGCGATGTGTTCTTCGATTTCGCGTTTGACGTTGCCGCCCAGCCTGAATTCGTCGTGCTCGCTCGGCAGATACTGCGCGTCGATGATGATCTCGCCGCGTCCTGCCATGGAGGAGGGGTGTTCGCCGGCATTGATCTGGGTGACGATGATCTGGTTGGGCAGGTCCATCAGCGGATGGTTCTTCCTGGGATCGAACATCCAGCGCCGGTTGAGAATGTCGATACCGTCGAGGATTTGCCGGCAAAGCTGAACGGCATCGACCGGGCCGCTCGAATACCAGGCATTCGGCGTGAGTTCGGCGTGGCCGCCTATGCCGTCGATGATGATCCTGCCCCACAGGATGCCGTGGCAGAGCGGCGCTATTCTGTTTGCCGTCGGTTCGGTCATGATGCCGGCGTCGGCGCGAAAGCCGCGATCAACCATGGCGAGCGAGCCCATGCCGCCGATCTCCTCGTCGACGACGGTGGTGAAGACGATGTCGCCGGACAGGGGAATGTCGAGCTCCCTAAGGATCTCGACGGCCATCAGCATGCAGGCGACGCCGCCCTTCATGTCGACCGTGCCGCGGCCGTGCAGAAATCCATCCTTGAGGACGGGCTGGAACGGGTCGGTCGCCCAGTGGCTGGCGGCGCCGGGCGGCACGACGTCGATGTGGCCGGTGAGCATGATGGAACGTCCGCCGCCGGTGCCCTTCAGGACGCCGCCGAGATTGGGCCGGCCGTCGAAGGTCCGACCCTTGTTGGCGCCGGCGCGGCCTTTGTATTTTTCATAGAGCGCCGGACCGTCCGGATCCCAGAGATCGGTCGTGAAACCGAGCGCTTCGATGCGTTTTTGCAGATAGAGCTGGCAATCGCGCTCGCCCGGCCCGGCCTCCTTGGGATTGGATTTTACGATCGAAGGGAAGGCGACGAGATCGCTCAGCGTTGCGACGATGCGGTCGGCTGCTGCCTCGACGCGTGCGGCGATGATCTCTTCTTTGGACGGCATCATGATCTCCAACGTTGGGAAAGTCGGTCGGCGAGAAGGACGAAAACCAGAAGGGCGCCGACAATCCCCACCTGCCAAACCGTGTTGATGTTCAATTGCAGAAGACCGGTCTTCAGCGTGACCAGCAGCAGGACCGCCGCGAAAACGCCGCCGACGCCACCGCGCCCGCCGGTGATGACGATGCCCCCCAACATGGCGGCGGTCAGCGATTCAAGTTCGAGGTTCTGGCCGATATTGGGCCTGCCGCTGCCGAGCCAGGCGAGCGAAACCAGACCGGCGGCACCGGCGAGCGCTCCGCTCAAGCAATAGAGAATGAAGCGCACGCGATCGACCGGAATGCCGACCAGCTTGGCCGAGCGTTCATTGAAGCCCATGGCGTAGATCCAGCGCCCCCAGGCCGTCGAGATCAGCACCAGGCCAGTGAGGGCGAAGCACGGGATGGCAAGTGTAAGGAAGGGCATGGGAATGCCCATGACGACGCCACGCCCCCAGACAAGCAGCCAGGACGGCACGCCGGCCTGGGCGGCACCGCCGGTGACGGCGAGTGCCGCGCCCGAATAGACGAAGAATGTGCCGAGCGTCGCTATGAAGGGAAGCAGGGCAAGCCCGTTGACCAGCCATCCGTTCAATGCGCCGAGCACCGCCCCGGCCAGGATGCAGACGACCGGCAGCAGGACAGGTGGCAGGCCCAGCTTGATGCAAAGCATTGCGACGATGGCGGATAAAGAGACCGCGCCGCCGACCGACAGGTCGATGCCGGCGCCACCGGCCAGGATAACCAACGCCTGGCCGAGGCCAACCAGCGCCAGGATCGTCGAGAACTGAAGAATGGTGGTGACCGTGCCGAGATTGAAGACCGAAGGCCTGAGCGCCAGCAGGCCGACAATCACGATCAGCCAGAGTGCGCAGAGCAAGGCCAGGGTGAGGGCTGGGCCCTGCAGATTGCGGAGCGTCTTCATGCGCGGGCCCGCTGTATCAGGCCAAGCGGCAGCCGGTTGGAGACGGCTTCGAAGCCGAGCACGCCGATGATGAGAACGCCGGTGACGACGGGCTGCCAGAGCGAGGGGACACCGATCAGCAGCAGCCCGTTCTGGAGGATTCTCAAAAGCAGCACGCCGAGCACGGTGCCAATCAGGCTGCATTTGCCGCCCAATATGCTCGTGCCGCCGAGAATGACCGCGGCAATGGCATCGAGCGCCAGCGTGCTGCCGACCGTCATTTCCACATTGCGGTAGGTGGCGACATAGAAAGTGGCGGCAATACCGATCAGAAGGCCGCTGATGAGGAAGGTCATGAAGCGGGTCTTGATGACCGGTATACCCGACAGCCGCGCCTTTTCCTCCGAATTGCCGATCGCCAGCAGATGCAGCCCGTAGGGCGTCCGCCGCAACGCCAGCCAGACGATGAGATAGGCAATGGCGATCACCAGGGCGGGAACGGGGACGCCGAGTACGGTTGTTGCAAGGATGTTGGTGAGGCTCGAGGGCAGGCCGGAAAGCCATTGCCCGCCGAGCAGGACGAAGACGGCGGTGCGGTAGACGCCGAGCAGGCCGAGCGTTCCGACGATGGCGGGGACGCGGCCGAGGACGACGACAATTGCCGTCACGCATCCAAGCAGCGCCCCGACCAGCGGACCGACAATGATCGCCAGCACCGGACTGCCATCGGCACCGAGCACGCGGCCGATGGCGATGGCCGCGAGCCCCATGACGATGCCGATCGACACATCGATGCCGCCCATGGCCAGCAGCAAGGTCATGCCAAGGCCGACAAGCAGCAGTTCGACACTGTTGCGCAGCACCGTCGCCGCATTGCCAGAGGTGGCATAGTGAGGCGATGCGACGGAAAAGATGACGATCGCCAGCAAACAGGCGACAAGCAGAGACCACTCTCGTCCGTTCATGGAGAAGACACCGTTTGCAGATTGTCGCACCGCGCTCATGTCAGGCTCAGAAGTTGAACTTGTCGACGTTGTCCTTGGTGAAGACAGCCGGCGGCCCGAGCAGCAGAATGCCCTTGGCGGCGTCATAGGTGACGGGCTTTTCCAGGCCGGCGATCTTGTTCTCGGCCTCGAAGGTCTTGCCGTCGATCAGCTGTTTGCCGGCCCAGACCGTGAGATAGCCGAGCTGCTCGGGATCCCACAGAACGGTGAAGCCGAAGGCGCCGCTCTTCAGGTAGGAACGCGCGGTGTTCGGGCTGCAATAGCCGGCGCCGATGACCGAACCGATCTTGCCGGCGGTCTCGATGGCCTGGGCGACACCCGGGCAGGTCGAGGATGCAACGGCGATGATGGCCTTGATGTCGGGGTTGGCGGCCATGAGATCACCTGATATTTGCGCGGCGCGCTCCGCCGTGCCGCCGGCGAATTGCGGGGCGAGCAGCTTCAGCTTCGGATATTTGGCCGTGGCTTGCTTCTGCATGAAGCCGATCCAGGCGTTGAGGTTGGACGCCGTCGCCTCGCCAGAGACGATGCCGATCGTTGCGTCCTCGCCGACGCGCTTGACGAGTTCGTCGACGATGGTCGTGCCAAGGCCCTCGTCGGTTGCCTGGGCCACATAGACCGCGCGGCCGCTGTCGGGCGCATCGCTGTCGCTGGTGAACAGTTTGATGCCCTTGGCCTTGGCGCTCTCGACCACCGGGGCGATGCTGGAGGCATCAAGCACGCTGACCGAGACCGCCTCGACGCCCTGGTCGATCAGGTTCTGCACGATCTGCAACTGGTCGACCGGGTTGGTGTCGACCGGGCCGGAATAGATGAAGTCGACGCCGAGATCCTTGGCGGCGCGATTGCCGCCGGCTTCCATGGCGTTGAAATAGGGGATGCCGATCAGCTGTGGGACAAAGGCAACCTTGTGCTTGTCCGCGGCATGCGCCGCCGTGGCAACGACGAGTGACAATGCGGAGGCGGCGAGCACTTTCTTGAGTTGTGAAAGCATTTTGGTTTGATCCTCTCTGGAAATGACGTGCGTTTCAGTTTGTTTTTTCGAGCGCCCGCACGTCGGGATGAGCGCCTGTTATGAGCGAAACGACTTCCTCGTGATTGGTCTCGGTGGCCAGCCGTTCGGCCACCTTGCGGCCGCGCCGGAACACGACGATGCGGTCGGCAACCTCGAAGACTTCGGAAATATTGTGGCTGATGAGGACGACGGCGCAGCCGCGCGCGGCGAGCCGCCGTGTCAGTGCCAGCACCTTGCGGGTCTCGGCCACGGCAAGGGCCGCCGTCGGCTCGTCCATGATGACCAGCTTGGCATTGAGATTGAGCGCCCGGCAGATGGCGACGGCCTGGCGCTGGCCGCCGGACAGGCTTCCGACAGGCGCTTCCGGGTCGGAGATATGGGCATCGAGTTCTTTCAGCAGGCCGTCGACGCGCTGGCGCATTTCCTGGCGCTTGAGGAATGGGATACCAAAAATGGAGCGTTTCAATTCTCGGCCGAGAAACACGTTCTCCGCGATCGAAAGGTTCTCGGAAAGCGCCAATTCCTGGAAGATCGTCGCGATCCCCGAGGACGCTGCATCCTTGGGTGAGGAAAAGGCGACCGGCCTGCCTTCGATGACGAGTTCGCCATCGCTCGGCGCATGGGCGCCGGCCAGGATCTTGATGAAGGTCGATTTGCCCGCGCCATTGTCGCCGAGCAGCGCCAGCACCTCGCCGGAGCGGATCTCCAGGTCGACATTCGCCAGCGCGGTCAGCGCGCCGAAGCGCTTGGCGATGTTTCTGGCCACAAGAAACGGTGCTGTCATGGTGGTTCCCCAGCGTTGCTGATCGGGCTGAGTGGCTAGATGGTCTTGCTCACCCAGCGCAGCACATTGGTCCAAAGGCGCGCATAGCCGGGCCACTCGACAAAGCTGTTGGGCAGCCAGTGCGGGCCGATGTCCGATGTCCAGACCAGGGTGCGGCCTTCGCCATGGCGCCCGGTGACGAGCAGCGGGTGACCGCCCTGGTCCTGCGGCAGCCGCGCCAGCACTTCGACATCGTCGCGGTCGCGGGCAACGACCTCGTTGGCGCCGAGAAGAATGGGCCATTCGCCGTCGATGCCGGCAAAGAGCGGATGATCCCTGGGGCCAGTGATCTCGGGCCGAAAGCCCTCAGGAATTTCCAGCCGGTCGTCATTGGGCAGGCAGGTGACCGGCAGCGCATCCTCGACAGCCGTGCGATGCCAGCGCGCCTTGCCGTCGATGCCCTGGAAGGAGAAATAGCCGCCGATCATGATCAGTCCGCCGCCGGCCAGCGTCCAGTCGCGCAGAAGCTTGAGCCGGTTGGGGACCGTCTTGCCGTGCAGCCAGACATCGGGATGGAGCAGCAGCGAGTTCGCACCGATGTCGGACAGGATGATCGCCCTGTATTGCGACAGGCCTTCCATGGTGAAAGGCAGCTTTTCGACAGCCTCATGGGCCGGCATGTAATCGAGATCGAACTCGCTGTCCTTCAAGGCGTTGACGAGCGGTGTCGCGCCCAGATGAAAGGTGACGCTGCCGAACTGATCGAAGCCCTTGTAGTGGGTTGCCGAACTCATCCAGCTCTCGCCGACCAGAAGGACTTTTGCTTTCGCCATGATCATATTCTCCTGATTTCGCTTGATGGGCGGATGTCCAGAAATCGATAAGTCTTTGATCTAACTTGCCATAACGGTGTCGCTCGCCAAGGCATTGGCCTTCAGGGTCGCGAAATCCGCGATGTAGCCCTGCGCGCCTTCGACCGTGGTCGTCAGGCTCGCGCCGATCGCGGCATAGCGGGCGGCGGCGTCCAGCGACGCGCCATGCAGCCACAGGCTCAGGAAGATGCCGGCGAAGCTGTCGCCGGCGCCGGTAGCGTCGACGCGGTTGACAGGAAGTGCCGGCACTTCGATCTGTGGGCCGCCGCCAGCCGGGAAGACGACCGCGCCAAACTCGCCAAGGGTGAGCACGACGGTTCCACGCGGCTTGATGCGTGACAGCATCAGCCGCACCTCGTCGATCATGCTTGCGATTCCGGTGCGAAAGCCGAAAATCTCGCGCATCATCACGTCGTTGATGAAGGTCAGGTCGATCTGCCTGACCATCTGCGCGAAGGTTTCCGGCGTGCGCGCGCTTTTGGGCAAGCCGGCCGAATGCAGGCTGACCTTCCAGCCGGCCTGATGAAAGCGCGTGATGGAGGCGGTCATCGTCTCATAGTGGAAGCCTTCGATATGCAGGCAGGTGGGGCGCTGCTCGGGCTGGATGTCCAGATTGGCGGTCAGGTCGACCTCACCCAGTTCGAACGGTTCGCTGATGATGGTGCGGCTGCCGTTGCGCTCGATGATGACGATCGCCTGCGAAAGCCGGTTGTTGGGCGTGCTGCGGATGGGGAGGGCGTGGACGCCCAGCTTGGAAAGTTCGCCCAGCGCCCAGTCGCTTTCCGCATCCCTGCCGACCGCCGTCGCCAGTTCCACGTCAAGAGCGTAGGGCGCCCCGACGCCGGCCGCGGCAACCGCGAGATTGGCGGCTGGGCCGCCCAGCGCCTTTTCGATATGGCTGGCGGTGATCCGGTCGTCTCTATGCGGCAGCACGTCGACGCGGCACAGGAAGTCGACGCTGACGCGTCCGGCGACCAGAAGCCTTGGCAGGTGATCGAGGTTTTTTGGTCTGCGCAATGCGCGGCCGGGCAGGGAGCGCGCGAAGGAACTCGGCCGGTACATCAGCGCGGCGACCGCCTTCTCGATGCGGTCGCGAGTGTCTTCCCTGAGGCCGGCTGTGCCATTGATGAAGTTCGAGACCGTGCCGATGGAAACACCGGCGGTCCGTGCGACATCCGCTATGGTAGGGCGCTTGCGTTGCAATTGCCTGGTTCCGATTGAAGCGTTTCAAACGGTAGCAGCGTAAGTGTGGCGCCTCAATGAAACCATTTTCCAAAAAATAGGAGATCGCGCTTCTTGATTGGAAGATTGATCCAAGTTGACCGAGATGGCTGGATTGCTCTTTCCAGGATTGAACGATTTTCAAATTTCCGTATTTCGTTCGATCCGCTGCGCCTGATCGGACGCTCATCGCAGCCCCTTCCAGCAATCCAGCAAGCAGTTGCCACGCTTGAATGGCCCTCGGGCGTCTTCTCTACGGCCAGAAACAGCAATGCCGCTGGGCGAACCCGGCGGCATTGCCTTCCACAATCAGGATACTGCCGTTTTTGGTAGACGCCTACGGCGTCGTCTCCGCTCCGATCTTGGTCGCCATCTGGTCGATCTTGCCGGCAAGGACGCCCTGGGCCCAGGTCGTGACCTCGGCGTCTACGGGCTTGTTGGCCATGTCCGTCAGCGCCGCGCCGAGCGACGCCTGATCGGTGCCAACGGTCGCCGCGGCAGCCGCCGCCTCTGCCTGGGCGGCCGCCGCGTTATCGGCGTCTACAACGGTCTGCTGAGCCGAGATCTGATCGTTCACAGCCTGGACTTGTGCGGCCGTGGCGGTCGGATCCGCCTGCAGGGCGGTCAATTGTGCATTCAGCGTATCCAGTTGGGCCTGGGCAGCGGCGGCCGTGGCGGCAGCCGCCTCAGCCGTGGCCTGGGCGTTCTTGGCTTTCGCCGACTGCGTCACAAAGGCCTGAATGGCGGCGAACTTCTTGCTCTTGGAATTCATATAGGCGTTGATGTTGCGCTGCAGCGAGTTCAGCCGACCAAGCTTGGCGTGGATGTTCTTGTCCTTGGGCACGGACGCAACCTGGGTGGTGTCGACCGTGGTATCGGTTGTTGTGTCCGTTTCCGCCTTGGCTACCTGTCCTGGGGCTGACGCAGACTTTCCATGCGAAGCGCCGCTCTTGCCATGGCCATTGCCGCCGGCATTGCCGTTGCCGCCGTTGCCGTTGCCATTACCGCCGGCATTGCCACCGCCGTTGCCGTTGCCACCGCCGTGCCCGTTGCCGCCACCGTGCCCATTGCCGCCTCCGGCGAGCGCCGGCGACGCCAGAAGCGCCAATGCGGCAAGGGCCGCGAACAGAGTTTTCCGGTTTGTCATGGTGTCTCCTCGGGGAATCGCCACCTCCGCCCAACCGCTAGGGCAGCGTAATATGAGAAACCGCTAACTGTACGGAGTAAACTTTAGACAAATGCGGTCGCAATGCGCGAGGCTGGTGACCGAAGGAGGCGTAATTATTTGATATTACACGTAAATCAGAGCCATGAGACGGCTACGGCACTGAAGTCCCATGCCGGCCGGACCATGGTCCTGGCTGCCAACCAATGATGGTCGAGCGGCCCGTCCGAAAGGCGCTGGAATGCGGGAAGTCGATGACGAAAGCCTGGTCGGATGCGTTGCGGGCGAACGGCCTGGCTCTGCTCTCGGCGAAGATGATTTGTTCGCCATATCGGCCGGCGCTCAAATCAGCAGCAGGCCCTTCATGCTGGCGTATCCCTTGCGCCCGATGATGATGTGGTCGTGCACCGCGATACCCAGCCGTTTGCCCGCTTCGATGATCTCTTTCGTCATCTCGATATCGGCGCGCGACGGCGTCGGGTCGCCTGACGGGTGGTTGTGGACAAGGATGATCGCGGTGGCCGAGAGTTCGAGCGCGCGCTTGACCACTTCCCTGGGATAGACGGGCGTATGGTCGACAGTGCCGGTCTGCTGGACCTCGTCGGCAATCAGCGCGTTCTTCTTGTCGAGGAACAGGATGCGGAACTGTTCGCGCGCCTCGAAGGCCATGGCAGAGCGGCAGTAGGCGAGAAGCTGCGTCCAGGACGACAGGACTTCGCGACCCTGTACCTCGCCATGCGCCATGCGCTGCGCTGTCGCCGCGACGACTTTCAGGTCGAGCGCCACCGCCGGGCCGATGCCCTTGACCTCCTGCAACAAGTTGACGGGCGCGCCAAGCACCTCGGCCAATGTACCGAAGCGCGCGAGCAACGCCTTGGCGGCCGGCTTTGTGTCGGCGCGCAGGATCAGCCGGAAGAGCAGGAGCTCAAGAAGTTCATAGTCGGGCAGGGCGTCCGGACCCGCTGAGACGAAGCGCTCGCGCAAGCGGTCGCGATGGCCGAGATATCCAGGTTTTTCGGCTGGAGCCGGGTTTGCCTTCGCCGCCGGCCGAACCGGTACCTCGGAGAAGAAACTCCGCTCGTCTTGGTCGTCGTTGGCTTTCCCCATCCGCCCCCGCATCCGGCAATCGATCGGGCGCAGCAGTCGCCCGACGGTCAAAAAATCAGGCCGGCAGGCCGGGCCGGTCGAGCTTGTTGGGCGAGAGCGTGAAAATCTCGCAGCCGGCGTCGGTCACGCCGATCGTGTGCTCGTACTGCGCCGACAGCGAGCGGTCGCGGGTTACCGCCGTCCAGCCGTCCGACAGCACCTTCACATGCGGCCGGCCGAGATTGATCATCGGCTCGATGGTGAAGATCATGCCGGGCCGCATTTCCACGCCTTCATTGACGTTGCCATAGTGGAGGATGTTCGGGGCGTCGTGGAACAGCTGGCCGACGCCGTGGCCGCAGAAGTCGCGCACCACCGAGCAGCGCTCCGCCTCGGCAAAGGTTTGGATGGCGGCGCCGATGGCGCCGGTGCGGGCCCCGGGCCTGACCGCGGCGATGCCGCGCATCAGGCATTCATGGGTGACCTCGAGCAGCCGCTCGGCGGCGCGCTTGATGGTGCCGACCGGATACATGCGCGAGGAATCGCCGTGCCAGCCATCGAGAATGTAGGTCACGTCGATGTTGACGATGTCGCCATCCTTCAACGGCTTGTTGTCGGGAATGCCATGGCAGACGACATGGTTGATCGAGGTGCAGGACGACTTCGTGTAGCCGCGATAGTTGAGCGTCGCCGGCAGCGCGCCGTGATCCATGCCGAACTCGAAGACGAAACGGTCGATGGCATCGGTGGTGACGCCGGGCGCGACCATGGGCACCAGCTCGTCCAGGCAACGCGCGGTGAGGTCGCATGCCTTGCGCATGCCGGCAAAACCCTCCTCGCCATAGAGGCGGATCTGGCCGGTGTTCCTGAGGGGGGCGGTGGCGGCGTCGAGATAGGTGACCATTTTGTCCGTATGGAAGGTAGGGCGCTGCAGGGGTGCTGGCGTGAAAATCCCATCAGATTTGGCACTTGGGGGCAAAAGGTTCAAGGAAGAACTGCCTGATGCAGCCCGAACCGGCGGGATATTCGTCGCGTCGGTCCGGTCTTTTGCCGGTTTTGCACGGTTTGCTTTCCTTTCCGCCCGTCGTGCGCTAGGGCGGGACGATGTCTTGGAGATCGCGTCCAGCCCTGAAGCGCGCCAGATCGCTTGAAGCGCCGCTGACGGCAGCCTGCTCATGTCTGATGGGCCTTGTGCTGCTGGCGATGCTGTGCCTCGGCCGGCCGGACGTCCCTATTTTCGCCGACCCCGCCCAGGGCAGCGCCAGCGTTGGCATCGAACGGTCGGGCGAAGTCGCGGCGCTGCTGCGCGTCACCAACAAGGCACAGGCCCTTGAGGTTCGCACCGCAAGGCCGGTGCTGGCCAAATTCGCGGGCGGCCATCCGGCATTGCCGGCTCCAGAAACTGTTTTCCTTTGGCTCGCCCCGACGTCGCCGGCGGTGTTTGTCGCCGGCCATGGGACGATCTCGGCTCCGTGCACCAGCACCAATCAGCCGCGCGCGCCGCCGTCCGCGCAGGCCTGAGCGGTCCAAGACCGCACGTTCGCCATCCATTCCAAGCCATTCGTGTCGCGATCCGTGCGGCGGCCATAGCCGCGCATTGGTGGCGCGGCGCGTCATTTCCGGATCATCGCAATGCAACAACGTATCAAGACATTCAAAAGCCTGTCGCGTGCGGCCTCGGCTGCTTCATTTCTGTCCGTTCAGGCGTTCATCTGTATCGGAACCGTTTACTGGGCGATCGCCGAGACGCTCTATCTGTCGGGAACCGGAGCGCTCGTGCTCGGCGCCCTGTTCGCCTTGCCGTCGGCCTATGTTCTGGTGATGGTGGTGCGCATGGCCTTCGACGCCGAGACCGACCCGGCCAATCAGTAAATTGCGCCGCCGGATCGGAAAGTTCTGCCGGGTACCTTCATGCCGGCAGAACTTTCCTCGCCCTTTGCAGCAGAAGCGGCCGCTTCCGCAGTGACGACACATTTCCGTGGCACAAACCGGTCAAAGCAACTTTTGACGACGGACGGCGTTGCTGGGCGACGCCAGTTCGGGAGATTTCGGATGGACAGATTGCAGTTCGAGGTGCCGGTGCGCATCGCGCAAGGGCCCGGCTTGCCCGTCGAGGAGATTTACAGCGTCGAGCAGGCGTTGGATTTTCTCCAGGACTGGCCGGCACGCCGGCGGGGGCCGGTGTATCAGAAAGCCTTCAACGCCTGCTTTGGCGCCACGGTAGACGTGGTCAAGACCGAGGATGCCTGCCGGGCATTCATGGCGTTCTGCCGCGTCACCGGACTGATGGCCAGCGACATGATGGCGCCGCGCAAGCGCGGCGGCGAGGCGAGGGCGCTGCAGGCTTGAGGGCAGCTTCGCTTGCCTCGATAACCAGTTCGGCTTGAGTGCCTGTTTCGTGTCGCGGATATCCATCAATAGCGGCGTTAAGCTTCCGTTTCCACCTTCGCGGCTACGCCATTGCTTGTTCAGCAATGTTGATTCGTTGCGTCAGTCTCATGGTTCGGAAGATGTCTGCAGAAAAAATCCGTGCGTTCCCGATCGACCGTCAGTTATTCCTGGTCAGAGAAGTTGCGGCCAAGCTCGACAATCTGCATGGCGAGACAGCGGCCTCGTTCTGGAGGGCCAAGGCAGCGGAGCTGCTTGACCTCGTCGTCGGGTCGGGCAGGGACAGAGCCACCGCCGGTGACGAAGTCCGCAGATTTTTCCTGGCTGTACAGAAAGAGTTGTCGGCTGGAGTGGCCTCAGAGCCAGTGCCCGTCCTTTCCGCCTGAAGCCAAGACTGCCGGCAAACCAAGACTGCCGGCGCGCTGGATTTGACCGCATCCGGTTGAGCCGGATCGCTTTCATTCGTCCGCGGAGCGCTGCCGTGCCGTCAGGAACGGCAATCGCCGTCGTCCGCGCACCGATCAGCGAACGGCCGGCTGCTTGAAGCCAATAGAAGCCGTGATCAAAAATGAACCGAACTTCTTAGCCGTTCGTTCATATATGCGTGCTTTCTAATTTAAGCCATGGCTTCCAATTGCTTCACCCGAATTCGGCTCATGGCGACCGGTATACGCCGGAGTACCAAGGCAAATGTTGCCACTATCTTCGCCCTCAGCCTGCCGATCGTCGTCGGTGCCGCTGGCTTCGGCGTGGAGACCTCCTACTGGTACTACAACAGCCTGAAACTGCAGGCGACGGCCGATGCCGCCGCCTATGCCGGCGCGCTTGAACAGATCTCAGGGTCCGACAAGCCGACGATCGTCGCAGCCGCGACACAGTCGGCCACGTCCAATGGGTTGGGCTCGGGCACGATCGTCGTCAATACGCCGCCAACGTCCGGACCGAATACGGCGAAGAAATCGGTCGAGGTCATCGTCGGCCAGAAGCTCGACCGGATGTTCACCTCGATCTTCACGCAGGGCCAGGTGCCTGAACAGGCGAGGGCGGTGGCCCTTATCACCAACGCCTCGAAGTCCTGCATGACCGCGCTCGATCCGACCGCCTCGCAGGCTGTACTGTTTTCCGGCAATACCAGCGTGAAGGTCACCGGCTGCGTGGTGATGTCCAATTCGAACGCTTCGGACGCCATCAAGCTCCAGGGCTCGGCAGCACTGCAGGTCGATTGCCTGATATCGGCGGGCGGCGTTTCACTGAACAATCCGGTCACCACCGTTTGCCCGGCCCCGATCACCCAGGCGCTGCCTGTCGCCGATCCATTCGCCGACCTGCCGACCCCGGCCGCTTCAAATCCCTGCCAGAACACCAACAAATCGACGCTGAAACCTGGCACCTACTGCAGCGGACTGAGCCTTAGCGGCAGCGTTACCCTCCAGCCGGGCGTCTATGTCGTTCAGGGCAATCTCAAGATAAACGCCAACGCTTCCGTCACCGGCAGCGGGGTGACCATCTTCATGTCAGGCAGTTCGACGGTCAGCATGAACGGCAACGCCTCCGTGCAGCTCAGTGCGCCGACTTCGGGAGCCTATTCAGGCGTTCTGTTCTATGGCGACAGGGCCGGCAGCAGTGCATCCAGCACCTTCAACGGCACAGCCGACTCGCTGCTGACCGGGGCCATCTACTTCCCAAGACAGCAGATCAGCTATCTCGGCAATTTCGCGGGCAACGGCGGCTGCACCCAAGTCGTCGCCGATACGATCCAATGGTCAGGCAGTTCAACCATCAATCAGGATTGCACCAGCCTCGGAATGCGCGACATTCCGGCCGCGCAGTCCGTGGCACTGGTCGAGTAGCCTCCCGTGGAACGCCGATCAAAGCCGATCCTTGGCGACCGTTCGGGCGTTGCCGCAGTCGAGTTCGCCATGGTCCTGCCCTTCCTGTGCGCGGCGCTGCTCGGCATCATCGACGGCTGGTCCTATGTGACGAGTTCGCTGTCGATGCGCGCCGGCGTGAAGACCGCCGCGAACCTGATCATGGCAGGATCGACCAATGACACGGCGACGCAGGCGGTTGCGATCTCGAGCTGGGAGAAGCGGCCGACGGACGGCCAGGTCACGCTAAGCCGGATCTATATGTGCGGGACGACCGTGGTCAACGCTTCCGCCTTGTGCAGTGGGCCGAAGGTTCCATCGGTCTATGTCCAGATCCAGGCATCGGCCACCTGGACGCCGCCCTTCACCTTCGGCGTTTTTTCCGCGTCCAGCGTCATCGGCCACCTGGAGGTGATCCGTGTCCGCTAAGGCAAGCGCCTTCAAGGGGGATCGATCGGGTGGAACGGCGTTGGAGTTCGCGCTGATCGCGCCATTCCTCATCATATTGCTGTTCGGAATCTTCGCCTTGGGCTGGTCGATGAACTCGGTCTCCAGCGTTCGCTATACGCTTGAGACATCGTCACGCTCGCTGCAGCTTCAGAACACGTTGACCCAGGCCGACATCCAATCGATCGCCACGCAGAAATTGCAGGCCCTGGGTTTGAAGGATGTGAACGTGACGATCGCCATCGACCCGGCGAGCGGTGGCTTCCGTATGGCGCATCTGACCGCCACCTATGCCTTCGTCGTCGACTTCCCTTACCTCAGCGCCTTCCCGATCAACTACGCGACCACCGTTACCGTGCCGCTGGTCGGCGGCTAGGCGATCGATCCTACCGCCGGAACATTCTTCGCCTAGTGAAGTTCTGAATCCGCCTTGGTTTTGATCCCCGTGGGCCAAGGCCAGGAAGCTGCCTCCATCAGCTTCCAACCAGCCCGCCTCGGACGGGGGCAAAACTGTCTGGGGCGGGCTTCGTTCAGCCTTGTCGCCGCAGCGAGCAGTTTTCCACCGTTAACTCCAGCCTGTGGATCGAGTTGTCTTGCAGGAGCTTCGATGCGTCGCTTATTAGGAATTCCTTATGGAGCGACGGCACGCAATGCGGAGAGTCAGGGATGGGCTCTGGGAGGTCTACGACATAGACAACAACAAGGTTGTGCGCGTGGGCGGAGTGCCCCTGACAAACTTGTTGGATGAAGACGCGCTCGATGCCTTGGATCTGATAAGGGATGGCTTTCTGACCCCGGCCAAATCCAGGAGGGCAAAACCCTAAAGCAAGCTCCAGTTCGGCATGCTTGTCGGGCTGGTGTGGTCCCCTAACCTATGGCGTGCTGCTCGCCCCACAAGCCGACATTGTGAGGAACCTGTGGACCGGATGTTGACGCCATGCCGACCAGAGCAATGATAATACCCAGGCCTATCGCGAGGGCCACAGCGGCCGCAGCGACGCTGGCTCCAGGCGTGTGCTGGTGGCGTTCCAGAGCCTTGCCGAGATCGTCGAAGGTTGTTTCCATTCGCCGAAGCTAACAGACGTCAGGCAAACAAGGCGTTAACGAATGAGCCGCGGCGCTTCTACGGTATCGGCAGGGCGCCGAACAGCGCGCATTGGCCGCCCTGGTGCGCAGCGGGAGGCGCCTGAGCCGGCGGACGATAATACAGCGGGTCGGCACCAGACGCGCTTGTGGGGCTCTGAAAGGCCTTGGAACCGAATCAGGGGTTCGCAGCTTCTACCGTTGCGGCGACCCTTGCGTTTGTCCGGTGGCACGCCACGGGGCCGGTGCGGCCTCCAAGCGCACCTGATTCGGAACATTAGCCATCTCTAAAAGTTGATCCGTGCGGCAGGTAGGTGCCCTCCATCGTCCTGCCGAAGATCGGGTCTCCGATCGGGCCCGCGCCTTTTCGCCGCCAGAGGGGCGCGGGCTTCAATTTGCCAGGGGTATCACGATTTCCGGCAACTTTGCGGACAGCGGACTCGTAGAGCAATTGGTCGCTCTGTTTATGTCCCTCATGCCAGGGCGGCTGGCTCGCCGAGATTTCGTTGGGGTTTCTCGGCGAGCCTATCCGAGGATTGGGATAAAATGGCCGGCGCCCGTCGGTTGGGGACCGTTGGGTGGGGGGTGGACGCCGGCCAAGCGGACAATCAGGTCCGCCGCATGAACGGCATGACTGATTCAAGAAGCCTGCGATATGGTGCGATCACGGACTGCTGGGCGCATGGCCTAGCCGACTTGAGGGCCTAGCCGACTTGGGGCTTCCTTCCGTGCAAGCCGGCTGTTGCTTTTGTCGGCCCAATTGTCGTCAGGAGGGGCGTCGGCTCCCCGGGGGAGTAGGGTGCTGATCCGCCGTATTGCCTGACATCACCTTCCAAACCCTGCGCAGCTTTGATCACGGCCTTGCGGCTGTTTCCGTGTTTGAGGATCAACTCCCAGACCAGGTCCGCGGTCAAACCGTTCTCCGAAGCGAAACACTCGACCTGATGGTCGTGAATAGCATCATGCCAGGGCTTATAGCCGCCCATTTAGGCCTCCGCTTTAGGTGCCGCATGGCAAAGATATGCACTGCTGTCAGATGTAGGTGAAACATGCGAATGAAGGACGTAGCACGGCGCCAGACAGCGCCAGCGAGCATCGAGACGGTGGCCGCTCGGCTTCAGGTTTGCGATTCGGCGGATATTCGCCAAAAATTGGGACAGGGAGCGGAGGTTTTTTGCTAATTGCTTGAAGTTGCTGGTACGCCCAAGGGGAATCGAACCCCTGTTACCGCCGTGAAAGGGCGGTGTCCTAACCGCTAGACGATGGGCGCGCTCAGACGAAGCGGCTTATACTGGCGTTGTGCGCAACCGGCAACCCGTCAAGTGCCGCCCTGGACAACTTTTTTGTGGGCCTTGGTAATACAGGGATTTCATCACGACTGCACGGCCTGACGATTAGCATAAACGCCTACCGCTTCGTCATTCTGGGGCGGAGCAAGGAGCGAAGCGACGCGGCGCAGACCCCAGAATCCATGCCGCGATTTCAAGGCGCTGCCACGGAGCAAATTCTGCTCCGCTGCGCTCTTCGACAGGGGGTACGGACTGGATCCTCGGGTCTCCGCGACGGAGCTTCGCTCCTGCTCCGCCCGTGGATGACGAAGTGGAGGACGCTTCGGCCAATCTCGAATGTTTGGAATTGTCCGCTGGAACGACATTGCCTGAACGGCCTTGGCAGCCAACAGGCTTCGGCCCATCAAAGAGCGCCGTTAGCCGTCGCCACCACCGTCGCCACCGCCGCTGCGCCGGCGGCAGCGCCAGTTCCAGTCGCGCTCAGGGCCGACGTCGACGTGGACCGATTCGGTGTGGCAGTAGGTGCCGACGCCGCCACGGCCCGGCATGGTCCTGATGTAGTTCGCCAGTTCCCATTTGGAGACGCCGGGTACCTGGATGTCGGCGGCGGCGCAGTACATGTGCAGCGAATTCTTGGCGCCGTTGGCGCGGCGGTTGCGGGCGGGGTCGCGGTAGCCTGACGTCACCATCATCTTGCGGCCGTAATGGCCTTCGATCGTCTTCAGCACGCGCACCAGCGACGGCTTCAGGCAGGCGACATCAACGCTTTCGTTCTGCTTCAGCAGCCCGTTGGGCGCGAGCCGGGCCATGCCGGCGGCGGACGCTACCTGATAGCTGCCGCCCGAACCCTCGTCCTCATTGAGGTCGACGTCGCTTTCGTCGTCGAGGCCGGATTTGCGCTTGATCTCGAACAGCGCCGTCTGGCGCACGCCGGGCAACGCGTCGCCGCCCGTGATGTGGCCGGCTTCGTCGCCGGTCGAAGCCAACTGTATCGGCTTTGCGGCGGAATCGGCCGAGGCCAGTGTGATGATCGGCTTTGCCGGAGCCGGCGCGGGCTTGGCCTGCACGGCCGGCTGTTCGCCCGTGCGCGTGTTGACCAGCGGAGCGGGGGTTGCGGAAGCCGGCGTGGCGCCGAACATCGAGGCCAGGAAGCCCCGTTTCTTCGGCGCCTCGGCTTGCGGCATCTCGCCCGCCGTCACATAGACCGGATTGTTCATCGCCGGCGCCGCGGCAGGCTTCGGCGCCGTCACCTCGGCATCGGCGGCGGCGATCTTCTGGGCGACCGCGTCGGTCTGCTGCGCCGTCTGGGCCGGCTGCTGCAGGGCCTGCGGCGTTTGTCCGGCGATCGTTTCAGCCCCGGCCGGCGTTGTCAGTGGAAAGGCAGCTTCGGGTTTGGCGATCGGTACGTAAGCGACCGTCTCGGGAAGCGCCGTATCGCCTTCGCTCATCACGGTCGTCTGGGTGGTCGTGGTCTGCGATGTCGAATCGGCGGTGGTGATGGGCTTGCCGGTGGCGGCCGCATTGATGTTCGAGGAAGAGGCATTGTAGCCAGGCATTCCGACCGACATTGTCGGGTCGCCGGCCGAGGTGCAGGAGGCCAGGAGCACGGAGCAGAGCGCTGCCACGATGGCGCGGCGTTCTCCCTTTGCGAGGCTCCATCCTGCTGATTTCAAAGTCAAATTCCCCCTCGATACCCGGCCGGTAATCCTTGGCGCAGCACTGGCCGCCGCAGTCCAAGGTGACCTTTGTCTCCGATCCGGAAACGAGACCTGTGTCAAATCCGCAAGCTTGAAAGTATTTTTGCAGCGATTGCCGAATTACGGCCGCTCGACGGTTGACGACACCATTTCGCCCGCTTTTGGCAAGCCGTCAACTCACCAGACATTACAGTCCGTTACACACGCACCTTGACATAGGTGCCGGGAGCATCCCCCAAGGTTTTCATATGCTTGCCGGGTTTGCGGGCAGGCACGCGGGTGTTGTCCTTGGCCTCTATCCAGCCTTGCCAGTGCGGCCACCAGGATCCCGGATGGTCGGTAGCCGTGGCTATCCACTGGTTGAAATCGCCGATCGGCGCGCCGCCGGTCCAGTACTGGTACTTGTTGGATGCGGGCGGATTGACGACACCGGCTATGTGGCCGGATCCGGCCATCACATAGTCGACCTTGCCGCCGAAATATTTCGAACCGAGGAAGACGGACAGCGCCGGCGCGATGTGATCTTCCTTCGAGGCGAGGTTGTAGATGGGAATGGTGACATCGCCGAGCGAGACCGTGCGG
Source organism: Mesorhizobium sp. B2-1-3A (assembly GCF_006442655.1). Lineage (NCBI taxonomy): Bacteria > Pseudomonadati > Pseudomonadota > Alphaproteobacteria > Hyphomicrobiales > Phyllobacteriaceae > Mesorhizobium > Mesorhizobium sp. B2-1-3A. The sequence goes on from NZ_VFWK01000004.1 coordinate 254,373, forward strand.
CCCGCCAACTCCATCGTGCCGCGCGAGAGGTTGTTCTCCAGATAGCAGTTGCGCAGGTAGAAGGAGTGATTGGCCGCCGCCATGCGGGTCGAATCGGCGTTCCAGTAGAGCAGGTCGAAGGGCAGGGGATCCTTGCCGCGCATGTAGTTGTTGACGACATAAGGCCAGATCAGGTCACCGGAGCGCAGCATGTTGAAGGCGGTCGCCATCTTGGTGCCGTCGAGATAGCCCTTTTCGTTCATCGACTTTTCCACCGCCGCGACCTGTTCCTCGTCGACGAACACTTTCAGGTCGCCGGCATAGGTGAAGTCGACCTGCGTGGTGAAGAAGGTCGCCGACTTGATGCGGTCATCGCCTTCGCTGGCCATCAGCGCCAATGCCGCCGCCAGCAGCGTGCCGCCAACGCAGTAGCCGATCGCGTTGACGTCGCGCTCGCCGGTGGCCTTCTCGATCGTGTCGAGGCCGTATTGCAGGCCTTCCCTTATATAGGCTTCCCAGTTCTTGGCGCCGTGGCGCTCGTCCGGATTGATCCAGGAGATGACGAAGACGGTATGGCCTTGCTCGATCGCCCAGCGGATGAAGGATTTCTGCGGGTTGAGGTCGAGTATGTAGAACTTGTTGATCCAGGGCGGGCAGATCAGCAGCGGCCGTTTCAGCACCGTCTCGGTGGCTGGATCATACTGGATGATCTCGGCGACATCGCTGCGGCCAACCACCTTGCCGGGCGTGGTGGCGATGTTGCGGCCGATCTCGAAGGGCGAATAGTCGGCCTGGCGCAGTTTCAGGTCGCCCTTGCCGGCGGCGATGTCCTCGGCCAGCATCTTCATGCCGCGCACCAGGTTCTCGCCGTTGGAGGCGACGGTTTCGCGAAACAGTTCCGGATTGGTCAGGATGAAATTCGACGGCGAGATGGCGTTGGACACCTGCTTGACGTAGAAGCTCGCCTTGTGGCGGGTGTGCTCGTCCAGACCTTCGGCGTGCTCGACCAGTTCGGACGCCCAGCGCGAGGTGACGAGATAGGCCTGCTTGAGAAAATCGAAGAAGGCGTTGCGGCCCCATTCCGGATCCTGGAAGCGCTTGTCGCCGCGCTCCGGCTTGACGGCATCGTCGGCACCCTCGGCGCTGGGGCTGACACGCTGTATGGCGTTCGCCCACACGGTCATGTAGCCGGCGAACAGCCGCGTCTGCGCCTCGAGCGCGCGCTGCGGGTCGGCAAGCCAGTATTCGCTGAGCTTGGAAAAGGTCTTGACCATGTCGACGACCGGTTCGGCGACGTGGTCGCGCACCTCGCCTTTCTCGCGCGGCTCGGCCCAGGCGGACGCCGCCTTGCCGGCCTGCTCGACCATGCGCGCCATGTTCAACGCGAAGCGTTCCGGATCCTTCACCAGATATTGCTCGACGGTCGAAGGCTCGTCATCTTCCGTTTTGCCCGAATCGGGTGTTTTGGACATGGTTCGCGGGGTTCCTCCCGAAGCGTTTTCTTGACATATTAACATGGGACATCCGACAGGGTCCAATCTCGCTCTACCTCGGCTGCCAAGGAAACAATATGACGATTAATATTGGCGAGACTGTTTTTTTTGGTGCCGCACGCTTTTGCCGCATCGGCGTGGCGATCGTCCTCGTGGGGATCGCCGGATGTTCGAGCGCGAATACCGGCGGTCCGGTGCCGATGGCGGAGAATGCGGGGCCGAAGGATACGGGCACCTTTCCGAACCTGAACATCCCGCCGCAAGTGGCGAACAAGCAGTTCACCGAGGCCGAGCGGAACGCCAAGCTCGCCGAGCTCAAGGCCGACAAGGGCGGGCAGGGTGCCAAAAGCGGCGGCGGCTCCGTCACCGATCAGGCGGCGCTGACGGATCTGGCCAAGAAGCACGGCCCCCAGACGCTGAAGCAGATCGAAGGCAAATGCGATCCCGCCCTCGACCCTACCTGCAAATGAGTATATAGCGCGCGCCCAATACCCCCTTTGCTGTCTGGAACCGCCATGGAAGAGTTTCACAAGGTCCGTCGCCTTCCGCCCTACGTTTTCGAGCAGGTCAACCGGCTCAAGGCCAGTGCGCGCTCGCGCGGCGCCGACATCATCGACCTTGGCATGGGCAATCCGGACCTGCCGACGCCGAAGGCCATCGTCGACAAATTGTGCGAAGTCGTGCGCGATCCGCGCACGCATCGCTATTCCTCCTCGCGCGGCATTCCGGGGCTGCGCCGCGCCCAGGCCGCCTATTATCAGCGCCGCTTCGGCGTGAAGCTCAACCCCGACACGCAAGTGGTTGCCACGCTCGGCTCGAAGGAAGGCTTCGCCAACATGGCGCAGGCGATCACCGCGCCCGGCGACGTCATTCTGTGCCCCAATCCGACCTATCCGATCCACGCCTTCGGCTTCATCATGTCGGGCGGTGTCATCCGTTCGCTGCAGGTCGAGCCCGATGACGGCTTCATTCCGGCGGTCGAGCGGGGCATTCGCCATTCGATCCCGAAGCCGCTGGCCTTGATCCTCAACTATCCGTCGAACCCGACGGCGCTGGTCGCTTCGCTCGATTTCTACAAGGACGTGGTGGCGTTCGCGAAGAAGAACGACATCATCATCCTGTCCGACCTTGCCTATTCGGAGATCTATTTCGACGGCAATCCGCCGCCTTCGGTGCTGCAGGTTCCGGGCGCCATCGACATCTGCGTCGAATTCACCTCGATGTCGAAGACCTTCTCCATGCCCGGCTGGCGCATGGGCTTTGCGGTCGGCAATGAACGGCTGATCTCGGCGCTGACCCGGGTGAAATCCTATCTCGATTACGGCGCCTTCACGCCGATCCAGGTGGCGGCCGCGCATGCGCTCAACGGCGACGGCGCCGATATCGCCGAGGTGCGCGACATCTACCACAAGCGTCGTGACGTGATGGTCGATGCGTTCGGCCGCGCCGGTTGGAATATTCCCGCCCCGGCGGCCTCGATGTTCGCCTGGGCGCCGATCCCGGAGCCATTCCGTCACCTCGGCTCGCTCGAATTCTCCAAGCTGCTTATCGAGCACGCCGACGTGGCGGTGGCGCCCGGTGTCGGCTTCGGCGAACATGGCGATGATTTCGTGCGCGTGGCGCTGGTCGAGAACGAGCACCGGATCCGCCAGGCGGCGCGCAACATCAAGCGCTTCCTGTCGACCAGCGCCAAGCAGCCCAACAATGTGGTGCCGCTCTCCGCCCACCGGTAAGCAAGAATTCTATCTGATTTGAGGGACGTCGCCTTCCATGGCTGAAGCACTGCGTGTTGGAATTGCCGGCCTCGGTACGGTCGGTGCATCGGTGGCACGTGTGCTGCGCGACAAGGCGGCGGAACTGACCCGGCAATGCGGGCGCGACATCATCGTCGCAGCGGTTTCGGCGCGCGACCCGAAGCGCGACCGTGGCATCGATGTCAGTTCCGCAAAATGGTTCGACGATCCGGTGAAGATGGCGCAGACCGCCGAGATCGACGTGTTCATCGAATTGATCGGCGGCGACGAGGGGCCGGCACGCCTGTCGGTGAAGGCGGCGCTCGAAGCCGGCCGCCATGTCGTCACCGCCAACAAGGCCCTGCTCGCCAAGCATGGCGTGGCGCTGGCCGAGATCGCCGAGAAGAAAGGCGTGCTGCTCAACTACGAGGCGGCGGTGGCGGGCGGCATTCCCGTCATCAAGACGATGCGCGAGGCGATGGCCGGCAATTCGGTCACCCGCGTGTTCGGCATTCTCAACGGTACCTGCAACTACATCCTGACCCGCATGGAGGCCGAGGGCATCTCGTTCGATGCCTGCCTGAAGGATGCGCAGCGGCTGGGTTACGCCGAGGCCGATCCGACCTTCGACATCGAAGGCCATGACACCGCGCACAAGCTGTCGATCCTGACCAGCCTTGCCTTCGGCACCAAGATCGCCGCCAACGACATCTATATGGAAGGCATCTCCAACATCACCCAGGCCGACATCCGTGCCGCCGGCGACCTCGGCTACAGGATCAAGCTGCTGGGCGTCGCCCAGCGCACCGAAAGCGGTATCGAGCAGCGCGTGCATCCGACCATGGTGCCGACCGCCTCCGTCATCGCGCAGGTGCATGGCGTCACCAACGCGGTGGCGATCGAGACCGACATCCTCGGCGAATTGCTGCTTTCCGGCCCCGGCGCCGGCGGCAACGCCACCGCGTCGGCCGTCATCGGCGACATCGCCGACATCGCCAAGAGCCGGCCGGGCTTCCAGCATGGCCCGGTCTTCGGCCGGCCGGCAAAGGAGTTGAGGCCTTACAAGAAGGCGCAGATGCGCAGCCATGCCGGCGGCTATTTCATCCGGCTGACCGTGCATGACCGCATCGGCGTGTTCGCCGCGATCGCCAAGCGCATGGCCGACAACGATATTTCGCTGGAATCGATCGTCCAGCATGCGGTCAGCGGCGAGGCGGCGGCACAGAAGACGGTGATCCTCGTCACCCATGAGACCACCGAGGCCGCCGTGCGCAAGGCCGTCGACGGCATCACCAAGGACGGTCACCTGACCGACAAGCCGCAGGTCATCCGCATCGAGCGGGCAGGGTAGCTCCGCCCCCACCGTCGCGCAGCCGCGATCAGCCGGAACGAATCCGCGCCGGCGCCGTTCTCTTGGTCAGCAACCAAGGGAGCCGCTCCATGGCCGATACCAACAAATCCGACACCCCTCACATCGACGACATCCAGAAAACGCTGGAAAAGCAGATCGCCGAATTGCGCAAGGAGATCACCAAGATCAACAAGAGCATTTCGGCGCGGGGCGCGGAAATGCTCGACGATGCCAGTGAGCAGGCTTCGGATTTCTACGAAACGGCCGCCGCGCGTGCTTCGCGGACAGCGCAGCAATTGCGCACCCAGGCCCAGGCGGTTTCGGACGTGGCGCGCGAAAACCCGGGTACCACGACCGCATTGGTCGGCGTGATCGGCCTGCTCGGGTTTCTGGCCGGGATTGCCGTCGGCCAGTCGTTGAACAACGACAGTTCGCGCCGCTGGTATTGACCGCGTCGACATCGAGCCGGCGTTGCCGGTTCGTTTCGCGGTTTCTCAGGTAATCATTTTAGGAGGGCACCATGGCTTCATCCGTGCTGATCGGCATCCTGATCACATTTCTCGTCATCATCCTTGTTCTTTATCTGGTGCAGCGCCTGCCTCTCGATGCCCGGATGCGGCAGATCGTGCAGATCATCGTCATCATCATCGGCATCATTTCGCTGCTCAAATACCTCGCGGTTTTCTAGATCCCGGCGTTATCTCTGTATCTTCAAGGGCGGCCCGGCTGTTTCCAGCCGGGCCGCAATCTTGTTCGGAATAAGGTTCAATCGATTGATATTGCTTATCTTTCGATAAAACTCGCGGCAGGTCTTGCCGTTGTCATGCTCGTTTGACAAAACAAGCCCGCCTCCGGCGGGAGGTGGCATGCAAACGAGGATTTGCCGAAATGAATGTGGCCCAGAATATCGTCGCCGGCCTTGACCGGATACTCACCATGGAACTGGTGCGCGTCACCGAAAGGGCCGCGGTCGCGGCAGCCAGGCTGCGTGGGCGCGGCGACGAGAAGGCGGCTGACCAGGTCGCTGTCGATGCCATGCGCCAGGAGCTCAACCGCCTTGCCATCAAGGGCACGGTGGTGATCGGCGAGGGCGAACGGGACGAGGCGCCGATGCTCTATATTGGCGAGGAGGTCGGCACCGGCAAAGGCCCGGCCGTCGATATCGCGCTTGATCCGCTCGAGGGTACGACGATCTGCGCCAAGAACCTCCCGAACGCGCTTGCCGTCATCGCGATCGCCGAGAAGGGCAGTCTGCTGTTCGCGCCCGACGTCTATATGGACAAGATCGCCATTGGTCCGGGTTATGCCGAAGGCGTCATCGACCTCGACGCATCGCCGGCCGAAAACATTGCCAGCCTGGCCCGGGCCAAGGGCGTCGCGGTGTCCGACATCACCACCTGCATCCTCGACCGGCCACGCCACGCCAAGCTGATCGATGCCGTGCGCGCCACGGGTGCCGCGATCCGGCTGATCGGTGACGGCGATGTCGCCGGCGTCATCCACACCACGGACCCAGACGAAACCGGTATCGATATCTATCTCGGTACGGGGGGCGCACCCGAGGGCGTGCTGGCGGCGGCCGCACTGCGCTGCACCGGCGGCCAGATGCAGGGCCGGCTGATCCTCGATACGCCGGAGAAGGTCGCCCGCGCGGCGAAGATGGGTATTTCCGATCCGAAGCGGATCTACCATGCCGAGGACATGGCGCGCGGCGATGTGCTGTTCGCGGCCACCGGCGTCACCGACGGCAATATGCTGGCCGGCGTCAAGTTCGGCGGCACATACATCACCACGCATACGATCGTCCTGCGCTCGTCGTCGCGAACCGTGCGGGAGATCAAGGCCCGGCACCAGGATCTGGATAAGTTCTAGAACTCTTTGTTTGACGCAATTCCCAAGGGGAAAGCGCTACGCGCTTTTCCCGGGAAAACCGTTTCACACTTTTCCTGGAATTGCTTTAAGCCTGCTTGCGAAGCCGCGCCGCAGTTGTTAGCCATTGGCCGCATCTGAACCTTGGCGCGCAAGGACCGACGATGAAAGCGTTCGATTGGCACGCGAATCCGATTTCGCGTGCCACGCCCATCACGAAGTCCTACCGCAACACCCAGAATGTGCGCCGCTTTTTCATCCGCGAATGCGGCGATACGTTCAGGTTCGATCGGTCTTTCATGGCCTGGCTCAAGAACGATCGGGAAAAGACAATGGGGGACGCGGCCGAGGAATGGGTCCGGCGCCAGGCTGAAAAGCGGAAAGCGTAGTTATTCTTGAGTTCTCATGCGATGCCTACCGCCGCGAACCGCTTGGCTTTGCCCGCCTTTGGCGCCAAAGCCCGTCGTGTTCACGCGACGCTCCTTAGAGCAATTCCAGGACAAGTGCGAAGCGGTTTTCCGTCCGGAATTGCGTCAAAACAACAAGTTAGAGCGGTTCGGCGGTTCCGTGAAACGATGAACCGCTCTAGGCCGTTGTTTGTGCATGTCGTTATCCCAAAACCGCTGCACACTTTTGGGCGACATGCATTATCCTGCGGCCAACTATGAGTTGGCAAAGCGCATGATGGGCGACAGGCGCCTCTTCCTCGATGTCAGGCAATCGGCTACCGGTCTCTCCTGGGAGCATCGGCTGACCGAGCGACAAGACATGATCGCGCTGGCCATCGCGCAAGGCCATGGCGTGCCCGACATCGTCGCACGCGTCCTTGCCGGGCGCGGTGTTACCGCCGAGCAAACCGAGCGGTTCCTCGATCCGACGATCCGCGACCTGTTGCCGAATCCGGCCTCGCTGACCGACATGGACAAGGCCGCCACCCGCATCGCGGCGGCGGTGATGGCGAGGGAAAAGGTGGCGATCTTCGGCGACTACGATGTCGACGGGGCGGCCTCGTCAGCCTTGCTGAAGCGGTTTCTGACGCATTTCTCGGTGCCGTCGGAAATCTATATTCCGGACCGTATTTTCGAGGGTTACGGCCCCAACCCCGATGCCATGCGCGAACTCGTCTCGCGCGGCGCGACGCTGATCGTCACCGTCGACTGCGGCACCAACAGTGCCGTTTCCGTCGATGCGGCCAATGCCGCTGGCGCCGATGTCGTGGTGCTCGACCATCATCAGGTCGGTGGCGCCTTGCCGGACGCGGTTGCCGTCGTCAATCCAAACCGCGACGACGATCTTTCCGGTCAGGGTCATCTCTGCGCCGCCGGTGTCGTGTTCCTTGCCCTGGTGCAGACCGCAAAGGTCCTGCGTGGCTTGACCGAGACCACGCCACCGGATCTGCTTTCCATGCTCGATCTCGTTGCATTGGCCACCGTGTGCGACGTGGTGCCGCTGACCGGCGTCAACCGTGCCTTCGTCGTCAAAGGGCTGCAAGTGGCGCGCCAGCAGAAGAATGAAGGGCTTGCCGCATTGGCGCGGGTTTCTCGCATCGGCGAACCGATCGGCACCTTTCATCTTGCCTATCTGATCGGGCCGCGCATCAACGCCGGCGGGCGCATCGGCGACGCGGCCCTTGGCAGTCGGCTGCTTGCGACAGACGATCCGGTCGAGGCAGGGACCATCGCCGAGACGCTGGACCGGCTGAACCAGGAGCGGCAGCTGATGGAGCAGGAGATGCTTGCGGCAGCCCGCGCCGAAGCCGATGCCGAGCTTGCCGGCGGCAATGGCCCGGCCATCGTCGTCACCGCCAGCAACAACTGGCATCCCGGCATTGTCGGTCTGCTCGCTTCACGCCTGAAGGATCATGCCCGGCGGCCGGCTTTCGCCATCGCATTCAACGCTGTGGGTATTGGTACCGGTTCGGGCCGTTCCGTGTCGGGCTTCGACCTCGGCCGGCTGGTGCGCGAAGCCGCCGATGCCGGCTTGATCGTCAAGGGCGGCGGCCATGGCATGGCGGCCGGTATCACCGTGGAGCGCGCCAGGCTTGGCGAACTCAGGGCGTTTTTCGAGGAGCGCGCGGCCGCCGACGTGTTTCGGCTGCAGGACGAGGAAAGCCTGGCAATCGACGGCGCGCTTGCCGCCGAAGGCGCGACGCTCAGCCTGCTCGATGCGCTGGAAAAGGCCGGCCCCTTCGGCGCCGGCCATGTCGCACCGGTTTTCGCGCTGCCGCGCCATCGGCTGGCCGACGCCCGGCCGGTCGGCACCAACCATATCCGCGCCGAATTGCAGTCGGAGAGCGGCGGCCGAATCCAGGGGATCGCCTTTCGCGCCGTCGACACCGCACTTGGCGAATTCCTGTTCAAGAACCGGGGCAAGACGGTGCATGTCGCCGGCTCGCTGTCGGGCAATTACTGGAACGGCAACCGCACCGTACAGTTCCGCATTATCGACGCGGCGCGGGCGTGAGGTTGGCTGGCTAAGCCAAAACCGTCTGCAGCCGGCTCAGTTCGCCGATCTGGGCCATCGTCGCCTGGTAGCCGAGCTGGATCGCCTCATCGGCACGATGGAACTCGGTCAGGCCGATATGGCTGAGCTTGGGCTGCAGCGACATGTCGGGCGGATCGCCGGCAAGCCTGGCGCGCGAGATGCGGTCCTGGATGATGTTGAAGGCTTCGACCATGACGCCGGTGATGCCGAGGCGGCTCTGATGCGACTGGTGGTCGGGGTCCGAGTGACCGGCGCGCGGCGCGTCCTTTTCGACAACCAGTTCGCCGGCGCTGTGCTTTATCACCGCTGCGCGGCCGAACAGGTCGTAGTGAAGATTGACCGCCACGACGAGGGGCTGTTCGTAGGCGCGGCAGACCGACACCGGGACCGGGTTGACCAGCGCGCCGTCGACCAGCACCCGGCCGTTGCAATTCACCGGCTCGAACACGCCAGGCAGCGCGTAGGACGCGCGCATGGCCGTGATCAATGAGCCGCTCGACACCCAGATTTCGTGGCCGGTGCGGATTTCCGACGCGACGCAGACAAATGGCTTGGGGAGATCCTCGAAACGAACGCCTGCCACATGCTCACGCAGGCGGGCGTCGAGCTTCATGCCGCCGAACAGGCCGCTGCCGCGCAGATTGAGATCGAGCAGGCCGAAAATGCGCCGCTTGGTGAGGCTGCGGGCGAACTCTTCCAACTCGTCCAGTTTGCCGGCGAGATAACAGCCGCCGACCAGCGCGCCGATGGATGTGCCGGCTATCATCGACACTTCGATACCGGCTTCGTCGAGTGCACGCAGCACGCCGATATGGGCCCAGCCACGGGCGCAGCCGCCACCCAATGCCAGTGAGATGCCTGTCTTCTTTTCGGGTTTTGGTTGGGGTGCGCCGCCGGACGAGGAGAGGCCGTTGGCTTCTCGAACGTCTGATCTGTTACGCAATGACGCCCACTCGAGCATCATGATCTCCCTTGTCCCACATCCTTTGTATCAAAAGGATGTTTGAGAATAGTGAACATGAGTGGTTTGTGAATATGGAATGGTTCACACAGGCTTCCGATACGTCTTTTCCGCATCGAACAGCGGTTTGCTGCCGTCGTCGACAAGCGTCCCCTTGCCATCGACCAGACCCACCGTCCGATAAAAGCATGAACGCCGGCCGGTGTGACAGGTTGCGTCGTGGCCCAACACTTTCACGTGCAGCCACAATGCATCCTGATCGCAGTCGGTGCGCATCTCGACGACATGCTGGAAATTGCCCGAGGTTTCGCCCTTCTTCCAAAGCGCGTTGCGCGAACGCGACCAGTAATGGGCGATGCCCGTTTCCAATGTCAGCGCGAGCGCTTGCGCGTTCATATGGGCGACCATCAGCAGCATGCCGTCTTCGGCATCGGTGACGACCACCGTGACAAGACCGGCCGCGTCGAAGCGCGGCGAGAACACGGCGCCTTCTTCGAGAGCCTTCTTGTCTGACGGAGCTTCGGGAAATTCCAGTGCCGACATCGCCGGTGCATTTTCCTGTTTGACCACCATCCTGTCCGAGAACCGGTTCTTCGGGATCATGGTTGGGCGATGCCGGTGCCGGGCTTACGCCCCGCCGCCGCGCACCATGGTGACAAAACGAACCTGCTCTTCGGGCGTATCCTTGAAGACGCCAGTGAAGGTGGAGGTGAGCGTGGTGGAACCCTGCTTGCGGATGCCGCGCATGGCCATGCACATATGCTCGGCCTCGATCATCACGGCGACACCGCGAGGGTTGAGCACGTCCTGGATGACGCCGGCGATCTGCGCGGTCAGCGCTTCCTGCGTCTGCAGGCGATGGGCGAAGATATCGACGACGCGCGCGATCTTGGACAGGCCGACGACCTTGCCGTCTGGGAGATAGCCGACATGCGCCTTGCCGATGATCGGCACCATGTGGTGCTCGCAATGCGAATGGAACTGGATGTCCTTGACGATGACGAGGTCGTCATAGCCTGCGACCTCCTCGAAGGTGCGGCCGAGTTCCTCTGCCGGGCACATGTCGTAGCCACCGAACATCTCGCGATAGGCCTTGGCCACGCGCTTGGGCGTGTCGATCAGCCCTTCGCGGTCCGGATTGTCGCCGGTCCAACGCAGCAGGGTGCGCACCGCGGCCTCGACCTCGGCTTCGCTCGGCCGGTCGGTGACCGGCTTTTCCATGTAAGCGGACTGGGGCATGAATTTCTTGATGACGGCATCCATAAAAGGCGTCTCCCGTAGTTCCTCTCCAAGGAGGAACGAGTTGAACGGACCACGACCTTTCGGTGTCGGAAACTCGCCCCGTTTCCAGCCCCGTAAGCGGCGTGAACTTCCCGGCCAGAACAGCGGCGCTCATCGCCTTGTCGTTACCGGACTGCCAGCATTATATAAGGTCGTAGCGAGCGAAAGGAAGACGCAGCAGCGGCAATCGCTGTTCGCTTGGCGGCGACGGATTGGAAAATAATGATCAACGACGTCTACAACGCGAAAATTCTCGGCTTTGCCGGAAACATCGAACGCATCGGCCGGCTCGACCATCCCGACGCGACCGCCAAGGCACATTCCAAACTGTGCGGTTCGACGGTTACCGTCGACCTCAAGATGGAAGACGGCGTGGTCACCGACTTCGCCCATGACGTGAAGGCGTGCGCGCTCGGCCAGGCGTCGTCCTCGATCATGGCTCGGCATGTCGTCGGCGCGAGCGCCGAGGAACTGCGCGCGGTGCGCGACACCATGCTGAAGATGCTGAAGGAAAATGGCGAGCCGCCGCAAGGACGCTTTGCCGACCTGAGGTACCTGGAACCGGTGCGCGACTACAAGGCGCGCCATGCCTCGACCATGCTGACCTTCGACGCCGTGGTCGACGCCATCGGCCAGATCGAGAAGAAGCGCGCCGAAGAAGCGGCTTAGGCCTGCTGCTGCAGCTTGTGTCTGCTTTCGGCGAACTCGCCTCTCAGCCAGTCGGCGAACGCGGCGGCCGGTTCCGACAGATCCTTCAGGTTCCTTGCCACCAGCCAGTAGGCGCCCGACGCAACGTCGATGTCGAACGGCTTGATCAGCGCTCCGGATGCGACTTCCCCGCCGATCTGCAAGAGATCACCCAGCGCCACGCCATGCCCGAGCAGCGCTGCCTGCTTTGACAGCGAGGCATCCGCCAGCATCGGACCTCGCGCCGGCACGGCGTCGGCGGGCACGCCGGCCGCCTCGAACCAGCGCGCCCAGCCCTGGCGGTTTTCCTCGTGCAGAAGCGTGTAGCGGGCAAGGTCGATCGGCTTCTCGAGGGCAGGGCCCGAGGCGAGCAGCATCGGCGACAGAACCGGGGAATCGACCGTCGAGGCAAGCCGCTCGGCCTGGCTGCGAGGCCACGAGGTGGCATGGGCGCTGAAGCGCAAGGCAAGTTCGGGCTGATCGCCGCGGAAATCGATCAGCCTTGGATCAACTTCCAGGGACACGTCGATATCGGGCCGCAATTGGCGGAATCGGTTGAGCCGGGGCACCAGCCATACGGATGCAAGCGACGGCTCGACACTGACACGAACCAGGGACTGCGCGGGGACCGCCACCAGTTCCGATAGCAGCCGGTCGATATCGTCAAAGCTTCGGACCAACTGGGCAAGCAACCGGCGGCCGGTATCGGTCAGTTCGACACGGCGATGATGGCGTTCGAACAGAGGCTGGCGCAGGAAGGTCTCGAGCTCGCGGATCTGCCGGCTGATCGCGGCCTGGGAGACGAAAAGTTCCTCCGCGGCCCGGCTGAAGCTCAGATGCCGACCCGCCGCCTCGAAACTCCTCAATGCCGTCAACGGCAAGCGCCCGCGCTTCATTCGCATAATCCAGGGTTATCCGAAGTGGAAATTATACTCGTTTGAAGGCCAAGGCCAGCGGCGGTCTAATCGCATCAAAGGAGACCGAGCTTGAACCAGTTCCTGAACATCTTCGGCGATGTGATGCGGATCGCGACGTTCCAATGGCGTGACGAAAGGCTGCATACAAAGTGCGGCGAGGAGCCGATCCGCCCCGGCCGCTCGATGCCTGCGGTTGACCGGCAGCCGTTTCGCCGCTTCCGCCCATGACGCACGGCGGGTGGGGATTGCGTTCTCCCGGCGAAGCTCACATCTATCGCGGGAGGAACGCGATACGGAGATTGCGGTGCACGACCCGCATGGGCATGCCCACACTGCCAGGCCGCCGGGACGCGGCCGCAACTGGCCCGGCCCGTGGCGCAAGACGCCTGGCCGTCTCTTCGGCACGTCGCTCGTGCGCCTCTACCAGCTGACGCTGTCCGGCTTTGTCGGCAATTCCTGCCGGCATCTGCCGACCTGCTCCGAATACGCGCATGAGGCGATCGCCCGCCATGGCCTGTGGGCCGGTGGCTGGATGGGATTTTTCCGCGTGCTGCGCTGCGGCCCATTCGGCACGCACGGCGTCGATTTGGTTCCGGAAGTGCTGGCTGATCGTTATGTCTGGTTCATGCCGTGGCGGTACTGGCGGATCGGCAGGAAACGCGGCCAAGCCCAGGCCTGACGGTGGCCTAACTTCAAAGTCGGACTATTTCGTACCATTCAGCATCATGCTGGGTCGTCGTTTTGATACATGGAACCCTACAACCACGACGACGCGACTCCTGTCCAAAACCAGTTGCCGATAAGGTGATCGTCACAGGCGAGGCCCAGTCATTTTCTTATATTCTCTCCAGATTTTGGTCGCCATATATACTATGTAGCGTTCATGATGGTATATAAGATATATAATAAAAAACAAAACAACAGTGAAAGCGACTGTTCCAACTAAAGATAGTATGAAATCTATCGGGTTTTTTTCGAATTTAATCCAGCTGAATTTATCCCTTATTTCTCCAGAAGCCAGCGCTGACACTGATATGCCCATCGTGTACCCGATCAGGCTCGTCAACGCGATATAGGCTATAACTTTTTTCCAAACACTCATGGAGAGTAAGGCCATAATTTCATTTCTGATCGGCATTCGAGCAGTCGACGCAGACATTGTCCAGATGGGTTAACCGGAGACGATATGAGCTCCTCAAATTTGAAGTACAACACGCGTTGAATTAACGCGTGTTTGATGGGCCAGCATTATACGGATCTCGATTTGAGGACAGATTTTTAGAATTCGGTAGGGTTAACGCAAGCCTGCACAAAGACTGCGCATTTGAGACAAAATCGAGACAAGAGACCTAGCTAAGCCCGCTCGCGAACACCCTTCTGGAGCGAGCATCAATGCGTAACATCGACCGTCTTCCCTTTATCCTGGCTGGAGTCCTTTTCCTGCTCGCCTGGTTGCTGGGGTTCCCGATGCGCGCGCAATCGGCTCCGCTTGGGGATGTGCACTGCACGCTGATCGCCGATGCGGCGACCGGCAAGACGCTTTTCCAGGACGGAACCTGCGACCAGCGGTTCAGCCCGGCCTCGACGTTCAAGGTACCGCTCTCGCTGATCGGCTACGACGCCGGTATCCTGAGCGACGAGCATACGCCGACCTGGGACTACAAACCCGAATTCAATGCGGTGAAGAGGGATCAGAAGGCCGTCGACCCGGTGATCTGGGAACGCGATTCGATTATCTGGTATTCCCGGGAGATCACCCGCCGGCTGGGTGGCGAGAAATTTGCCGGCTATGTATCGAAGCTTAACTACGGCAATGGCGACGTTTCAGGCAATCCCGGCAAGGATGACGGTCTCACCCGTTCCTGGGTCAACTCCTCGCTCAAGATCACGCCGGTCGAACAAGTTGCCTTCCTGCGCCAAATGCTCGCTGGCAAGATGCCGGTGTCGGCGAAGGCGCATGAGATGACACGCGCAATCATACCGAGCTTTAAGGCTGGTGATTGGGCCGTTCAGGGCAAGACCGGCAGCACGAGGCTCGGCGAGGGCGGCAAGGACAAGCGCTCGCTCGGTTGGTTTGTCGGTTGGGCCCGGAAAGACGGACGCCAGATCGTGTTCGCCCGGCTGGTTGTCGATACCAATCGGACTGATATGCCGAAAGGGTTGGCGACCAGGGCCGCGTTCCTCAGGGATCTGCCGCAACTGATGAAGTAGGCTGGGCTTTACGGCGGCGGCATCTGCTCATAAAAGACTGCCGCCGCCGGACGCCTCCGGCCAACCTGATGCAGGTCGCAGCCGCAAGCCGACGGTGACCTGCATTTTACCACCCGCGCTCGTTTGCGGGACTGGATAGGAGATACATGATGCTGAATTCCGTTTCCCTGACATTCCCCGATGGCTCCGTCCGCGACTACGACGCGGCGATGACCGGTGCCGGCCTTGCCGAATCGATCTCGAAGTCGCTGGCCAAGAAGGCCGTCGCCTATGCCATCGACGGCACCGTGCGCGACCTCAGCGACCCGCTCGGCAAGTCCGGCAAGGTCGAGATCATCACTCGCGACGACGCGCGCGCCCTTGAGCTTATCCGTCACGACACCGCCCACGTGCTGGCGGAAGCCGTGCAGGAATTGTGGCCGGGAACGCAGGTGACCATCGGGCCGGTGATCGAGAACGGATTCTATTACGACTTCGCCCGCAACGAGCCGTTCACGCCGGATGATTTTCCGGTGATCGAGAAGAAGATGCGCGAGATCATCGCGCGCAACAAGCCGTTCACCAAAGAGGTCTGGTCGCGCGACAGGGCCAAGAAGGTGTTCGCCGACAAGGGCGAGCGCTACAAGCTCGAACTGATCGACGCCATTCCCGAGGATCAGGATCTCAAGATCTACGCCCAGGGCGACTGGTTCGATCTCTGCCGCGGTCCGCACATGGCTTCGACCGGCCAGATCGGCAATGCCTTTAAGTTGATGAAGGTGGCCGGCGCTTATTGGCGTGGCGATTCGAACAACCCGATGCTGACGCGCATCTACGGCACGGCCTGGGCCGACCAGGCGCAGCTTGATGCCTACCAGACGATGCTGGAGGAGGCCGAGAAGCGCGACCATCGCAAGCTTGGCCGCGAGATGGACCTGTTCCATTTCCAGGAAGAAGGGCCGGGCGTCGTCTTCTGGCACGCCAAGGGCTGGAAGATGTTCCAGAACCTGGTCAACTACATGCGCCGCCGGCTCGACGAGCAGGGCTACCAGGAGGTCAACGCCCCGCAGGTGCTCGACAAGAGCCTGTGGGAAACGTCAGGCCACTGGGGCTGGTATCGTGACGCCATGTTCAAGGTGACGGTTGCCGGCGACGACACCGACGACGATCGCGTTTTCGCGTTGAAGCCGATGAACTGTCCGGGCCACGTGCAGATTTTCAAGCATGGGTTGAAGTCCTATCGCGATCTGCCCGTGAAACTTGCCGAATTCGGCAATGTGCATCGCTACGAACCATCAGGCGCGCTGCACGGGCTTATGCGTGTGCGCGGCTTCACGCAGGACGATGCGCACATCTTCTGCACCGAGGAGCAACTGGCGGCGGAATGCCTGCGCATCAACGACCTGATCCTGTCGACCTATGCCGATTTCGGCTTCGACGAGATCAGCGTGAAGCTGTCGACGCGGCCGGACAAGCGTGTCGGCACCGACGAGGCGTGGGACCACGCCGAGGCGATCATGAGCAGCGTGCTGGAGACGATCAGGACGAGATCCGGCAATCGGATCAAGACTTCGATCAATCCGGGCGAGGGCGCCTTCTACGGGCCGAAGTTCGAATATGTGCTGAAGGATGCCATCGGCCGCGAATGGCAATGCGGCACGACGCAGGTCGACTTCAACCTGCCGGAACGCTTCGGCGCCTTCTACATCGGCTCCGATTCGGAGAAGAAGCAGCCGGTCATGGTGCACCGCGCCATCTGCGGCTCGATGGAGCGTTTCCTCGGCATCCTGATCGAGAACTATTCCGGTCACTTCCCGCTGTGGTTCGCGCCGCTGCAGGTGGTGGTGGCGACGATCACGTCCGACGCCGACGGCTATGCGACCGAAGTGGTGGCAAAACTCAAGGCCGCGGGCTTGTCGGCCGAGGCCGATCTGCGCAACGAGAAGATCAACTACAAGGTTCGCGAACACAGCCTGGCCAAGGTTCCGGTCATCCTCGTCTGCGGCAAGCGCGAGGCGGAAGAGCAGACGGTCAACATGCGCCGGCTTGGATCGCGTGACCAGGAGTCGCTGGGCCTTGTGCAGGCAATCGATCGGCTGACCGAAGAGGCGATCACGCCCGATCGCCGGCGCAAGCGCACCGCCTGATTTGAGCAGCACCTTTGATGGTGGCGGTGGAGCGATCCACCGCCATTTTCATATCCCTGTCACGCCGATCTTGTAACGAGCCCCTATGCTCAAGCTGAAATTGCGCGAACGGTCCTTTCCCGAACTTTCCTACGCCAATCCGCACCAGCCGGTGCTGGCGCGGTGGTTCATTCATTCCGTCGAAGGCCTTTCCGGCCGCGATCGCTTTGCGGCACTCTACGATTTCTGGCGCCGTGAGGTCGTACCGACCGGTGAGCGCGTGTTCAGCCGCATGCTCGACCTGATCGATGTCGGCGTGCGAACCGCCGATCAATGGCCGCCCGCACAACTGCCCGATACGCCGCTGGTGATCGTTGCCAACCATCCCTTCGGCATCGGCGACGGCATTGCGGTGCTGTCGCTGGCGGAGCAGCTCGGGCGGCCTTTCCGGGTGATGATCCACAAGGATCTGCTCAGGATTCGCGAGATGGAGCCCTATTCGCTGCCGATCGACTTTTCCGAGACCAAGGAAGCGCTGAAGAACAACATGGCCGTGCGCCACGAGGCGGTACGCCTGCTGAAGGAGGGCGTCACCATCGTGGTGTTTCCGGCCGGCGGCGTCGCCACGGCGCCGAAAGGCTTTGGCCGGGCGCGCGACCTGCCATGGAAAATGTTTCCCGCCCGCCTCGTCCAGGAAGCGAAGGCGTCGGTCGTTCCCATGCATTTTTCCGGACAGAATGGCAGGCTGTTCCACCTGGTCAGCGGGCCTATGAACATGGCTGAGCGCGATGGCCGGGTGGCCAAATTCGTCGGCAAGGCCTCGCTGACATTGCGCACGTCGCTGCTCATCCGCGAATTCGCACGGCTGTCCGGCAGGGCGATCGACGTGCGCGTCGGCGATGTGCTGAGCTGGAGTGAGCTGGAGCCGCTGCGCGACCGCAAGGCATTGCTCGAGCGTCTCTACCGCGGCGTGTTCGACCTGGCGCCGCAGCTGCCGCGCCGCCGGATTCCCTTCCTGCCGGCGCGGACGAAGCTGAAGCTGGCGGCCTGAAATAGGGGAATGGGTCGTAGAAGGCTAATCCGCGCCTTCTTCCGGATCCATCGCCGCGGCCTCGGTCGCCAGAACCTCGATCTCCTGGTTCTGCCCGGCCACCACCGTGAAATCCTTCTGGTAGATGCGGTCGCGGTTCTTGGCGATGATGGTGTAGTCGCCCTCGGCAAGCACCATCGAGGCGAAGGCGCCGACTGTTTCCTTGATCGGATCGCCGGATTCGTTGAGCAGCGACCAGGACGTGTCGGCGATCGCTTCACCGCCCGTTTCGCGCACCAGCTTCATCGTGATCTCGGCGGCGTGATGCTCGACGGTGGCTTCGGTCAGCTTGCCGGCCTCGACGCGGATATCGGAGCGGATCACCGCGTTGACCGCGCCATAGGTCGAGACGACGTGGTAGATGCCGGCATTGAGCCGCACGACGCTGTTGGGTTCCACATCCGGAATGATCAGCGCGCGGTCGCCATTGGCCTCGGCGGTGCCCTCATAGATCGAGAAGCGCAGTTTTTTCGGGGGAATGCGCACGCCGCCGGATAGAACCGCGTCGAGCTTCAGGCCACCGGCGTCGAGCACCAGGCTTTCCCGCTTGGCTTCCTTGCCGACAGTGATGCGCTTGGTGGCGCCGGCGCGACCATAGGAGGCATGGACCAGATAGCTGCCGGGCTCGAGCTGGAAGACGGCACTGCCGCCATGCGCGGAGGCGACCATCGGCAATTTGCCGTTGACGGGCTCGGGCTTGAAGACACGCCAGACGAGGCCACGGGTGATGTCGGTGCCCTTGTCGGTCAGCTGGGCCGACAAAGTGATGGCGCCACCGCCGCCGAGCGCCAGCGGGGCTTCGGTCTTGGGCGTCGCATAGCTCGAAATTCCGGGGAGTTTCAGGTCGCTGACGCCGTCTTTTTCCTGCGCAGCAGCCAAGGAGACCGGCAGCAGGAACAGCGCGGCGCAGAGCCAAACCAGGAAAAGACGCAGTCGCCCCTCAAACATGCCTTGCGTTGAAGCCCATGGCGGTGGCAATTTCAAGGCTTAAGAGTCCGATCCACGACTCTTCAGCCCGGCGCTCGCGCGCCTTTGCCCGAGCCGCCCGAATTCCCGATGGTGCGCTTCAGCTCAAAACAGAGTGTCTAGGAGACTTGCGCCCATGGCGTCGCCGATCATCGACTTCCTGCTGACCCGAAATTCAGCACCGATTCCGGACCTCAAGGATCCTGCGCCCAGCGACGCCGATATAGCGACGATGATCGCCGCCGCAACGCGCGTGCCCGACCATGGCCGGCTGGAGCCCTGGCGCTTCATCCTCTATCGCGGCGATGTCCGCGTCGAGATCGGCAGGAGGCTCGCGGAGCTTGCCGAGCAGCGGGAAGGGCCGCTGCCCGAAGGCCGCCGCAACCAGGAGCTGGCACGCTTTTCCCGTGCGCCGCTGGTGATCGGTGTGGTGTCGGTGCCGAAAGAGAATCCCAAGATCCCGCAATGGGAAATGTTCCTGTCCGGCGGCATGGCGGCGATGAACCTGATGATTGCGGCCAATGCGCTGGGCTATGGCACCAACATGATCAGCAACTGGTATTCCGACGTGCCGGAGGGCAGGGCGATCCTCGGACTGGCGCCGCAGGAGCGCGTCGTCGGTTTCATCCACATCGGCTCTTATGCCGGCCCGGCGCCGGAGCGGCCACGGCCTGATCCGGCCAAGCTCTACGCTGATTACGCAGGACCCTGGGCGGGTTGAATGTTCTACGAACCGTCCAGGGGGCACGGGCTGCCGCACGATCCGTCGAAGGCGATCGTGGCGCCGCGCCCGATCGGCTGGATATCGACGCTGAACAAGGCGGGCGAGATCAATCTCGCGCCATACTCTTTCTTCAATGCGGTTTCGACGCGCCCTTTCATCGTCTGGTTCTCGTCGGAAGGAGAGAAGGACAGCGCCTCCTTTGCCCAGGAGACCGGCGAGTTCGTCGCCAATCTGGTCAGCCGCGATCTTGCGGAGAAGATGAACTACACGTCCGTCAACGCGCCGCCTGGCGTCAACGAGTTCGTCTATGCCGATCTCGCCATGGCGCCTTCGCGTCTCGTCAGGCCGCCGCGTGTGGCGGCAGCGCCTGCCGCGCTGGAATGCCGGGTGACGGAAGTCTTCCGCCCAAGGGCGTTGGACGGAACGCCAACCAGCGCCGTCGTCGTCGCCGGCGAGGTGGTCGGCGTGCACATTGACGATGCCTTCCTGAAAGATGGCCTGTTCGACATCACCAAGGCCGGAAATGTGGCTCGTCTCGGTTACATGGATTACGCCAGCGTCGAAGAGGTCTTTTCGATGCGCCGGCCACGCTGGGGCAAGGAGTAGGCTCCGGCCGCTCAGCGCGCCTTGACGGGGTTCGTTTTGCGTCGGGCTGTCATGACGGCTCTGATGTAGCCGGGTTCTCCGATCCGAATGCTTCCGTCGGGAAGGCCAAGTATACGGTCGAGAGCGATCTCGTAGAGCCTGACGCGTTTCTCCAGGACTTCGATCGCGACCTCCATATCGGCGTCGCTGCCGCCGGCGATCGCCTTGGCGACGACATCATGCGTGGCCAAGCCGAACTGCATGACGATGTCGGCGACACCCTCCGGATCGAAGGTCCTGAAAGTGCCGTCTTCGACACCTTGCCGGATGATCTTGACCAGCAAGGGTGAAAACGACGCGCTGGCCGCCAGGTTGATGCGGTGGAAAAGCACCAGATTCTCCGGCCGAAACATCGTTTCGAAAAGAGCCCAGGCTTCCGCCGCGGTCTCGATCTTGGCCCGTCGCGACTGGGAGAGCAGGCCGTTCAGACGGCCAAGCGGGTCGAGGCCGGGATCGTCGAGCACGCCCTGAACCCCAGCCAGTGCCTGTCTCGCGAAACGGTCGGCCAGTGCGTCCAGAAGAGCCTCCTTGGAGGCGAAGTAGTGATAGAAGGCGCCCTTCGAGACGCCGGCTGACGCAATCACGTCGTTGAGGCTCGCTCTGTCGTAGCCGTGCGTCAGGAACAGAGCTTGGGCATGGTCCAGAAGTTCTTCTCGCCTGAGTTCTGGATGTTTGATGACGCGGGGCATGACCAACCTTCTGCACGTGATGGCCGTTTCCGTCCAGCGCGGAGTCCACTTGAATTATAGACCATCGGTCGGTATGGTAGACCATTGGTCTATTTCTGGCAATGCCGGCGAGGGGCATGCCGTGGAAGGTCGATCATGATCGCGAAATTGGTTCTTCAGACATTCATCTGGTTCGGCGTCATGGGCGCCTTGCTCTTCCTGTCGGCGGGAACGCTGCACTGGCCGGGAGCCTGGGTCTATCTGGTGGTGATGGTGGGGCTCAGCCTTACCTTGGGCGTGGCGCTGGCGCGTCGCGATCCCGGCCTTATGAAAGAGCGGCTGAGCCCTCCCATCCAGAAGAACCAGACGGCGGCCGACAAGGTCCTGCTATCAATACTTCTCATCGCCATCGTCGGCTGGCAGATTTTCATAGGATTCGATTTCCGTTTCGGCTGGTCGACGGTTCCTGTCTGGGCGCAGGCGGTTGGAGCGCTGGTCCTGCTGATCGGAATCTGGATCTGCTATCTGACCATGCTGGAGAACAGTTTTGCTGCGCCCGTGGTGAAGATCCAGGATGAACGGGGACAACGCGTGATCACCACCGGGCCTTACAGCTATGTCCGCCATCCCATGTATGCCGGCGCCATTCTCTTCTTCGCCGGCACGGCACTCCTACTTGACTCCTGGTGGGGGCTGGCATCGGTGCTCGTGTTCGTCGTTCTCCTGGCCATCCGCACGTTCATAGAAGAGAAAACGCTTCGCATCGGCCTGCGCGGCTATGATGACTATGCTGCTGAGGTCCGCTACCGCCTGATCCCGAAGGTCTGGTAGCGGTCAGGCGGAAATGCCTGCCGCCCTCGCGCGTGCAAGCAGCCTTTCGGCCAGCCGCAGATGCGGGCGGTCGTACATCTTGCCGTCGATTCCAACGACGCCGGGATTTCCGGCTGCCTCGAACGCCGCGACGATCGCCGCCGATTGTTTGACCGCCTCGACCGAGGGCGTGAAGGCGGCATTGATGACCGGCACCTGGTCGGGATGGATCGCCATCTTGCCGGTGAAGCCGTCTCGCTCGGCCTCCGCGCATTCCGCGGCGAATGCCGCCATGTCGCGAAAATTCGGGAACACGGTGTCGATCGCGGCCACCTCGGCGGCTCCGGCCGCCAGGATAGTCGTCAGGCGAGCGTGGCGGAACACGTCAGTGTAACGGCCCTGCTCGTCGCGGGTGGAGCGTGCGCCGATCGCCGCCGACAGGTCTTCCGCGCCCCAGGTCAGACCGGCGAGCCGCGCACTTGCGCCGGCATAGGTCGCGGCGGCGAGTATTCCCGCCGGGGTTTCGGTGATGATCGGCAGGATCCTGATCGAGCCGTCGGGCAGGCCGTTCTCCGCCTCCCGAACCCTGAGCTTTGCCGAGAGGTGCTGCACATCCTGGCCGCTGTTGGATTTGGGCAGCATGATGCCGTCCGGCTTTGCCGCAACGAGCGCGGCAAGATCGTCGTCGGTCAACCCGGTCGAGAGGTCGTTGACCCTGATATAGATGGCCGAGGTGGTTTGTCCCCTGTGTTCGACGATAAAGCGTGCGGCGACCGCGCGCGCCGTCGCCTTGTTCTGCGGCGCCACGGAATCCTCGAGATCGACAATCACCACGTCGGCGCCGGCGCCAAACCCCTTTTCCAGCTTCCGCTCGGAATCGCCGGGAACGAACAGCAGCGAACGCATCAGGCGGCCTTCTTCAGCATCATCGCCTGCCTGGTGCATTTGGCGACGAGGTCGCCATGCTGATTGTAGGCGCGGTGCTCGAATTCGACGATGCCGCGATCGGGTTTCGACTTGGACTCGCGTACCGAGACGACAGAGGTTTCGACACGGATGGTGTCGCCGTGGAAGACCGGATGCGGAAACACGGTTTCCTTCATGCCGAGATTGGCGACCGTCGTGCCGACCGTGATGTCATTGACCGAAATGCCGATCATCAGGCCGAGCGTGAACAGCGAGTTGACCAGCGGCTTGCCCCATTCGCTCTTGGCGGCGAAGTCGAAGTCGATATGCAGCGGCTGCGGGTTCAATGTCATCACCGAAAACAGCATGTTGTCGCTCTCGGTGACGGTCTTGCGCAGCGTGTGCTGGAAGACGTGGCCGACGACGAATTCCTCGAGATATAGCCCGGCCATTTGCTGTTTCCTCCGCTGTCTGAGGGTTGATAGGCGCTGCATTCAGCAGTCGCAAGCCAGTTAATGAACATGGTGAACCGTTCGTAAACCATTTCTGCCTACCGTCTTCACCGGGGCCGGAAACCTTCTGGCAAGGGGCATAGCAGGCGGGCATGGTTGTTGTTTCGCATTTCCTGAAGTGGATCTACACGGCCAGGGTGTCCGAGCGTGCCGCCGCGGCCAACGCGCTGGCCCGGGCCTATGTCAATTCCGAATTGCCGTTCGAGGATCGCTGCGCCGCGGAGGCCGCGCTGACGCTGCTGCTCGACGATGCGTCGTCGAAAGTGCGGCTGGCAATGGCCGAAGCGCTTTCCATGAGCCACCACGCGCCGCTGCAGATCATCAGCGCGCTGGCTTCCGACCAGCCCGAAGTCGCCGGTGTCGTGCTGGCGCGCTCGCCGCTGCTCACCGACGCCGATCTGATCAACCGTGTGGCGGCGAGCCAGAAGGCAACGCAGAAGCTGATCGCGGACCGTCCTGTTGTCTCGATGGCGCTGTCGGCGGCCATCGCCGAGATTGGCGAGGCTGAAGCCTGCGCGGTGCTGCTGGCCAACAGTGGCGCCGACATCGCTTCCCTCAGTTTCCGCCGCATGGCCGAACGGCACGGGCATCTGCCTCTGGTACGCGAGGCACTGATATCGGATGCACGCCTGCCTGCCGACTGCCGGCATATGCTGCTGATCAAGCTTGGCGAAACATTGAAGACATCGCCACTGGTCATGGCATTGATGGGCGCCGCGCGTGCCGACCGCGTCATGCGGGACGCTTGCGTCAAAGCCTCCGTGACGCTGATCGAGGGCACGCGCCAGGAAGAACACGCGGCTCTGATCGAGCATCTCAGGCTGCGCGGCGATCTCACCGCAAGCTTCCTTATCCGCACCATCGCGCATGGCAAGGTCGATTTCTTCGGCTCGACGCTGGTGGCCCTCGGCCAGCAGTCTGAACAGCGCGTGAGGGCGCTGCTGGCCGGCGGGCACGATGTCGCCTTGCAGGCCCTGTTCCGCAGCGCCGGCCTTGCCGCCGCCACGCATGCGATCATCCTGCGCGCGCTGAAAATCTGGCGGGAAGTTGCCAATGGCAAGCGCGTTGCCGGCGTGCAGGAAGTCAGCTGGCTGATGCTCAAGGAACTGGGCGGGCAATCCGCGGAAGGCGATCTCGCCGCTCTGGTCAAGTCGATCCATCTTGACGCCCTGCGCGAGAACGCGCGGGGGCACGCACTGGCGATCGCTGCGGCCTAGCCTTTATCCCTGGCGAAAAAATCCGGGAAATCCTCCATCGCCGCGGCGATAATGCGCAGTGATGCCGCGATCTGCAGCGCGTCGCTGTTGGCGTTCCGCTGGGCTATGCCCGCCGCATATTGCCGGGCCACGGCGACAGTCGCTGTCTGCGGGTCGCCGGGCGCGCGGAAAAGCAACTCGCGCGCCAGCCCTCTCAGGAAGTTGGCGACCGAAAGCGCGGTCTCGGACGGGATGGCGTGGTTCTGGCTTGCGCTGCGCAACCGCAGGATCTCCAGACCGACCGTGACTGCGGCAACGCCGCCACCCAGAACCGCTTCGCCCTTCCTGCCGGAATTCTGCACCAGCGGCATCAACTGGTTGATCCGGTCATAGGCGAGGCTCTCGAAGGCCGGTCGCCTCGGCACGCGCTCGTGCAGGCAAAGTCGAGCCAGATCCTCGCGCATGGCCCGCACGATGCGATTGGCCGCGAGCCACGGATCGGCGGGGAGCACGATGAGGAAGACCCCGATCGCCAGCAGGATGCCGACCAGGATCGATGCCGAGCCGGCAAGGAAGGGGCCAGGAGCATAGGTCATCGCCTGATGGGGACTGAGGAAGGCGAGAAAATTGATGGCGAAGGCTGTCGCCACGCCGACATAGCGCGGATTGGCCATGGCGAGCGCCGCCGGCACCAATATGGGAACGACAAAGAGCGTGAACCAGCCAAAACCGGGCAGGGCGGGAAGCGCTATCTGGCCGACGAGAAAGGCAAAGGGCAAAGCGAGCAGGGTGCCCTTGAAGAAGCCCCAAGATACCTGCACCGGGTCGGGGCGAGCGGCAAACAGGCTCGATACGACGGCAACCAGAATGACGGTGCCTGCCGCTTCCGACCATTTCGTCGTCAGCCAGAATGCGGCGACCAGCAATGTGGCAAGGGCCGCGCGGACGGCGTTACGTGCCGCGCCGGGATAGTCGCGATGCACCACGAGGGCGGGTTGCCGGCTGGCGCGACCTTGGCGGCGCGTGGCTGGTGAGCGCAGCGCATCCAGACCGCGCAGCACCTGTTTCAGCGCCTCGGCGAAATCGGCGGCGATGGTGAGGCGGGTGATGGTGCCGACCCTGTCGTCACCCTGGTCGACCGAGGCATCGGGCATTTGCCTGGCTTTGGCCGAGATCGCGTCGAGCCGTGCCACCCAGGGCGCGATATCATCCAACGCGCCGGGTTTGGCCGCCAGTTCACCGACAAGCACTTGCAACTCCGAGCGTACCGGAATGAGCGCGGCGTTCTTCGGAGCGGCGTGCGAATGCAGCGCACGTGCCGCCGAGAGAGCCGAGAGCAGCTGTCCGATGGTGCGCCGGACCGGATGGGCGCGGGGCGCGAAGCTTGCTGCCTCGAGCCTGGCATAGGCGCGCATCTCGCCAAGCGTCTGGGTGTCGGCGACAAGCTTGCGGTGCAGTCCGATGAGCGTTGCCCGATCGCCGCCGGAGAACGCACCGCCGGCATAGATGGCGAGGTCGAGAATGCAGCGTTTCAGCCGCGAGATGATGGCGTCACTGGCCAGTTTCGGCAGGATCAGCCGGCTGGTCAGGCCGGCGCAGACGATACCGAGTACGATCTCGGCGCAGCGCGCGACTGCAAGGTCGACGACAAGGTGCGGTTGCCCGAAGGCGGGCAGGCCGATGATCATGGCCGTGTAGCCGGCCAGGGCCGCGCCATAGGCTTCCGGGTTGCGCAGCAGCGAGGAGACGAAGGTGCAGATGCCGATCCAAACCGCCAGCACCGTCACCAGCACCCAGGGGCCGGTACCAAAGATCGTGGTGATGCCGATCGCGGCGACGCCACCGGCGAGCGTGCCGAGCAGACGGTAAAAACCCTTTGCCAGCACCATGCCGGCAACGGGCTGGGCGACGATGAATACCGTCATCATCGCCCATTGCGGGTGATCGAGGCGCAGCGCATAGGCGGCGAGAAGCGCGATAAGCCCGGCCGAAACGGTTCGCAGGGCGAAAATCCAGTCCGAGTGCGTCGGCTGTGTCAGCCCGGCCAAGCTTGTCTCGAAATAGGCTTTCAGCCGTGCCCGGGTCACATGCTCGTCTCCGCAACTGGAGCCCGTGTTATGGACCGGGTGGCGCTCAGATATCCAGCACTTCCGTCTCCGCGAATTCGGCACGCTCCTGGATGAAGCGGAAGCGGGCTTCCGGCTTGGTGCCCATCAGCGCGTCGACCGCGTTCTTGGTCGCGGCCTCGGCGTCGATCACGTCGACCCTGAGCAGCGTACGCTTCCTCGGGTCCATGGTGGTCTCCTTGAGCTGCGAGGCCATCATTTCGCCCAGGCCCTTGAAGCGGCCAAGCTCGACCTTGCCGCGCCCGGTGAATTCGGTGCGCAGGAGTTCGTCCTTGTGCGCGTCGTCGCGGGCATAGGCGACCTTGCCACCTTGCCTGATCGAGTAAAGCGGCGGCACCGCCAGATAGAGATGGCCGCCACGCACCAGCGCCGGCATTTCCTGGTAGAAGAAGGTGATCAGCAGCGAGGCGATGTGGGCGCCGTCGACGTCGGCGTCGGTCATGATGATGACGCGGTCGTAGCGCAAATCCTCGTCGCGGTACTTCGAGCGCGTGCCGCAGCCGAGCGCCTGGATCAGGTCCGATATCTGCTGATTGGCGGCCAGCTTGTCGTTGCCGGCGCTGGCGACGTTGAGGATCTTGCCACGCAGCGGCAATACGGCCTGGCTGGCACGGTCGCGTGCCTGCTTGGCCGAGCCGCCGGCGGAGTCACCTTCGACGATGAACAGTTCGGCACCGGCCGCCGCGTTCTGCGTGCAGTCGGCGAGCTTGCCGGGCAGGCGCAGCTTGCGTACCGCGCTCTTGCGCGACACCTCTTTCTCCTGGCGCCGGCGCACCCGCTCGTCGGCGCGCGCGATCACCCATTCCAGGAGCTTCGAGGCTTCCTGTGGATTGTCGGCCAGCCAATGGTCGAATGGATCGCGGATCGCGGTCTCGACAATGCGGATCGCCTCGATCGTTGCCAGCCTGTCCTTGGTCTGGCCGACGAATTCAGGTTCACGGATGAACACCGATAGCATGCCGGCCGCCGAGATCATGACGTCTTCGGAGGTGACGACCGAGGCGCGCTTGTTGCCGACGAGATCGGCATAGGCGCGCAGGCCCCGCGTCAGCACGTTGCGGAAACCGGCCTCGTGGGTGCCGCCTTCACCGGTCGGGATGGTGTTGCAGTAGGAATTGATGAAACCGTCGCCGCCGAACCAGGTCACAGCCCATTCGAGCGAGCCATGACCGCCCTGCTTTTCGCTTTTACCCGCGAAGATTTCCCGCGTCACCTGGAAGTCGTCGCCGAGCGATGCCTTGAGATAGTCCTTGAGGCCGCCTGGAAAATGGAATTCCGCCTTCGCCGGCGTCTGGTCCTTTTCCTTGATCAGCGAGGGATCGCAGGTCCAGCGTATTTCGACGCCGCCAAACAGATAGGCTTTCGAGCGCGTCATGCGGTAGAGGCGCGCCGGCTCGAAAGCCGCGCCCTTGCCGAAGATCTGCTCGTCGGGATGGAACCGGGTCTTGGTGCCGCGGCGGTTGTGCACCTCGCCGAGGTGCTCCAGACCGCTTATCGGAATGCCGCGCGAGAAGCGCTGGCGGTATAGTTGACGACCTCGCGCGACTTCGACCTCGAGATGATCCGACAGCGCGTTCACAACGGAAACGCCGACGCCGTGCAGGCCGCCCGAGGTTTCATAAACCTTGGAATCGAATTTGCCGCCCGAATGCAGCGTCGTCATGATGACTTCGAGTGCCGGCTTCTTGTATTTCGGATGCGGATCGACCGGGATGCCGCGGCCATTGTCGGTAACGGTCAGAAACCCGTCGGCCGAAAGCTCGACGTCGATAAAGGTGGCATGGCCGGCAACCGCCTCGTCCATCGAATTGTCGATGACCTCGGCGAACAGATGGTGCATCGCCTTGTCGTCGGTACCGCCAATATACATGCCTGGCCGGCGACGCACCGGCTCCAGGCCCTCGAGCACCTCGATATCGGCGGCGCTGTAGCCCTCGCTACCATCCTTGGTCGCTGCGGGGCGCTTGGCCGCCGCCTGCACAAGGGGATCCGCCGGGCGCGCCGGTGTGCGAACCGGCTGCGGCTGCTTGTCCATATTGCCGAAGAGATCGTTGTTGTCGTCCATGCCTGCCATAGGGTCCGGTGCTGCGAATCACCCGCCGATACTGCCACGCTTTTCAGCGCCAAGCGACGGAAGTTCCTGTTACGTTCGGGGATTTGACCCCCTCTTACCTTAAAACCATTCGATAACCAAGCGGGCGGAAATAGGTCCGATACGGCTGGCCGGGATTCCTGTTTCTTTAACAAAGCGGCCTAGCGTGAGCCCAACATAACAAGAAACGACGGGCAGCAGGGGTTTCGGCGTGAGGGGCAAGGCCATAACGATGATCGGCATCGCCGCCGTTTTCGGCGCGATATCGATCTTTGCCGCGGATTTCTGGGTCAAAAGCCAGGCCAAGGCCGACGCCGAGGAGAAGACGTCGTCGATCGCTGCCCCAGCTCCGCCAAGGATCGAGTTCAAGACCATCGTGGTGGCGAATGCGTCGTTGCGCTACGGCATGGAACTCGACCGTGCAAAGCTGATCGAAATCCCGTGGCCTCAGGATTCCCTGCCGCAGGGCGCCTTTGCCACCATCGACGGGCTGCTTGGCGAAGGCAGCCGCGTGGTGCTGTCGCCGATCGAGGTCAACGAACCGGTGCTGCTGACCAAGCTGTCGGGGCCAAACGGCCGCGCGACGCTCTCCAACATGCTGACCCCCGGAATGCGCGCGGTCACCATCCGCACCGACGAGATCGCCGGTGTCGGCGGCTTCGTCACGCCGGGCGACCGGGTCGATGTCGTGCTGACGCGCGATGCCGGCGAAATCCAGGAAGTCGCCAAGAACGCGCAAGGGGCGGCCGGTTCGACCATCACTTCCGAGATCGTGGTTGCGGACGCCAAGGTGCTGAGCGTCGGGCAGGGCGCCGACGAGCGCCAGACCACGCCGCAGGTGGCCAATTCCGTGACCATAGAGGTGACGACCGAGGGCGCGCAGAAAGTGGCGCTTGCCCGCACCGTCGGCACGCTGTCGCTGTCGCTGCGCTCGGCCAGCGAAGGCGGCGACGGCAAGAATGGCGTCACCACCATCTCTTCCTTCGGCGGATCGGTTGCGGCCAAGGCTCAGGCCGCGGCCGGCTCCTTGTTCGACGCAATGACCAAGGAGCCGGAGAAGCCGAAATTCAAGACGGTCATCGTGACGCGCGGCACGAAAGCCGAGGAATATCAGGTTCCTGCGCGGGACCAGAAGTAAATGCCGGTGGGGACCGGGCGGGACGGGGCAATGTTGATGCGTACCCTATATCGAATGGCAGGCCGGTTGCGCTTCGTGCGCATCTTGGGGATGGCGGTTGCCGTGGCTGTGAGCGGGATGCTTGCCTTGCCTGGCGCGGCCAAGGCGGACAATGACGTCGTCTATGTCTCGGCGACCAAGAATGCGTCGATCAAGGTCGCCAAGGGGAAGCCCAAGACGATCGTGACGAGCGCCGCTTTCTACCAGATTGTCATCGGCGATCCGGAGATCGCCAACGTCAATCCGCTGACCGACAAATCCTTCTATGTGCTGGGCAACAATCTCGGCACCACCGGCATCGCTTTGTTCGACGAGAAGAAGCAGCTTGTCGGCACCGTCGACATCGAGGTGACGCTCGACACGGATCAACTGGCCAGCACCATCCGCGCCAGCGTGCCGGACGCCAAGATCAAGGTCGGTTCGGCCAATGGCCGTGTCGTGCTGTCGGGTGAGGCGGATGACGCTGTCGCCGCGGACAAGGCAAGCAAGATCGCCAGCCGCTTTTCCGGCAATGAAGAGGTGATCAACTCCGTCAACATCTCGTCCTCGCAGCAGGTCCAGCTCAACGTCCGTTTCGTCGAGATCAATCGCCAGGCAAGCCAGGATCTCGGCGCCAAATACAGCGCCAATTTCGCCTACGGTATCGGTGGACGCGATGTCACCATCGATCCGGGAACCGTGCCGGCGGCCGGAACCGGCGAGATCATCGGCCGGCTGTTGTCGAACGGCGTGTCGATCGATGTCGCCATCAAGGCGCTGGAAGAGCGCGGCCTTGCCCGGCGGCTGGCCGAACCGAACCTGATTGCCCGTTCGGGCGAGACGGCGAGCTTCCTCGCCGGCGGCGAATTTCCGATCCCGGTTTCCGAGGAAAACGGCAAGATTTCCGTCAGCTACAAGAAGTACGGCGTCAGCCTCGACTTCACGCCGACAGTGCTCAAGGACGGGCTGGTCAGCCTCGACATCGCGCCGGAAGTGTCCTCCATCGACGCGTCGGCCTCCTACAACATCGGCACCATCTCCGTGCCCGGTTTCATCGTCCGCCGCGCCAAGACCTCGGTCGACCTGAAGAATGGCCAGAGCTTCATGATCGCGGGGCTGCTGCAGTCGCAAAACGACATCACCACATCGCGCATTCCCGGCCTCGGCAAGATGCCCGTGCTTGGACCGCTGTTCTCGTCGAAGTCCTATCAGCGCCGCGAAACCGATCTGGTCATCATCGTCACGCCCTATCTGGTCAAGCCGGTCGATCCATCGAAGAAGATGGCCGAGCCGACCGATGGCACGCAGCCGGCCAGCAACGTCGACTATTTCCTCAACAACACCGAGGAAGTGAAGGCATCGGACAGCGGTCGCGCGCTGGCGCTGGCCGATGGCAGTGCCGCAAGAGCCACTCCCGCCACCACGGTCGGGCATTTCCTCGACCTGCCGAAGGACTGAAGTGCCATGCGTCTGATCCTGAGGTCGAGCATTGCCTTGCTTTTGGCCGGCTTCGCCGCCGGCTGCACCAGCGACGACTATGTGCGCAGTGAAGGGCTGACGACCGGCGCCGGTAACGCCCAGGCCGCCAACACCGTCATGCAGATGGTCGATCCGTGGAAGTACGGTGTCCAGAACACCAGGCTTCTCGTGCCTGCCAAGCGTGGCGATGCCGGACCTGTCACCCCCGATCAGGCCGCCGCTTCGAAGGCATCGCAGACGACCACGGGCAACTGACCCCAAAGGGCGATCGAGCCCACAGGCTGATAAAAATGGCAAACGGCATCAAGACCCGGAAAATCCTGCTCGTATCGACGGACAGGACCTTCGTGCAGGACACGCGGACCGCATTCGCCGCCTCCGAGATCATCCAGCTCTCGGCGGTGGAGAAGAGTGTCACCGAGTTGCGTGGCGAAATACAGGAGGCCGATTTCGGCGCCATCATCGTCGACATGGACGCGGCGAGGCTGGAGGAGGTCGAGTCGCTGCAGCGCATCATGCGCCGGCTGGAGGGCAAGACACCGGTCGTCGTCGTCACCCAGGAGTTCAACGCCGCCGCGGTGCGCATCCTGGTGCAGCTCAAGGTCGCCGATTTTCTGGTCAAGCCGATCACGACGGCCGACCTGGTGCGCTCGGTCGTGCGGGCGTTGCAGGGGCCGGGGCGGGAGGAAAACACCGAGTCGCAGATCTACACCTTCATGCCTGCCGCCGGCGGCGTCGGTACAACGACGCTGGCGCTGCAGACCGCCTTCCAGCTGCATCATTCGGTGACGCGTGGCGCCTCGACCTGCGTGGTCGATCTCAATTTCCAGCAGGGCGCCTGTGCCGAATATCTCGACCTCGAGCCACGTTTCGACATCACCGAGATCGAGAACCAGCCCGAACGTCTCGACCGGCAGCTGCTCGACGTGATGCTGTCCAAGCACGCCAGCGGGCTGTGCGTGCTGGCCGCGCCGACCCACCCGGCGGAGATGCGTTCGTTCAAGACCGATGTCGTGGTCCGCATGCTGGACCTCGTCTCGGCCTATTTTGACAATGTCGTCATCGACATGCCGCGCACCTGGTTTCCCTGGACGGAGACCGTGCTGCTCGGCTCCAACAAGCTGTATATCGTGGCCGAGATGACGGTACCGTGCCTGCGCCACACGCAAAGGCTGATCCAGGCTGTCTATGAGACCGCCGGCAAGGAAGTGAAGCCGAACGTCATCGTCAACCGTTTCGAGCAGAAGATGTTCGACAACGGCATCAAGCAGGCCGACGTCCAGGAGATTCTTGGCGAGCATTTCGTCGGCGGCATCGCCAACAACTACCGGCTGGTGCGCGAGGCGGTCGACCGTGGCGTGCCGTTGCACGAAATCGACCCCAATGCCAATGTCGTCAACGACCTGAAGAGGATCATTCTTCCGGAGGAGGCAGCCGCGACTGGACCCAAGTCGAAGTCGCTGTTTAGTCTCGGCAAGGGCTTCTTGAAGAGGAAGGCCGGATGACCAGCCGTTTTTCAACCCTGCAGAACCGTGACGCGCGTCCGCAGCGTCCGGCGGAATCAGCCCCGGTCGCGCATCATGCTGTCGTCATCCCGACCAGCCGAAAGGCGCCCGCAAAGCCGGATGTCGCGCCGGCAAAGAACGCCAACAAGGTGCTCGATGCGCGCGTCCGCATTCACCGCATGCTGCTCGAGGAGATCAACCTCGTGGCGCTGGAGCGTTTGCCCAAGGAGGAGATGCGCCGGCAGGTGCATGATTTCGTTTCTGAAAAAACCCGCCAGGAGCGGATGGCGATCAACACCGTCGAGCTCGAAGCGCTGGTCGACGATATCGTCGACGAGA
Source organism: Mesorhizobium sp. B2-1-3A (assembly GCF_006442655.1). NCBI lineage: Bacteria > Pseudomonadati > Pseudomonadota > Alphaproteobacteria > Hyphomicrobiales > Phyllobacteriaceae > Mesorhizobium > Mesorhizobium sp. B2-1-3A. The sequence goes on from NZ_VFWK01000004.1 coordinate 287,658, forward strand.
TGGTCGGCCTCGGTCCGCTTGAGCCGCTGCTCAAGGATCCGGACATCAACGACATCCTGATCAACGGCCACCAGAACTGCTTCATCGAAAAGAAGGGCAAGCTGCAGCAGGTCCATATCCCGTTCAAGGATGAGGCGCATCTGCTTAGAATCATTAACAAGATCGTCGCCGCGGTTGGCCGCCGGGTCGATGAATCGCAGCCGATGGTCGACGCGCGCATGCTCGACGGTTCGCGCTTCAACGCGGCCATCCGCCCGGTTGGAGTCGACGGGCCGCTGGTGTCGATCCGCAAATTCTCCAAGAACAAGCTCGGCCTTCACAAGCTGGTCGAATTCGGCGCTATCACGCAGAACATGGCTGAGGTGCTGGCGGCGGCAGTCCACGCCCGCAAGACGACGATCATTTCGGGCGGCACCGGTACCGGCAAGACGACGATGCTGAACGCGCTGTCGGCCTTCATCCCCGAAGACGAACGGTTGATCACCATCGAGGACGCGGCAGAACTTCAGCTGCAGCAGCCGCATGTCGCGCGCATGGAGACGCGCCCCGCCAACATCGAGGGCCATGGCGAACTCAAGCAGCGCGATCTCGTCAAGAACGCGCTGCGCATGCGCCCAGACCGGGTCATCCTCGGCGAGTGCCGCGGCGAGGAAGCCTTCGACATGCTGCAGGCGATGAACACCGGCCATGAGGGGTCGATGGCGACCATCCATGCCAACACGCCGCGCGATGCCATTTCGCGCCTCGAACAGATGCTGGGCATGACCGGCATGCCGATGACGGTGCAGTCGATCCGCAGCCAGATCGCCAGCGCCATCGATATCATCGTCCAGCTGACCCGGCTTTCCGACGGCAAGCGCAAGGTGACAAGCGTCGCCGAGGTGACCGGCATGGAAGGCGACGTCATCCAGATGCAGGAGATTTTCCGCTTCGTGCGCACCGGCATGGATGCTGATGGCGGGATTCTCGGCTATTTCGAGGCGACCGGCATCCGGCCACGCTTCCTCGAGGATCTGCGCGCCATGGGCATCGAGTTTCCCGGACGCTATTTCGAACCCGGCCGGCCGCAGGAGTAACCAGGTGTTCGACGGTCTGAGCGCGATCTATGTCGTCTACGCCGGGGCAGCACTCACCGGCATCATGATCGCCGAGGCCTGCTATCTCCTCTACGCCGGCCGCAGCGACAAGCGCACCGCCATCAACCGGCGCATGAAGCTGCAGGAAAACAAGATCAGCCAGGAGCAGGTGCTGATCCAGCTGCGCAAGGAGCGCGGCCTCGATGCGGGCACCTCGCTGTTCTCGCCGGACCGGTTCCGTGCCCTGCGCACGCAGTCGGGCATGATCATGCCGCTGTCGAGATTCCTGATGATCACCTCGGGCTTGGCGCTGGCCATGGCCCTGGTCGCCATCTGGCATGGCTTGCCGCTTCTGATGGGGCTTGTCCTGTTCGTTGTGCTCGTGCCGCTGTTGCCGGTGGTGGTGATGCGCTTCAAGCGCAAGCGTCGGCTCAAGCGCTTCGGCATGCAGCTGCCGGAGGCGCTGGAGCTGATCACGCGCGGCCTCAAGGCCGGTCATCCCGTGCCGGTGGCCATTGCCATGGTATCGCGCGAGATGCCCGATCCGATCGGCACCGAATTCGGCGTCATCGCCGACGAGGTGACCTATGGTTCCGACCTGGTCTCCGCGCTGAATTCACTGTTCGACAGGGTCGGCCATGAAGATCTGCCGCTGTTCATCACCGCGGTCTCGATCCAGTCCAGTTCGGGCGGCAATCTGCGCGAGATCCTCGACGGCCTGGCGTTGACGATCCGCGAGCGTGGCAAGCTGCGCCGCAAGGTGCGCGCCATCTCGACCGAAGGCCGCATGTCGGCCTATATCCTGACGGCGATACCAGCGCTTTTGTTTGCCGCCATCATGGCGCTGATGCCGGGCTTCTACCGCGATGTCTGGGACGAGCCGAAAACCTGGTACCTGATCGGCGGCTCGGTGACCTGGCTGATGCTGGGCAATCTGATGATGTTCAAAATGTCGAATTTCAGGTTCTGACATGCAGGGCTTCATCGAGTTCCTCGCCTCGCTTGCTCCGGCCTCGTTGATGCCGGTGGCTGTCCTGTTGCTGGCCCTGGGCAGTGGCGCGGTCGCCTGGCCGATGGTTGCGGCGAAGGGCGACCGCAACGAAGTGAAGCGCCGGCTCAAGGTCGACCATGGTCCCGCGGCCGCGAAACCCGAGCCGCTGCAGAAGAAGAATGCCGACGTCGTGCGCGAGAAGGCGGTGAGGCGGGCACAGGAATTCTACGCCAAGAGCGATCCAGAAAATGTCGCCCGGTTGCGCATGAAGCTGATCCAGGCCGGGTATATGGAGCCGCGCGCCGTCGGCACGTTCTTCATCATACGCTTCTCGGCGCTGGTCGGCGCCGCGATCGGCGCGTTTGTTCTGAACCAGTGGCTGGCCAATGCCGACGCGACGATGGCCAGCCGTTGGGCGTTCGTCATCCTGTCGGGCGTGGCCGGCTATTTCCTGCCTGGCCTGGTGCTGACCCAGAAGGTGCGGGAGAAGATGCGCGAATACCGCAACGGCTTTCCCGACTTCATGGACCTAATGATCGTCTGCTCGGATGCCGGCATGAGCATGGAGGCCGGCATCGAGCGCGTCTCCAAGGAACTCGCCAAGACCTATCCCGCGCTCAGCCAGAACCTGCAGCTGGTGTCGCTGGAACTGCGGGCCGGGCGCAGCCTCGACGATGCGCTGAAGGCACTCGCCGACCGTCTCAGCCTCGACGAGGTCCGCTCCTTCGCCACGCTGCTGCAGCAGTCGAAGGAACTCGGCACCAGCCTGTCGGGCGCATTGCGCGTCTTCTCCGACGAAATGCGCCACAAGCGCATGTCGCTGGCCGAGGAGAAGGCGCATGCCCTGCCGGCCAAGATGTCGATACCGGTGACGGTGTGCATCCTGCCGGTGGTGCTGATGATCGCGGTCATTCCGATCATCGTCAAAATGACGGGTAGCCACTAGCCAATATTGATGCTCTGGATCCGGGGCCGACAACGCATCATCCGGCCCGAACGCGGCCCTGCGACGTGAGAACCCCATGCGAATACTGTTGTGTGCCGTCTCCCTCGCTCTCGCCGCCACCAGCCTGTGGCCGGCGCAGGCCGCGGCCGACGATTGCGGCGATGCCGCCGCGCTGTTGCGGCAGGCCTATCCCAAGGTCCAGAAAAGCGCCGACGGCCGCTCATTCACGCTCGAACCGCATACCAGCATCCAGCTCGCGGACCCGCAGGACGGTATGCCGGGCCTGGTCTGCAAGGTCTGGCCTGCCCATGAGGATCTGCTGCTGGTCGCGGTGCCGCTGATCGACAGCGTCCAATCCGTCGATGGCCAGCATGTCGGCGATATCGAGCTTCTGATCGTCGACAGGAAGACCCTGCAAATACGCCAGCGACTGCTCCAGCCCAAGCTGATGAACGACGATGCCATCGCCATCCGCGGCATCGAATTCGACACCGGCCGCTATGGGCTGGCGCCCGGTGTCACCGCCTTCGGCCTGCGCATCGACATGGCCAACCATTCGCAGCCCAATCCCTTTGGTGAGACCGACCTGCGGCTCTACGCCATCGCCAACAATGCGCTGCACGCGGTGCTCGATGGGCTTGCCGTGGCCGGCTTTGGCGGCGAAGGCGACACCAATTGCGCCGGATCCTTTCATTCCAGCAAGGTCAGCCTGGCGATGAGCCCGACGATCCATCGCGGCTACCACGACATCATCGTGGTCGAGCGGAAGGATACCGACGAGCCGCTCCCCGACAAGGATGGCGAGTGCCAGTCGCATCCCGGCAAGTCGGTGAGCCGGACCCACCGGCTGCGCTATGACGGCAGCCGCTATCCGGTTCCGGCCGCGCTCAAGGCAATGGACCCGCCGTAAGAACGCGGTTCGCACCTGTTCGAGGCGTTGCAGCCCAATGGTTAACGGCCAGTATTGCGGAAACCAAATCTTAGGGGCATTTCGGCACCGAAGCTTAATGGCTGTGCTGTAGTGTCTTTCCCTGAAGAACGACCCGACAAATCGGGCGACGGGGCAGGGCATGCGTCAGACGAAATTTGCGGCGGCGGCCACGATGGCGGCCATCTTGATGATCACCGGGTGCACGACGAACAACAACGTCGACACGACCAAGACCACCGCGATCCAGCCGGCCGCCAGGGATGTCGATACGTCCGATCTGGCGCAAGGCAAGGCGCAGTTTCGCGACGCCAATTATGGCCTCGCCGAACAGCATTTCCGCAAGGCCGTCGAGCTGAAGGCCGACAATGCGGAGGCCTGGATGGGACTCGCCGCCTCCTATGACGAACTCGGCCGCTTCGACTTTGCCGACCGCGCCTACGGCCAGCTCCTGAAAGTCGCCGGCCGCAAGCCGCAGATCGTCAACAATATGGGCTATTCGCAACTGCTGCGCGGCAACAAGAAGAAGGCCAGGGCGCTGCTGCTGGAGGCGAAGGCCGGCATGGCCGATCCCACGGTCGTCAACGCCAATCTAGCACTGCTCAACAAGGGCTGATGGCCGTCCTCGCGACGGCCAAGGGTACGGTTTCGGGACAGGTGGTATCGACGCTTTGTAAACCCTAACCGCAGCTTCGGTCGAAAGATCGACTGAAAACCATGATCGAGGGCTGCCGCTGACCTAGAATGCGGCGTAACCGCCGACTCTCGAGAGGCCCCCGCCCGATATGCTGGATTTCAGTTCGCTCCTGCTCGCGGCCGCGCTGTCGGGCACCTGCCTGGCCGTCACCATGTTTGCAATCTGGTTCACCGCGCCGCGGGCGCGTTTCGTGCTGACGGTGGCGTGCGGCATCCTCGTGCTCGTCGCGCATGTGATCCTGTTCTGGCGATACACCAAGGAGCCGGATCCGCTGCTTTGCCAGATCGCGCTGGCGCTGCTCAGCCTGGGCTTCCTGATCCTCTGCATTTCGGCCATGCAGTATCTTGGCGTGCCGGCCCATAGGCGTGCGGTCGTGCCGACACTTGCCGCCATGGCAATCTGCGCGGCCTTGACCCTCCTCGGCCTTGATGGTGTCGGCTTCATCGTCACTTACGCGACGGTGACCGTGCTGCTGTCGACGATCGGGGCCATGTTCTGGGTCAATGGCAGCCATGATCGCCGCATCCTGCTGGTGGTCTCGTTCCTGAGCGGCACCTGTGCGCTGTCGTTTGCCCTTTGCGGCATGGTTCTGCTGGCCAAGGCGCAATGGACGCTCGGGGTGGCGCCCGACAATTGGGCCGAACGCCTTAATTCCGTCGTGGCGGTGGCCTGCATGACCGGCCTCGGCGCCTTGACGCTCTCGCTGCACCATCTGCAGGCACAGATCGAGCTGAAGGCCGAAACGATGACCGATCCATTGACCGGGCTGATGAACCGTCGTGGGTTGACATCGCTCCACGGCGAGCGGTCCTTCGGTCCTTTCGCGGCGATCGTCATGTTCGACCTCGATCACTTCAAGAGGACGAACGACATCTACGGTCACCCCATAGGGGATCAGGTCCTGTGTCGCTTCGCCGCCGTCATCCGGAAATATGCCAGGACCGGCGTCGACGCCTTTCGGCTGGGCGGCGAGGAGTTTGCCGTCGTCATGTCGCGGATGACGGAAGAGCGGGCCTATGATCTCGCCAGCAAGATCGGGGTGGCCTTCGGCACCGAAATCGTCGCCACCCCGCTCGGTCCGTTGCGCAGCACGGTCAGCGGCGGCATCGGCTTTGGTGGCGCCGACGGCACCAACCTCGACGAGGTGCTGGCCGAGGCGGACGCCGCGCTTTACGCAGCCAAGCGCGCCGGCCGAAATTGCGTCGTCAGCCGCAAGAGGATGGGCAAGGCCGAACCGGTCAAGCCGGCCTTGCGCTCAGCTTAGTTACTCCGCTGCTCCCAGATAATCCGACAGCGGCGGGCAGGAACAGACCAGGTTGCGGTCGCCGGCGACATTATCGATGCGCGACACCGGCGGCCAGTACTTTGCCGCTGTGTCGGCGTCGCCGGCGGGGTAGGCCGCTTCCAGCCGCGAATAGGGATGGTTCCACTGGCCGGCCAGTGCCTCGGCGGCGGTGTGCGGGGCGTTGACCAGCGGGTTGTCGGTCAGCGGCCATTCGCCTTTCGCTACCTTGGCTGCCTCGCCGGCGATGGCAATCATCGCCTCGCAGAAGCGGTCGAGCTCGCGCTTGGGTTCGGACTCCGTCGGTTCGACCATCAGCGTGCCGGCAACCGGAAACGACATGGTCGGTGCGTGGAAGCCGTAGTCGATCAGGCGTTTGGCGATGTCATCGACGCTGATGCCGGCGCTCTCCTTGAGCACACGCGTGTCGAGGATGCACTCATGCGCGATGCGATCGTGCCGGCCCTTGTAGAGCAGGGGGAAGTGCGGCGCGAGCCGTGTCGCCACGTAGTTGGCCGAGATGATGGCGGTCTCCGTTGCCTGCTTCAGGCCTCCAGCACCCATCATGCGGATATACATCCAGGTGATCGGCAGGATGGAAGCGCTGCCGAAAGGTGCGGCCGACACGGCATGCGCCGAGCCTTCGGTGACATGGCCCGGCAGATAGGACTTCAGATGCGCCTTGACGCCGATCGGGCCGATGCCGGGGCCGCCGCCGCCATGCGGGATGCAGAAGGTCTTGTGCAGGTTCATATGGCAGACATCGGCGCCGATATCGGCAGGACGGGCAAGGGCGACGAGCGCGTTGAGGTTTGCGCCGTCGAAATAGACCTGGCCGCCATGCTCGTGAATGAGGGCGCAGAGGTGGCGGGCGCCTTCTTCGTAGACGCCGTGCGTCGAGGGATAGGTGAACATCAGCGCCGCTAGGTTTTTGGAATGCTCGTTGGCCTTGGCCCGCATATCGTCCATGTCTATATTGCCGTCCTCCAGGCAACGCACGACGACGACGCTCATGCCGGCCATCGCAGCACTGGCCGGGTTGGTGCCGTGCGCGGAAGAGGGGATCAGGCAGACGGTGCGGTGGCCTTCACCGCGCGAGCGGTGATAGGCGCGGATGGCGAGCAGGCCGGCATATTCGCCCTGGCTGCCGGCATTGGGCTGCAGGCTGACCGCGTCGAAGCCGGTGATTTCCGACAGCCAGCCTTCCAACTCGCCGATCATGGCGCGATAGCCGGCCGAATGCGCTGATGGCGCGAAGGGATGCAGATTGGCGATGCTTGGCCAGCTCACCGGCATCATTTCGGCCGCGGCGTTGAGCTTCATGGTGCAGGATCCGAGCGGGATCATGGAGCGGTCGAGCGCCAGGTCCTTGTCAGCCAACCGGCGCAGCAAACGCATCATGTCGGTTTCCGACTTGTTCTCGTTGAAAACCGGCTGGGTCAGGAACTCTTTTCCACGCGGCTTGCCGGGCACCGTGCTGCCGGCCGAAGGCCCGGCCTTGGCACCGAACAGGGCCGCGATCGCGTCGAGATCCGCGTCGGTCGAGGTCTCGTCGAAGGCTACGCCGACATGGTCGGCATCAAGCACGCGAAGCAGCCGGCCGGTCTTTTCGGCGGCGGCGGCGATCTCAGCGGCCTTGCCCTTTACCTCCACCGTCACCGTGTCGAAACGGCTGGCGCCGAGCACGGGCACGCCTGCCGCCTTGAGACCGCCTGCCAGACGGTTGGCCAGCGCGTGGATGCGCCCGGCAATCGCCTGCAGCCCGGCGGGTCCATGCCAGATGGCATAGGCCGTCGCCATGTTGGCGAGCAGCGCCTGCGCGGTGCAGATGTTGGACGTCGCCTTGTCGCGGCGGATATGCTGTTCGCGCGTCTGCAGGGCGAGGCGGTATCCGGGCCGGCCCTTGCTGTCGGTCGACTGGCCGACCAGGCGGCCGGGCATCAGCCGCGTCAGCCTGTCGGAGACGGCGCAATAGGCGGCGTGCGGGCCGCCAAAGCCCATCGGAACGCCAAAGCGCTGCATCGGCCCGACGGCAATGTCGGCGCCGAGTTTCGCCGGCGCATCGGTCAGCGTCAGGCCCAGCGGATCGGCGATGAAGACGACCAGCGCGCCGGTGGCGCGGGCCTTGTCGATTGCCGCCTTGTGGTCGCCATAGACGCCTGATGTATCGGGCCAGGAGACGAGCAGGGCAGCCGTGTTGTCGTCGATCGTCTCGCCGTCGATCTCGATGCCGAGCGGTTCGGCGCGGGTGCGTACCACATCCAGCGTCTGCGGATGCGGCGTGCCGGCAAGTGCCACCTTGGTGCGTTTGTCGCGGTGGTGGCGCAGCGCGATGCCGACCGCTTCGGCGACAGCGGTGGCCTCATCGAGCAGCGAGGCCGACGCCACCGGCAGGCCGGTCAGTTCGGTGACCAGCGTCTGGAAATTGAACAGCATTTCCAGACGGCCCTGGCTGATCTCGGCCTGATAGGGGGTATAGGCCGTATACCAGGCCGGATTCTCGAACAGATTGCGCTGGATGACCGGCGGCACGTGTACGCCGTGATAGCCGGCGCCGATGAAGCTCTTCAGCACGGTATTCCCAGCCATTGTCGCCGACAATTCGGCCAGTGCTTCGGCTTCGCTCGCCGGCGCCGGCAGGGCCAGCGGCAGGTCGAGGCGAATCGATTGCGGCACGGCCTGGCTGATCAACGTCTCGACAGAGGGGACGCCGATCACCGCAAGCATGGCTCTGACGTCGCTGACATCAGGACCGATATGGCGGGCCGAGAAGGGGGTAAGTGCTGCGCTCATCGTCTTAAAATCCTGTTATCAGCCGATATGGGCTTTGTAGGCGGCCTCATCCATGAGGCCGGCGAGCTGGCTTTCGTCGGCAAGCTTCATCTTCCACAGCCAGCCGGCGCCGGTTGCCGCCGAGTTGACCAGCGAGGGGTCGGAAGACAGCGTGCCGTTGGCCTCGGTGATCTCGCCGTCGACCGGCGCGTAAACGTCAGAGGCCGCCTTGACGGATTCGACCACTACGGCCGTATCGCCCTTGGTCAGCTTCTTTCCCGTTTCCGGCAGTTCGACGAAGACGAGGTCGCCGAGCTGCTCCTGCGCGTAGTCGGTGATGCCTACGGTGGCGATGCCGCCTTCGACGCGGAGCCATTCGTGATCCGATGTGAAATAGGTCTTTGCCATGCGGTCTATCCTTTGCGGTAGCGATGAGGGGTGAAGGGCAGGGAACTGATATCGACAGGGATTTTCGTGCCGCGCACGTCGGCGAAGACCCGCGTGCCGGGCTTTGCCAGCGATGCGGCGACATAGCCCATGGCGACCGGGTGGCCAGCCGAGGGGCCAAAGCCGCCCGATGTGACATGGCCGGCGGGATTGCCGTCGGCGTCGAACAAGGCAGCACCAGCGCGCACCGGTTGGCGGCCTTCCGGCTTCAGGCCGACACGCCTTTGCGCTGGGCCGCGTTCCACGGCGGCGCGCAGGGCGTCCGCGCCGATGAAGGCGCCGGACGCGCGGATGTCCTTGGGGATAGCCCACATCAGCGCGGCGGCTGCCGGGTCGGTCTCCGGTGTGATGTCCTGGCCATGCAGGCAAAGCCCCGCTTCCAGCCGCAGGCTGTCGCGCGCGGCAAGGCCGATCCACAGCACGCGTTCGTCCTCGAGCAGCTTCGCCACAAGGTCGCGCGCATCGGCCTCGGGCAGGCCGATCTCGAAACCGTCCTCGCCGGTATAGCCGGACCGGCTCATGAACCAGTTCTTTCGCGGTTCGACACCATGCATGAACAGCAGCGAACCAGTCTCGATGCCGGCGCGGGACAGCACGGCCCAGGCCTCGGGTCCCTGTATGGCCAGGAAGACGCGGTCGAGCGGGCCGATCTCCACGTCAAAATTCGCGGCCAGCTCGCGCAGATGCTTTTCGTCGGCGATGGCGTTGCCGGCATTGGCGACGACCATGAAGCGGTCGGCGCCGAGGCGGGTGACGATCAGGTCGTCGAGGATGCCGCCTGCCTCATTGAGGAATAACGTCAGTTTGGATTGCGAGATTTCGAGCGCGCCGGCATCCAGCGGACAGGCACGGTTGAGCAGCGCGACCGCTTGCGGTCCGCTGACCTCGAACAGTTTCATGTGCGAGATGTCGAACAGGCCCGCATGTTCGCGGGTATGCAGGTGTTCCTTCATGACGCCGGCCGGGTAGGTCAACGGCATCGACCAACCGGCGAAGGCGCCGAAGCGCGCACCGGCGGCTGTGTGGATATCCTCGAGGGGAAGGTGTTTTGAGTCGTCGCCCGTCATGTCGTCTCCAGAGTCGCACGCAATCGGCCGCGAATGGCGACCAGTCCGTGCCCCTCTGTCTGAAGCCTGAGAGACTCGCGCAGCCGGAACCCTGTCAGCTGCGCTTACACCTTCGGCGCGGGGGCAAGCCCCGACTTTCCAGAGTGTCTTTCCCGTCTACGGTTCTTTTGCCTGAGAGATTTCGGGCGATTTCCCCTTCGGCGGCAGCTCTCGCTGCTCTCTCCCGCAAACAGGTAGGACTCAAAACCTCAAGTCCTCGACGCGCCATCCATAGCCCGCCGGCGACACCTTGTCACCTCCCTGCGACATCTAAAGCGCTTAGCGCGTTAGCTAGGGTCAGGACTCGTTGATCCAGAAGATGAATGTTGCGGCGAAGGCGATTGCCGAGAGGAAGGTGTGCGCGCATCGGTCGTATCGTGTGTAGATGCGCCGCCAGTCCTCGAGCCGGGCGAACATGTTCTCGATCTTGTGGCGCTGTCGGTAGAATGGGATCGTATTCGTGCTGGATGCGATGGCTGGCATGGGGCGGGATGCATGGAGCGATGCCCTTGTTGGCCAGAGCCCGTCGGAAGGCGGCGGAACCGTAAGCCCTGCCGGCGAGCATGAGCAGACGCGCCAATTGCTGGGACGACGCCGTCGCGGGATCATCCTTCAGCAGCCTGAAGAAGGAGCGCATCCGAAAATGCATCTACAAAACCCGAAGCCTCGCCCGGGCCGACATCTTCGATTATATCGAAGTCTTCCACAACCGAACCCGTCGCCACAGCCATCTCGGCGGCGTCAGTCCCAAGGCGTTCCAAAGCGCCGCGGCGTGAGGCTGGGAATTGGCTGCCAATCCGGGGGCAATCCAATCCGAAGGAATTTAACTGGCGCCTGTCCTTGATTAAGCGGATACTGTTTCTGGGTCGGTGGGAAACCCTGGAGGGCCTCATGACCACACACAAGGTCGGCTACCTGATCGGTAGTCTCGCCAAGGCATCGATAAATCGCAAGCTTGCAAAAGCACTCGTGCAACTCGCCCCGCCAGAGCTTGAGATGTCGGAGATTTCCTTCAAGGATTTGCCGCTCTACAGCTACGACTACGATGCTGACTTTCCACCTGTCGCGCGCACTTTCAAAGACTCCATCGCCGCTGTGGAGGCAGTGCTTTTCATAACACCCGAGTATAACCGCTCGATCCCAGGCGGGTTGAAGAACGCGATCGACTGGGCGAGCCGCCCATATGGCAAGAATTCCTTCGCTCGCAAGCCGTCGGCCGTCATTGGGACATCACCGGGAACTATTGGAACCGCCGTGGCCCAGCAGAGCCTGCGCAGCGTGCTGAGCTTCTGCAATTCGCCGCAGATGAATGCTCCGGAAGCCTACATACAGTTCACGCCGGGCCTGATCACGGACAGCGGCGAAGTGACGGTTGAATCCACCGAGCAGTTTTTGCGCACCTACATGGCCGAGTTCCATATGTTTATTGCACGGGTACTTCAGGTGCTTCCCAAAGACGCCTGACGACGTTTCAAGTGTCTAAGCGCAGTCGCTGCGTTGTGTTTTTCGGTGCGGTCGCGGCTGCCAACTGATCGGCGGCAGCCCTGTCACAGAGGTTTTCGTGATCGATCTTGTGATCGCGCCCTACGCTGTATTGCTCATTCGACTTTGCCTTGGGGTCATGTTCGTTGCGCATGCGATGCTGAAGTGGCGCGTGTTCACCATTCGCGGGACCGTCGCGTCCTTCAACTCCTGGTCTAGATCTTTGTTTTGATGCATGTCGTTCTCCCAGAACCGCTGCCCACTTTTGGGCGACATGCATTGGCCGACAAGTCTTCGCTAACCACGCCGTTTGCCGGTTTTTCAAGACACTCCTGATATATAAGGCCGATGTAACGCTTTGGGGCGGACGGGGACGACGATGGGCGAATTGATCATGAGCGCACCGGTGGCGGGGCTGACCTCGAAGAACCGCATTGCCTCGGAGGACGTGGTGATGCTGCGCCGCGAGGTGTTCGCCGATGGCGTGGTGACGCGAGGCGAGGCCGAGGCGTTGTTCGCGCTCGATCAGACGGCGCGGGACAAATGCGCGGATTGGGCGCCGTTCTTCGTCGAGGCGGTGACCGATTACATCGTCCACCAGGAAAAGCCGTCCGGCTACATCTCGCAGGACAATGCCGACTGGCTCGTCCGCACCATCTCGCGCGACGGCATGGTCGACAGCCGCACCGAACTCGAATTGCTGGTCCATGTGCTGGAAGAGGCAAGGTCCTCGCCGAGCAAGCTTTGCGTCTATGCGCTGGAGCAGGTTGCGCACGCCGTCATCGACGGCAAGGGGCCGCTGATGCTGGGCGGCGCGCTGGTGCCCGGACTGATCGCCAGGGCGGAAGTCGAGCTGCTGCGCCGCATCCTCCACGCCCATGGCGGCGACGGTAACATCGCCATCACCCGGAGCGAGGCCGAGGTGCTATTCAGGATCAACGAACAGACCGCCCAGGCCAAGAACGATCCGTCCTGGAACGACCTGTTCGTCAAGGCGATCGCCAATTTCGTCATGTGCTCGGCCGGCTATGAAGCCCCGACTCGCGATGTGGCGTTGCGCCAGGAAACCTTCCTCGAGCACGCCGATCCGGAAATCGGCGGCTTCTTCAGCCGCATGGTCTCCGGCGGCCTTGCCGGCATCATCGAAGCCTACCGGTCCCCGGACGATATCGAGGCGGAATGGGAAGCCAAGAACAGGGCAGCCGAGGCTTTGGCCCGTCGCGCCGAGACGATCGATGCCGGGGAAGCCAAATGGCTGGTCGAACATATCGGGGCGAACCGTCCTCTCTACGAGAACGAGCGCGCGCTGCTGACCCTGATCAAGCATGCCTCGCCGGAGATTCATCCGGCGTTGAAGCCGCTGCTCGACAAGGTTGCCTGAAAGAACAAGCGTACGCTGCGCGTCACTCCCTCTCGGTTTCGATAGGGTTCGCCGGCCATGAAACTCCTCTAGTGTCGGGTGGGGACGTCCACTCTCAGGGGGAGAACAACACATGACCGCATTTCGGAAGATGCTTGTGCTTGCCTTTGCCGCTGGCCTTGGCTCGACAACGCTGGCCTTTGCCGGCGGGATGACGCCGGAGCAACAGGCCGATGCCCGCACCAAGGTGGAAACAGCCGTGGCGCTGGCCAACATCGCCAAGGCCGACAAGGATGGCGAGGCGATGCTCGTCGCCGCCAGACTGCTGGCCCAGGCCGGCCCGGTAGCCGAGCAGGGCGCCAAGGTGAAGGACGGCAAGCCGACGCTGATGGACACCGGCAAGATGGCCAAGATGGCCAAGGACATGGGCGCCGACGCCAAGAAGGCCGATGCCGTCGCCAGTATGGCGACGTCGAACGGTGAAACCGCGCGCAGCGACGGCTATTGGTACTACAGCTGTGATTCCTACAACAATTGTCAGTGGATCTACGCCGGCTATTGAGCTGAGCCGGGGGCTCAAAACACAGTATAGCGTTGGTCATTGGCCCGTGGTCTCCACGGGCCGATCCTCTTTTTCGGATGCGGGTCAGATGCCGCCGTACCAGTCGTAGCCATTGTCTTCCCAATAGCCGCCGCGGCCGCCGCCGACATTGGCGAAGCTGTCGACCAGTTCGATCTTGTAGAGATATTTCGGCATCTTGTAGCCGAGTTGGCGCTCGACGCGCACACGCAGCGGCGCGCCGTTCTCGACCGGCAACGGCTTGCCGTTCAGGCCATAGGCCAGGATCGTCTGCGGGTGGCGGGCGTCGATGAGGTCGATCGTGCCGTAATATTTGATGTCGCCGGACAGGCTGCGGTCGATCGTGTCGAGGCAATGGAACATGACATAGCGCGCCTGCGGCTTGACCACCGCCTGGTCGAGCACCAGCGACAGCGGCGTGCCGGTCCATTTGGCGATGCAGCTCCAGCCTTCGACACAGTCGTGACGGGTGATCTGGGTGCGGCTCGGCATGTTCTGAAGCTGCTCGCGGCTGAGCGACAGCGGCTTTTCAACCAGGCCTGAGACTTCCAGCCGCCAGTCGGCGAAATTGTTGGCAAGCAGGCCCTTGTAGGTGTCATCGTCAGGGGCGGTGACGCCGTTCGGCCGCTGCGGCTGGCGGATATCGGCCTCGGTGAATTCCGGCGCCAGCGCGTCACGTCCGGCAAGCAAGCGCTGCGCGCGATATGTCAGGCCATTGGCATTTTCGAGGAAGCTGCGCAGCCCACTGCCGATGCTCAGCTGGCTGTCGAAAGCGTCACATCCCGACAGCATGATACCCGAGGTGCCAAGGCTGGCGGCGGTCAGGAATTTTCTGCGGCTGATCTGGAACTTGGCCATCTCAGGCACTCCTTTCGGTCGTCTTGTCGTCATGCGCGGGAGGGTCCGTGCGGTACCAGCCGGTGATGATCGAGCGCAGTTCGTTGATCGGGCCGGCGGCCAGGATCATCAGGATGTGAATGATGAAGAAGCCGACGAGCAACAGCATGACAGTGAAATGGATGGTACGCGCCGTCTGCCGGCCACCGAGTAGCTCGTTGAGGAACGGCAGCACCGAATTCATGCTGGGCGACATTGCGAGGCCGGTGATGATCATCAGCGGCAACAGCACGAACAGCACCCCACCATAAGCCATCTTCTGCAGCGTGTTGTATTCGCGTGTGTGGTGGAATTTCAGCCTGGCGTGGTCGACGATGTCCCGCGGCAACCGCTTGAGGTCGTCGAGGCGCGGGGCGAGATCGCGCCTGATATGGCCGTTGATCAGGCTGGCGACCAGCCAGACGATCAAGGTCGTCGTCAGGATCCAGGCGAAGAAGAAATGCACGACGCGGGCGGTGCCGAGATCATAGTAGGAGGGAATGGTTGCCCAGGACGGGAAGCCGCGCGCCGTCTCGTTGCCTGGCGGACCCGACCAGCCGAGAACGCCCGTCGTGTCGAAGCGGTGCCCGAAGATTTCGGTGTAACCGCGCGGACCGGCATCGGTGTTCGCGGCGCCGATTTCGAAAATGGTGTTGTTGTATTCGAAGCCGGATTGCTTGCCGATGTAGAGTTGCGGCCGGGCGTTGAAGATCTGCAGGCCGGAAAGCAGCATGAAGAACAGCGAGATGGCCCAGATCCAATGCGTCAGCCGTGTCCAGCGCGACTGGCGGTAGATCAGTGTGCTGTCACTCGACGCGGGAGCATCCGGTCCGGTGGCGGATTGGCTTCTGGCAAC
This sequence comes from Mesorhizobium sp. B2-1-3A, assembly GCF_006442655.1. Taxonomy (NCBI): domain Bacteria; kingdom Pseudomonadati; phylum Pseudomonadota; class Alphaproteobacteria; order Hyphomicrobiales; family Phyllobacteriaceae; genus Mesorhizobium; species Mesorhizobium sp. B2-1-3A. The sequence continues at coordinate 303,057 of NZ_VFWK01000004.1, forward strand.
GGATTCCATCTTGTCTCGTCTCCCGGCCTCGCGGCGTGGCCTGCGCGTTCATTGTCCTCCTGATACGTCGCGATCCAAACCGATGTTTCATCCGATCACGGATTTATTACGGACCACCAAGGCTGACGGCGAGATTGACGGCCGCGGCGACGATGACCGTGTTGAAAAAGAACGACAGGATAGAATGGACAAGCACGACACAACGCATATGCGTCGTCGAGATGTTCGTGTCGGCGGTCTGCGCCGTCATGCCGATGACCGCCGAGAAATAGAGGAAATCCCAGCCTTCCGGACGCTTGTCACCCGGGAACAGCAATCCGCCGACCGGGATTTTTGTCTTGGTCTTGGTGTCGACCTCGTCGCCGTCCATCCAATAGACATGCGCATAATGAAGTGCCGCCATGGCATGGATAGTGAACCAGCCGAGTGGGATCGACAGCAGCGCGAAGCCAAGTTCGACCGGGTGGCCTTTGTCCTTCTGGTTGATCAGCAGGAACAACGAGACAAGGGCGACGCCGACAACGACAAGCGTCACCGCGAAGATGACCAGCACCGGCTGATCGGTGGCCCGCGCATTCTTGCTCAGATATTTGCCGGTGAATTTGGGCATCTGGCTGACGACAAGAATGACGTAAGTGGCGAAAAAGGCGTTGGCGCCGATCGAGTAGGCGAGCGGGGCGTGCAGCAGCAACGCCACAAGCAGCGCAAGCGCGCCGAAACACGCGGACATGGCGAACAGCATGTGGCGCTGCATGGGTTTTTGCACGGGGATTTCGGCAGCCATGGTGGTTCCGACCCTGGATGGCGCTCTGTTCTAGCTCGGTGTGGCGGATTTCAGGGCGCGCCGCAAGATGCGGTCGAGTTCGCCGAGGAACCGCGAGCGGTCCTGCGGTGCGAAGGAGGCATTGTAGTCCTTGCTTTCGCCGGTCTCGCGCAAATGCTGCTTGAGGTCGCGCATGGCCACCGCCATGCCGATGGTTTCGGGTGTGAATGGGCGTCCGGTGGGGCCAAGCACGTGGGCGCCCAGCGCCACGGCGCGGGCCGCGAGCGGAATATCCGCAGTCACCACGACATCGTTGGATTTGGCGTTCTCGACAATCCAGTCGTCGGCGGCGTCAGCTCCCTTGGAGACCACGACGTTGCGGATCATCGGATCGCGCGATGGCCGCAGGCCGCCGTTGGAGACGTAGGTGACGACGACGCCAAGGCGCTCGGCGACTTTCTCGACCTCGGCCTTGACCGGGCAGGCGTCGGCGTCGACGTAGATGGCGGGTGCGGACATTGTCTCTCCGAAACGGACAGGGGCCGGAAACATGTCCGGCCCCTGCCTGAAATCTTACGGCGTTCAGGCCGGCAAGGCGCCTGACTTCTTCGCCGTCCAGGTGGCGATATAATCCATCAGGCCGGGGTTGAGGCAGTCATAGGGTTCCAGCCCAATTGTCTTCAACCGGGCCCGGATGCCGTCCATTCGCTTCGGATCGACGCCGGATTCGATGATTGACGAGACAAAGGCGGTGAAGCCCGGCGGCGACCAGCCGTCCTCCTCGAAACGCTCGGGGTGGATGAAGGTCAGGCCCTTGAACGGATGGTCACGCTCGACCGGTCCGTGCATGTGGACGCCGCAGCCGGTGCAGGCGTGGCGCTGGATCAGCGCGCTGGGGTCGACCACCTTGAGCTTGTCGCCGTTCTCGGTGACGGTGACGTCGCCGGTACCAGCAACGGCAACCACCGAGAATACGGCACCTTCCGGCTTCCAGCATTTGGTGCAGCCGCAGGCGTGATTGTGGGCGATCTGCCCCTTGACCTTCACCTTGACCGGCTTGCTGGTGCAGGCGCAGACCAGCGTGCCGCCGGCAAAGCTTGCGCTTTCCTTGGGCAGGCCATTGTCGATTTTCGGGTGCAGTTTCTCCGCCATTCCATTCTCCTCCCAGTTGTGAACCACAGAGGTCGCTGGCCGGTGGGTCGGCGGCGTGTGGCTTTGCTTCAGTAAACGACGACGCTTCGGATCGACTTGCCCTCATGCATGAGGTCGAACCCCTTGTTGATATCCTCGAGCTTCAGCGTGTGGGTGATCATCGGATCGATCTGGATCTTGCCGTCCATGTACCAGTCGACGATGCGCGGCACGTCGGTGCGGCCTCGCGCGCCACCGAAGGCGGTGCCCATCCAGGTGCGTCCGGTGACGAGTTGGAACGGCCGCGTCGAAATCTCCTGGCCGGCGCCCGCGACGCCGATGATGACCGACTTGCCCCAACCGCGATGCGAGGCTTCCAGCGCCTGGCGCATCACCTTGGTGTTGCCGGTGCAGTCGAACGTGTAGTCGGCGCCGCCGATCTGGTCGGCGCCACGCTTGGTCATGTTGACGAGGTAGGGGACGATATCGCCGTCGATCTCCTTCGGATTGACGAAATGCGTCATGCCGAACCGCTCGCCCCATTCCTTCTTGTCGTTGTTCAAATCGACGCCGATGATCATGTCGGCACCGGCCAGCTTCAGGCCCTGGATGACGTTCAAGCCGATGCCGCCGAGGCCGAAGACGACAGCCGTGGCGCCTTGTTCGACCTTGGCGGTGTTGATGACGGCGCCGATGCCGGTGGTGACGCCGCAGCCGATGTAGCAGATCTTGTCGAAGGGGGCGTCCGGATTGACCTTGGCCACCGCGATCTCGGGCAGCACGGTGAAGTTGGAGAAGGTCGAGCAGCCCATGTAATGGAAGATCTTGTCCTTGCCGATCGAGAAGCGCGACGAGCCGTCGGGCATCAGGCCTTGCCCCTGCGTGGCGCGGATGGCCGTGCACAGATTGGTTTTTCTCGACAGGCAGGACGGGCACTGCCGGCATTCGGGCGTATAGAGCGGGATGACATGGTCGCCCTTCTTGACCGAGGTGACGCCCTTGCCGACGTCGACCACGACACCGGCGCCCTCATGGCCGAGAATGGCCGGGAACAAGCCTTCGGGATCGGCGCCCGACAGGGTGAACTCGTCGGTATGGCAGATACCGGTCGCCTTGATCTCGACCAGCACCTCACCGTCGCGGGGGCCGTCGAGGTCGACCTCCATGATTTCCAGCGGCTTTCCGGCGGCGACAGCGACAGCGGCGCGGGTTTTCATCAGGCGTCCTCCAATGCGAATTTTTTCCAAGGTTTCAGGTTTTGTCGACACGATCAACTGGAAGCTGGTGCCGAGACTGGGCCACAGCGAAGAATTGGAATCGCAAATCGATTGAAAGGCGGTGATTTGCATGGTCGGCTTGACCCTGCAAGCACAGGCCATAAAAGGAACGACCGACCGGAGGGGAATGACCTCAGCATGTTCACGAAAATCCTGATCGCCAATCGTGGCGAGATCGCCTGTCGCGTGATCAAGACGGCGCGCAAGATGGGGATTGCCACGGTCGCCGTCTATTCCGATGCTGATCGCGATGCGGTTCATGTCGAAATGGCCGACGAGGCGCTGCATATCGGGCCTTCGCCCGCCGCGCAGAGCTATCTCGTGCCTGAAAAAATCATCGCGGCCTGCAAGGAAACGGGCGCCCAGGCCGTGCATCCAGGCTACGGTTTCCTGTCGGAACGGGCCGCCTTCTGCGAAGCGCTCGAAGCCGAAGGCATCGTCTTCATCGGCCCGAAACCCAAAGCCATCAAGGCGATGGGTGACAAGATCGAATCGAAGAAGTTCGCCAACGCCGCCAAGGTGTCGACGGTCCCTGGCTGGCTCGGCGTCATCGAGAATGCCGACCACGCTGAAAAGATCGCCGGCGAGATCGGCTATCCGGTGATGATCAAGGCTTCGGCCGGCGGCGGCGGCAAGGGCATGCGCATTGCCTGGAACCAATCGGAAGTGCGCGACGGGTTCGACCGGGCGCGATCGGAAGCCAAGAGTTCGTTCGGCGATGACCGCGTGTTCATCGAAAAATTCGTCGTCGATCCACGCCATATCGAGATCCAGGTGCTGGCCGACGCGCATGGCAACGCGCTCTATCTCGGCGAGCGCGAATGCTCGATTCAGCGCCGCAACCAGAAGGTGGCCGAAGAGGCGCCGTCACCATTCCTCGATGCCAGGACGCGCAAGGCCATGGGCGAGCAATCGGTGGCGCTGACCAGGGCCGTCGACTACCAGAGCGCCGGCACGGTCGAGTTCATCGTCGACAAGGACAAGAACTTCTATTTCCTTGAAATGAATACACGATTGCAGGTCGAGCATCCGGTGACCGAGCTTGTCACGGGCATCGACCTGGTCGAGCAGATGATCCGCGTCGCCGCCGGCGAGAAGCTCGCCTTGAAGCAAAGCGACGTCAAGCTGAATGGCTGGGCGGTGGAAAGCCGGCTCTATGCCGAGGATCCCTATCGCAATTTCCTGCCGTCGATCGGCCGGCTGACGCGCTATCGGCCGCCGGAGGAGGGGCAGTTTGGCGATGTCGTCATCCGCAACGACACCGGCGTCACCGAAGGCTCGGAGATTTCGATGTTCTACGACCCGATGCTCGCCAAGCTGTGTACCTGGGCGCCGACCCGCCTCGAGGCGATCGATGCCATGTCGGAAGCGCTGGACAGTTTTGTGGTCGACGGCATCGAGCATAATATCCCGTTCCTGGCGGCGCTGATGCAGCATCCGCGCTGGCGGGAAGGGGCGATTTCGACAGGCTTCATAGCCGAGGAATATCCCGACGGTTTTGCCCCCGTCGTGCCGAACAGCGAGGAAAAGGCCGTGCTGGCATCCATCGCCACCGCCACGGAATTGTTGCGCCGCGACAGGCTCGACCGGCTGGACGGGCGGCTGGCGCCGCATTCGGGGGCGCTGAAGCGCGACTGGGTGGTGAAGATCGGCGAGGATTATCTCCAGGCGTCCATCCTGGAAGGCATGATTTCGATCCCGATGGAGATCGACCTGTCGATCGAAGGCGGCAAGGCGCTGACCGTTTCATCCGATTGGCGGCCGGGCGACCTGATCTGGCGCGGCACGGTCGGCAAGCGCAGTGTCGTCGCCCAGATCCGGCCTGTCGCCAACGGTCTTCGCATTGCCTGGAAGGGCAAGTCGGTGACCGCGCGCGCCATGCTGCCGCGTACCGCCGAGCTTGAAAGACTGATGCCGGAGAAGGTGGCGCCGGACACGTCGAAGCTGCTGCTCTGCCCGATGCCCGGCCTCGTCGTGTCGATCGCCGTTGCCGAGGGGCAGGAGGTCAAGGCCGGCGAAACGCTTGCCGTGGTCGAGGCGATGAAGATGGAAAACGTGCTGCGCGCCGAACGCGATCTCGTTGTGTCCAAGCTCAACGCCAAGCCGGGCGACAGCCTGGCCGTTGACGCGGTGATCATGGAATTCGCTTGAGCAAGTCGCGCAGGGTCGCGGAAGCCTGTGGTTGTCGGTCGTTTATGCTGGACTGGTATCGCCCGGTCCCGGACAATACATCTTCACCGACTCAAAGCCTTCGACAGCGCGAGAAACCATGGCCGATGACAGACTTCCACGCGACCCCCTGAAGCGCGAAGCCGCGATCGCGGCCGCGCGGCCGGAGGTACCGGCGCGGCCGTTCGTTCATCTGCGCGTGCATTCGGCCTATTCGCTGCTCGAGGGCGCGCTTCAGCTTGGCAAGATCGTTGGCCACGCCGTGAAAGACGAGGCACCGGCGATCGCCGTCACCGACACCAACAACCTGTTCGGTGCGCTGGAGTTTGCACAGAAGGCGGTCAAGGACGGTATCCAGCCGATCATCGGCTGCCAGATCGCGCTCGCCTTTTCCGGCGAGAACAGCGACGGCCAGCGCGACCGCCGGCGGCAAGGGCCGGAGATGCGGCCGGTTGTCCTGCTCGCCGCGACGGAAGCCGGCTATTCCAACCTGGTTCGGCTGGTCAGCGGTGTGTACCTGGAGACACCGCCCGGTGAGGCGGTGCACCTGACCACCGAGACGCTGAATGGACAGACCGATGGGCTGATCTGCCTCAGCGGCGGGCCGCGCGGCCCGATTGGCAACGCCTTGAAGGAGGATCGCCGCGATCTGGCAGAGGTGAGGCTTTTGGCCCTCAAGTCGCTGTTCGGCGACCGGCTCTATGTCGAATTGGACCGGGTTGCGGGCTACGACCGGGTCATCGAGCACGCAACAATCGATCTCGCCTATACGCACGAACTTCCGCTTGTCGCCACCAACGAGGCCTTTTTCTCGTCGCGCGACGATTATGAGGCGCATGACGCGCTGATCGCCATCGCCGAGGGCTCCGTCGTCGCCGTCGACACCCGCCGCAGGTTGTCGCCGGACAATTTCTTGCGCAGCCAGGCCGACATGGCAAAGCTGTTCGCCGACCTGCCTGAGGCGATCGACAACACCGTCGAGATCGCGCTGCGCTGCTCCTACTATCCAAAGAACCGCAGCCCGATCCTGCCGCGTTTCACCGGCGGCGACAGTGCCGACAAGGACGCCGCCGAAAAGGCGGAGGCCGCCGAACTCGCCCGCCAGGCGCGCGAGGGGCTCGACGCGCGGCTTGCGTTGCATGGACCAACCCCGGGCTATACGGTCGAGCAATATCGCGAGCGGCTCGAATTCGAGCTCGGCATCATCGAGAAGATGAAATTCCCCGGCTACTTCCTGATCGTTGCCGACTTCATCAAATGGGCCAAAGCGCAAGGCATTCCGGTTGGCCCGGGCCGCGGTTCGGGTGCCGGATCGCTGGTCGCCTATTCGACGACCATCACCGACATCGATCCGCTGCGCTTCTCGCTGCTGTTCGAGCGCTTCCTCAATCCGGACCGCGTGTCGATGCCCGACTTCGACATCGACTTCTGCCAGGATCGCCGCGAAGAGGTGATCCGCTACGTCCAGCAGAAATATGGGCGCGACCAGGTCGGCCAGATCATCACCTTCGGTACGCTGCAGGCCCGTGCCGTGCTGCGCGACGTCGGCCGGGTGCTGCAGATGCCCTATGGCCAGGTCGACAAGCTGTCGAAGATGGTGCCGCAGAACCCGGCCAATCCAGTCAAGCTCGCCGACGCCATCGCCAATGAGCCGCGCTTTGCCGAAGAGGCCGAGAGGGAGCCGATCGTCCAGACGCTGCTCGACATGGCGCAGAAGCTGGAAGGCCTTTACCGCCACGCCTCCACGCACGCCGCCGGCATCGTCATCGGCGACCGGCCTTTGTCGGAACTGGTGCCGATGTACCGCGATCCGCGCTCGGACATGCCGGTTACCCAGTTCAACATGAAATATGTCGAGCAGGCCGGGCTGGTGAAGTTCGACTTCCTCGGCCTGAAGACGCTGACCGTGCTGGAGACGGCGGTGAAACTGATCCGCCGGCGCGGCATCGACATCGACCTGGCGACGATACCGCTCGACGATCCCGAAACCTATGCCATGCTGTCGCGCGGTGAGGTCGTCGGTGTGTTCCAAGTGGAAAGTGCCGGCATGCGCAAGGCGCTGATCGGCATGCGGCCCGACTGCATCGAGGACATCATCGCGCTGGTCGCGCTCTACCGTCCGGGCCCGATGGAGAACATCCCGACCTACAACGCCAGAAAGCATGGCGAGGAGGAGATGGCCTCGATCCACCCCAAGATCGACCATCTGGTGAAGGAGACGCAAGGCGTCATCGTCTATCAGGAACAGGTCATGCAGATCGCGCAGGAGCTGTCCGGCTATTCACTCGGCGAAGCCGACCTTCTGCGCCGCGCCATGGGCAAGAAGATCCGCGCCGAGATGGACAAGCAGCGCGAGCGCTTCGTCACCGGGGCTGTCGAGCGTGGCGTCAGCAAACCGCAAGCCGACTTCATTTTCGACCTGCTGGCCAAGTTCGCCGACTATGGTTTCAACAAGTCGCACGCCGCCGCTTACGCAGTGGTCTCGTATCAGACCGCCTATCTCAAGGCGCACTATCCGGTCGAGTTCCTGGCGGCGTCGATGACGCTCGACATGGGCAACACCGACAAGCTCGCCGATTTCCGCCAGGATGCCCTGCGTCTCGGCATCGAGGTTCTGGCGCCGTCGGTCATGACGAGTTTTCGGCCTTTCGAGGTCGGTGAGAACCGCATCTACTATTCGATGGCGGCGCTCAAGGGCGTCGGCGACGCGGCGGTCGAGCACATCGTCGCTGTCCGTGGCGAGAAGCCGTTCAAGAACCTTGCCGATTTCTGCGAGCGGGTCGATCCCAAGATCGTCGGCAAACGTGTCTTCGAAAGCCTGATCATGGCCGGCGCGCTCGACTGTTTCGGGCATGACCGGGCACAGATGATGGCTGGCGTCGAACGGATGATGGGGCTTGCATCGTTGGCGCAGCAGAATGCCGTTTCCGGCCAGGCCGATATTTTCGGCGCTTCGCTCGGCGCGCAGTCGCAGGCGCTCAACCTGCCGGCGACCGATCCGTGGCTCGCCGCCGACCGGCTGCACCGCGAATTCCAGGTTGTCGGCTTCTATCTCTCTGCCCATCCGCTCGACGAATACAAGGCGGCGCTGCAGAAGATGCGGGTGCAGAACTGGGCGGAGTTCTCAGCCGCCGTCAAGCGCGGCGCTTCTGCCGGCCGCCTGGCCGGCACGGTGACCAGCAAGCAGGAACGCAAGACGCGCACCGGCAACAAGATGGGCGTGGTGGCCTTTTCCGACACTTCCGGCCAGTACGAGGCCGTGCTGTTTTCGGAAGGATTGGCACAGTATCGCGACCTCCTGGAAGCCGGCCGCTCCGTCGTCATCACTGTCGCGGCGGAGGACAGGCCCGAGGGTGTCAATCTGCGCATCAACTCGGTCCAGTCCCTGGAGGATGAGGCAAGCCGGATCCAGAAGGCGCTGCGCATTTTCGTCAGGAACGATGGACCCGCTTCGATTATCCAATCCCAGCTCACCCAGCGTGGCGAGAGCCAGGTGAGCATTATCGTGATCAAGGAAGAGGCGCAGGGCGAGGTCGAGATCGCCTTGCAGGGAGGCTACCGCGTCTCGCCGCAGATCGCCTCGGCGATGCGCGCCGTGCCCGGCGTGGTCGAAGTGGAATTGGTGTAGGAGAGGCGATATAGTCCGATGGTCGTGCCTGGAGGGGGCCATGGATGCACGGACAGCGGCTTTCGAACTGATACGGATGGTCAACGAGTACCGGGTGTCGCAGGCGATCTCGGTCGCGGCGATGCTCGGCATCGCCGACCATATCAAGGACGGCAAGCGCTCGGCCACAGAGCTCGCGGGCCTGACCGACACCCATCCGCGCGCGCTCTACCGCCTGCTGCGCGCGCTCGCCGCCGTTGGCATACTCCATGAGGGCAATGACGAGCGGTTTTCGTTGACGCCACTTGGCGGCGCCCTGCGTTCCGATGCCGAGCATTCGGTGGCGGCTTGGGCGACCTTTGTCGGCCGGCCCTATTACCGGCAGGCATGGAGCGAATTGCTCCACAGTGTCCAGACCGGTGAGAACGCCTTCCGCAAGGCTCATGGTAAGGGCGTTTGGGATTATCGGATCGACCATCCAGAGGAATCCGCCATCTTCGATCGCGCGATGGGGGCGTTCTCGCGCGGCGTGGCGGCGGATATTCTGGCAGCGTACGACTTTTCGCTGTTTGCAGAGATTATGGACGTCGGCGGCGGACGCGGTTTCCTGCTTGCCGAAATCCTTGCCGCGACCCCCGGCAGCCGTGGCATCCTTTTCGACCAGCCGCATGTGGTGGCGACGGCCGGGGAACTCATGGATGCGGCTGAAGTTGGCGGCCGCTGCAAGATCGTCGCGGGCGATTTCCTCGCAGCCCTGCCCGAAGGTGCGGACGCTATACTGCTGAAATGGATCCTTCACGATTGGGACGACGACACCAATGTCGCCCTCCTGAAGAACTGCCGCCGGGCAATCCGCGCGGACGGCAGGCTGCTGGTGCTCGAGGCGGTGCTGTCACCGCCCAATGAGGGCGCCGATGCCAAATTCTTCGATCTTAACATGCTGGTGGGACCGGACGGCCAGGAGCGGACGGCCGAAGAATACAGGTCGTTGCTGGCAAAGGCCGACTTCGAGGTCACCGACATCATAGAGGCCGGGCCGCACATCAGCATTGTCGAGGCGAGGCCACGCTGACCGCGATGGTGGTTATGCAGAGACGTGGCCCCAGGCGCCGCACTGGACGGCCGTCGCGGCGAAGGTTATCGCAGTCGCCATGAAGGCAGCGGACAAGGACGGCTCGCGGAACGATTCGGCCCTGGCGCGCCTGCGCGACACGCTGCGCAGGCTCTACCATGGGCGCACGCCGGCGGCTTTCCGGTTCCAGCTGGCGGCAATCGTCATCGATCTGGCAATCATCGCCTTCTTCATCGCGACACCCGTCATCCAGCAATCGGCTTCGTTCCTGTGGCTGGATTCTGCCGTGGCGGTGCTCGTCGGCGTCGACCTGATCGCAAGGTTGCTGGCCTCCAACGACATGCTGCGCCTGATGAAGCAGCCGACCTCCTGGGTGGATGTCTTCATCCTTTTGACGCTGCTGATGCCGACGGCGCTCGCCAATCTCGGTTTCCTGCGCATCCTGCGGCTGTGGTCATTGTCGCGCAGCGGTTCGATCTGGCGGCATTTCGAGATGCGTGGCCTGCGCCCATGGCGGGAGGCGAGCCACGCGGTCATCAACCTTTTGACCTTTCTCTTTGTCATCACCGGCTTCGTCTACACCTTCTTCTTCCGCAACGGAGCCGGGCTGGAAAACTACATCGACGCGCTTTATTTCACTGTGGCCACGGTGACCACGACCGGTTTCGGCGACATCGTGCTGCCGGGCATGGCCGGCAAGCTGACCGCGATCGTCACCATGATCATCGGTATATCGCTGTTCGTCAGGCTGGCGCAGGCGATCTTCCGGCCGGCCAAGGTGTTCTTCCCGTGTCCGCAATGCGGGCTGCAGCGGCATGAACCGGACGCCGTGCACTGCAAGGCCTGCGGGCATGTCCTCAACATACCGGACGCAGGCGACTAGGCGCATGAATATTCAGGCGATGCCGGCTATGACGCTGCCACTTCAGCCGGCTCGACCGGCTTGCGCTGCAGATTGAGCAGATTGCCCATCAGGATGAGCAGCGCGCCACCGGCGGTGAAGGCGTCGATCTGCTCGTGATAAAGCAGCCAGCCGACCAGCGCGGACAAGGGCACCCGCAGGAAATCCATCGGCGAAATGACGGTCGCGTCGGCATAGGTGAGCGCGCGGGCCATGCAGAAATGCGATGACATGCCGGTGAAGGCGATCAGCACGATCCATGGCCAGAGTTCGAGTGAAGGGGTGCGCCATACATAGAGCGCGGGGATGAGGCCGAGCACCGACTGGATGATCAGCATCCAGAAAATGATGCGCACGACGCTGTCCGTGCGGGTCAGTGATTTGACCATGACCAGCGATATGCCGAAGCAGACCGCGGCGCCCAGCACGACGAGGTGTCCCGGATCGACAGAGCCGACACCCGGGCGCACGATGACCACCACGCCGATCAGTCCGAGCACGACCGCCGCCAGTTTCGGCCGGCTCAACCGTTCGCCCAGAAAAGTCACCGCCAGGATCGCCGTCCAGATCGGGGTGGTGAATTCGATCGAGATCAGCACCGCCAGCGGAATCAACGTCAGCGCGTAAAGCCATGCCGCCTGGCCGCTATAGTGAACGACATTGCGGGCGATGTGGGCGAGGGGACGTTGCGTGCGCATCGCCGCAAAGCCGCCGCTTGTCAGCACCAGCGGCAGGAGAATTAGGAAGCCGATCACCGAGCGCAGTTCCAGCACCTGGAAGACGTTGAGCTCGGCTGTCGTGGCGCGGCCGGCGACCGACATCCCCAGGAACGAGGTGACCGACAGCGCCATCCAGAACGCAGCCTTGGGGATCGATGGGGTGGGTTTCATGGCCGCTATCTCGCAGGCGGGAGCCTTTGCCGCAATCGCTAGCCGGTTGATTCTTCTGGACCAGTCGTGGCGACGTTGCAAATGGTCGCGTTGCCAGCGGAACCTGATACGCCAAGGGGCGTTGAGTTGCAGTATCCACCCAAGCCTTGATGTCTGCATGTATGCCTGACGAGGAGAACTTCGATGATATCACCAGCGCGGTTCGCACTCGCCGGCTGCCTGCTGGTCGCGGCCAATGCGGCACATGCTGATGAGAGCAAGTTTCTCCAATCCTTCCAGGGGAATTTTGCTGGCAAGGGGACTGTCCAGGTGACGACGCAGGCGCCGACCGTCAGCGTTTCCTGCACTTTCAAATCGGATGCGACAGCGTCCTCGCTATCTCTCGACGGCAACTGCCGCGGCCTTGTTGTGGTCACGCGTGCCATCAGCGCCCATCTGAAAACCAGTGGTGCCAGATACAGCGGCGTCTATGTCGGATCGCGCACCGGTCCGGCGCAGCTCAACGGCAGCCGCTCCGGCAACGCGATCAACCTCGCCATCCGCTGGGCCAAGCTGGTCAATGGCGACCGCAGCGCGCAGCTGACGGTGCAGAAAAAGGGCGTCAATGGCATTCTGCTGACCGTCACCGACCGCGATCCCAAAACCGGCAAGAACGTTGTGACCAGTCGTATCGATCTGAAGCGCACCTGACGGGTGCATTGATATTCAGGTGATGCCGGCCTGGCCTGAATCTCAACACACCCGGCACCGGATCAGTCCTCGAGCGGCTCCGGCGGGTGGGCGTCACGGCCCCTGCCGAATGTATAGCCGGTCTCGACCGCCTTGCGGCCGAACTTGTCGCGCAGGGCGTCGATCGCGCCTTCGGCCATGGCGCGCTTGCGCGACTGAACGTCGACCAGATCCGGCGGGTCGGCCTTGTCGTCATCGGAGAGGTCGCTGACGCCAATGCCGAGCAACCGAAATTTCGTTCCGTCCGTTTCCTTGCGCAGAAGCTCCACTCCGGTCGAGAAGATGCGATCGGCGAGCCGGGTCGGGTCACCGAGTTGCCGGTTGCGCGTGCGCAGCTTGAAATCCTGGGTCTTCAGCTTCAGCACCACGGTGCGTCCGGCAATGCCTGATTTTTTCAGCCGCGCCGAGACCTTTTCCGAAAGGCCCCGCAGCACCGCAACCAGCTCTTCCAGCGACGCGATGTCGGTGTCGAAGGTGGTTTCGGCCGATACGCTCTTGGCGTCCTGGTCGGGGTCGACGCGGCGGACGTCCTCGCCGCGCGACAGCCGGTAGAGCCGGTCGCCCATCGCGCCATAGCGGCGCATCAGGTCACCACGCTCCATCTTCTGAAGCTGGCCAATGGTGCGGATCCCGTCGCGCTCAAGGGTGGCGTTGAACGCCTTGCCGACGCCCCAGATCATCGTCACCGGCTGTGCCGCCAGGAAGCCGACCGCCTCGGCCTCGCCGATGACCGAAAAGCCGCGCGGCTTGCGGAAGTCCGACGCGATCTTGGCGAGGAATTTGCAGTAGGACAGGCCGGCCGAAACGGTGATGCCGATCTCCTTCTCGACGGCCAGCGCAAAGCGCGCCAGCACCACGGCCGGCGGCAGGCCGTGCAACCGTTCGGTGCCCGCGAGGTCGAGAAACGCCTCGTCGATCGACAGCGGCTCGACCAGCGGCGTCAGCGCCTGCATCATGGCGCGCACCTCACGGCCGACGCGCACGTATTTTTCCATGTTGGGCGGGACCACAACCGCCTCGGGGCAGGCCTCGAGCGCCTTGAACATCGGCATGGCGGATCGCACGCCGCGGATGCGGGCGATGTAGCATGCGGTGGAGACGACCCCGCGCTTGCCGCCGCCGACGATCAGCGGCTTGTCCTTGAGCGCCGGGTTGTCGCGCTTTTCGATCGCCGCGTAGAAGGCGTCGCAATCGATATGGGCCAGATGCAGCCGATAAAGCTCGGGATGGCGGGCAAGGCGAGGGCTGCCGCAGCGTTCGCAGCGGCGCGTCTCACTGCGCTGAAACGTCAGGCAGTCACGGCAAAAACCGTGATCGGGATTGTTGACAGGGGTCGCCATCACTGCGAACATAAAGAGAACAGAAGCAATGGTACGACAGTGCAAGGCCAGCGACAAGCTTGGCCTGGGGAGAACCGCATGAGCACGACCATAGTGCCGCTGGCGCCTGAGCTCTGGCCTGATTTCGAGGACCTTTTTGGCAAGCAGGGCGCCTGTTACGGCTGCTGGTGCACGCATTTCAGGCTGGCGCCGGCGGCGCGGCGCGAAAGCAGCCGCGAACGCAACAAGGACCATATCAAGGCACGCATCGAAGCCGGCCCGCCGCCCGGCCTGCTGGCGTTCGAGGACGGCAAGGTGGTTGGCTGGATGCAGATCGGGCCGCGCGCCGACGTGCCCGAATGGAATAACAAGGGCAGGGGCTCGGCGCCGATCGACCCCGCCGACGCTTCAGATCCGGCCGTTTGGGCGATCTCGTGCTTTTTCATTCGCGCCAAAGCGCGCGGCAGGGGTATCACGCATCGCCTCGTTGAAGGGGGCGTCGATTTCGCTCGCAGGAATGGTGCACGGCTTGTCGAGGCCTGCCCGATCGACCTGTCGCGCGATTCGCGTTCGATCGGCTTGTTCGTCGGCTCGTCAGGGGTGTTCGAGAGGGCCGGGTTCGAGAGGCTGGTCGAGCGCAAGGCGGGCCGACCGCTGATGCGGCTGGTGCTGGGGCCTGGAACCTGATCACATCGTCTTGCAGTTGTGATGGTATTTCCCTACCAGACGTACGAAACGATTTCTGCCTTTCGACCAAACGGAGAATTCCCGTGAACCGTGTGTTGCCAGTTGCCTTTACCGCGCTTCTCTTCAGCGCGCCCGCTTTCGGCCAGACCGTCGACAGCCAGGGCGCGAAGCAATTGTCCGATGACCTGTCCCACTATGTCGGCAAACAGGCGCTCGACACCGGCATTCTGAAGGTTTCGGTCGAAGGCGATGCCTACAAGATCGTGTTTGATTTCAAGGCACTGGCCGGGGTCCTGCCCAAGCAGGAACAGGTGAAATTCGACTTTGCCCCCTACGCCCTTATGGTCAAGCCGCGCAGCGACGGGACCTGGGACGTCTCGATGGATTTCTCGCAAAGCGCGTCCTTCGAGTTCAAGGGGCCCGAGGGACCGCAGAGCACGCAGTTTTCGATCAAGGACGGCAAGGGTTCCGGCGTCTACGACCCCAATCTGGCGGCCTTCATCAGCGGCACCAGTTCGATCGCGAGCATGACGATGGCATCGAAGGATGCCAAGCAGCAGATCGACGTCAGTGCCGGTGCCGGCACCGCGACCATCGCCGCCACGAAGGCCGCCAATGGCGGCGTCGATTTCACGACGTCGCAGAAAATTTCGAATTTCGTCGAGGCGATAAAATTCAACGATCCCGAGAGCGGCCTGAATTTTCCTGTCACCGTGAAGTCGCCGGAATTGTCGGTCGAGGCCAGCGGCAAGGGTGTGCAGACCAAGCCGCTGCTCGACCTCCTGGCATTTGCCGTGGCCAATGAGGACGAGAAGACGCTGAAGGCGAACCAGACGCAGCTGAAGTCGCTTCTGCTCGCCGCGCTTCCGGTGTGGGAGCGCATCGACGGCACCTATGGTTTCAAGGATTTCGCGGTCGACAGCCCGATCGGCACTTTCGGGGCGACGCAGCTCAGCACCGCCTTCGGTTCCGATGGCGTTGCCCAGAACGGCAAGGTCACCTACGGCATCAAGGTGTCGGGGCTGACCGTCCCGCAGCAGCTTTTGCCGAGCTGGAGCGTGGCGTTGCTGCCCACCGATATCGACCTGAACTTCGGCGGTGCCAATATCGATCTCGACAGCATGGCGAAGAAGGCGATCGAAGCCTTTGATCTCAATCAGGATCCACCGCTGTCGGCCGAGTTCGGCGATCGGCTCAAAGCGGATTTCCTGGCCAAGGCGCCGAAGGTCGTCATCGGCCACAGCACCGTGAAGAACAAGGACATGGAGATCGCGCTGGAAGGTGAGATGACGAGCTTCGGCCAGAAACCCGACGCAACTCTCACCGTCGATGTCGCCGGCTTCGACAAGATCATGACCCATCTGCAAGAAGCTGCGAAGGCGGAACCGGAGGTGGGGCAGTACGTGCCTGTCGCTCTCATGGCCAAGGGGTTTGCCAAGACGCT
The DNA here is from genome assembly GCF_006442655.1 of Mesorhizobium sp. B2-1-3A. NCBI lineage: Bacteria > Pseudomonadati > Pseudomonadota > Alphaproteobacteria > Hyphomicrobiales > Phyllobacteriaceae > Mesorhizobium > Mesorhizobium sp. B2-1-3A. Next base: position 319,046 of record NZ_VFWK01000004.1, read on the forward strand.
GCCGGACGGCCGGCTGGAATGGGCCGTCAACACCAAGGCTGACGGCTCGGTCACGGTCAACGGCGTCATGCTGAAGCCCGCCGATCCGGCGGTGGACGACAGCGTCGACAATGGCGACGGCGCGGACGATAGCGGTGGCGACGACAGTGGTGGTAGCGACAATGGCGGGGCAGGGGCGAAACTGAATCCTTGAGGGTTCAGCCCCCAAGCAATTTCAGGAAAGGCGCCTGACGCTAGAGCCCCAGAGCGCCAGCGATCTTGGGCGCGGCTTCGTGCCAGTCCTGGACAATGAAGACATCGTCCGGGACCGGCGGCAGGAACGCACGCAGCGAATTGTCGGCCATCAGGTGGAAAAGATTTGCGTCGGCGACCGAGTCCCGCACCGACGCCAGATTGTGCGGCTGATCGTCGACGAAGACCACCGGCCGGCCTTTCTTGCCGCGCAGCCTGGCCACCGCCGGTCCCTTGGCCATCTCGGTGGTCAGCAGCGGATAGTCTAGACCCAGGGCATCGAGATGGATGCGACGCACCGCACGATGCCTGTGCGGCATGGCCGTCAGCAGTATGATTTCCGCGCGCTTGCCGAGCCCTGCCAAGGCTTGTGCCGCACCGTCGGTGATGCTCTGCCAATCGGCTTGCGCGTCGAAGAAATCGCCCAGAAGGGCCGTGACCTCGGGCTGTTCGATCAGCCGGCCGCTCGCCGTTTCGGCTATGTTGCCGGTCAGCCGGAAGGACGCCAGTGTCAGGCCATAGCCGCGCGACTTCAGGAAACGCGGGAAGGGGCGGATGAATTCGAGCACGACGTCGTCGACGTCGAGCACCAGCAGCGGCCGGTCGTCGGCCGCCAGTTCCTCGATCTGGCGGGCGGTCTCCGGATCATCGCTCATATGGAATGCTCATGGTTGTCGTCGCCGAGCGGCAATGCGCGCAATGCCTTGCCGACGGCCGCCGGCGGCGTGCCCGTTTCCTCGGCAAAGCGCATCAGCGTCGGCTCGTGGGCGAGAATGAACTGCAGCACGCCGGCCAGGAAACCCGGCTCGCCAGCGGCCTTGCGGATCGAATGCGCCTCTATTCCGGTGATCGCCAGAAAACGCGGCAACAGCTCCGGATCGGAGGCAACGAAGCCCAGCGCCTTCACGGCAATGGTTTCCGCCTCTTCGCGCATTGACGCCGCGTTTGCCATCACTACCTTCGGCATGTGGAATGAGTCTCTTCCGCAGTAATGGCAAGAGTTGCTTGCGGCAAGCCTTTACAGCGCGGCGCGCCTTTTGGACGCGCCGGGAGGCGATGTGGAATTCGCGCTGCTTTGCAGCCCGAGGGTTTCCGTTTCGTCAATCATATTGCCGTATAGTGAAGCAGGGTTTGGTGCGTTCAACCAGGGGCGCATGACGGCCACCTTCGAGCGGAAGGACGGCCGGGACGGGATGTCGATGCCTAAGAAGGTCATGATCGTCGAGGACAATGAGCTCAACATGAAGCTCTTTCGGGACCTCATCGAAGCAAGTGGTTACGAGACGGTGCGCACCCGCAATGGTCTGGAGGCGCTCGACCTGGCGCGCCAGCACCGGCCCGATCTCATCCTGATGGACATCCAGCTGCCCGAAGTGTCGGGGCTGGAAGTGACCAAATGGCTGAAGGAAGATGACGATCTGCACGTCATCCCGGTCATCGCTGTGACGGCCTTCGCCATGAAGGGTGACGAGGAACGCATCCGCCAGGGCGGCTGCGAGGCCTATATTTCGAAGCCGATCTCGGTGCCGCGTTTCATCGAGACCATCAAATCCTATCTGGGCGATGCCTGATGTGCCATTCCAGCCGAGCCGGAGCCTTGTGACATGACCGCGCGGATCCTCGTCGTCGACGACATCCCTGCCAATGTGAGGCTGCTGGAGGTCCGGCTGCTGGCCGAATATTTCGAAGTGCTGACCGCCACCAACGGGCCCGACGCGATCGAGACCTGCGAGAACGGCAAGGTCGATGTCGTGCTGCTCGACGTGATGATGCCCGACATGGACGGGTTCGAGGTCTGCCGCAGGCTGAAGAGCGATCCCGCGACGTCGCATATCCCGGTGGTGATGATCACCGCGCTCGATCAGGTGTCCGACCGTGTGCGCGGGCTCGAGGCCGGCGCCGACGATTTCCTGACCAAACCGGTCAACGACCTGCAGCTGATGACACGCGTGAAGAGCCTTGTCCGGTTGAAATCGCTGACCGACGAGCTCAGGCTGCGGGCCTCGACGACGCGCAATATCGGCATCGAAGAGCTGCTCAGCCGCAATTTCGCGTCCGAGGACACGACGCCGAAAGTGCTGTTGATCGACGAGCGCAAATCGTCGGTCGAGCGCATCCAGAAGATGCTGCGCGACCGCGCCGATCTCGACGTCACCAACGATCCGCATGCCGGGTTCTTCCAGGCGGCCGAAACCCCCTATGAATGCGTGATGATCTCGACGGCGTTTGCCGATTTCGATCCGCTTCGGCTCTGCTCGCAATTGCGCTCGCTCGATCGCACCCGTTTCGTCCCGATCATCCTTCTGGCGGAGGAGGGCGAGGAGGAGCGCATCATCCGCGGCCTCGAACTCGGCATCAACGACTATCTGATGCGGCCGATCGACCAGCAGGAACTGACGGCGCGGCTGCGCACCCAGGTGCGCCGCAAGCGCTACAACGACCAGTTGCGCGCCAGCGTCACCCAGACCATCGAAATGGCGGTGACGGACGGCCTGACCGGGCTGCACAACCGCCGCTACCTCGACAGTCATCTGCAGACGCTGTTCGACCGCGCCGTGGCGCGGCGCCGGCCGCTGTCGGTGATGATCACCGATCTCGACCGCTTCAAGTCGATCAATGACGCGTACGGCCATGATGGCGGCGACGAGGTGCTGCGGGAATTCGCCCGGCGGCTGCGCAAGAATGTCAGGGGTATCGACCTTGCCTGCCGCTTTGGTGGCGAGGAGTTCGTGGTGGTGATGCCGGACACCGACGGCGCCGTGGCGGAGAGAGTGGCCGAACGCATCCGCGCCGAAATCGCCCAGAAGCCTTTCGCCGTCGGTGCCGACGGCAAGACGATCGAGGTCACCGTCAGCGTCGGCGTGTCGTCGGTTCTCAAGGGGGTGGATACGGTGGCGGCGCTGATGAAGCGCGCCGATCTCGCGCTCTATGAAGCCAAGAGCGGCGGCCGCAACCGCGTCGTTGCCAAGGCGGCGTAAACGTCCGCGGCCGATTCCCCGGTCAATCCAACAAGGTTAGCTATTTACCTTAATCCAATCGATTCGCGAGCCTTGGTTAAGAAACTGTTGATTTTCCTAAGCCTGTGCGCAAATGTGCAGGGGAAGACGAAGCCGGCACGAGGGTAGATAGCCGGCTCGATCCTGAAATACCCCATGATGCTCAGGTCCGCCGCATCTCCTGGGTCCGTGGGGTCGGCCGGCCGGCGCTGGCACATAGTGGCCTCCTCGTACCGCTGCCAACCGCCGACCGGCCCCCTTTGTCTCAAAACCTCTGCAGCAGCCCCGAAAGGGGCTTTTTTCTTATGCGGAAAAATCTGAGCAACGCTCCCTGGATCAGGAGCAGTGTCTGCTGCGGCAGCCATGACCTCGAGCTGCCGTTTTGGCTGTCACCCAGGTCAAGGGAAACACCTCTCTCCACTTTGTACATATGGCGCACAAGGGCCTTGCGGCAAGACCCGCCTGTTCCCGTAAACCGCTGCCTAAAGCGCGTCGCGTTGAAACGGATTCATGCGACGCGCTTTGGGTCTCTGTCTTCATGCATGCCGTTCTCCCGAAAACGAGGTCACTTTTGGGCGACATGCATTGGCCAGCGGAAAACGGGAGTAACGAGAATGGGCATTGTGTCGCCTATGGACGGATTGCGTCGGGATCATGCGGTGGTGATCGCAGGAGGCGGTCCGACAGGGCTGATGTTGGCCGGCGAACTCGCTTTGGCAGGCATCGACGTCGCCATTGTGGAGCGGCGCCCGACCCAGCAACTGGCCGGCTTGCGCGCGGGTGGCCTGCACGCACGCACCATCGAGGTTCTCGATCAGCGCGGAATTGCCGACCGGTTTCTGTCGCGCGGGCAGCGCTTCCCGACCGTCGGCTTCCACATGATCCGTTTGGACATCAGCGACTTTCCCAGCCGGCACAATTATCTGCTGGCGCTGCGGCAAAACCATATCGAACGGATATTGGCCGGCTGGATCGATGAGTTGGGGGTGCCAATCTATCGCGCGCAGGAAGTCACTGACTTCGCGCAGGATGATGACGGTGTCGACCTGGATTTGTCCGGTAGCCAACGCTTGAGGGCGCAATACCTCGTCGGCTGCGACGGAGGACGCAGCACGATCCGCAAGGCGGCTGGCATCGAGTTCGCCGGATGGGATCCGACGATGAGCTGGATGATCGCCGAGGTCGAAATGTCTAGGGAACCGGCATTGGGCTTTCGCAACGACGCCTCCGGTATTCATGCGATAGGCAAGATCGAGGACGGCGACAGGGTGGGTGTCGTGCTGACCGAGAGGCAGCTGACGATCGGCGGCGAGCCGACGCTGAATGATCTCAGCGAGGCGCTTGTCGCCGTCTACGGCACCGATTTCGGGGTCCACAGTCCGACCTGGCTCTCTCGCTTCACCGACATGACACGTCAGGCCGCCACCTACCGCGACAGACGTGTCCTTCTGGCGGGCGACGCCGCGCACATCCATCCTCCGATGGGCGGGCAGGGGCTCAATATCGGCGTGCAGGACGCGGTCAATCTGGGCTGGAAGCTGGCCCAGGTGGTCAAGCGGATCTCACCGGAATGCCTGCTCGACACCTACCACGCCGAGCGCCATCCGGTCGCTGCCCGCTTGTTGCGCAACACGATGGCGCAGGTCGCGCTTCGCCGTACGGATGAGCGCACCAAGGCCTTGGGCGACACGATGACCGAGTTGCTCGGCATGGAAGAGCCGCGCAAACGGATTGGCGCGGAGATGTCCGGCCTGGGTATCCGTTACGATCTCGGCGAGGGCCACACGTTGCTTGGGCGGCGGATGCCCGACCTCGACCTTGTCACAGCCCGCGGTCCGGCGCGGGTCTTCAGCCTGCTGCACGACGCCCGGCCGGTGCTCCTCAACCTTGGTGGACCAGGCTGGCTGGATATCGCGCCCTGGGCGGATCGGGTCCGCCAGATCGAGGCTGGACATGACGGCATCTGGGAGTTGCCGGCCCTTGGAACGGTCGCCGCGCCCGACGGCGTCTTGATCCGGCCGGATGGATATGTGGCCTGGGTCGGGGCTGGAACCCAAATGGGGCTGACCGAGGCGCTGACCGCTTGGTTCGGGCCGCCCGCGGCGCGTTAGCGACACGATCAAAGCGGCGACCTCCTGCAGTGCCGCAGGCCTTTGCGTCAGAAGCGTTCGCGATAATCGCGCGGGTTTGTGCCGAGGACACGGAGAAAGCCGCGCCGCATCGTCTCTTCCGATCCGAAGCCGCAGCGGCGGGCCGTCTGGTTGACCGCCTGGCCCCGTTCCAGCATCCGTCGCGCCGCCTCGATCCGGATCTCCTCGATCGCGCGCGCAGGTGTCCGGCCCGTTGCCTCCCGATAGTGCCTGGAGAAGCTGCGCGGGCTCATATTGGCGCGCTCGGCCAGGTTCGGCAGCGAAAGGTCGCCATCCAGATTGTCCTGGATCCAGCCATGCAGCCGGTCGAAGCGTTCGTCGCCCAGTTGCAGCTTGAGCGTCTGGCTGAACTGCGCCTGGCCACCGGGGCGCTTCAGGAAGACCACCAGTTCGCGCGCCACCGCAAGCGCCACGCGCCGGCCAAGGTCGGCCTCGACGAAGGAAAGGGCAAGATCGATGCCCGCCGTCACGCCTGCCGAGGTCCAGACATTGCCGTCACGGATGAAAATCGGATCGGGTTCGAGGCGGACCGCCGGAAAGCGCCGCGCGAACTCGGCGCAGCGTCCCCAGTGGGTAACGGCACGCCTGCCGTCGAGCAGGCCTGCCGTCGCGAGCAGCATGGCGCCACTGCAGACGGACGCCGTTCGCGTGGCGTCGCGCGAGCGGCCGGTCACCCAATCGATCAGCTCGGGGGCCTCGCAGGCCGCGTTGACTCCCCATCCACCAGGCACGATCAGCGTGTCGATCCCTGGCCCGTGCGCCGGCAGCGCCGCTGCCTCCAGCACGAGACCGGCAGATGTCCTGATCCGCGGCGAGGCGGCAACGACCGTGACCTCGTAGGGCGCGGGCTCGCCGGCCTGCGTCCTGAAGTCGTTGGCGCTGGCGAAGACCTGAAGCGGTCCGCTGACATCGAGGAGTTGGACGTCGGGATAGGCAAGGATTTCAATATGGCGCATGGCGATTTGGCTTGAAACGAGGGATGATTGGCGATCGTGCCAAAGCATGGTGCCTTAGATTGGCTGGAGTCAACCTATGGAGAGTTCCATGACCCTTCGTTTCGGCATCCTCGTCTTCCCCAATGTCCAGCAGCTCGACCTCACCGGCCCTTATGAAGTCCTGGCATCGGCAAAGGGCGCCGAGGTGGAATTGATCTGGAAGGATCGCAATCCGGTGATGTCGTCGACGCGACTGTCGCTCAACCCGACGGCGACCTTCGACGATTGCCCGCCTCTTGATATGCTGTGCATTCCGGGTGGAGGCGGCGTCAACACGCTGCTGGAGGATCAGGCTGTGCTCGATTTCGTGCGGGAGCGCGCGGCTCAGGCGCGCTACGTCACCTCGGTGTGCAGCGGTGCCCTGGTGCTGGGTGCCGCCGGCCTGCTCAAAGGCAAGCGGGCGACGACGCATTGGTACGCGCATGATTTCCTTGCCGAGTTCGGCGCCATCCCAGTCGACGAGCGAATTGTCGAGGACGGAAAGCTGATAACCGCCGGCGGCGTCACCTCGGGGATCGATTTCGGCCTCCTCCTGGTCGCCAGGCTTCTCGGTCAGGCCGAGGCCGAAACGGTGCAGCTCTCGCTTGAATATGCCCCGGCGCCTCCGTTCCAATCGGGCACGCCCGCACAGGCTTCGCCTTCCGTGCTGGCGGAAGCAAAGGAGCGGCTCGCGGGTTCGAGGCGGGTTCGTGAGGACATGTTCGCGCGTTGGCGCGCCACGGCCGCCACGCCGGCGCGAAGCCACGCTTGAACTGACGAGCCGAACGGCGCCATGGCTCGCCGTTCGGCCCGTCCTCGTTTCGGCTGTTGACACGTCTCTCCGACTATGCAGAAATTGGTTGGACCATTGGACCACTTGTGCGTCGCTTCGGGGAGGAAGTGTGGACCAGAACAGCCTGCCACCCATTCAGACGACGGCGCGTGATGACGCTGTGCTGAAGGCTTTGGTGGGCTTTGTTCGCGCCGAAGCCTTGCAGCCCGGCGAGCGGCTTCCGACCGAGCGTATCCTGGCCGAGCGGCTGAAGGTCAGCCGCAACACGGTGCGCGAGGCGCTGACGCGGTGGGAAGGGCTTGGTCTCGTCGAGCGGCGGCAAGGCAGCGGCACCTATCTCAAGGCGGCTGTGTCGCCCGACATGCTGCATATGCCGCTGACGCTGGCGGGCGGCAATGATTTCACCAGCCTGATGCACACGCTCGAAATCCGCCGCGCGCTGGAGGCGGAGGCCGCGGCTCTTTGCGCCGAGCGGGCGAGCCCGGCCGACATCGCCGAGATCAAGCGCAAGCTCGACATCATGGAGCAGGCATTCCGTACCCGCGACGGCATGTCGTCGGAAGAGGACTGGGAGTTCCACCAGGCAGTCTACCGCGTCTCGGGCAATCCGCTGTTCGAACAGATCATCGCCGCCATGCACGAGCTGTTCCACCGCTTCTGGGAGCATCCGCTGGGCGTGCGCGATTTCGGTCACGCCAGCTTTCCTTACCACCGCACCATCTACGAGTGCATCGCCGCGCGCGACCCGCAGGGTGCCCGCGCCGAGGCACTCAAGCTGATCGCCACCGTCGAGGACGATCTCAAGCGCGGTGCAGCTAAACTCAAACTTTCGAGCCAGACATGAACGAGCATCCGAGCGGTTTCGATCACGATTATCTTGCCGAGGCGGCGACGCTGCTGGCGCATGACGAACCGTTCCCCGGCGGCGCGGTGGTGCCGCCGATCTACCAGACCTCGCTGTTCACCTTCGCCAACTATGCCGAGATGGCCGACACCTTTGCCGGCAAACGAAAGCAGCCGATCTACTCGCGCGGCGACAATCCGACGGTAATGGAATTCGAAGCGCGCGTTGCCGCCCTCGAGGGCGCCGAGGCCGCGCGCGGCTTTTCCAGCGGCATGGCGGCGATCAGCGCCACGGTGCTTGCCTTTGTCGGGGCGGGCGAGCGCATCGTGGCCGTGCGGAACTGCTATGGCGATGCCTATCGCCTGTTCGAGCGGCTTCTGCCTCGGCTCAACATCAAGGTCGATTATGTCGACGGCTCCGATCCGGACGCGGTTGCCGCGGCACTTCCCGGGGCCAAGCTGCTCTATCTGGAAAGCCCGACCTCGATGATGTTCGAGCTGCAGGACATCGCGCATCTGACACGGCTTGCCAGGGAGCAGGGCATCGTCACCACCATCGACAATTCCTGGGCGACGCCGGTTTTCCAGAAGCCGATCGCGCATGGCGTCGACCTGGTGCTGCATTCAGCGTCGAAATATCTCGGCGGCCACAGCGACACCGTCGCGGGCGTGGTGGCCGGCTCCGCGGCGCATATCAAGCACATCAACGAACAGACCTATTCCTATCTCGGCGGCAAGCTGTCGCCGTTCGAAGCATGGCTGCTGCTGCGCGGCCTGCGCACGCTGCCGCTGCGCTTGCCGCACCATATGAAGAGCGGGCTCACCATCGCCGAGCGGCTGAAGGCGCATGCCAATGTCGAGCGCGTCAACCATCCCGTCTATTCGAACCATCCGGGCAAGGCGACGCTGGCGGGCTATGCCGGACTGTTCTCCTTCGAGGTGACGGACGATATCGACATCCCCGTCTTCGTCGATGCGCTGAAATTTTTCCGCATCGGCGTCAGCTGGGGAGGGCATGAAAGCCTGGTCGTGCCGGCCAAGGCGTCGCTGGAACAGACGCCGGGACTGAATTCGATGGCGCGCTTCGGCGTCAGCCCCCGAACCATCCGCTTCAATGTCGGATTGGAAAGTGTCGAAGACCTCTGGGCCGACGTCGCCCAGGCCTTCGAAAAAGCCAGAAAATAACAAGCGGGTTCAAAATGGGAGTCTTGAACATGAAAAAACTGACCATCATGCTTGCCACCGTTGCGGGATTGGCGATTTCCGCCGGGAGCGCGCTGGCCGATTCGACCCTGAAGATGGTCGAAGTCATCACCAGCCCGCCGCGCACCGAATTCCTGAAAAAGCAGATCGCCGACTTCGAGGCGGCCAATCCCGGCGTCAAGGTCGAGCTGATCTCGCTGCCCTGGGGGCAGGCTTTCGAGAAGTTCCTGACCATGGTGCAGGCCGGCGATACGCCCGACGTGGTCGAGATGCCGGAACGCTGGATGGGTCTCTATGCCAACAATGCCCAGCTCGAGGACCTCGGCCCCTACATGGCCAAGTGGGACGATGCCAAGACGCTCGGCGACCGCGCCAAGCAGTTCGGCTCGACGGTCGACAACACGCAGTTCATGATCCCCTACGGCTACTATGTGAACGCGCTGTTCTGGAACAAGAAGCTGTTCAAGGAAGCCGGCCTCGACGGTCCGCCGGCCACGCTTGACGAGTTCGTCGCCGATTCCAAGAAAATCTCCGCCATCCCGGGCAAGTATGGCTACTGCCTGCGCGGCGGGCCGGGCGCCTTCAACGGCATGCACATGTTCATGAACATCGCCGCCGGCAAGGGCGGCTACTTCAACGAGGACGGCACCTCGACCATCAATGACGAGGGCTCGGTCAAGGGCCTGCAGATGCTGGCCGACATGTACAAGGACGGGCTGGCGCCCAAGGATGCGGTGAGCTGGGGCTTCAACGAAACCGTCACCGGCTTCTATTCCGGCACCTGCGCCATGCTGAACCAGGATCCGGACGCGCTGCTCGGCATCGCCGACAAGATGAGCGCCGACGACTTCGCCGTCGCGCCCCTGCCGACCGGTCCGAGCGGCAAGTCGTATCCGACGCTCGGCTATGCGGGCTGGGCGATGTTCGCCAACTCGCAGCACAAGGACGACGCCTGGAAGCTGATGGCGACGCTGCTTTCGCCCAAGGACAATCTGGCATGGGCCAAGGAAGTCGGCGTCGTCCCGATCCACAACGGCGCCGACCAGGATCCCCATTTCAAGACCGAGCAGTTCAAGGGCTGGTTCACGGAACTGAGCGACAGCTCCAAATACGAAATGGTGACGCCGCCGACGCATCTGGAAAATCTCGGCAACTTCGTCGACCAAGTGGCGATCAAGAATTTTCAGGAAGTGCTGCTCGGCCAGAAGACCGCCAAGGACGTCGCGGACCAATGGGCTGCCTTCCTGACCAAGGAACAGCAGGACTGGCTGGCGAAGAACAAGAAGTAAGCGCAGGTTTTTTCCTTCTCCCCGTTTACGGGAGATGGTGGCCCGATAGGCCCGGATAAGGGGCGGGGCAGCATTTCCAAGGTTAGCGCTGCCCCTCATCTGCCTGCCGGCATCTTCTCCCCGTAAACGGGAGAAGGGTGCTGTCGCCTTCGCCGGCACCCACTCATCACTGTTGAGCCCCAATGACCTATGCCGTGTCCGAAATACGATCCGCCGGCAAGCCGCGCCGCAAGCGGCTGTCGCATGCCGCCATCGAGCCCTGGCTCTATCTCAGCCCGGCGATCATCCTGCTGGTCGTGGTGCTGTTGGTGCCGCTGATCATCGGCATCAGCTACTCCTTCCGCAAATTCTCGGCCTTCAAGTCGGTATATGTCGGGCTCGACCAGTATCGGGCGATGCTGTCGGATCAGGTTCTGGGGCAAGCCCTGGTCAACACGCTGTGGTGGACGGTCGCCAGCCTGTTCTTCCAATTCTTCCTCGGCCTTGGCCTGGCGCTGCTGCTCGACAAGCCGTTCTGGGGCCGCAAGGTGGTGCAGGCTCTGGTGTTCCTGCCCTGGGCGGTGCCGTCCTTCCTGTCCGGGCTGACCTGGGCCTGGCTGTTCAACCCTATCATCGGGCCGCTGCCGCATTGGTTGTACGCGCTGGGGCTCAAGGCAGAGCCGACCAATGTGCTGTCCGATCCCGCGACGGCGATGTGGGGGCCGATCGTCGCCAATGTCTGGTTCGGCATTCCGTTCTTCGCCATCACGCTTCTGGCGGCGCTGAAGTCTATCCCGTCCGAAATGCACGAGGCGGCGGCGATCGACGGCGCTTCGCCCTGGCAGCGCTTCACCAAGGTGACGCTGCCATTTCTCGCGCCAACCATCGCCATCACGGTGATGCTGCGCACCATCTGGATCGCCACCTTCGCCGACCTGATATTCGTCATGACCGAGGGTGGGCCGGCTGGTTCCACCAATACGGTGCCGGTCTATATCTATGTCAGCGCCTTCAAGTCGCTGGACAAGGGCTATGCCTCGGCGGTGGCCGTGCTGCTGCTCGTGCTGTTGATCGCCTATGCGATCGCGCTGATCGCCATCCGCCGCTCCCTGGTGAGGCACGTCTGATGATCGCGGGCCGCTCTGCTTCACAACGGTTCCTTGGTGGTGTCGGCCTCTACGCGGCGATTGCCGCCTATGTGATCTTCGCCCTGTTCCCGATCTACTGGACGCTGAAGATCTCGGTGACGCCGGAGCGGCTGCTCTATTCCGAAGGCATCACCTTCTGGCCGTCGCGCACGACGTTGCAGAATTTCGTCACCGTGCTCGAGGCCACCGATTTCCCGCGCTATTTCCTCAACAGCGTCATCGTCTCGGTGTCGACGGCGGCATTGGTGACGGTGATCGCCACGCTCGCCGGCTACGCCATGTCGCGTTTCACCTTTCGCGGCAAGGCGGTGCTGGCGCTGATGCTGCTTTTGACTCAGACTTTTCCGCTGGTGATGGTCATTCCGCCGATCTACCGCGTCATGGGCCAGATCGGCCTGATCAACAGCCTGACCGGGCTGATAATCATCTACACCGCCTTCAACACCGCCTTCGCCACCTTCCTGATGCAATCCTTCTTCGACGGCATCCCGAAGGATCTGGAAGAGGCTGCGATGATCGACGGTTGTACGCGTGCCCAGGCAATGCGCCGGGTGATCGTGCCGCTGACGCTGCCCGGCATGGGCGCCACGCTCGGCTTTGTCTTCACCGCCGCCTGGAGCGAGCTCCTGTTCGCGCTGATGCTGATCTCCAGCGACGACAAGAAGACCTTCGCCGTCGGCCTGCTCACCTTCATCGGCAAATTCGCCGTCGACTGGGGGCAGATGATGGCGGCGTCGATCCTGGCGCTGATCCCGGTCTGCATCTTCTTCGCCTTCCTGCAACGCTATCTCGTCACCGGCCTGACCGCCGGCGCCGTCAAAGGATAGACCGATGGCTTCTGTCACGCTCGAAAAGGTCCGCAAGGATTACGGCGCCGTCCGCGTCCTGCATGCGGTCGACCTTGAAATCGCCGACGGCGAATTCGTCGTCCTGGTCGGTCCGTCCGGCTGCGGGAAATCGACACTGCTGCGCATGATCGCCGGGCTGGAGGAAGCCTCCGGCGGCGAAATCCGTATTGGTGAGCGATTGGTCAACGATGTGGCGCCCAAGGACCGCGACATCGCCATGGTCTTCCAGTCCTATGCGCTTTATCCGCACATGGATGTGTCGAAGAACATGGGCTTCAGCCTCATGTTGCGCAAGGCCGAGAAGCCGGCGATCGATGCCAGGGTGGATGGCGCGGCCAAGCGGCTGGGCCTGGACGCCTACCTTCAGCGCCTGCCGCGGCAACTGTCCGGCGGCCAGCGCCAGCGCGTCGCGATGGGTCGTGCCATCGTGCGCGATCCCAAGGTTTTCCTGTTCGACGAGCCGCTGTCCAACCTCGATGCCAAGCTGCGCGTCCATATGCGGGCCGAGATCAAGGCGCTGCACCAGCAACTGAAGACCACCTCGGTCTATGTCACACACGACCAGATCGAGGCCATGACCATGGCCGACCGGATCGTCGTCATGCATGATGGGCTGATCCAGCAGGTTGGCGCGCCGCTCGATCTCTATGACCATCCGGCCAACATGTTCGTTGCCGGTTTCATCGGCTCGCCGGGCATGAATTTCCTGCCGGCGACGGTTCGCAAGGGCGAGGTAGCTGAAGCGGTGCTGGCCGATGGACAGGCGCTGAAGTTGCCGGATGGCCTGCCGCTCAGCGACGGCGATGCCATTACCATCGGCCTGCGGCCCGAGCATATCCGGTTGGCCGATGACGGCGCGCTGCAGGGCGAGGTAGGGGTCGTGGAGCCGCTCGGCCTCTCGACACAGTTCTACGTCGCGCTGGCCGGCCAGCAGATTTGCGTCTTTGCCATGGGCCGCGCCGGCGTCAAGCCCGGCGACACCGTGCGGTTGGCGGCCGATCCGGCGTCGCTGCATCTGTTCGATCCGAAAAGCGGCGATCGCATCGGCTGAAGGAAACTCAGCGGGGCTGAGGGAGCGAGTCCGCCGCCTCTGCCTTCGCAAACAAAAACGCCGCCCGATGGGCGGCGTTTTTGTTTGCAAGGGAAAACCCAGATTACTTGATCTTGGTTTCCTTGAATTCGACGTGCTTCTTGGCGACCGGATCGTACTTGCGGAACGACAGCTTGTCGGTCTTGGTACGGCTGTTCTTGCTGGTCACGTAGAAGAAACCGGTGTCGGCGGTCGACAGAAGCTTGATCTTGATGTTTGCGGCTTTGGCCATGGTATCAGTCCGTTTGTTCGTGGAGTTTTGGCCGCTGGAGCACGGGGAAAACACCCGGACGCGGGAAACTTGGCGCGACACATAAAGAACGTGCCTGGAAAGTCAAGCCCGGCGGACCTGATGTGGCCCGTCCGGGAAGCCCATTGCGCGTAAATCAGACGTTTTCCGTCTCTGGCACGGCAACCTTCTTCCAGTCTCCGGTCGTGTTCCACCAACGATTCGGATTGGCGCGGTCATCCAGCCCCTTTGATCGGCTGGCGAGGATCGGCTGGAGGCGGATCACCGGCTCCTGATAGGAATGGGCCTGGAAAATCGCCTCGACGACGCGGCTTGCCAGCGCCTGGTCGTCAGGCAGTTCGAATGAAACCTCGACCGTGCCCGGGCGGCGGCGCATTTCGATTTCGGCCCCGGCCGCGGCCCCTTCAAGCGGCCTGTAGCGCTCGATGCCGTGTGCCGACTGATAGGCGTTGCGGTCGTATTTGCCCATGGCCAGCGGGGCGATCGCTACGACCGCGTCCATGATGCGGTCGACATCCGCGGCCGGGGCCTGGAAGGTCACAAGCAGCAGGAGCGTCATTCGCAATGAGGTGGTTTCAAAGCCGCTGTCGATCATGGGAGTGTCCTCAACTTCCGTTCTTGGGGGACACTCTTTTAACCTGACGCTGCTGACACGGTTCTGTCAGCAGCGGTCGCTGTCTCAAAGGGTCAAAGGAGAATTTTGCGGACGAGCCTGACGCCAACCAGCGCCATGTAGGCGCCAAAGAACAGGCCGAGCGACCAGCCGAAACCGGACGGACCGAACGCATCCATGCCGATGCCGATCGCCTGCGGGCCAAGCACCATGCCGACACCATAGCAGAGCACGAAGGCGGCGTTGGCGGATGCCAGTTCATGGCCGGAAAGCTGCGAGCCGAGATGGGCAAGACCGATCGTGTACATGGCGGCGACTACGCCGCCCCACACGAACAGAAGGGCGGCCATCAGGTGCCAATTCTGGGCGAAGAAGGGCATGAAGACCGTGCCGACAAGGCCGACCGTCGCGCAAGCGAGCAGCAGATAGCGGCGGTCGCTGACCCGGTCGCTGATCATGCCGATCGGGATCTGCAGCAGCACATTGCCGAGACCGATCATGGTCAGCAGCAATGCGGCGTCGGCTTCCGAATAGCCGATGCGGTTGCCGTAGATCGGAAACAGCGCGAAGCCGCCGGTTTCGACCGCACCGAATACCAGCACGGCGGCGGTCGCCGATGGCACCAGCCAGATGTAGCGAAGGAAGTTGCTGGTTTCGCCATCGGCAACAATGGAGGGGCTTTCATTGCGCGCGGCCAGCACCGGTATCGCGGCCAGCGTCACCAGCACGATGATGACGCCGAACGGCCTGAAGCCGGAGCTGCCAAGATGGGCGAACAGCCACGGTCCGGCGGCAAAGCCGAGCGACAGGACGGTGGCGTAGATGCCAAGCACAAGACCGCGCCGGTGCGGCGGTGCCGACGTGCTGATCCAGAATTCCGACAGGATGAACAGCACCGTCAACGCGATATGCAGCACGATGCGCAGCGGAAACCACATCCAGAAGTCGGGCGCGAAATGGAAGCCGACGAAGGCCAGGGCGCCGGCGGCGATCATCCCGATCATGGTCCAGGCGACGCCGAAGCGCATGGCGAGCGGTGTGGCCAACGGCGCGCCGGCGATCGAGGCAAGGCCGGCGACGGCGGTGTTGAGGCCGATCATCGAAGCCGAGTGGCCCCGCGTTTCCAGGATGACGCTGAGCAGGGGCATGCCGAGGCCAATGGCTATGCCGACGACGCTGATCGACGAGATCGCCGCCACCATCGGCAGCCAGTGTACGCGTTCGTCGCCCTTGGGTTGGGTATCGACCGTCATGGGATGCTGAATACTCTGTCTCTTTGATCTTACGCAATTCCGGGCGGAAAACCGCGTCTCACTTTCCTGGAATTGCTCTACAGAAGTTCGCGGGTGAAGTGGTTGCGGACAAGCCGGTAGAAGGGGACGGGACCGCCCGGACGCAGCAGCGGATCGTGGGCGAGGCGCTTTTCCAGCTCGTCCAGGATCATTCGCGTGATGTCGGGTATGTCCGCTTCCCGGGCCTTGGCGAGCGGCAGCCAGACCAGTTCCTCGAGTTCGTTGGTCGGCCCGCCGCCGGGCAGTTCGGCGGCGACATCGTTGCGCCAGGCGCTGAAGAAACGGGTGTCGAAGCGGCGTATCCGGTTGGGTGGGGTGATGGCGCGCGCGATGAAACGCAGCGTTTCCAGTGACGGCCTTACGCCGTGTTCGACAAAACCCTGCCAGTCACGCTTGTCGGTGGCAAAGGCGGCCTTCTGGCCTATCAGCAGCCCGGCTTCCTCATAGGTTTCGCGGATAGCAGACAGCGCGACTGCCCGGGCTCGCGCCGCACTGGTGCGGCCGGGACCAGCAAGCAGCTTTGTTTCCTCGTCGCGGTGCAATGCGGTGGCGATCGCGATCCGACTGTCCGCCGGATCCGTGCGGCCGCCGGGAAACACGAACTTGCCTGGCATGAACGCGTGGCCGGCGTGACGGCGGCCCATGAGCACCAGCACCTCATCGCCCTTGCGGTCGAGCAGGATCAGCGTCGCGGCGTCACGCGGACGCAGAGGCCGGCCGCTATGCGCGGCAAGACCCTTGTCGAGCTTGTCGACGTCCACCTTGGTCATTGCTTCCATGCGCAGGGACCTAGCGGAAACTTCTGGCAAGCGAAAGTGGCCTTCACGGTCGGTATGTTGCGCCAGCCAGAGCTCTAGGCTCTCGGATGAGGCTCAATCCCATCCTTTTCGCCGCCGAAGCCGTGCATATAGAACGCCCATTGCAATCCGATGACGGCGCCTTTGACAGGCTGCAGCAGCGCTACCGACAGCAAGATGGTCAGGGGCACCCAAATGAGGATGTGCTGCCAGGTGGACAAGGTCGACGTCGCTTCCACGCCCATGAAGGCACCGAGAACGATGTGGCCGACGATGACGATGACCAGATAGGCCGGCAGGTCGTCGGCGCGATGGTGATGGATCTCCTCGCCGCAGACGCTGCAGGTCTCGACGGTCTTGGTGAAGCCGCGAAACAGCTTGCCTTCGCCGCAGTTCGGGCAGCGCCCCAAAAAGCCGCGCTTCATTGCCGCCCACAAGGGGCGGGCAACCCGGCCCGACTGATGCTCGCCGCCGAAAACCTGTTGTTCCATCATCGTCTCCTGCCGCGCGACCCCGGTCGCGATTGCGATGCACGGGCACGACCCTTAGCCTTGTGAAACGACCTGGTGGAGCCTGGCAGGGGCTTCGGGTCGGTCAACATCTCGAAACGCATCGCGCCGGCCATAGGCGCCACCTCGACGAGCCGAACCTCGACGCGGTCCGCGAGCTGGTAGCCTTTTCCCGAGCGTTCTCCGAACAGGGAGCGGGCCGTTTCGTCGTATATATAGTAATCGCCGCCCAGAGTTGAGACAGGGATGAAACCATCGGCGCCATATTGCGGCAATTGGACAAATAGTCCTGATTTGGTGACGCCGGAGATGCGGGCGTCGAAGCGCTCGTCGATGCGCTCGGCGAGATAGGCTGATATCAGCCGGTCGACCGTGTCGCGCTCGGCCGCCATGGCGCGCCGTTCGGTGCCGGAGATCAGCACCGCGACATCCTCCAGCCGCGCTTCCTCTTCTTGCGTCAGCCCGCCGGGACCGAGGCCGAGTGCGGCAATGAGTCCGCGATGCACGATCAGGTCGGCATAGCGGCGGATCGGCGAGGTGAAATGCGCGTAGCGCCTGAGGTTGAGGCCGAAATGGCCGATATTCCCGGGTGAATATTCGGCCTGGCTCTGCGAGCGCAACACCACCTCGTTGACCAGCGCCTCGTTGTCGGCGCCATGCACGCGCTCGAGAATGCCGTTGAACTGGCTGGGCCGCATCTGCGCCCCGCGCGCCAGCGACAGGCCAAGCGTTGCCAAGAATTCGCGCAGCGATTCCTGCTTGGCGAGCGAAGGCGCGTCGTGGACACGGTAGACCAGCGCCTGCTTCTTCGCCTCCAGCGTCTCGGCCGCGGCGACATTGGCCTGGATCATGAATTCTTCGATCAGCTTGTGGGCATCGAGCCGTTCCGGCACGATGACGCGATCGACCGTGCCATCCGGCTTGAGCAGGATCTTGCGCTCCGGCAGGTCGAGTTCGAGCGGCTGGCGGCCATCGCGACCGCGCTTGAGGATGGCATAGGCATCCCATAGCGGCTTCAGCACCGTGTCGAGGATCGGGCCGGTCTTGTCGTCCGGCGCGCCGTCGATCGCCGCCTGGGCCTGGGGGTAGGCGAGCTTCGCCGCGGACTTCATCATCACGCGGTGAAAGGAATGCCTGATCTTGTGGCCGTCGGCCGAGAAGGTCATGCGCACCGCGAGCGCCGGCCGGTCCTGGCCTTCGCGCAGCGAGCAAAGGTCGTTGGAAATGCGCTCGGGCAGCATCGGCACGACGCGATCCGGGAAATAGACCGAATTGCCACGCTTCAGCGCCTCGCGGTCGAGTGCCGTGCCGTAGCGGACATAGGCGGCAACATCGGCGATCGCGACGGTGGCGATCACGCCGCCCGGATTCTTTTCGTCGAGGTCAGGCGTCGCGAAGACAGCATCATCATGGTCCTTGGCGTCGGCCGGATCGATAGTGACCAGTGGCAGGGCGCGCCAGTCCTCGCGATTGGCCATCGTCGCGGGCTTCACCGCCTCGGCCTCGGCGATGACGTCGGCCGGGAAGATGTGCGGAATGTCGTGGGCATGAATGGCGATCATCGAGACCGCCTTTTCGCTGGTCAGCGAGCCAAGCACGTTGAGCACCTTGGCTCTCGGCAACCCATAACGGGAGGGGCGTGCCGGCTCGACCTCGACCAGGTCGCCATTCTTGGCGCCGTTCTGGAATTCCTTGTCGACGATCAACTCCGGCTGGCGCCGTTCCACTGGTTCAATGCGGAAGGTACCGTCCTGCAGCGCGCGGAAGACGCCGAGAACGGCATCGTTGCGCTTCTCGAAGATCTTCATCACCCGTCCGGTATAGGCGGGGCCTGACGGGTCATCGGTCGGGAAGGTCTTGGCCAGGACGCGGTCGCCGATGCCCGGCGCCGGTCCGTTGCCGCCGCGCGACACGCGGATCGATACGACGGGTGGCTCGCCCGTGCCCACGGACTCGGCTGGATGCGCCAGCAGGACACCGTCGCCGTCGCGGCCAAAAATGTCGAGCACGGCGACATGGGGCAGGGCGCCGACGCGGGCCAGCCGCTTGCGCTCCTTGGTGAGCACGCCCTCATCCTGCATGTCACGCAGGAGATCTTTCAGCCAGATGCGGTCGTCGCCGCGCAGCGCGAACGCCTTGGCGATGTCGCGTTTTCCCGCCCGGTCGGGATTTTCGGCGATGTAGCGCAGGATCTCGTCACGAGAAGGCTTGTAGTCGTCCTTGACCTTGGCCCTCGTGTCGGCGGTGCGCGGATCGCCGTGGCTTCTTCCGGTGATCCTGCGCGCCACGCTGTCCTACCCTTTTTTCTTCGCGGTCGGCTTCTTCGCAGCCGGCTTTGGGGCCGCTGTTTTCTTCGCCGCCGGTGCCTTGGCCGCTGCTGCCTTGCGGAACGGCTTCTTGCCGCCGCCGCCCTTGGCTTCCTTCTCGGCAATCAGCGCCAGCGCGTCCTCAATCGTCACCGATTGCGGATCCTTGCCCTTGGGCAGCGTGGCATTGACCTTGCCGAAATTGACGTATGGCCCGTACTTGCCGTCGCGCACGACGATCTTGCCGCCGCCGTCCGGATGGTCGCCAAGTTCCTTCAGGGCCGCGGCCGTGCCGCCATTGCGGCCGCCCTTGCCCTTGGATTGCTTCTCGGCAATCACCGTGACGGCGCGGTTGAGACCGATGGAGAACACATCCTCGATGCTGTCGAGATTGGCGTAGGTGCCATCATGAAGGACGAACGGACCGTAACGGCCGAGCCCGGCCGAGATCATCTTGCCGCTCTCGGGGTGTTTTCCCACGTCGCGCGGCAGACCCAGAAGCGCGAGCGCCTTTTCATGGTCGATGGAGTCGGGCGTCCAGCCCTTGGGTAGGCTCGAACGCTTGGCTTCCTTGCCGTCGCCGCGCTGGATATAGGGGCCGAAGCGGCCGGAGCGCAGGGTGATTTCCTCGGCCGTGTAAGGATCCTTGCCGAGCACCTTGGTGCCGTCCTCGCCGCCGCCATTCTCGCCGTTCGGATTGGCGGCGTCGCCAAGCTGGCGGGTGAATGAGCATTCGGGATAGTTTGAGCAGCCGACGAAGGCGCCGAACTTGCCGAGCTTCAGCGACAGATTGCCAGTGCCGCATTTCGGGCAGATGCGCGGGTTCGAGCCGTCCTCGCGGGCGGGAAAGACCAGCGGCGCCAGTTCCTCGTTGAGCGCGTCGAGCACGTCGGTGACGCGCAGTTCCTTGATGTCGGCGACCGCGCCCGAAAAATCCTTCCAGAAATCGCGCAGCACGTCCTTCCAGGCGAGCTTGCCGTCGGAGATCTCGTCGAGCTTTTCCTCGAGCGAGGCGGTGAAGTCGTATTCGACATAGCGCTCGAAGAAACTTTCGAGGAAGGCGGACAACAGACGGCCCTTGGCCTGCGGCACCAGCCGGCGCTTGTCGATCGTGACGTAGTCGCGGTCCTCGAGCGTCTTCAGGATTGCCGTATAGGTCGACGGCCGGCCGATGCCGAGCTCTTCCAGCTTCTTGATCAGCGAGGCCTCGGAATAGCGCGGCGGCGGCTCGGTCGTGTGCTGGGTGGCGTTGATCGCCTGGCGGGCAAGCTGCTCGCCGGCACGGATCTCCGGCAGACGACGGTTTTCCTCGTCTTCGGCGTCGTCGTCCTTCTGGTCGGTGTAGGCGGCGATGAAGCCGTCGAAGCGAACGACCGAACCGACGGCGCGAAGCTCGGCGGTACGGGCGCCGTTGACGGCCTCGATCTCGACGGTGGTGCGCTCGATCTCGGCCGGCTGCATCTGGCTGGCGATGGCGCGCTTCCAGATCAGCTCATAGAGCCGCAACTGGTCGGAATCGAGATACTGCCTCACCGATGCCGGGGTGCGCATGAAGTCGGTCGGCCGGATCGCTTCGTGCGCTTCCTGGGCGTTCTTGGCCTTGGCGGTGTATTGGCGCGGCTTCTCCGGCAGGTACTTTGGGCCGAATTCCTTGGCGATGGCGTCCCGAGCACCAGAAATGGCCTCGGGTGCCATCTGCACGCCGTCGGTTCGCATATAGGTGATCAGGCCGGTGGTCTCGCCGCCGATCTCCATACCTTCATAGAGGCGCTGCGCCACCTGCATGGTGCGCGTGGCCGAGAAACCGAGGCCCGACGAGGCGGCCTGCTGCAGCGTCGAGGTGGTGAAGGGCGGGCCGGGATTGCGCTTGGTCGGCTTGGCTTCGACGGACAGCGCCTTGAAGGTCGCGCCCTCGAGCATCGCCTTGATGTCGTCGGCCTGCGCCTTGTTGGCAATGTCGAGCTTTTGCAGCTTCTTGCGCTCGAAGGCGGTCAGCCGTGCTTCGAAATTCTCGTTGCGCGGCGTGCCGAGGATCGCGGCGATCTGCCAATATTCCTCGCGGATGAAGCGCTCGATTTCGGATTCGCGGTCGCAGACCAGACGCAACGCCACCGACTGGACGCGGCCGGCGGAACGGGCGCCAGGCAGCTTGCGCCACAGCACGGGCGACAGCGTGAAGCCGACGAGATAGTCGAGCGCCCGGCGGGCGAGATAGGCATCGACCAGCGGCGCATCGATCTGGCGCGGATTGGCCATCGCTTCCAGCACCGACGATTTGGTGATGGCGTTGAAGACGACGCGGCTGACGGGCTTGTCCTTCAGCGCGCGCTTCTGCTTCAGCACTTCCAGCACATGCCAGGAAATGGCCTCGCCTTCGCGATCAGGGTCGGTGGCGAGGATCAGGCCGTCGGCATCCTTGACCGCCTTGGCGATGTCGGCGAGCCGCTTGCCCGATGCCGTGTCGACCGCCCAGGACATGGCGAAGTCTTCATCCGGGCGCACCGAGCCGTCCTTGGCCGGCAAATCGCGGACATGGCCGAACGAGGCCAGAACCTTGTAGTTCCTGCCCAGATATTTGTTGATTGTCTTAGCCTTGGCCGGCGATTCGACGACGACGACGTCCATGAGGTCTCTTATCTGCTGTGATGCGCCAGAAGAATTCCGCTGCGCGCGACGAAATCTCGTTTCTGTTTGTCGCTCACATGGCCGCGCTTTTGCATCCGGTCAAGGGGAAGCGCCCAAATTGCGAGGTCGCCGGCAGCAATACACTCTAAGAGTGTATGGAGAAAATCACAGAATTTCGATTAGGAGAGTTGGCGGTCGCAAGTCGCCGAAAACGACCGCGCGCGTCCGATGAGTCGACGAATTGTGTTGCGCGGGGAGCCTGGCTCACATTGCGCAAGAAGAAGCTGGCCGCCAAATGCATTGGGGGACGCCGGCGACCAGCTCCATGTCCCGCCAGCTAGCGGGAACGGGAATGGAGGCTCAGTCGGCCTTGACGATATGCCAGACGCCGGCGACACCGTCACCGCTCATGTCTCCGGCTTTCTTGTCCTTGATGAAGGTGTAGACCGGCTTGCCGTCATAGGCCCACATCTTGGTGCCGTCGGTTCGGTCGACCACGCTCCATTCGTCCTGCGCCTTGGCGCCGGCCTTGGCCTTCAACGGCGGCCAGTTGGCGGCGCATTTGTCGTAGCAATTGGTCTTGCCCTTCTCGTCCTTGTCATAGGTGTAAAGCGTCATGCCCTTGGCGTCGGTGTAGATCTTGGTGCCATTGACCTTGGCTTCCTTCCACGCTTCGGCGGCGTAGGACGCGGCGGTGCTGAGCAGGAGTGCGGCCAACCCTGCGGCTATCGTTTTCATGGAAATCTCCCTGGCTGATATCTGGAGACGCGCGGGAAATCGCGGTCTCGTCCTATCAACGCCAGCCGCGGGTGCTTTCTTCCCCGCGATGACTTGCCACATGATGGTGATTGGCGGACAAACCCGCGTGCCGCTATATCGTCGCCAAACAGTCGGAGCTCAGGGAATGGCATTGGATATCGGCTATGTCAGCGCGGTCGGGGCGGGGGCCATCTCGTTCCTGTCACCATGCGTGCTGCCGCTGGTGCCGCCCTATCTCTGCTACATGGCCGGCGTGTCGGTCGAGGATTTCCGCGGCAATGCGGGCGTGACGGCAAGGCAGGGCGCGCGCGGCGCGCTGCTTTATTCCTCGATCGCTTTCGTGCTCGGCTTCTCGACCGTGTTCGTGGCGCTCGGCGCCGGCGCCTCGACCATAGGCCGGCTGCTGCGTGTCTGGCAGGAGCCGCTGGCGATGGCCGCCGGCGTGCTGATCATCCTGATGGGCCTGAATTTCCTCGGCATCCTGCGCATTCCGCTGCTGTCGCGCGAGGCGCGCTTCCAGTCGCAGGGCAAGCCGGCCAGCGCCGTCGCCGCCTATGTCATGGGGCTGGCCTTCGCCTTTGGCTGGACGCCCTGCATCGGCCCGGTGCTGGGACCGATCCTGACGCTGGCCGGCGGGCGCGAAACGGTGGGCGAGGGCGCTCTGCTGCTCGCCGCCTATTCGCTGGGGCTTGGCATACCCTTCCTGATCGCCGCGCTGTTTTCTGGTGCCTTCATGCGCTTCCTCGGCAAATTCCGCGTCCATCTCGGCCGCGTCGAAAAGGCGATCGGCGCGCTGCTGGTGGTCGCCGGCGTGTTTTTCCTCACCGGAGGCGTGCAGACGGTGTCATATTGGCTGCTTGAGAATTTCCCGGTGCTGGGGCGGCTGGGATAGGCGCAGGGTTGAACCGTGGACCAGCTGATTAAGAGTCAGCTGCTCGACCATCTCACCGGAATTTAACCGCATTGGTGCAGCATGGCGCCACTGCTATCCTGTTTTGATTCCCAACCCTTTTCCTATGGTTGTCCTCCCATGAGCCAGAGATCCTGCCTGTCTGTCATCCTCGCCGCCGGCGAAGGCACGCGCATGAAGAGCGCGCTGCCGAAGGTGCTGCATCCGATCGCAGGCCTGCCGATGGTCGCCCATGTGGTGAAGGCGGCCGACGCCGCCGGTGCCAGCAGCGATGCGATCGTCATCGGCCATGGCGCGGAAGAGATGCGCAAGGCGGTGGCGAAGTTCTCACCCAAGGCCGAGACCTTCGTGCAGGACAAGCGATTGGGTACGGCGCACGCCGTTCTTGCCGCCCGTGAAGCGATATCAAGGGGTTATGACGACATCCTGGTGATGTTCGGCGACACGCCGCTGATCGATGCGGAGGCTTTGACCCTGGCCCGGATGAAGCTCGCCGAAGGCGCGGCCGTCGCGGTGATCGGCTTCCGAACGCCAAATCCAAACGGCTATGGCAGGCTGGTCGAAAAAGGTGGCAAGCTGATCGCCATCCGCGAAGAGAACGACTGTTCCGAAGCTGAGAAGAAAATCACCTTCTGCAATGCCGGCATGATGGCGGTCGCCGGCACCCATGCGCTGAAGCTGCTCGACGCGGTTGGCAACAAGAATGCCAAGGGCGAGTATTATCTGACCGACATTGTCGAGATCGCGGGCGCGCAAGGTCTCGATGTCGTCGCCACCGAAGCCAGTTTCGAGAATGCGCTCGGTATCAACAACCGCGCCGAACTGGCGCAGGCCGAGGGCATCTGGCAGCAGCGTCGACGCCAGGAGGCGATGCTGTCGGGCGTGACACTGATCGCGCCGGAAACGGTCTATTTCTCGCACGACACCGAGATCGGCGCCGACACGCTGGTCGAACCCAATGTCTGGTTTGGCCCGGGCGTGAAGATCGCCGGCGGCGCCAAGATCCATGCCTTCAGCCATATCGAGGGCGCCACCATCGCGGCCAATTGCGATGTCGGGCCATTCGCTCGGCTGCGGCCAGGCGCCGATCTCAGGCAGAAGGCCAAGGTCGGCAATTTCTGCGAGGTCAAGCAGGCTGTTGTCGAGGAGGGCGCCAAGGTCAACCATTTGACCTATATCGGCGATGCCCGTGTCGGCGCGGGCGCCAATATCGGCGCCGGCACCATCACCTGCAACTACGACGGCTATTCGAAATTCTTCACCGACATCGGCGAGGGCGCCTTTGTCGGCTCGAACTCCTCGCTGGTGGCGCCGGTATCGATCGGCAAGGGCGGCTACATTGCGTCGGGCAGCGTCATCACTGAAAGCGTGCCCGACGACGCGCTGGCCTTCGGCCGCGCCCGCCAGAAGACCATTCCCGGCAAGGGCAAGGAATTGCGCGAGCGATTTGCCTCGGCCGCGGCGGCGAAGAAGAAGGTCGCTGGCGCCGATCATTAGCGGTCAGTCGGCGGGCTGCTTTCTTCCTGAAGCAATTGAAATCCGATCAATTGCAGTAACCGGATTGCAAGAGCGGTCTGGCATGGTGCATGCGTTGAGAAACGTCCGTTACACCGGACGAAATGCAATGTGACTTTCACGGCAGGCCGGCCATCCCTAAATAGCGCTGGTTTTCCATGGGGAATTGGGGACTGTCTGCATGTGCGGTATCGTTGGAATCGTCGGCCACTCGCAGGTTGCGCCGCTCATCGTCGACGCGCTGAAGCGGTTGGAATATCGCGGCTATGACTCGGCCGGCGTGGCCACCATCGAGAAGGGTGAGCTTGGCCGCCGTCGCGCCGAGGGCAAGCTGATCAACCTCGAACGCCGGCTCAAGGACGAGCCGCTCGAGGGCACGATCGGCATCGGCCACACGCGCTGGGCGACCCATGGCGTGCCCAACGAAACCAATGCGCATCCGCATTTTTCCGACGGTGTCGCCATCGTCCACAATGGCATCATCGAGAATTTCGCCGAACTGCGCGATGAACTGACGCGCGACGGCTATTCCTTCTCCTCGCAGACCGACACCGAGGTCGTCGCCCATCTGGTGGCGCGCGAACTGGCCAGGGGGCGCAAGCCCGTCGAGGCCGCGCACCAGGCGCTGAAGCGGCTCGAAGGCGCCTTTGCGCTGGCCATCATGTTCAAGGGCGACGAAGACCTGATCGTCGGCGCCCGCAACGGCCCGCCGCTGGCCGTCGGCCATGGCGACGGCGAGATGTTTTTGGGCTCCGACGCCATTGCGCTGGCGCCCTTCACCAATTCGATCACCTATCTGGAGGACGGCGACTGGGCGGTAGTGCGCCGCGACAGCGTCGCCATCTTCGACATCGACGGCAGACAAGTCGAGCGCAAGCGCCAGCAGTCGCTGTCGACTTCCTTCATGGTCGACAAGGGCAACCGCCGCCATTTCATGGAGAAGGAGATCCATGAGCAGCCCGAGGTGATCTCGCACACGCTGGCGCATTATGTCGACTTTGTCTCCGGTGTTTCGAAGCCGCTCGACCTGCCGTTCGACTTCGCAGGGATCAACCGGCTGGCGATCTCGGCCTGCGGCACCGCCTATCTCGCCGGCCTGATCGGCAAATACTGGTTCGAGCGCTATGCGCGGCTGCCGGTCGACATCGATGTCGCCTCGGAGTTCCGCTATCGCGAGATGCCGCTGTCGGCCAACGATGCCGCCTTCTTCATCTCGCAGTCGGGCGAGACCGCCGACACGCTGGCCTCGCTGCGCTACTGCCGCAAGGCCGGCATGAAGATCGGCGCCGTCGTCAATGTGCGGGAATCGACCATGGCGCGCGAATCCGATGTCGTGCTGCCGACGCTGGCCGGACCGGAGATCGGCGTCGCCTCGACCAAGGCCTTCACCTGCCAGCTCTCGGTGCTGGCATCGCTTGCGGTGCGCGCCGGCGTGGCGCGGGGGGCGATCTCGAAAGAGCAGGAAAAGACCCTGGTGCGGGCGCTCTCGGAGGCGCCGCGCTATGCCAACCAGGTGCTCAAGCTCGAGGAGCAGATCGAGCGCATCGCGCGGGAGCTGTCACGCTATTCCGATGTGCTCTATCTCGGCCGCGACACCAATTTCCCGCTGGCCATGGAAGGCGCGCTGAAGCTCAAGGAAATCTCCTACATCCACGCCGAAGGCTATGCGGCCGGCGAGTTGAAGCACGGGCCGATCGCGCTGATCGACGAGAACATGCCGGTCATCGTGATCGCGCCGCATGACCGGATCTTCGAGAAGACGGTGTCCAACATGCAGGAAGTGGCGGCGCGCGGCGGCAAGATCATCCTGATCACCGACAGCAAGGGGGCGGCCCAGGCGAGCGTCAAGACGATGGAGACCATCATCCTGCCGGACGTGCCCGAAATCATCTCGCCGATTATCTACGCGCTGCCGATCCAGATGCTGGCCTATTTCACCGCCGTCTTCATGGGCACCGATGTCGACCAGCCCCGCAACCTGGCGAAATCCGTCACGGTGGAGTAGGGGCGTTTCAACAGGCGCTCTTTAAAAACTTCGCAGTTCCAAACGGCCGTCCGGTTCACTAATGTTGCGCCGCAACCCGCGCCCCGGTGAACCATGTCCGATGCTCCGAAGACCTCCGGCATGACCCGGCTGAGGAACTATTTCCTCACGGGCTTCATCGTCTGCGCGCCGCTGGCGATCACCGCCTATATCGCCTGGTCGTTCATCGGCTGGGTCGATTCCTGGGTAAAGCCCTATATTCCGGCGCGTTACAGCCCCGACACCTATTTGCCATTTCCGGTTCCGGGATTCGGGCTGATCGTCGCCCTGATCCTGATCACGCTGATCGGTTTCCTCGCCGCCAACATTGTCGGCCGCGCCATTGTCGGTTTCGGCGAGCGCCTGCTTGGCCGCATGCCGCTGGTGCGCGGTATCTATGGCTCGCTGAAGCAGATTTTCGAGACCGTGCTGTCGAACAAGGGCGACATGTTCCGCCAGGTCGGGCTGGTCGAATATCCACGCAAGGGCGTGTGGTCGCTGGTCTTTGTCGCCAGCGAAAAAGAAACCGAGATCAATGAGAAGCTCGACCAGGAAGGCGATCCGCTGATCGCCGTGTTCATGCCTTGCACGCCGAACCCGACAACCGGATTCCTGATGTACGTGCCGAAGTCGGACATCGTGCTGCTCGACATGACGATCGAGGACGGCGCCAAGCTGATCGTCTCCGCCGGGCTGGTGGCGCCCGAGGTGAAGACGAAATTGGTGACGCTGAACGGCGAGCCGATCAACGGAACGGTCGCCAATCCGCCGCTAGGGCCTCATCCGGCGCGCAAGAGCCGCACCGCCTCGTCGCGGCCGAACAAGTAGAGCAGCAGGCGCAGCGCCTCACCCCGGTCGGACTGCAACTCGGGATCGCGCGACAGGATCAGCCTCGCATCATCGCGGGCGGCTTCCAACAGATCGGCATGCGCCTCGATGTGCGCCACCTGGAACCCCGGCGTGCCGGACTGGCGGGTCCCCAAAAGCTCGCCTTCGCCGCGCAGTTTGAGATCTTCCTCGGCGATCAAAAAGCCGTCCTCGGTTTCGCGCATCACCGACAGCCGGCGTTTTGCGGTCTCGCCGAGCGGGTCCTTGTAGAGCAGCACGCAGGAGGAGGGCTTGTCGCCGCGCCCGACGCGGCCGCGCAGCTGGTGCAACTGCGCAAGGCCAAAGCGTTCGGCATGCTCGATGACCATGACGGTGGCGTCGGGCACGTCGACACCGACCTCGATGACCGTGGTGGCGATCAGGATGCGTGTCTCGCCCTCCTTGAAGGCACGCATGGCCTCGTCCTTCTCGGCGCCCTTCATTCGGCCATGGACGAGGCCGATGCGGTCGCCGAACAGCGGCTTCAGCGAAGCAAAGCGATCCTCGGCCGACATCAGCTTGATCTCTTCCGATTCTTCCACCAACGGGCAGATCCAGTAGATCTTCTGGCCGCCGGCGACCGCGTCCTCCATGCGGCCGACCAGTTCGTCGAGACGCTCAAGCGGCAGCGTGACAGTGCGGATCGGCTGGCGGCCGGCCGGTTTTTCCGTCAGCTTCGAGACATCCATGTCGCCGAAGGCGGTCAGCACCAGCGTGCGCGGGATAGGCGTCGCGGTCATCACCAGCATGTCGGGCGCATCGCCCTTGGCGGTGATGGCGAGCCGTTGGTGAACGCCGAAGCGATGCTGTTCGTCGATCACGGCCAGGACCAGGTCGTGGAAGGTGACTGTCTCCTGGAACAGGGCATGGGTGCCGACGACGATGTCGATCTCGCCGCTCGCCAGGCCAGCCAGCGTTTCGGTGCGTTCGCGGCCCTTCTCGCGGCCGGTAAGGATGGCGATGCGCAGCCCGACCTTAGCGGCAAGCGGCGCGATCGTCGCCAGATGCTGGCGCGCCAGGATTTCGGTCGGCGCCATCAGTGCCGCCTGGCCGCCCGCCTCGACGGCGCGCGCCATGGCAAGCAGAGCGACCACCGTCTTGCCCGAACCGACATCGCCCTGCAGAAGCCGAAGCATGCGCTCGGGGTCGGCGAGGTCCGCATTGATTTCGGCGAGCGCGAATTCCTGGCTTGCGGTGAGCGAATAGGGAAGGGCCGCACGCAGTTTCTCGACGATGCGGCCGTTGCCGACCAGGGGGCGTCCAGACAGGCGGCGGATCTTTGCCCGCACCAGCGCCAGCGAGACCTGGCCCGCCAGCAACTCGTCATAGGCAAGACGCCGCCAGGCGGCGCCGTCGATGGAAACGTCGATCGGATCCGCCGGATTGTGGATATGGGTGAGTGCGTCGGCAAAGGTGGGAAAGGTGTGCCGGCGCATGAAGGCGCCGTCCTGCCATTCCGGCAATTCGGGCAAGCGCGCCAGCGCCTGGCCAATCGCCCGGCGCAGCACCTTGCCAGAGAGCCCCGCGGTCAGCGGATAGACCGGTTCGACCAGCGGCAGGTTTTCCGCCTCGCTGGCCAGCGCGATATGGTCGGGATGGACCATGGTCGGGCGGCCGTTGAACCATTCCATGCGGCCCGAGACCACGACATGCTCGCCGACAGGCATCGCCTTTTCGAGGTAGGCGGCGTGCGCATGGAAAAAGGTCAGGCCGATTTCGCCGGTATCGTCATGGGCGTAGACCCTGTAGGGCACCGACCTGTTGCCGCGCGGCGGAGGCTGGTGGCGGTCGATGCGCACGTCGAGCGTGACGATCTGGCCTTCCGCGGACCCAGCAATGCCTGGCCGGCTGCGGCGGTCGATGACGGTATGCGGCAGCACGAACAGAAGGTCGCCCGCGCGGGCCGCGCGATCACCAAGATCAGCCGTGACGACCTTCTCGATCAGCGCGCCAACCTTCGGCCCGACGCCGGCAAGCGAAGTGATCGGGACGAACAGCGGATCGAGGATGGAAGGACGCATGATGTCAGCTTATGTCGCGACGGCCTCAGCGCAAGGCTGACAGCACCTTCTATCCACGCTATATGCGCCGCAGCAAGCGAGGATGCGGCACAATGACCGGAACGAAACGATCAAGCGAGGGGCTGGACGCCCACCGCCGCAAGCTCTTGTTCCGTTCCTGGCATCGCGGCATGCGCGAGATGGATCTGATCCTCGGCACCTTTGCCGACGCCGAGATCGGTGCCTTGACCGACGAGGAAATCGACCAATATGAGAGGCTCCTCGACATTCCCGACACCGAATTCCTGCCGCTGATCACCGGCGAACGGCCGATCCCGGCGGATATCGACTGCGCCGTCCTGCAAAAGATCCTGGCGTTCCGCCGGACCATGACTTTCTGAACACAAGCAATTCCAGGAAAAGTGCGAAGCGGTTTTCCGTCCGGAATTGCGACAAACTGAAAACAAGCAATTCCAGGAAAAGTGCGAAGCGGTTTTCCGCCCGGAATTGCGATAAACAAGACCGTGATCTGATGAGCCTCATTCCCACCATTGGTCTGCCGAAAGGCCGCGCCGGCCAGTTCATCGTCGACGGCGTCGCCGATGGCTATGAAGCCTTCGCGCTGGTGCAGGCGGCCCTGGAAATCGCGCCCGACAAGCCGGTGCTGTTCGTGGCGCGCGACGGCCAACGCCTGCCGGCGATCATCGAGGCGCTGGCCTTCGCGGCGCCCGGTCTGCCGGTGCTGGAACTGCCGGCCTGGGATTGCCTGCCCTACGACCGCGTCTCGCCCGGTTCGGATGCCGCCGCCAAACGCCTCGATGCGCTGACCGCGATGATCGCGCTGGCCAAGAATCCACACCGCGCCGTCATTCTCACTACCGCCAATGCGTTGCTGCAGCGCATTCCGCCGGCCGACCTGGTCGAGGCACAGACGTTTCACGCCAGGCCCGGCAACCAGATCGACATGAATGCGCTGGTGTCGCGGCTGGAAACGTCAGGTTTCGAACGCGTGCCGACAGTGCGCGGCATCGGCGAATTCGCGGTGCGCGGCGGCATTCTCGACCTGTTCGCTCCGGGCTGGACCGAGGCGCTGAGGCTCGATTTCTTCGGCGACACGCTGGAATCGATCCGCGTCTTCGACGCCGCCACGCAGCGCACCACCGGCCAGCGCAAGTCGATGGCATTGCAGGCGATGAGCGAAGTGGCATTGACGCCCGAAACCATCAGCCGCTTCCGCCGCTCCTACATCGAAGCCTTTGGCGCGCCGCAGCGCGACGACGGGCTTTACGCGGCGGTCAGCGAGGGCAGGCGCTTTGCCGGCATGGAGCACTGGCTGCCGTTCTTCTACGACCGGCTGGAGACGGTGTTCGACTATCTGCCGGAGACGCCGGTTGTTTTCGACCATCTGGCGCATGAGGCGCTGGCTGAGCGTCACACGCTGATCCTGGATCATTACGAGGCGCGTAAAAAGCAGGCTGACGCTGCGTTGAAAGATGCGGTGCCCTACAAGCCAGTGGCGCCCGATCTGCTCTACCTGTCGCCGGAAAACCTGATCGCCTCGCTCGGGCCACGCGAAGCGATCGATTTCACGCCCTTTGATGCGCCCGATGCCGGCGCCAAAAAGGTCTATCACGCCGGCTCGCGCCATGGCCGCAGCTTCGTCGAGGAGCGCGCCGATCCGAACGTCAACGTGTTCGATGTGGTCGTCAGACACATCGCCGACGAGCGCGCCGCGCGCCGCCGTGTTGTCATCGCCGGCTGGACCGAAGGCTCGCTCGACCGGCTTGGCCAGATCCTGGCCGAGCATCATCTCGGCAATCTCAAGCAGGTCGAGACGCTGGCGGAAGCCGAACGGCTCGAGCCGGGGCAGGCGGCTCTTGCCGTCCTGCCACTCGAATCCGGCTTCGAGACCGAAAAACTGGTCGTCGTTGCCGAACAGGATATTCTGGGCGACCGGCTGATCCGGCGCTCGAAGCGCAAGAAGCGCGCGTCCGACTTCATTGCCGAGGCCTCGGCCTTGTCGGCCGGCGATATCGTCGTCCATGCCGACCACGGGATTGGCCGCTTCATCGGCTTGCGCACCATCGAGGCGGTCGGTGCGCCGCATGATTGCCTAGAAATCCACTATGCTGGCGACGACCGGCTGTTCCTGCCGGTGGAGAACATCGAGCTTCTGTCGCGCTACGGTTCGGACTCGGCCGAAGCGACGCTGGACAAGCTTGGCGGTGGTGCCTGGCAGTCGCGCAAGGCAAAGCTGAAGCGGCGCCTGCTCGACATGGCCGGGCAGCTGATCCGCATCGCCGCCGAGCGGCAGATGCGCGCCGCACCGGCACTGGTGCCGGCCGAAGGCCTCTATGACGAATTCTCGGCCCGTTTCCCCTATGAGGAAACCGACGACCAGCAGACGGCGATCGATTCGGTGCGAGACGACCTTGGCGCCGGCAAGCCGATGGACCGGCTGATCTGTGGCGATGTCGGCTTCGGCAAGACCGAAGTGGCGCTGCGCGCGGCTTTCATCGCCGCCATGGAAGGGTTCCAAGTCGCCGTGGTGGTGCCGACGACGCTGTTGTCACGCCAGCATTTCAAGACGTTTTCGCAGCGTTTTTCCGGCCTGCCGATCCGTGTCGCCCAGGCCTCACGGCTGGTCGGCGCCAAGGAATTGGCAGAGACGAAGAAGGCGCTGGCCGAGGGCCAGGTCGACATCGTCGTCGGCACCCATGCGCTGCTCGGATCCTCGATCTCGTTCAAGAATCTCGGCCTGCTGATCATCGACGAGGAGCAGCACTTCGGCGTCAAGCACAAGGAGCGGCTCAAGGACCTGAAGACCGATGTCCATGTGCTGACGCTGTCGGCGACGCCGATCCCGCGTACGCTGCAACTGGCGCTGACCGGCGTGCGCGAACTCTCGCTGATCGCCACGCCGCCGGTCGACCGCATGGCCGTGCGCACTTTCATCTCGCCCTTCGATCCGCTGGTCATTCGCGAGACGCTGCTGCGCGAGCGTTATCGCGGCGGGCATTCCTTCTATGTTGTTCCGCGCATCAGCGATCTCGCGGAAATCCATGATTTCCTGAAGGAATCTGTTCCCGAATTGAAGGTGGCGGTGGCCCATGGCCAGATGCCGCCGGGCGAACTCGATGACATCATGAACGCCTTCTACGACGGGCAATATGATGTGCTTTTGTCGACCACCATCGTCGAGTCCGGTCTCGACATACCGACCGCCAACACGCTGATCATACATCGCGCCGACATGTTCGGCCTGTCGCAGCTCTACCAGTTGCGCGGCCGCGTCGGCCGCTCCAAGGTGCGCGCCTATGCACTGTTCACGCTGCCGGCCAACCGCAAGCTGACCGACACCGCCGAACGCCGGCTGAAGGTGCTGCAATCGCTCGACACGCTCGGCGCCGGCTTCCAGCTCGCCAGCCACGATCTCGATATCAGGGGCGCCGGCAATCTTCTGGGTGAGGAGCAGTCCGGCCACATCAAGGAGGTCGGCTTCGAACTCTACCAGCAGATGCTGGAGGAGGCCGTCGCCGAGGTGAAGGATTCCGGCGAGGTTCAGGATGGCGGCTGGTCGCCGCAGATCGCCGTCGGCACGGCGGTGATGATCCCGGAAAGCTATGTGCCGGACCTGCAGCTCAGGCTGGCGCTCTACCGCCGCCTTGGCGACCTCGAAAACACCGAGGAGATCGACGCCTTTGGCGCCGAACTCATCGACCGGTTCGGCCCGCTGCCGGACGAGGTGAAGCATCTCCTGAAGATCGTCTTCATCAAGGCGCTCTGCCGCAAGGCCAATGTCGAGAAGCTCGATGCCGGGCCGAAGGGCGTCGTCATCCATTTCCGCAAGCGCGAATTCTCCAACCCGGTCGGGCTGGTCAAGTTCATCGGCGAGCAGGGTTCTCTGGCCAAGATCCGGCCCGACCACAGTGTCGTCTTTACCCGCGACTGGCCAACGGCCGAGAAGCGTCTGGCGGGCTCGGCGGTGGTCATGACGCAACTGGCAAGGCTGGTCGAGAAGGCGGCATAGCCCACCCTGCCCATTCGCCAGAGCTGAAATTCCGGTCTAGAATAGGAAATCGGCTTCGTGTATGGAGCCGCCAACCCATATAGGGGTGGAAATGCGGGCGAGGGTGTTCGCCGGAAAGAGCGTTGGGTGCAGCGATGACGAAATGGTCGCCGAATTCGTGGAGAGCAAAGCCGATCAAGCAGGTTCCTGCCTATCCGGACCTTGCCGCGCTGAAGAACACGGAGGCCCAGCTCGCCACCTTTCCGCCGTTGGTTTTTGCCGGTGAGGCACGCAAGCTGAAGAAGCAGCTCGCCGCGGTCGCAGCCGGCGAAGCCTTCCTGCTCCAGGGTGGCGATTGCGCCGAGAGCTTTGCCGAACATGGCGCCGACAACATCCGCGACTTCTTCCGCGTCTTCCTGCAGATGTCGGTCGTGCTGACTTTTGCCGGCGCACAGCCTGTGGTGAAGGTCGGCCGCGTTGCCGGCCAGTTCGCCAAGCCGCGCTCGTCCGACAATGAAACCAAGGGCGAGGTGACGTTGCCGAGCTATCGCGGCGATATCATCAACGGTATCGAATTCGACCAGAAGTCGCGCATTCCCGATCCCGCCCGCCAGGAAATGGCCTACCGCCAGTCGGCGGCGACGCTCAACCTTCTGCGCGCCTTCGCGCAGGGCGGCTATGCCAGCCTGGAGAACGTGCATCGCTGGATGCTCGGCTTCGTGTCGGACAGCCCGCAGGGCGAGAAATACGAGTCGCTCGCCAACCGCATCACCGAGACGATGGACTTCATGAAGGCCGTCGGCATCACCTCGGAGACCAACTACGCGCTGCGCGAGACCGATTTCTACACCAGCCACGAGGCGCTGCTGCTCGGCTATGAAGAGGCGCTGACCCGCGTCGACTCGACCTCCGGTGACTGGTACGCCACGTCAGGCCATATGATCTGGATCGGCGACCGCACGCGCCAGCCCGACCATGCCCATGTCGAATATTGCCGCGGCATCAAGAACCCGCTCGGCCTGAAATGCGGCCCGTCGCTGACCGCTGACGGCTTGCTGGAACTGATCGACCTGCTCAACCCCGAGAACGAGCCCGGCCGGTTGACCTTGATCGCGCGCTTTGGTTCGGACAAGGTCGCTGATCATCTGCCGAAGCTGGTGCGCGCGGTGCAGAAGGAAGGCCGCAGCGTGGTCTGGTCGTCTGACCCGATGCACGGCAACACCATCGAGGCAGCCGGCTACAAGACGCGGCCGTTCGACCGCATCCTGAAGGAGGTACAGACCTTCTTCGAGGTGCACCGCGCGGAAGGCACGCATCCGGGCGGCATCCATGTCGAGATGACCGGCAAGAACGTCACCGAATGCACCGGTGGCGCGCGCGCCATCACGGCAGAGGAATTGCAGGACCGCTACCACACCCATTGCGACCCGCGCCTCAATGCCGACCAGGCGATCGAACTGGCCTTCCTGGTCTCGGACCTCCTGAAGAAAAGCCATCCGGTGCAGCACAAGCAGGCTGTGAACGGCTGAACGGTCGATCCCGACCGATCGAAACAGGAAGGCGCCGGAGAAATCAGGCGCCTTTTTTCGTGTCGGGCCATGCTTTCGTGGCCATCGTCGTGTCAAACCTTACGAAAATTTATGCCGGCGCGATCACCGCAAAACCAAGATTAAGATGAAGGTTCCCGCCGACAGGATGTTATCCGGCGAGGAATCGGCAAATGACCATGGAAGACTCCACCCAGGAGCATCTCGAGAACGCCGAGCATGCCGAACATGCCGCGCATGAGGGCAATCCCTTTCTGACCACGGTCTCCGTGACCATTGCGGTGCTGGCGGTTCTTGCCGCGACGGTCGGCAGCTTCGAGTCGCTCGAAACCGCCGAGGCGATCAACGACGAGAGCGAGGCGGCCTACCTCCAGAACAAGGCCAGCGATCAGTGGAGCTTCTTCCAGGCAAAGAGTATCAAGAAGAACAGCTATGAGATCGCGGCGGCAATGGGCGGTCCCGCTGCCGGCCAATTCCAGGCCAACGCCAAGCGCAATGAAGCCGACGGCGCGGAGATAGAGGCCAAGGCGACCGAATTTGAAAAGCAGGTCGATGAAAAGCTGCGTGACAGCGACCTGCGGGAACATCGGCACCATGTTCTGACATTTGCCGTGACGCTGCTGCACATCTCGATCGCCGTCGCGACACTTTCCATCATCACCCGTGGCAAGCGCTGGCCGTGGATAGGCTCGCTGGCTCTTGGCGCTCTGGGCGCGATCGCCGCCGGCTTCGCCTATGTTTGATTGCGCTGGCGCTTCGGTCCGACATGGCCCAAGGGCATTCGTCGCGGGCGCAGGGCCGGCCGGGATCAGTCCTTCTTGTAGAGCAGCCAGCTCTTGCCGGCGCGGCCGGCCATGGTGGAATGCTTGGTGACGCGGTTGCGGCCGCTGACCTTGGAGCGGTAGAGCGCACGGTCGGCTTTCGTGTAGAGGTCCTCGGGGCCTTCGGCCTCCGACGCCATGCAGATGCCCATCGACACCGTCACGGTGCCGTAATTCATACCGGTCTGGCTGCTGGTGAACGGCGTCTGTTCGATCAGGGCGCGGATGCGCTCGGCGATCTCGCAGGTGGCGTCTTCGCTGGCGCCCTCGATAATCAGCGCGAACTCCTCGCCACCGGTGCGGGCGACGAACATGCCGCCGCGGATGCTGGTCTGGAAAATGTCGGCGATGATCTGGATGATCTTGTCGCCGACCGGGTGACCATAGCGATCATTGATATCCTTGAACCGATCGATGTCGGCAAGGATCAGGGCATTGAACAGGATGCCCTTGTTGCTGTTGTAGATTCGGGTGATTTCCTTGTCGAAGGCGCGCCGGTTCCAGATATGGGTCAACGGATCGGTGTCGGCGAGCCGCTTGTACTCTTCGAGCTTCGACTTGACGCTCTCGAGTTCGGTCGTCTTGTCGTTGAGCGTCGAGGCGACCTGCCGGCCATGATCAATGGTCGAGTTGGTGGCGATCGACATGGCGTTGGCGATCTTGTGCAGGAGATCCTGCGAAAGCAGGCTTCGGTTACTCAGGCCGCTCGATGTCTCATCGAGAATCCTGCCGTATTTTTCGATGTGGCCGCGCTCGCTCCGCAACAGCGATGCGACTTCCTCGAGCTCCCTGGCGATAACGTCCCGCGCATGCTCGACAATGTCTGGGCCATGGTTATGGGCAAAGAAAGAACGGCCGATCTTGTCCAACTCGTCCTGTGTCGGCCGGTTGCTCAGCGAGAGCACGGCAAGGCTGAGCTCGCGATTGGTGCCGCTCAGGGCCTCGTAGAAGATCTCGTAGTTGCGCGGCAGGCCAAGCACGCCAAGCTGGCGCATCGTGGCGACCACGGCAGATACGATATCGGTGCCTTGTTCGGTTGGGGCGGATGCCGGCTGCATGTCTAATTCACTCGTCCCCTCGGATCCCGACGCGGAATTGCGGGTTCCATTGATCGCCGCCCTGGGGAGCGCTACCCGATAGTCCGAAACATCTTGCGAAGAGACCTGTCCCCACCCACGACCTTCGCTTGGCGTAACCATAAATGCGGCAGCGCTAAAGTTTCCTTAATTTGCACGATTTCCACAAGTTTTCTCTACCTGTGGCTGTAGAAGCGTAAATTTTCGCACCTCCGTCGCGAGACAAGACCCAATTCGGCGCGTTGGATTCGAAATCCGTGCGGCGCGCTGCTGGAAATGAAACTGAATTTCGAAATTAGCCACGCCAATCGATGTCGTATTTGCTTGCGCGCAGTCCCCGCAAAGCTGGAATCCTGGCATTGATGCTGGACGAGGTTTCTTCAAGGGGTGCCAAAATGAGCGACAGTCACCGGGGATCATGCCTGTGCGGAGCGGTCCGCTTCCGGACGCACGGAGCGTTGCGTGGTGTCGTCTACTGTCATTGCTCGCAATGCAGGAAGCAGAGCGGGCATTTCTATGCCGCGACCAATGTTGCCGACGCCGACATCGTCATCGAGGGCGCCGAAAGCATCACCTGGTATGAAGCATCCGCTTTCGCTAGGCGCGGCTTCTGCAAGGCATGCGGTTCGGTGCTTTTCTGGAAGCCGAGGGATCAAGGCTACATTTCGGTCATGGCGGGATCGTTCGACAAGCCGACAGGCCTCAAGGGCGACTGTCATATCTTCGTTGGCGACAAGGGCGACTATTATTCGATCGACGACGGGCTGCCGCAATTTGAAAAGTCGACGCCTTCGATAGCGGTCGCCGAATGAATTTTGGACGAGACGCCTTATTCCCTTGATCGGGCCGTTGCTTTATCTCGTGCCGGTAACTCGGAAAGAGGTTTGGGCATGCAGCGGCTGATCGACGCTTTTTTCAATTCGGTACGGGCGTTTCGCAAGCTGGCTGCCAGCGAGAAGGCTTTCCAGCAGGAATTGCTGCTGTTGCTGCTCGCCTTGCCGGCGGGGTGGTTCGTTTCCGTCTCGTGGCGTGGCTACGCCTTGCTGATCGGGGCGGTGCTGCTCCTGATCATGGTCGAGGTGCTCAACACCGGGATCGAGGCCGCCTGCGATGCGTTCAGCCGCGAGTTCAACGTCGACATCCAGCTGGCCAAGGATTGCGGTTCGCTGGCCGTGCTGATTTCGGTGTTCATCGTCGCCGGCGTCTGGGGCATCGCGCTCATCGAGCGGATCACAGGCTTTCCCATCTGACCTTCCGCCCGACCATGGAGGCTGGCGCCGTCACTGTTCCCGGCGACGCTCGCGCCTGGCGATGTGGCGGGCGACAAGCCAGGCCAGCACGGCCACGGTGAGGCCGATGCCGAGCCCGATCAGCAGTCGTTCGTGGCGCAGCAAGGCCTGGCCAACGAAATGCTCGGCGCCCAGCCCGAAAACGTAGCCAATGGTGCTGAACAGCACCGCCCAGATTATCGATGAGATGGCGTTGAGGATGACGAAGCGGGGGGCTGCTATGGTCGACAGGCCGGCCGCGATGCCGCCGACCAGGCGCATGCCGTAGACATAGCGGTTCGATAGCACGAAGACGTTGGGGTGGGTGTTGAGCAGGCGATAGGCGCGGCGGAAGCCGGGCCGCCTGCGCAGCCTGACGACATGACGGTTGTCTGCGAAACTTCTGCCCAGGATGAAGAAGAAGGTATCGCCGACGAAGGCGCCGAGCGCTGCCGCGACAAAGGCGTGCCAGAGCACGAAAACATGCTGGTGGGCGAAGAAGCCGCCGAGGATCGCGGCACTTTCCCCCTCGGCGACACAGCCGACGAAGACGGCAAGCAGCCCGTACTGTTCGATGAAATGATGGACCGCGTCGGTCATGGGGTCGACTTCTGCTGCGCCAGCCTCTCGTCGATCCGCTTGACCACTTCGGCCAGCCGCACGATCTCGTCGCGCATGCCGATGATCTGGCTGTGGCGCAGTTCATCCAGTTTTTCGTGGAGCGCCATGATCTCGATTTCGGCCTTCAGATTGACCTCGTAGTCGTGGGCGGCATCGATGCGGTCACGTTCGGTCTGGCGGTTCTGCGCCATCATGATAACCGGCGCCTGCAAGGCGGCGACCATCGACAGCACCAGATTGAGGAAGATGAACGGGTAGGGGTCGAAGGCGTCGCGCGTCAACAGCCAGACATTGCCCGCGGTCCACAGGACCAGAAAGGCAAGGAAGCCGAGGATGAAGGACCACGAGCCGCCGATGCGGGCGATGGTGTCGGCAAGCCGGTCGCCAAAGGTCTGGTGGAAAGCAACCGCCTTGTTGGTGTCCCTGGAGATCGTGGTGCGTTCGAGCGTCGATTGCAGCACCCGGCTTTCCAATAGGCTGAGGCCATCCGGGCGTCGCTTGAGCCAGCGGTTCGCCAGGTCGTCGATCGTCTTGTACATGGCAGTCTCCGTCGTCAGTGGAGATAGACGTAGAGGCTGCCGGTCCTCGCGGGAAGTGTTACATTCAAGCCAACAGCGAGGGACCCATGGCAGATTTCAAGAAAATTCGTCTGCGCGCGGCAAAACGCAAGGGCGGCGAGGCTGAGCTTTTGTCGTTGCTGGGGCCGGTGCCCGACAATGCCGCAGTCGCCGACATCCCGGACGATCGCATTCTGTCGACCATGGCCGAGCGAATCTTTGCCGCCGGTTTTGTCTGGCGCGTCATCGAACAGAAATGGCCGGGTTTCGAGGAGGCGTTTCTGCGCTTCGAGCCGAAGCGGCTGTTGTTCCAGCCTGACGATTTCTGGCACGATCTGGCTTCCGACCAGCGCATCGTGCGCAATCCGCAGAAGATCAAATCGGTCCGCGACAACGCCGCCTTCGTCGAACGCGTGTCCAAGGAACATGGCGGCTTTGGCCATTTCCTTGCTGATTGGCCAGCGGATGATCAGGTCGGACTGATGGCCTATCTCGGCAAGCATGGCAGCCGGCTCGGCGGCAATACCGGCCAGTATTTCCTGCGCTGGCTAGGCTGGGACGCCTTCGTCATTTCGGCTGACATGGCGGCCGCGCTTCGTGATGCTGGCCTCGATATCGCCGAAAGCCCGACTTCGAAGAGGGACCTCGACAAGATCCAGGCCCAGATCAATCAATGGGCGGCGGACGCGAGGCTGCCGCGCCGGCACATTTCGCGCATCCTGGCGATGTCGATCGGAGAGAACCATTCGCCGCAGTCGTTGCGCGAATATATGGGCGACGACTGATCGCCGGTCTAGGCGCGAATAACCCCAGGTCATTCGGATCGGCACGGTCTGGGGTGGTCCAAACGAACGCCATTGCTCGGGCAATTCCGCCGCGCTAAGTCAGCAGGCATGACCAAGAAGCCCGACATACTGCGCATCGCGATCGCCCAGCTCAACCCGACAGTCGGCGATGTCGCCGGCAACCTCGCCAAAGCCCGCGAGGCGAGGGCGGATGCCGCGCGCCAGGGCGCCGATCTCGTGCTCTATACCGAGCTTTTCCTCGCCGGTTATCCGCCGGAG
Source organism: Mesorhizobium sp. B2-1-3A (assembly GCF_006442655.1). NCBI lineage: Bacteria > Pseudomonadati > Pseudomonadota > Alphaproteobacteria > Hyphomicrobiales > Phyllobacteriaceae > Mesorhizobium > Mesorhizobium sp. B2-1-3A. The sequence goes on from NZ_VFWK01000004.1 coordinate 360,019, forward strand.
GACCTGGTGCTGAAGCCGGCCTTCCTCAAGGCCTGCGAAAAGGCGGCACAGGAGTTCGCCGCCGACACATCGGATGGCGGCCCCGGCGTCATCATTGGCACGCCACTGAAGCGCAAGAGCGGCACGCACAATTCGATCATCGTCGCCGATGGCGGTAAGATCCTGGCCGAACGCTACAAGCTCGACCTGCCGAACTATGGCGAGTTCGACGAAAAGCGCGTCTTCCAGGCCGGGCCGGAACTGCAGGGCCCCGTCAATTTCCGCGGCGTGCGGCTGGGCATCCCGATCTGCGAGGACATCTGGGGCGACGTCGCGGTCTGCGAGACGCTGGCTGAAAGCGGCGCCGAAATCCTGCTGGTGCCGAACGGCTCGCCCTATTATCGCGCCAAGATCGACGTGCGCCATCAGGTCGTCATCAAGCAGGTCATCGAATGCGGCCTGCCGTTGATCTATGCCAACCAGCTCGGCGGCCAGGACGAGCTGATCTTCGACGGTGCCTCCTTCGCCATCGGCGCCGACAAGACATTGGCTTTCCAGATGAGCCAGTTCGAGGACGCCGTCGACGTCACCACGTGGAAGCGCACGGAGGACGGATGGGTCTGCTCGGAAGGGCCGATGTCGAAAATCCCGGAGCGGGAGGAGGCCGACTATCGCGCCTGCATGCTGGGCCTGCGCGACTACGTCAACAAGAATGGCTTCAAGAATGTGGTGCTGGGCCTGTCTGGCGGCATCGATTCGGCGATCTGCGCCGCGCTTGCCGTCGACGCGCTTGGCGAGGAGCGGCTGCGCGCGGTGATGATGCCCTACCGCTACACGTCGAAGGATTCGCTGAAGGATGCCGAGGACTGCGCCCGCGCGCTCGGCTGCCGCTATGACATCGCACCGATCTTCGAGCCCGTCGAAGGCTTCATGCACGCGCTGACGCAGCTTTTCGAAGGCACCAAGGAAGGCATCACCGAGGAAAACCTGCAGAGCCGCGCGCGCGGCACCATCCTGATGGCGATCTCCAACAAGTTCGGCTCGATGGTGGTCACGACAGGCAACAAGAGCGAGATGTCGGTCGGCTACGCCACCCTCTATGGCGACATGAATGGCGGCTTCAACCCGATCAAGGACCTCTACAAGATGCAGGTCTATGCGCTGTCGCGCTGGCGCAACAGCCATGTGCCACCGGGCGCGCTCGGACCGTCTGGCGAGGTCATCCCGAAGAACATCATCGACAAGGCGCCGTCGGCGGAATTGCGGGAAAACCAGACCGACCAGGATTCGCTGCCGCCCTATCCGGTGCTGGACGACATCCTCGAATGCCTGGTCGAAAACGAGATGGGCGTCGACGACATCGTGGCGCGCGGCCATGACCGGGCGACGGTGACGCGCATCGAGCATCTGCTCTATATCGCCGAATACAAGCGCCGGCAGGCCGCACCTGGCGTGAAGATCACCAGGAAGAATTTCGGCCGCGACCGCCGCTATCCCATCACCAACCGTTTCAGGGATCGTGGATAAGGCGCGGTTCGTCCACTGGGCGAAAATGCGCGGGGCCGCGAGGCGAGGACACAGCCATGCAAGACTGTGAGATCAGTTTCGACCTCGCGCGGATCGACTTCCGCGCGACCTCGGACCTGTTGATGACGAGCTACTGGGGCGCCGGACGCAACGACGAATTTCATCGCCGGGCCTTTGCCAATTCGTTCTGCGCCGCCGCTTACATCGATGGCCAACAGGTCGGTTTCGGCAGGGCGATCACCGATCGCACGGTGTTCGCCTATCTCGCCGACATCATCGTCTGGCCCCGGCATCGCGGGCAGGGCATCGGCTTGCGGCTGGTGCGGGGGCTCATCGATCATCCCGAACTCGGCACCGTCTCGCACTGGAGCCTGTCGACCAGCGACGCGCATGGCGTCTATGAGAAACTGGGTTTCAAACCCTCGACGGACGGCCGATACATGCGCCTCGATCGCACGCCCCAATGACGGGCACACGGCGAAAGCTTCCATCCGCCATTGTTGCAAAATAATCTCAGTGCTTGGACCAGATACGCTTTGGTCCGGAGCTGGTCTTGGCGATGCATCGGGCCGTCTCTATAAAGGCCGTTCCGCGATTCTTTGCGGGAGGTCCGAATGGCAGTATTTCACATGGTAATGCGAGGCCGCGAAGCCTAGGTCCCAGCCGGCGCTCCGCGAAGGTCTACTCTTCGCGCCGAAGCAGGATTGGGCACAGGCTTATGCCGATGCCGGTCGCCGCCCTGACAAGGGCGTGATGCCAAAATATGCCAGTCCGCTTCCGGGCAATCATTAGCCCTTTGCGCGGCTTCTTCAATTTTAGACTTTACTGGGATCGGGCTCGTTTGCGCCCGAATGATATCATGGCTCGTCTTAAGATCGATTTGCGCGCGAGCGCGTTTCGCAGCGTTCTTGGTTTCTCGCTCACCCACTGGCGGCGCCAGCCTTGGCGGCTTTCGCTCATCATGGGCGGTTTCCTGCTGTCGACGCTGGCCGACGTCCTGACGCCGCTTTATTCCGGCCGGCTGGTCGACGCCGTCGCCAGCAGCGCCGGTGCGGACGCCATTGCCTGGAATGCCGCGATGACGGCGTTCTCGATTCTGATGGCGCTGGCGCTGACCGGCGTTGTGCTGCGCAACCTTGCGTTCATGGGCATCGTCGAACTGACGCTCAAGATGATGGCCGACATCGCCGCCGATGCCTTCCATCGCGTCCAGCGGTTTTCCACCGACTGGCACGCCAACAGTTTTGCCGGCTCGACCGTGCGCAAGGTGACGCGCGGCATGTGGGCGCTCGACCTGCTCAATGACACCATCCTTATCGCGCTGCTGCCGTCGGTCGTCATGCTTGTCGGCTCGACGCTGCTGCTGGGCTGGTTCTGGCCGCTGATGGGGGCGGTCGTTGCCGCCGGCTCGGTGCTGTTCATCATGGTGACCGCAATGCTGTCGCTTGGCTATGTCGCGCCGGCGGCAAGGCTCGCCAATACGTGGGATACACGCCTGGGCGGTTCGCTGGCCGACGCGGTGAGCTGCAACGCCGTGGTCAAGGGCTTTGGCGCAGAGGAGCGCGAAGAGCGCCGCCTCGCCAGGGTCGTCGCCAAATGGCGAGGACGCACGCGCCGCACCTGGGTGCGCGGCACGGTCAACGGCACCACGCAAGGGGTGCTGCTGCTGGCCATGCGGGCCGCGGTGATCGGCCTGGCGCTGATGCTGTGGTCATGGGGGCAGGCGAGCGCCGGCGACGTCGCCTTCGTGCTGACCTCGTTCTTCGTGCTGCAGGGCTATTTGCGCGATATCGGCACGCATATCCGCAATTTGCAGCGTTCGATCAACGATATGGAGGAACTGGTCGATTTCCAGTCCGAACCGCTCGGCATCGAGGACAGGCCCGGCGCCGGGCCGATCCGGATCACGCAAGGGGCCATCAGCTTCGACCACGTCACCTTTCACTATGGCAATCACCGAACGCCGCTCTATCGCGACTTTTCGGTCGATATCGCACCGGGTGAACGTGTCGGGCTCGTCGGCCACTCGGGGTCGGGCAAGACGACGTTCGTCAAGCTCATCCAGCGGCTCTATGACGTGAATGCGGGCAAGATCCTGATCGACGGCCAGGATATCTCGCAGGTGGCGCAAGCGTCGCTGCGCGGGCAGATCGCCATCGTCCAGCAGGAGCCGATCCTGTTCCACCGGTCGCTCGCCGAAAACATCGCCTATAGCAGGCCGAGCGCGACGCAGGCCGAGATCGAACATGCCGCCAGGCTGGCGAGCGCGCACGACTTCATCGTCAACCTGCCGAAGGGTTACGGCACGCTGGTCGGCGAGCGCGGCGTGAAATTGTCGGGCGGCGAGCGACAGCGTGTGGCGATCGCGCGCGCCTTCCTTGCCGATGCGCGCATCCTGATCCTGGACGAGGCGACATCGAGCCTCGATTCGGAATCGGAGGTGCTGATCCAGCAGGCGATGGAGCGGTTGATGGTCGGCCGCACCACGCTGGTCATCGCGCACCGGCTTTCGACGGTGCGGGCTCTCGTTGCTGGTCTTCGATCGCGGCAACATCGTCGAGGAAGGCTCGCATGACGAACTGATCCGGCTGAAGGGCGGCATCTACCGACGCCTGTTCGAGCGCCAGGCGCTCGAGCTGACCAAGGGACTTGCCATCTGACCTGGGGTGGCCTTCGGCTTCGTTCGGAGGCCACCCCATCAGGCGCTGACAACCGGTCGGGAGTGGCGCGGAGGCACGCAACCGCAGGGCGGAGCCGAACCTGTTGCGAACGCATCGGCGGTGGCTCCCCGTCACCCAGCCTATGCTGGCCGAGCCAATCCGAGACGTGAAGCGATATCCAGGTCCCCTGCGGATCCTGAGCGTGAGACATTTTATTTATGGTGCCGATCGAGATACGTTGTCTCAACTATTGATTGATATTGCTTTTCTCAAAGCAACTCAGGGGAGATCTTCGCGTCTCCTGGGATCCGATTGATCAGCGCAGGGTTTCGCCCTCCGGCAGACGACCTCCGTAGGCCTCACGATGCATCTTGGTTCTGTAAATGCCGGTGTGAAAAGCGTGGCTGCGCCGTCGGTGCTGGAGACGCAGCACGGCACGGTTCGGCCGCTCGCAGCCGAAGACCTCGAGCGTGTCGCCGCACTCTTCCTGACGAAGTTTCGGCGGCGACGTCACCTTCTCGATCGCGCGATCGCGGAGACGGCCGAGTATATGAAAAAGATCTATCTTGAGCCTGCCGGCCAGCCCGGTGAGAGCAGCGCGCTTGTCCAGATCACCCCGCAGGGCCGTCTGGGTGGCTTCCTCGGCGTCCTGAAGGCCCGCTACGAGCTCAACGGGGCGGCATTGAACGCGGCGATCATCGGACCGCTCATGGCCGACCCCGGCACCGATCACGGCTCGGCCGGACCGCAATTGCTGCGTGCCGTGCATCAAGGCGCTTTCGATCTGCACCTGACCGATTCGGCCAACCGGGTGTCCCTGGCCTTCGCGCGCCCGATGAAGTATCAGCTGCTGCCGGTGCATTGTCTGGGATGGACCTGCATTTTCCGGCCGGCCGCGATGGCGGCCGCCGTGGCGCGCGGTAAATGGCCGGGCCTGCCTCGCTTCGCACTCGATCCTTGCGCCAGGGCATTCGACACTTTTACGAGAAAAAGGTTCGAGCCGCCCGCCCAGCATTCCTCGTCACACCGGGTCCATCGCGAGCCGATGGATGCCGCGCAGTTTGCGGAGCGGTTGCCGACGCTGGTGTCCGATTACTCGCTTCGGCCTCGCTGGCAGGATGGCGAGCTGCCACGGCTGCTCGCGCTGGCGGCCGAGAAGCGGGCCGACGGTCCTCTTCATTTCGGCGGGACCTATGACGAAACAGGCAAAATACTCGGCTGCTACGCTTTCTACGGCCAAGCCGGCGGCATCGCGAACCTGCTGCAAATCCAGGCCTCCGGATCTCATTGGGGCGCGACGCTGGATGGCTTGATCGCCGACGCGCGGAATCTGGGCTGCGTGGGCATCGCCGGGCAGACACAAGGCAGGTTCATGCCTCAGCTCTTCGGCTACAAGAATGTCCTCCTCCGCTATGCCGGGGGGACGATGGTCCGCTCGCGGATCGCCGAGGTCACGGAAGCGGTCCGCTCCGGCGACATCTTCATCGGTGGCTTGATGGGCGACCGCTGGACTCGCCTCAGTGCCGACGATTTCGGCCGCTGATCAGCCTCGGCTCGACCGGCGTCGGCTCCGCCCGCCGGCTGCGCTCGAACGTGGCACGCGCCGCCCGGTCTTTTCATTGCGCGCGCCATGTTCTATGTCTGCGGCACAGCGCGGGGGCGCATCTTGTCAATCACAAAGGCATCCGGTACGCCCCATCCATGACAGTTACCGTTCGTTTCGCCCCGTCACCGACCGGCCGCATCCATATAGGCAATGCGCGCACCGCTCTCTTCAACTGGCTGTTTGCCCTGAACAACAAGGGCCGCTTCATCCAGCGCTTCGACGACACCGACATCGCCCGCTCGAAGCAGGAATTCGCCGACGCCATCCTCTACGACCTGCATTGGCTGGGCATTTTCCCGGACGCCACCGAATATCAGTCGCGGCGCTTCGAGATCTACGACGCGGCCGTCGAGCGGCTGAAGGCGGCTGGCGTTCTCTATGCCTGCTACGAAACGCCGGAGGAACTCGATCTCCGGCGAAAAGTGCGCCGCACGCGCGGCCTGCCACCGGTCTATGGCCGCGAGGCCCTGGCGCTGACCAGAGAGCAGGTGGCGGAATACCAGGCCGACGGGCGCCGGCCGCACTGGCGTTTCCTGTTGCCCAATTTCTCAGACGATCCGCAGCAGCCCGAACGCACCGACATCCACTGGAACGATCTGGTGCGCGGCGAGGAAACGGTCGATCTCGCTTCACTCTCGGATCCAGTGCTGGTGCGCGAGGACGGCACCTACCTTTACACGTTGCCGTCCGTCGTCGACGACATCGAGATGGGCATTAGCCACGTCATCCGTGGTGACGACCATGTCACCAATACCGGCGTGCAGATTGTCCTGTTCAAGGCGCTGGGCGCCGAACCGCCGGTTTTCGGTCACCACAATCTTTTGACCACCGTCTCGGGCGAGGGACTGTCGAAGCGCACCGGGGCTCTCTCCATTGAAAGCCTGCGCGAGGACGGCATCGAGCCGATGGCCGTCGCTTCGCTGGCCGTGCTGGTCGGCACCTCGGAGAATGTCGCGGCCGCGCATGACCTGGCCGAACTCGCCGGCCATTTCGACCCGGCCGCGACCTCGAAATCATCGGCCAAGTTCGATCCGGACGAGCTGTTCGTGCTCAACCGCGTTCTACTGCACCACATGCCCTTCGACGAGGCCCGAGACAGGCTGATGGTGCTCGGCATCTCGGGCGACCAGGCCGAACCTTTCTGGTTGGCGGTGCGCGGCAATCTCGACCGGCTCGCCGATGCGGTGGGCTGGTGGCGCATCCTGCGCGAGGGGCCGCAGGAACGGTCCGATTTTTCCACCGACGACCGCGATTTTCTTCATCAGGCCTTCGATGTCCTGCCGGAAGAGCCTTGGAACGGGACAGTCTGGAAGGATTGGACCGGCAAGATCAGGGAAGCGACCGGGCGCAAGGGCAAGGGGCTATTCATGCCGCTAAGACTTGCGCTTACCGGACTGCCTTCGGGGCCGGAGCTTGCAGATTTATTGCCGCTGATGGGTCGGGAAGGAACGTTGGCCCGACGACCCTGACCTTGCGCTGTTCCGGCGGCAAGGCGGACACGGGCGATGTCACCGGCTTGGCGGAAAGCCGCTTGATGGCTTCGCGGTCGAGCCCGCCTTCCATATTGGCCAGGGTTTCCGGGTCGGCGCCCGGATCGGGCTTGGAGGCCGGGACCGGAATGAACGGTGCCGCTTCGGTTTCGGGCTGCGACTGTTGCGGATTTGGCGGGTTGCCGCCAATGATCTGGAAGTTCTGCGCCGCATTGCAGCCGCAAGCCGGTGGGCGCGGCATGTTGGACTGCTTGTAGAGATAGGCGGTCGGCAGTTCGCTATAGGGCTTGCCGGTAACCGATGATGTCATCGCGGCGGAATCGTCGTCCATGCCGCGCGAATAGAAGACCTGCATCTCGGTGCCTGGGCAGCTCGATTCGCAATTCTTCTGGTCGCGCTCGAAATCGCTGACCGAGGCCGCGTTCGACATCGGGAAGAAGTAGCCGTCGCAGGTACGTACGCACATCGTGCGGAACTCGCCGCCGGCGCTCGGGAAATCGGGAACCCCGGGCTGGTTCAAAACCCTGCTGATATTGCGCTCCCCATCGGGATTGTCGGGCTGGTCAAGCGTGTCGCCCTGCTGGCTGTCATTGCCGAAAAGCTGGTTGAACAGGTTCGCGTTGCCGTCCTCTCCACGATCAGCTTCCTGCAGCGGAGCGTGGCGCGGCGCAACCGTGTCGTCTCGGCAGCCATTGGCGTCGAGCGCGGCCAGGATGCGGCCACGGTCGCGACGCGATCCGCCGCCGGCGAGCTGGGCGCGCTTGGCCTGGAGGCTGTCGAGATTGGCGTTCATGCGGTCGATGGTGGCGTTGAGCCCGGCGCATTGGTTGACGTTGCGGGAAAACAGCGAGAATCCGCACCCGGCGCTGTCCGCCTGGCCACGGGCCTTGGAGATCTGTTCGCGCTGCCGGTCGATCGCGGCGTCGTATTTCCGGATCATTGCCGAGCCACCGCCGCCGCCACGCGAAGCCGCGGTAAGATCGGCCTCCAACTGACGACAGACCCGCGAAGCGGCCTGTGGCTCGGAGATGGTGGCGCCGGACAGCAGCAGGCCAAGCAGCATGGCAGCATGCGCTCGCTTCAACCCTGCGCTTATCATCCGCCTCAAATCCCGCTTGCCTGTGGCCGCCAAGCTACCCCATTCGCGGTTAATCGTCTGTTTCGGATGCCGTCCAGCGATTGGCTGAAAGCCGTCAAGTCGCGGGAAGGGATCACGGCAAACCGTTCGCGCTGATTGTCAGAACTTGTAGTTCATGCCGATCTTGACCGTGCTGAACTTGTTGTCGAACTCAGTGTTGCTGCCACCGTAGTCGATGGTCTGGTCTCGCAGATCGACATAAAGATATTCGACATTCGCGGACCAATGATCGGTGAATGCCTGTTCCAGCCCTGCGCCAAGAGTCCAGCCAGTCTTGGTGCCCTTTTCTGAAAAGCTATTTAAGGGTCCGCCAAGATATCGGTTTTCGACGCTTCCGTAAGCCAGGCCACCGGTTCCATAGACCAGGGTACTGTCGAACGCATATCCGGCCCTGGCGCGCAGCGTCCCAAACCAGTCCACCTTGGTGTCGTATGTATCGCCGCGGACGCCGACATTGATTTCGCCCGAGTGTCCCTTGATGTCCGAGCCCGCAATGTCAGCTTCGACGCCGAGAACCAGGGAATTGATCTGGTAGTTATAGCCGACTTGAACGCCACCTAGGAATCCGTCGATGTCGTAGTCCTGGCTTGCTTGAAACGTTGGCGTGTTGGGCGAACTGAAAACCGCGTCGGTTTTTCCAAAACCGTAGCCAATCTGCCCGCCGACATAGACGCCGGACCAATCATGGACGGTTGTGGGCTCGGCACTGATGGCGTCCGCGGCCAGCGCGTGTCCGCCGATCAGCGACAGCAATGCGGATGCGAGCAACAGGCCCTTCACGACGTCCTCGCCGTCAAATGAGATGGATAACCATATCAGGTCGGCTTTCCCGGCGAAATCCGCTTCCGGCCAACGCCGAATTTCCGCAATCGCAAGTTGCTGGTGCGCAACACCTCGGTTTGCAACGAGTTGTCGCCAGGACAGGAGGGTGTGCCCGAAAGACCAGGCCGAGCCGCTGAAGCCGGCTTCGGCCTAGTCCAGATTGGCGACAGCCTGCGCCTTGTGCGCGGCCTCGACCACGGCGAGTGCCGTCATGTTGACGACACCGCGCGACGTGACCGAGGGCGTCAGAATGTGCGCCGGCATATCGGTGCCAAGCAGGATCGGCCCGACATGCAGCGCATCCATCATGGCGCGCAGCGCCGTCAGCGTGATGTTGGCCGAATCGAGGTTCGGGAACACCAGCAGATTGGCTTCGCCCTTAAGCCGCGAATGCGGATAGACGCGCTGGCGCAGATGTTCCGACAAGGCTGAATCGGCATGCATTTCGCCGTCGCACTGAAGTTCCGGCGCGATGCGCGCCAGGATCGCCGCCGCTTGCCGCATTTTCAGCGCGCTTGGCGAATCGCGCGAGCCGAAATCCGAATGCGACAGCAGTGCCGCCTTCGGCTCGATGCCGAAGCGCTGGATTTCCTCGGCCGCCAGTACGGTCATCTCGGCGATCTCCTCGGCCGTCGGGTCGACGGAGACGTGCGTGTCGGTGAGGAAGATGATGCCGCGCTGCGAAATCAGCATCGACAGGGTCGACAGGTCATAGTCCTTGATGCCCGCGCGAGGGCCAATGATGAGGGTTACGTTGCGCAGATGCCGCTCGAAGCGTCCTTCGAGGCCGCAGACCATGGCGTCGGCATCGCCGCGCTTCAGGGCCAGCGCCGCGATCACGGTATTGTCGGTGCGCACCATGGTGCGTGCGGCTTCCGTCGTCACGCCGCGCCGGCCGGCAAGTTCGATCAGCAGGTCGACATAGTGGCGGTAGCGCGGATCGTCCTCCGGGTTGATCAGGCCGAAATCGACGCCCGGCTTGATGCGCAGCCCGTAGCGTTTCAGCCTGACCTCGATGACGTGCGGACGGCCGATCAGGATCGGTTCGGCAATGCCTTCCTCCAGCACCACCTGGGCGGCGCGCAGCACACGCTCATCCTCGCCATCGGCATAGATGACGCGCTTGGCGCTCGATGCCTTGGCGGATGAGAACACCGGCTTCATCACCAGGCCGGAGCGGAAGACGAAACGGTTGAGCTTGTCGATATAGGCGGTGAAATCGGTGATCGGCCGTGTCGCCACACCGGTGTCGCAGGCCGCTTTGGCGACGGCCGGCGCGATGCGCAGGATGAGCCTGGGATCGAAGGGCGAGGGGATCAGGAAATCGGGCCCGAAGATCGGCGTCTCGCCCGAATAGGCGCGTGCGGCGACGTCCGAAGGCTCTTCGCGGGCAAGGGCGGCAATGGCCCGCACGGCGGCCATCTTCATCTCTTCATTGATGGCGCTGGCACCGCAGTCGAGCGCGCCACGAAAGATATAGGGGAAGCACAGGACGTTGTTGACTTGATTGGGAAAATCGGACCGGCCGGTACAGATCATGGCATCGGGTCGTGCAGCGCGCGCCACTTCCGGCATGATCTCGGGATTGGGGTTGGCCAGTGCCAGGATCAGCGGCTTCGGCGCCATGTGCTGCAGCAGTTCCGGTTTCAGCACGCCGGCCGCGGAGAGGCCGAGGAAGACGTCGGCGCCCGGGATGACATCGGCCAGCGTGCGCGCCTCGGTGTCCTTCACATAGGGGTCTTTCCAACGGTCCATCTCGTCGGTTCGGCCCTTGTAGGCGACGCCGAAACGGTCGGTGACCCAGATGTTTTCGATCCGTACGCCGAGCGAGACCAGAAGGTTGAGGCAGGCTAGGGCGGCCGCGCCCGCGCCTGAGGTGACGACCTTGATGTCCGAAATGGTCTTGCCGGCGAATTCCAGACCGTTGAGCACGGCGGCGGCGACGATGATGGCGGTGCCGTGCTGGTCGTCGTGGAACACCGGTATGCTCATGCGGGCTTTCAGCCGCTCCTCGACCTCAAAACACTCCGGCGCCTTGATGTCCTCGAGGTTGATGCCGCCGAAAGTGGGTTCGAGAGCGGCGACGGTCTCCACCATGCGCTCGATCTCGGGGGCGTCGATCTCGATGTCGAAGACATCGATGCCGGCGAATTTCTTGAACAGGACCGCCTTGCCTTCCATCACGGGTTTAGAGGCCAACGGGCCGATATTGCCGAGACCGAGCACCGCCGAACCGTTGGAGACGACGCCGACCAGGTTAGCGCGCGCCGTATAGTCGGCGGCGGTTGCCGGATTGTCGCGGATCTCCAGGCAAGGGGCAGCGACGCCGGGCGAGTAGGCGAGCGCCAGGTCGCGCTGGTTGCCAAGCGGCTTGGTTGCCTGGATTTCGAGCTTTCCCGGTGTCGGGTGCTTGTGGAAGTAGAGGGCGGCTTCGTCGAGGTCCGAACGTGCCGTTTTCTTGTTCTCGCCTTCCATCCGGCCGCTCCCTCGAAACCTGCTTCGAGGCTCCTTTTAGCATGCGGCCAAGGTTTTTCGCGACGCTAATTGACGCGCCGTCGGCTTTAAACCGTGGCGCGTCAAAAATCACTGGATGTCAGATGCTTACGGCTGTTTCATGCCGGATTAATCTCGCCGCTCTGCCGACCTTTTGATCAGAAAGCGCTGACGTAGAGACCACCGTCGACCGGGATGTTCTGTCCGGTCAGATAGCCGGCATGGACCGAGCACAGGAAGGCGCAGATCTGGCCGAACTCCTCCGGCGTGCCGAGCCGCTTGGCTGGCACGTCGGCGCTGATGCGGGTCTTGCGCGCGGCAGCGGCGGCGGGATCCTCGACAGTGCCGACCTCGTGCGGCCCGCGCAGCCGGTCGGTGTCGAGCTTGCCGGGCAAGAGACTGTTGATGGTGACGTTGCGATCGATCACCGTTCGCGCCACGCCGGCGAGGAAAGAGGTGAGACCAGCGCGCGCGCCCGACGAGAGGTCAAGACCGGGAATGGGGACGTAGACCGACAGCGAGGTGATGTTGACGATGCGGCCGAAGCCGCGCTTTGCCATGCCGTCGAGGACGGCCTGCACCAGCTCGATCGGCGTCACCATGTTCTGGGTGACGCCTTCGAGGATTTTCGCGCGATCGAGTTCGCGGAAATCGCGCAGCGGCGGGCCGCCATTATTGTTGACGAGAATGTCGGGCTCGGGGCAGGCGGCAAGCAGCGCCTTCTGCACCTCGGGCTTGGAGACGTCGCCGACGACCTCCGTCACCGTCACGCCATAGCGCTCGCGCAGCTCGGCAGCGGTTCTGGCCACCAGTTCGGCATTGCGCCCGTTGACGACGATGTCGCAACCGGCCTCGGCCAGCGCCATGGCGCAGCCTTTTCCAAGCCCCTTGCTCGAAGCGCAGACGATTGCCTTCTTTCCGCGGATACCGAGATCCATGACGATTTCTCCTGTGATTAGGCCGGCAAGCTAGTCCTTAGACTGGACCAATCGCAACCGTCATACGGTTGTTGCATGAATCGAGGCATAGGCTGCTCGAAAGCAAGGGTGAATCGCGATGTCAGGCCAAGAGCCCCGCACTTTCCGCAGCATGTTCATTTCCGACGTCCATCTCGGCTCTAAGGCGGCCAAGGCCGAGTTCCTGATCGATTTCCTTAGATACCATGACGCCGACATCATCTATCTGGTCGGTGACATCGTCGATGGCTGGCGGCTGCGGCGGAGCTGGCACTGGCCACAAAGCCACAATGACGTCGTGCAGAAATTGCTGCGCAAGGCGCGCAAGGGTGCCAGCATCACCTATATCGCCGGCAACCATGACGAGTTCGCCCGCCAGTTTCAGGGCGTGCATTTCGGCGGCATCGTCGTCGCCGACCGCGCGATCCATGAAACAGCCGACGGCAAGCGCGTTCTCGTCATCCATGGCGATCAGTTCGACACCGTCGTTCACAATCAGCGCTGGCTCGCCTATCTCGGCGATCATGCCTATGACGCGGCGATGATCGTCAACCGCGTGGTGACGCGGTTGCGCCAATTGCTCGGCCTGCCTTACTGGTCGTTCTCGTCCTGGGCCAAGGTCAAGGTCAAGAAAGCGGTCAACTTCATCGGCTCGTTCCAGACCGTGCTGACCGAGGAAGCCCGCCGCTCGCATGTCGACGGCGTCATCTGCGGCCATATCCACCATGCCGCGATCGAGAATTTCGACGATGTGCGCTACATCAACACCGGCGACTGGGTGGAAAGCTGCACGGCCGTGGTCGAGCACTTCGACGGCCGGATGGAAATCCTGACCTGGGCGCAAATCCTGCCGGAAGCGCCCGACGAGCCCTTCATCCCGATGCTCATCGAAGATCGGGTGGGGCAGGCGGCCTGACCCGAATTCTCGCCGGTTTTCGGTGTCAATTGATTAGTCCAGCCGGTTTCGCCTGGTTTTTCGCCATGTTAAGGGATCGATCTACGTTGCTGGCCGGCCGGCCAAGTGCGGCGTAATTGGATCGATTCATGTCCCTGCCGCCGCTTTCGCCAGAACAGCTCGTCAAGCCGCGCCATTTCGAACTGCGCATGAGCCTGATCTTCGGCACGCTGTTCATATCGCTCGGCACGCATCTGCCTTATTTCCCGCTCTGGCTGCAGGCCAAGGGCTTTCACGCCGAGCAGATCGCCGTCATCCTGGCGGCGCCCATGTTCCTGCGCGTGGTGACGACGCCGCTGCTGACGACGCTCGCCGACCGGGCGCGGGACCGCGCCGATGTCTATGTCGCGCTGGTGGCAGCGTCCCTGCTGCTCTCGGCGGGTTATTTCCTGACGCCGACCTACGCCATGGTGCTGGCGGTGTCGCTTGCCCTGACCATTGTCTGGACGCCGCATTCGCCGATCGCCGATTCGCTGGCGCTTTCGGGCGTGCGCCGCTTCGGTTCGAACTACGCAAGCATGCGCAAATGGGGTTCGATCTGCTATCTCTGCGCCAATGTCGCGGGCGGCTTCATACTGGCGGCCACAGGTCCCCAAGCCGTTCCGGTGATCATTTTCCTTGCCCTTGGCGCGGCACTCGTCGCGGGGCTGCTGGCGCCGCGCATGGGGCGGCCGCGCAAGGCCTCGCCGCTTTCTGCCGCGGACATCCAGCACGCGGCGCCGAGCCTGTTCAATGCCTATTTCCTCTACTTCACCTTTGGCGTCGGCATCATCACCGCCAGCCATGCCTTCCTTTACGGCTTCGTTTCCATCTACTGGAAATCGATTGGCATCAGCGATTCCGTTGTCGGTCTGCTGTGGGCCTGGGGCGTGGTGTCCGAAGTCTGCATGTTTTTGTTTTTCAATCGCATTTTCGCCTCCATATCCGTCGTCAGGGTGATGGTGATCGCCGGCATCGGGTCGATCGTGCGCTGGATCATCTTCCCACTGGTATGGCCGCTCGGCCTTGGCGTCGCCGGCTTCTTCGCCGTGCAGTCACTGCATTCGGTGTCTGTCGCGATGGTGCTGATCGGCCTGCAGAAGATGATCGCCGAGACCGTTTCCGAGGAGCGCACGGGCGCCGCGCAAGGCATTGCCTATTTCTTCAACGGCTTCTTCATGGCCGCCGTCACGCTTGCGTCCGGTCCGCTCTATGACCGTCTCGGCGTCGATGGTTTCCTGGTGATGATCCCGATCGCGATCATTGGCCTCGTGCTGATCGGGCTTGCTGCGCGCTCAGCCCCAAAGCGCGCGGTCCGGGGGTGAGACGAGCGAACCCTGATAGACGAGACCCGGCACCCGGTCGCGCGCAAGCAGCAGCGGACCATCGAGGTCAACAAAATCGGCGTCTTGGGCGAGCAGGACCGCCGGTGCCATGGCCAGCGATGTGCCGACCATGCAGCCGACCATGATGCCAAAACCCAGTTCGCGGGCGTGGTCACGCAGCACGAGCGCCGCCGTCAGCCCGCCGGACTTGTCGAGCTTGATGTTGACGGCGTCGTAGAGGCCGACAAGCGCTTCCAGGTTCTTCGCCTCATGCACGCTTTCGTCGGCGCAGATCGGCACCGGATGCGCAATATGGCGCAGGATCTCATCCTGCCCGGCGGGCAGGGGTTGTTCGATGAGCGCAATGCCTTGCTCCGCGGCAAAGGCGAGGTTCGCGACGATGTTGTCGTCGGTCCAGCCTTCGTTCGCATCAAGGATGATTCGGCTCCCGGGTGCCGCCTGTCTCACCGCCTGGATCCGGGCGATGTCGTTGTCGCCGCCGATCTTGACCTTCAGCAGCGGCCGGCCGGCGTTGGCACGGGCCTGTGCCGCCATTGCCTCGGGTTCGCCGAGCGATAGCGTGTAGGCAGTTTCCAATGGACGCGGCGGAGCTGGCCAGATTGCGCGTGCAACCGGGTTGTCACCCATCTTGGCTTCAAGGTCCCAGAGGGCGCAGTCGACCGCGTTGCGGGCCGCTCCCGCCGGCATTGCGCCGAGCAGGGCGGTCCGGTCGATGCCACCGGCTATCCGCTCGCGCATCGCCTCTATCGCGGCGTGCACCCCGTCCATGGTCTCGCCGTAGCGCTTGTAGGGAACGCATTCGCCGCGACCGCTATGACCATCCTGGCTGATCGTGCATGTGATGACCTCGGCCTCCGTCTTCGAGCCGCGCGAAATGGTGAAGGTGCCGGCGATCGGAAAGCGCTCCGCCTCGACCGAAATGACACGCGCCATATTTTTCTGCTCCGGCTGTGCGAGAAGGGTTGTCGGCAAATCGACAAGGTCGGACCCATCAGGCTAAACAGGACGCCATGTTGACCATCGGCAAGCGCGACGCAAGCGGCACGACCGCCTCGGAGGCTGACCACCAACCGCGCGTGGCGGTCGGCGAGGAGGGTGGCGTTCTCGGCTGCGCGTTCTCCGGAATCTGGACGACACGAACGGTGGCGTCAATCGACGCCGACATGCGCAAGATCGAGAAACGAAGCGGTTTCAAGACTTTGGCGCTGGATCTTTCGAAAATCGAGAAGATCGATACCGCCGGCGCCTGGCTGATCGACCGCCTCGTCAGTGTCTTCGAGAAGAAGAACGTCGAGGTCCGGCTGCAGGGCCAAAGCGAGATCGCTTCCATCCTGCTCGACGCGGTCGGCGAGGCTGTCCGGCGCGAGCCCGAATCCGGGCCGGCGCAGCCGCCCAACATCGTCATCCGGGCGCTTGAGGCGGTTGGGCGGCGCGTCTACGAGATGCGCGACGATTTCTTTGCTTCGATGAATATTCTTGGCGCCACCATCCGCGGCGCGCAGATGAAGCTTGGCCGCGGCCACGCCGTCAACCCGGCGGCGATCTTCAACCAGATCGACCGCATGGGTGTCGGCGCCATCCCGGTGGTGGTGCTGATGTCGGCGATCGTCGGCGCCATCGTTGCCCAGCAAGGCGCCTACCAGCTCAGCTATTTCGGCGCCGACATCTTCGTCGTCGACCTCGTCGGCGTGCTGATCCTGCGTGAACTCGGCGTGCTGATGACGGCAATCATGATCGCTGGCCGCTCCGGCAGTGCGATCACCGCCGAGATCGGCTCGATGAAGATGCGCGAGGAGGTCGACGCGCTGAAGGTCATCGGTCTCAACCCGATTGGCGTTCTGGTCTTTCCGCGTCTGGTTGCGCTGGTGATCGCATTGCCATGTCTGACGATCATCGCCAATTTCGCGGCACTCGGCGGCGGCATTGTCGCGGCCTGGCTCTACTCCGATATCCCCCCGGCCGCATTCATCGACCGGCTGCGTGTCGCCATCGATCTCAGCACGATTTTCGCCGGCCTGATCAAGGCGCCGTTCATGGCCATGATCATCGGCACGATCGCCTCGGTCGAAGGCATGAAGGTCGGCGGCAGTGCCGAATCGCTCGGCCAGCACGTGACCGCCTCGGTGGTGAAGTCGATCTTCGTCGTCATCATCCTCGATGGCCTTTTCGCCATGTTCTACGCAGCGATCGAGTTCTGAAATGATGGCGAAGGGCAACGGCATCACGGTTGGGGAAGAGGACGAAAGCGAAATCGTCCTTTCGGTGTGCGACGTCACCGTTGCCATCGAGGACAAGCTGATCCTCGACAAGCTTTCGCTCGACATCAAGCGCGGCGAGATCCTGGGGTTCGTCGGTGCTTCGGGCGCCGGCAAGTCCGTCCTGTTGCGAACCATTCTCGGGTTGATGCCCAAGCAGTCGGGAACGATCAAGCTGTTTGGTGTCGACGTCGACAAGGCAAGCGATATCGAGCGCCTGCGCATCGACATGCGTCTTGGCGTGCTGTTCCAGCATGGCGCGCTGTTTTCGGCGTTGACCGTGCAGGAGAACGTGCAGGTGCCGATGCGCGAATATCTCGACCTGCCAAGGAAGCTGATGGACGAACTGGCGCTGCTGAAGATCGAGCTGGTCGGGCTGCCGCCGGATGCGGCGCAGAAATTTCCCTCCGAACTCTCCGGCGGCATGATCAAGCGCGCGGCTCTTGCGCGCGCCTTGGCGCTTGATCCGGACATCGTCTTTCTCGACGAGCCGACGTCCGGCCTCGATCCGATCAGTGCCGCTGAATTCGACGA
Source organism: Mesorhizobium sp. B2-1-3A (assembly GCF_006442655.1). Lineage (NCBI taxonomy): Bacteria > Pseudomonadati > Pseudomonadota > Alphaproteobacteria > Hyphomicrobiales > Phyllobacteriaceae > Mesorhizobium > Mesorhizobium sp. B2-1-3A. The sequence continues at coordinate 377,759 of NZ_VFWK01000004.1, forward strand.
ACTCGTCGTCAAGCTGCGCGACACCATGGATCTGACCGTCTATATGGTCACGCATGACCTCGACACGCTGTTTACCGCTTGCGACCACGTGGCGGTGCTGGGCAAGAAGAAAGTATTGGTCGAAGGCACAATCGACGACATGCTGAAGAGCGAGGAACCGTGGGTGAAATCCTATTTCCGCGGAAAACGCGCCCGCCAACTTGATCTTGCCGCACGTGCATAGCCATAAGTGAAGCAATGGAAACCAGAGCCAACTACGTCATTGTCGGCATTTTTACGCTGGTTGCGATCCTGGCGGCGTTCGGCTTCGTCTACTGGACGGCGGCGATCGGTGACAGGGGCGAGACGACGCTGTTGCGCGTGCGCATTCCAGGTTCGGCCTCCGGCCTCGGCCGCGGCAGCTTCGTGCTGTTCAACGGCGTCAAGGTCGGTGACGTCAAACGCGTCTATATCGACGTGGACAACCCGACTGTCGCCATCGCCGACACCGAGATCGACCGGATGACGCCGATCACCAAGTCGACGCAGGCCGATATCGGCCTTGCCGGCCTCACCGGGCAGGCCAACATCGAGCTCAAGGGCGCCGACCCCAAGGAAGTGAAACTCCTCGATCAGGCCGAAAAGGAAGGCAAGGTCGCCGAGATTGTCGCCAATCCGTCCGCCGTGACCAATCTACTGCAGACGGCGCAGAACATCTTCACCCGTGCCGACAAGGTGCTGACCGAACTCGAGGGCTTCACCAAGGATGTTCGTGGGCCGCTGACGCAGACGGTCCAGAACGTACAGACGTTCTCCGATGCGCTGGCCAAGAATTCCGACGGCATCGACAAGTTCCTGTCCAGCGTCAGCGCGCTGTCCGACGAACTGAAGGGCGTGTCCGGCAAGCTCGACGGCACGCTGAAGGCGGCGGAAGGCCTGCTCAATGCCGTCGACAGGGACAAGATCAAGAGCATCGTCGCCAATGTCGATACGGTGACCGCGAACCTCAAGCAGACATCGCAGCAGCTCGACGGTGTGATCAAGAATGTCGACACCGCGGTCGGATCCGTCAATGATTTTGCCAAGCAGACGCAGGGAACGCTGGCCAAGGTGGACGGCGTGCTGGACGGTGTCGACCCGGCGCAGGTGCGTGCGGCCCTGGCCAACATCCAGAAGGCCAGCGAGAACGCCAACAAGGCCGCCGCCGACATTGCCGTGGTGACCGACAAGTTCGCCAACCGCGCCGACGATATCGACCAGACGATCAAGGACGCCAAGCAACTGGCGCAGCGGCTCAACGATGCCTCGGTGCGCGTCGACGGCATCCTTGCCAGGGTCGACACCTTGCTTGGATCGGGGCAGGCCGACGGCGTGATGGCCGACGCCAGGGATACGCTGAAGTCGTTCAAGCAGGTTGCCGATACGCTGAATGCGCGGCTAGGTGTCATTACCGACAATCTGGCGCGTTTCTCCGGCCAGGGCCTGTCGAATGTCGAGGCGCTGGTGCAGGACAGCCGCCGCTCGATCTCGCGCATCGAGGAGGCGGTCACGGATCTCAGCCGCAATCCGCAGCGCATTCTTTCCGGTGGCGACGGCGAGGTTCGGCAATTCGATGGCAGGGCGCGGCGTTGACTTCGACGTCCGCTCGCCCCAGAAACAGTCATTGCGGATGCGGGTTATTTTGAGGTCGATAGATAACGGGGACAGCAGGGGTCGCGCGTGAAGTCGATTGTGTCCAGATCGGGCCTGGCATTGCTTGCCTTGGCCCTCGCCAGCTGCGCGGCGTTGCCCGGTGGCGGACCCGCGCCGCTCGACACGTTTGAGTTGTCGGCGCCTTCGGTCGACGCGCATGGCCACAGCCGCAAGCAAATCCTGATCGCCCAGCCCTCGGCGCTCAAGGCGCTGGACAGCCAGAATATCGTAATCAAACCCTCCGACCGCTCGATCCAGTATCTGAAGGGCGCGCAATGGGCCGACCGCCTGCCGCTGATCGTGCAGGCGCGACTGGCCGAGACATTCCAGCGCTCGGGCAGCTTTGCCGGTGTCGGCAAGCCGGGCGAGGGCCTAGCGATCGATTATCAGGTCATCGTCGAGATCCGTTCGTTCGAGGTGCGCGTCGACGGTGGCGAGCACGCCGAAGTCGACCTGTTCGTGCGCATCCTCAACGACCGCAACGGCGAGGTGCGCGCGTCCAAGAGCTTCACCGCGACCGCACCGGTCTCGGGCAGCGGCAATTCCGCCTATGTCAGTGCGCTGGACGCTGCGTTTGGCGATGCCGCCAAGCAGATCGTCCGCTGGACCGATTCGGTGATCTGAGCGCCCGGCGCGCCGGATACACCGACGCTTCCAGGCTAAAGGCGGTCGAAGACCTCCGGCCGCAGCTTTCCAGTCTTCATCAGGTGCCGCAAGGTGTAGGTCACTGACAGCGCATCGTCGAGCGCGTCGTGGCCCTGTAACGGCGGGTGTTCGACACCATAATAATCCGCAAGCTTGTTGCTCGGCGTCCTCGCCAGATCCTCGATCGGCATCCCGGCCGCGATCAGCAACTTCACGGCGTTGTCAAACCGGGTAGCCGGGATGGAAGGCTGAATGCCCGCGACATAGCAGGAGATGGCGATCATGTTCAGTTCGTCCTTGCCCCAGGACCAGAATCACGCGCCTCCGGAAAAACGATCGATATCGGCAAGGGCTTCTCCCAGCGCGACCCCTTCGGTCTCGATGTTTTCCTCAGTGATACCGGTCAGTTTGGTGAAGAACGGGTCAAGTGCATATCTCCGGCCAAACCGGTCGATCGGTCTGATATAGGCCTTGTGTGTACCGAGCAGCGGAAAATCATCTTCGAGCCCAAGTCTGACAGCGCCGATCTGGGCGATGACCGGGTCGGGATCGTGGGCAGCACACCAGAATCTGCGTTGCGAACCCTCAAGGCAGAGAAACTCGCAGTCGAATATGATTGCCGTCTTCACGGTCGGCCCCCTTTTTATCGAGGATCAGGACGGCAGGCCCGTAGTCTTCGCGCCGTCGGGAAATCGGACTTCGCGCCGCGAGCGTATCGAGCGCATGCGTCGGCTCGCAGCTGCGAGAACGTTTCAGCGACGGAGCTTTGAGGCAGTCACAGGCGGGGCGGGACCCCGCCTGTTCAATTCCGGCTCAGTGCAAGCGGCCGCTGGCGTGGGCCAGCATGGTGTAGACCTTGCCGGTGTCCGACGTCAGGTAGGTCTGCGCCATGATGTTGTCGCGGTCGTTGCGCGAGACATCCTTCAGCAGCTTCTCGAAGTCGTCGCAGTAACGGTCGACAGCGGCGCGGAACTCGGCCTCTCCCTGGTATTTGCGGCGGATCTCGTCGAACGTCTGCTGGCCCTTCAGCGTGTAGAGCCGGCGCGTGAACACGTCCCGCTCGCCGCGCCGATAGCGGTTCCACAGCTCGATCGAAGCGTCGTGGTCGATGGCCCGTGCAATGTCGACAGAGAGGGAGTTCAGCGATTCCACCACATGCAGTGGCGAGCGCTGGGCAGGGGCCGCACGCGGTGCTTCCGCGGGCGCCGAGGGTGGAGCCGCCGGCCTGAGATCCGCATCGTTCGACGCCGCGGTCAGGAGGTCACGCACCCAGCCGCCCTGTGGCGTGCGGGTATTGGCGTCGGGACGCTGCTGACGCGGTGCCGCCTCAACCGGACGCTCGAGGTCGAGCGTGCCGCGCAGTGCGGCACCGCCCAGCGGCGCCTGAGGCGTGCGAAGCTCCGGCTGCGGCGCCGGCGCGCGACGCGGCGGCTCGGCAGCGCGGGTGGCCGGCGCTTGCGGCGCCGGACGCAAGGTGCGCGGCTCCGAGGTGTCGCCGCCACGACCGGACTTCGCAACGATGTCGGAAAGCTCCTTCAGGGCGTTGATCTGCTCGGAAACGGCGCGACGGATGGCAGAGGTCGATTCCTTTGCCTCTTCCGGCATCTCGATGACGCCTTTCTTGAGCTCGGCGCGGGTGAGGTCGAGTTCGCTCTTGATCGAGCCCGCGGTACGCCGCATCTCCTCGGTCGCATCGGCGAAGCGCTTGGTGGCCGAATCCACGACATCGGTGATGGCGTTGCGGATCTTGTCGGCCGATTCCAGCGTCTTGCCTTCGGCGTTCTGCAACGTCTGGCCGACGAGATTTTCGAAGGAGCGCATGACCCTTTCGAGATCTTCCGACTTCTTGACCAGGCCGACGGCGAGATCTTCAAGCGACGACTGCCTTTCCAGCGTGTGCTCGAGGTTGCTCTGAGCAGAGCTCAACAGGTCCGAGGCACTGGCCAGCAGACGGCTGTGTTCATCGAACTTGGTGGCGATAGAGGCCACTTCGCGCAAGGTCGACGACGACAGTTCCGTCAGCCTTGTGGTGTTCGAGTCGACCAGGCGCGCCGAGCTGGCGAAGGTCTGCGCCGCCTTTTCGGTGGTCGCCGCGAAGCTCTGTGTGCTGCCGGTTAGGCGTTCGTCGACCTGGCCGAGGTTGAGCGCGGCCTGCTCGATCAGCTGACCGAGCTGCGAGCTGGAGTTGGTCATGCGGCCGATGAGATCGGCAACGCTGTCGGACAGCGACGAGCGGGCGCCTTCAACCGCCGACAAGGTCTCGGCGGTGCGGCTGGCGAGCGCGTTGACAAGGGCGGCGTTTTCGCTGCGCAGCTTCTCGGTCGCGCGTTCGGTGACCTCTTCCATGCTCTTCTGCAGTTCCGAGCCACCCTGGGCGAAGCGCTCGACCAACGGCCGGGCGGTTTCGTCGAGGATCCTCGACATTTCGGCGGAGCGGGCCGCGAGCATGGTGTTGAGTTCGCGGGTGTTGGCGCCGATCGTCTTGGCGGCGTCGTTGGTGCTCTGGCCGATATGCTGGCCAACCGCGGTGAAGGTCTCGGCGATCACATTGGCGCGCGAAACGAGTTGCGCCTCGGCGGTCGAAACCTGTTCGTTGAGCCTCTGCCCCATCGTCTCGGTGGTGTAGGCGAGCCGGTTCTCGACGCCCGAGAGCTGCTCCTCGACACGGGCGGCCGCGGCCGCGGCGCTCGATGCAAGACGCTCGTCGGCGCCGGCAAGCGCCTGCTCGATTTCGCGGGCATGCACGGCCAGTTCCTGGCCGGTCTGGCGGGCACGGTCGGCGACCCTCTGCTCGGTGCTGGCGAAAGCACCGACGATGGTCTGCGCATGTTCGCCGATCGTCGACGAGCTGTCGGCGATACGCGAGACCAGGCGCTGGTCCGCCTCGTCGAAGATGCGGCCGATTTCCGACGCACGGCTGGACAGGGCGTCCGAGCCTTCCGCGATGCGCGAAACCAGTTGCTGGTCGGCGGCATCGAAGATGCGGCCGAGGTCCGAAGCGCGGGCGGCCAGCGCCTCGGCCGATTCGCCGATGCGCATGCCGAGCCTCTGGTCGGCGCTTTCGAAGTTGCGCAGGATGTCGCCGGCGCGGGCGGCCAGCGACTGTGCCGTCTCGACGGCGCGGGCAACCAGTTTCTGGTCGGCCGCGTCGAACGTGCCGGCGATCTCGCTTGCACGGGCCGCCAGATGATCCGCGGTGTCCTGAGCCCGGGCGGCCAACTGGTCGGTGGTTGCCTGGGCGCGGGCGGCGAGCTTCTGGTCCGCCAGGTCGAAGGTGCCGGCGATTTCGCCGGCGCGGGCGGCCAGCTGATCGGCTGTTTCATGGGCACGCGCCAGCAGCGTGCTGGAGGTGTCGTCGGCACGGGCAAGCAGGGCGTTCGACGTGTCTTCCGCACGAGCGTGGAGGCGACGATCGGCCTCCTCGAAGGTGCGGGCGATGTCTTCGGCCCGCGCCAAAAGGGCGGCCGACGTCTGCTCGGCGCGCTCGGCGATTTTGCGGTCGGCGTCACTGAAGGCCGCACCGGCCTGCTCATGCAGCGTGCTGGTGACTTCCAGGACTTTTTCGCGCAATGCGCCGGCGACGAAGACCGCACTCTTCTCGAGCACGTTGCGAACGTTGTCGACGCCGGTCGAAAGCGCACGCTCCATGGTTCCGGCGCGTTCCTCGATGATGCCGGTCTGACGGCTGAACGCCTGCTCGATCTTGTCGACATCGGCGGCGATCGCGGCCGAAATGTCGGTGCTCCGGGCTGCGATCTGGTCGATATGGCCCGACAGCGAGCGGTCGACGTCCTTGCGGGTCTCGGCGAGCTTGCCGAGATCGTCTTCCAGCGCACGGCTCAACATGTCGCGGCCATCGGCCAGCTTGCCGACATGGCCGGCGATGATGTTGTCGATCTCACCGCGGCTTTCGGTCAGCTTCTGCAGGTCGGCCTCCAGGACCCGCGAAAGCTGTCCGCGATCCTCCGCCAGCTTTTCCGACTGGCTGGATATGACACCCTTGATGGTGTTGAGGTCCGATTCCAGCGCGCGCTTGAGAATGTCGCGGCCTTCGGCCAGCTTTTCTACCTGGCCAGCGACCAGGCCATCGATGCTGGAGCGGCTTTCGGCCAGCTTGGCGAGATCGGCTTCAAGGGCACGTTTGAGAATGTCGCGGCCTTCGGCCAGCTTCTCGACCTGGCCGGCGACCAGGCCATCGATGCTGGAGCGGCTTTCGGCGAGCTTGGCAAGATCGTCCTCGAGCGCTCTCGACAGGGTCGAGCGCTCCTGGACAAGCCTGTCGGCGTGGCCCGCGACCAGGCCGCTGACGCTGTCGAGATCGGTCTCCAGCGCCTTCGACAGGGTCGAGCGCTCCTGGACCAGGCGCTCGGCATGGCTGTTGACGAGGCTGTTGACGCTTTCGAGGTCGACTTCCAGCGCCTTCGACAGGGTCGAGCGATCCTGGACAAGCCGCTCGGAATGGCTGTTGACGAGGCCGTTGACGCTTTCGAGATCGGCTTCGAGCGCCTTGGCGAACTGGGCGCGGTCGTCGACCAGTTTCTGCGACTGGTCGGCAACGGTGTTCTTGATCGTGTTGAGGTCGGCTTCGAGCGCGCGTTTGAGAATGTCGCGGCCTTCGGCCAGTTTCTCCACCTGGCCGGCGACCAGGCCATCGATGCTGGAGCGGCTGTCGGCGAGCTTGGCGAGGTCGTCCTCGAGAGCCTTCGACAAGGTCGAACGATCCTGAACCAGCCTGTTCATGTGGTCGGCGATGACGCTGTTCACATTCTGCAGGTCGGCTTCCAGGACCCGCGAAAGCTGTCCGCGGTCCTCAGCCAGTTTTTCCGACTGGCTCGAAATGACGCCCTTGATGGTGTTGAGGTCCGATTCCAGCGCGCGCTTGAGAATGTCGCGGCCCTCGGCCAGCTTTTCGACCTGGCCGGCGACCAGGCCGTCGATGCTCGAGCGGCTTTCGGCCAGCTTGGCAAGGTCGGCTTCGAGCGTCTGCGACAGCAGGCTGCGGTCGTTGACAAGCCTTCCGGAATGATCGTCAAGCAGGCCCCTGATGCCCGAGAGGTCGCTTTCAAGCGAACGGCCGAGCTGGGTGCGGTCTTCCACCAGCTTTGCCGAATGGGTCTCGATCAGGTTCTTGATGCCGATAATGTCGTTTTCCAGCGCCTTGGCGAGCACCGCACGGCCTTCGGCGATCTTCTCGACCTGGCCGGCGACCAGCCCGTCAATGCTGGCGCGGCTGTCGGACAGCTTGCCGAGATCTGCTTCCAGGGCGCGCGACAGGATGTTGCGGCCTTCAGCCAGTTTTCCAACATGTCCGGCGACCATTTCATCAATGATCGTGCGAGCTTGAACAAGTTTCCCAGAGTCTTCGTTGAGGGCCAGTGAAAGCCGGTTGCGGCCTTCTTCCAGCCTCTCGAGGTGGCTGCCGAGCGATGCATCGATGGCAGCGCGCGATTCGTTGACCTTGCGCAGGTCCTCTTCGAGGGCGCGTGCGATCAGGCTGCGGCCCTCGGCCAGCTTCTGCACCTGGTTGGTCACGGCGGCATCGATGCCGGCGCGGCCCTCGGCGAATTTCGCAAGATCCGCCTCCATCGCGGCCGCCATGCGTTCGCGGCTTTCGGAAAGCTTGCGGCTGTGGTTTTCGACGGCTTCCTCGATGCCGACGCGAGCGTCGGCGAGTCGCTGGATGTCGCTGTCGAAGGAGCGCGAGACGACGTGACGCGCCGCTTCCATGCGCCCGGCGAAGTCACTGGCGCGGGCCTCCAGCATGCTCGATGTCGAGGTGACGATGTCGGCCATGTCGGCGCCGATCTGGGTCTTGCCCTGATCGATCATCGCGCTCAGCGTATCCCTGCTCTCGGCGAAAGTGTGGGCGATTTCGCGGGCGCGCTCGACCAGCGTCTCGTTGATCTGGCGGGCTCGCGCCTCAAGCGCGGCATTGAGCTTCTGCGTGCCGGTGTCCAGCGCTTCGGCGCGGGTCTGGAACTCGCTGATCAGCGCCTGGCCGCGTTCGGCGAGCGTGCGCTCGATGCCGTTGAGGCTGGCTTCGAATTCCGAATTGAGGGTGCGCGCGGCGCCGCCAAGCAGCGACACCATGCCGGTGGTGCGATCGTCGAGCAGATCGGTCAGCGACCGGGTAAGGCCGTCCGTCGTGTCCGTCAGTTTGGCAATGCGCGTGTCGAGCAGGCTGGCGAAGGCCTCGCCAGAGGTCGTAAGCCTGTCGGTGATGTTGTCGAGCCGGCCTTCCACCGAATCGAAAATCGACATCGAGCTTTCATTGATGCGGTCGATCAGCGTGTCGCCGGAATTGGTGATCGTCATCGACAGCTTGGTCGATGCGTTGAGGATCGAGTCGCGGATGATGTCGCTGGCGGCGCCGATTTCATCCCTGAGCGTCTCATGCGCACCTGAAATCGAGGCGCGGACCCGCTCGGCATGGGTGACGACGGCCTCGCGCTCGCTGCCGAGCCCGTCGACCAACGAACGGATGCGGGTTTCGTTTTCCGAGTAGGAGCGCTCGATCTGGTTGACTTCGCTGTGGACCAGGGTTTCCAGTTCCACGGCGCGGGCAAGCGTGCGTTCGATGCCTTCGCCCATGGCGGCCACTTCGCGGCGAACAGCCTGGCCGATCATCATGACGCGATCCTGCGCCATGTTTTCCGGCTCGGTCAGGCGGAAGGCCACTTCCGTCATCGACTGCGCGGCAATGCGCATGTCCTGGGCGCGGCGAATCATGGCCGCGAAGGCCCAGAACAGGATGATCGGCACGATCGCCGCGACGGCGAGGCCAATCAGCTCGGGACGGGCAAAGAACTGGTCGAGCGTGCGGATCCGCCAGATGCTCGGTCCGAACAGCAGGTTGGCGAGCGCACCGGCGCCCGCGATCCAGGCGAGCGAGACAAACGCGATGATCCAGTAGACGGTGTTGGAAGCGCGCCTGTTGAGGCTGTGCAGCAGGGTCTTGTAATCTTTCTGACGATCGTCGTTGGCCGGCGCAAAGCCCGTGGGCTGCGTGCCATTGCCATTGCGTGTCTCCACGGGGCGCAGTTCAGCGGGCTTGGCCTTTGGCGCGGGCTTCGCGGCCTGATTGGTCACGGGGGCCTGATTGACCACGGGCGCCTGATTGGCGGCGGGTGCCGGATTCTGGTTGCGTCCCTCGCGAGCCAGCTCGTCGGCGGCCTGGGATATCTGCGCTTCCAGATCGTCCATCGAAGCCGCGATATCGAGATCGCCGCTGCCGATGTCGCCGCTGAGGTCGAGATCGAGCGCTTTTTCCAGTTCCCTGGCTACGTCGCTGTCGAGAGTTCTCGTGTTCGTCGTTGGTTTCTTCGCCATGCCTTCGCTACCCTGTACTAGCTGCCGCGGGCTTATAATTCTGTTTGTCTTACCCCCGCGCAGGAGGCTGAAAATGGACCCTCGTATCGTAATGACACAGGGGGGTAAAGAAAACATGCATTCCGCGGGATACGTAAAACTTTAAATATAAGGTTAACGGAAGCGTGATTTGGGCGCCGCTTTCGCAACATTTTTCCCGGCCATTCATTAACCCGTTGTCCATTGGATTCGCCTAGTTTTTCAGGCGGCCGAAGAAAACGGAGTTCGAGTTCATGCGTGGCGAAAGCGGCATTGCCTTCTCAATGCCCGGGGGCGACGTATCGGGAACCAGGCAGTCCCGACCGGTCGATTTGGCACACCTTGCCCGGCAGACGATGGGCGACCGCGCTCTTGAGCAGGAGGTGCTGGCGCTGTTTGTACAGCAGGCGCTGTCCGTGCGCGACAAAATAGTCGACGCCAATCTCAAGGACCGGCTTTTGCTGGCTCACGGGTTGAAGGGCTCGGCTCGCGGCGTCGGCGCCTTCGCCATCGCCGATTGCGCCACCGAGATCGAGCGGCGGCCGGAAGACAGCCAGACGCTCAAGCGGCTCGGCACGCTGATCGACGAAGTGCGCGATTTCATCGCCGCGATCAATCGCTGACCCCGGTTTGTGGAAAAACGTCACCGAGCGCCGCTTTCGCGCGGCAGTTGACTTGTTTGCCGGAGTGATTATCTCGGCTGAAACTCCCTTCAGGTGACAAATGACCAAACTGACCTTCATTGCCCATGACGGCACACATTTTGACGTGGATGCCGAAAACGGCTCGACGGTGATGGAAAACGCCATCCGCAACGCCGTGCCGGGGATCGAGGCCGAGTGCGGCGGCGCATGCGCCTGCGCCACCTGCCATGTCTATGTCGACGAGGCATGGACGGCGGAGGTCGGCGAGCCCGAGGCGATGGAGGAGGACATGCTGGACTTCGCCTATGACGTCCAGCCGAATTCGCGGCTGTCCTGCCAGATCAAGGTGCGCGACGCGCTCGACGGTCTGGTGGTGCGGGTGCCCGAACGGCAGGGCTGAAGCCGATTTTTCCCGCTGCCGCTTGGCAGCAGGCCGCGGCTCATGCAGTCTCGCCCCATTCCCAAGGGGACACACAGCATGACCGAAACAATCAAGACGGATGTCCTCATTGTCGGAGCGGGGCCTGTCGGGCTGTTTGCCGTGTTCGAACTCGGCCTGATCGACATGAAGTGCCACCTGATCGACATTCTCGACAAGCCAGGCGGCCAATGCGCGGAGCTCTATCCGGAAAAGCCGATCTACGACATTCCCGGTTGGCCTTCGATCTCGGCGCAAGGACTTGTGGACAAGCTGCTCGAACAGATCCACCCGTTCAAGCCTGACTTCACCTACAACCGCATGGTCTCCAGCCTGGAGAAGCTGGAGGATGGCAGCTTTCGCGTGACCACGGACGAGAACGAGGTGTTCGAGGCCAAGGTGGTGGTCATCGCCGCTGGCGGCGGCTCGTTCCAGCCGAAGCGCCCGCCGATTCCGGGCATCGAGCCCTACGAGGGCAAGAGCGTCTTTTATTCGGTGCGCCGGATGGAGGATTTTCGCGGCCATGACCTGGTCATCGTCGGCGGCGGCGACTCGGCGCTGGACTGGACGCTGAACCTGCAGCCTGTGGCGAAAAGCGTGACGCTGGTCCACCGGCGCCCTGAATTCCGCGCCGCGCCCGACAGCGTCAACAAGATGTACGCCATGCAGGAGATGAAGCAGCTGGAATTCAGGGTCGGCCAGGTGACCGGCCTCGCCGGCGCCGACGGCCAGCTGTCATCGGCCACCATCAAGGGCGGTCCGGACGGCGATATCGAAGTGCCATGCACACGCATGCTGCCCTTCTTCGGCTTGACCATGAAGCTTGGCCCGATCGCGGAATGGGGGCTCAATCTCCACGAGAACCTGATTCCGGTCGACACCGAGAAGTTCCAGACATCGGTGCCCGGCATTTTCGCGGTCGGCGACATCAACTGGTATCCGGGCAAGCTGAAGCTGATCCTGTCGGGCTTCCATGAAGTGGCGCTGATGGCGCAGGCCGCCAAGCGCATCATCAGCCCCGGCGAACGCATCGTGTTCCAGTACACGACCTCGTCCACGAGCCTGCAGAAGAAGCTCGGCGTGGTGGACGCGTCCTAGGGCGTTTCACCGTTTCGCGGAAACGGGAAGACGCCCTATCTCCTTGATTTTATGCAATTCCCAGGAGAAGGCGCTTCTCATTTTTGTTGGAATAGCTCCAGTCTAGTCCGCCAGTACCGGAGCCTCGGGCCGGCCGCGCAGCGGCTTTTCCGGCATCAGGCTGAGCGTCAGAAGCGCCAGTACCAGCATGACCACGGCGGCGGCGAAGATCACCCAGAACGCCGAAGTCCCAGCCACGGCTCCGCCCGTCTGGGCGCCTTCGCCAGCCAGCGGCAGGCCGTTGCCCAGCGCGACGGCACCGAGGATAGCCACGCCGAGCGCGCTGCCCAGCGAGCGCAGGAACGTCATCACGCCGGTGGCGACGCCGAGATGCTTGGGGTCGACCGCGTTCTGGACCGACACCGTGGCGACCGGAAAGGTGGTGCCGCTGCCAATGCCGATGCATGTCGTCAGGATCTCGACGACCAGCAGCGAGGCGTGCCCGGCCACAAGCGTGAGGATGCCGAGACACACGGCGGCGAAGGCCAACCCGATCATGGCGATCCGCTTGTAGTGGACGAAGCGTGGAATTGTGCGCCCGCTGAATGTCGCGCCGGCAACCGTGCCCAGCATCAGCCCCAGCAGGGCGGTGCCGGATTCGCTCGCCGACAAGCCGATGACCGATTGCAGGTAGACCGGCAGATAGACCGACAGCCCGATATTGGAGGCCTGCAGGAGGAACAGGGAAAGCGTGCCCCCGAGAACGATCGGATTGGAGAGCACTTCGAGCGAGATCAGCGGCTCGGAAGCGCGCAACAGCCGCAGCGCGAACGCACACCAGATGATGGCCGAACTCGCCACCAGCCCGAGGATTTCTCGCGACAGCCATGGATACTCGCTGCCACCCCAATTCAAGGCAAGAAGCAGTAGGGCGGTGGCCGCGATCAAAAGCAGCGCGCCAAGTCCGTCTATGCGATGCCGCTTTGCCGCGACCGGCAGCTTCCTCAGCGGCTTGTTGATGATGGCCATCGCGGCGATGCCGAGCGGGATGTTGATCCAGAAGATCAGCGACCAGTGCAGGTGCTCGGCGAAGGTGCCGCCCAACAGTGGCCCGGCAATGCTGGCGACCGCCCAGGTGCCCGAAATCCAGGCCGCGTACCGTGCTCGCTCTCGCGGCGGCACAAGGTCTCCGATCACGGTTTGCGCCAGGGCGAACAGGCCACCGCCGCCGGCGCCCTGGATGGCGCGCCCGACCACCAGCATGAACATGTTGGGAGCCATCGCGCTGACAAGCGATCCCAGGAGGAAGATCAGGATCGCGGCATAGACCGTTGGCCGCCGGCCATAGACGTCCGAGATCTTGCCGTAGAGCGGCGCCATGGCGGTCGCGGTCAGCAGGTAGCCGGTGACGATCCAGGGCAGGTATTGCGCATGGCCTAGCGCATGGCCGATGGTCGGCATGGCGGGCGCGACGATGGTCTGGTCGAGCGCCGCCAGCAGCATCGACAAAAGCACGCCGCCGATGATGGCGTTCTTCTCGGCTTCGGTCAGTGGCGTTGCCGCAGCCGCGATGGTCTGCTTGTCGACAGCCTGGTCCATAAGTCTTTTGTCCATGTGCTTGCGCGCCGTCCGGGGCACCGATAGGGCTTGTCTGGTGGGTGCGCCGCGCGATCGGCCGTGATGCCCGTGCTTGGAGGGTTGTGCCCTGCCAACCCGTGATATGTCGTTCCGTATAGGCCGATTTCGACTGCCGTTCGAAAATTTTTCGAAGCTGGCACTACGCTTCGGCCCGGTTGGCTTGCGTCGGCGCCACTCAGTGCGCCCACGAAATTCAGGCCGGCGGCAGCTGGCCATTCTGCATGCGCTCGATGCGATAGCGCATGAGCCGCAGGATACGGCTTTCGAAATTGACGCTTTCGACGCGGTCGAACTGCACCTGGGCGCGGTCGTGCCTGGCGAGGACGGCGGCGGTGATCTCGGCAGCCTTTGCCTTGGCCGCATCGCAATCCTTCTGCGGATAGGTCGCCTTCAGCGCGTCTTCGAGCTCGCGGGCATGATTCTTGGCGATCTCGACATGGCGTTCTTCGTGACGCTTGATGTCGGCAGCCAGCGTATCCCAGAACAGCTTGACATCGGCATCCGCCTTGCGCGGGCGGCGCCATTCCGGAAGGATTACCTTGACCTTGAGGGTCACGACCGCGTCGGCGATCCGGCAGGAGCCAGCCTGCCGGGCGTAGCTGATACGGGTGGTGAAGGCCATCTGGGTGGCGCCGGGGTGGCGCGAGCCCGTGCTTTTGACCTGCGGCCCATGTTTGGAGAGCTGCTTCTCGATATCCTCGAGCGTGCTGCCGCCAATGGAAAAATAGCTGTATGTCTTCACCAAATTGGCCGCGCCCGCTGGAATGGCGGTCGTCACAGCAAGCAGCAGCGCGCAGAGCAGGGTTCGTTTCATCATATTGCCTCTTCGACCACCTTGCTTTACGGCCGTTGCCAACGCAACGGAATTGATCCTTTGCGGATCACACATCATTGATGAGCCCATGGTTGATGAGCAATGACGGCGGGGCGATGGCAGCTGGCCCATGGACGCCATCTCGACCTTGGCCGCAAGGCCGTGGTCGTCGGGATCCTCAACGTCACCCCCGACAGCTTTTCCGACGGTGGCCTGTTTGATGGTCCCGAGGCGGCACTGGCCCAGGCGCGTCGCATGGTCGGCGAAGGGGCTCGGATCATCGATGTTGGTGGGGAATCGACCCGGCCGGGCGGCGCCGCAATATCGGCCAGCGAGGAGCAGGCGCGTATCCTGCCGGTGATCGAGGCGCTGGCGCGTTCCGGCGAGGTGCTGATTTCGGTCGATACCTATCGTGCCGAGACGGCGCGGCTTGCGGTGGCTGCCGGCGCGCATATCGTCAACGATGTCTGGGGTTTGCAGCGCGAGCCCGACATTGCGCGGGTCGCCGCCGAAACCGGTGCCGGGCTCATCATCATGCATACTGGCCGGGATCGAGAAAAATTGCCCGACGTGATCGCCGATCAATTCGCCTTCCTGGAGAAATCGCTGGAGATCGCCCGTCGGAACGGCGTTGCGGACGATCGCATCGTGCTTGACCCCGGCTTCGGCTTCGCCAAGGAGACGTCTGAGGACAATCTCGACCTGATGGCGCGTTTTGCAGAGCTTCATGCGCTTGGCTTTCCGCTGATGGCCGGCACCTCGCGAAAACGCTTCATCGGCACCGTCACCGGCCGCGATGCGGCCGACCGTGCCGCCGGGACGGCGGCGACCAGCGTCATTCTCAGGCTCAAGGGCGCGCATCTGTTTCGCGTCCATGATGTCGCAATCAACGTGGACGCGCTGGCCGTGGCGGATGCTATGCTGGCGCGTGAAACCGCCGCATCGGCCCGAAAATCGGAATCGATTTTCGGAAAGCGCGGTGCATAGATTCAAAAGTGTTAGAGCGTACTTTGTGCGTCCAAGTGGAACGCAAGTCGCTCTAGATCGGGACGCTGAGCCATGTATGTCATCCGCTTGAAGAACTGCGCCTTCTTTGCACGGCATGGCGTGCTCGACGAGGAGGAGGCGCTTGGCCAGCGTTTTTACGTCGACGCGGTGCTGTCGGTCGAACCCGGCCGCGCGCTTGTCGACGATGCCATCGGGGAAACCGTCAACTATGGCATTGCCTTCACGGTGATCGAGAAGATCATCACCGGCGAGCGGCGCTTCCTGATCGAGGCCCTGGCAATGGAAGTGGCAAAGGCGCTGACGGAGCGATTTCCCCAGATCAAGAGAGCCGAAATCACCGTGCGCAAGCCGAACGCGCCGGTGCCTGGCGTGCTCGATTATGTCGAGGTGACCGTTGTCTGGCCGGAGTAACACCGTCTACCTCAGCCTCGGCGGCAATCTGGGCGACCCGGCTGCCTCGATGGCAGCGGCATTGCGTATTCTCGATGCCGATGCGGACACGCGCGTCGCCGCCGTTTCTTCGCTCTACCGCACGCCGCCCTGGGGCAAGCTCGATCAGCCGGATTTCCTCAACGCCGCCGCCGAACTGTCGACCCAGCTCTCGCCGCGGGCGCTGCTCGATCTCTGCCTCGATGCCGAGCGAAAGCTGAAGCGGGTGCGTGAGGAGCGCTGGGGGCCGCGGCTGATCGATATCGACATTCTGGTGTTCGGCGACCGCATCATCCATGAGACCGGCCTGGAAGTGCCACATCCGCGCATGCTGGAGCGCGCCTTCGTGCTGGCGCCGCTGGCTGAGATCGCGCCGGATCTTGCCGTCGGCGGGCGAAGCGTGTCGGAGCGCTTGGGCGCCGTTGACGCCGCCGGCATCGAGCGATTGCCATCCGGCCGTGACTGGTGGTTGCGCTGAAGCTTTCCCTTGGGATTGCGCCAAAGCAAAGAGACAGACAGGCGTCAGCCCGAGAACCCACCTGCGTCCAGGAATGCCTTTTCCTCCGCCGTGGTTTCGCGGCCAAGCAAGCTGTTGCGGTGCGGAAAGCGGCCGAAGCGCTGGATGATGTCGCGATGCTCCAGTGCGTATTTCAGGTTGAACTCGGCCCTGGCGGTGTGCAGTTCGACCGAAATGTCCTGGTCGGCAAGGTTTTCTGCATGTTCGAACGGCAAATACAGGAACACGCGGAGTTCGGGTTCCAGCGCCAGATCATGCCCGGCGGCGACCGCCTTCCGAGCAAAATGCCTGGCCAGCGAGTCGGTGGCGAACATGTGGCCGGTACCGCGAAAACAATTGCGCGGAAACTGGTCGAGCAGGATCATCAGCGCCAGCGAGCCTTCGGCGTGTTCTGACCAGTCATCGCATTCGCGCCGCGCGGCGGCGTAGTGCAGATCAAGAAAGCGGTCGCGGAAACCGGCATCGAAGGCATCGTTTTTCTCGAACCATGCATCCTCGCCGGCATCACGCCAGAATTTGGTGACCGACAGGGCCCTGTTGTCCAATCCCATGCATGCTTCCCTGTTCAATCGGCGGTTTCGGGTTTGTGCAGAACGCCGGCCGTCTCTTCATTGAGTGCCTGGCCGGGGCGGCGCGGCGTGGAGAGCGGTGTCGGAATCGGCGTGCCGATATTGCCCCGCAAGAAGCGTTGTCCGGCGCGGATGCCTTCGGCGAGCTGGGTTTCGAAGCGGTCGGTGTCGCGGCGCCTGACGTCTTCGATCGTTTCAGCCACGTCTTCGGGATCAACCCCAAGCGATTCCAGGGCCGAGCCACCGAAAACCAGGGCCGATTCGAAGGTCTCACGCAGCTGATAGTCGACGCCGGCGCGAATGAGCTGCAGCGCGGTGCCGCGGTCGAAAGCCCGGGCCAGCACTGTAAGCAGCGGAAATTCGGCCTTGATCAGCTGGGCAATGCGAACAGCCGCATCGGCCTTGTCGACACAGATCAGCACCGCGCGTGCCCGGCCGGCGCCGGCCGCATGCAGGATATCCAGCCGCGTGCCGTCGCCATAATAGACCTTGAAGCCGAAATCGGCCGCAGCCTGGATCATCTCGACATCATTGTCGATGATCGAGACGTCTATGCCGCGCAGCAGCAGCGGCTGGCTGGCGATCTGGCCGAAGCGTCCGAAGCCGATGATCAGCACGCTGCCGGTCAGGCCGTCGGCGACATCGACCCCGTCGAGCGATTGCTCGTCGCGCGGGGTGACATAGCGCAAGGCGATGATCGCCAGCGGCGTCAGGACCATGGAGATGATGACGATCGCCGTCAGGGTCGCGTTGGCCTGGCCGTCGATGATACCAACGGCAGCGGCGGCTGAGTAGAGGACGAAGGCGAATTCACCACCTTGCGCCATGAAGACGGCGCGTTCGAGCGCTTCGCGATGGCCGGTCTTGAGGATGCGGGCGACGATGTAGATGCCAAGCGCCTTCATCACCATGTAGGCGACGACATAGACGGCGATCAGCTTCCAGTTCGCGGCCACCACATGCAGATCGAGCGACATGCCGACGGCAAGGAAGAACAGGCCAAGCAGGATGCCGCGGAACGGTTCGATGTCGGCTTCGAGCTGATGGCGGAAGGTCGATTCGGACAGAAGAACGCCGGCCAGGAACGCTCCCATCGCCATCGACAGGCCGCTGAGCTGCATGGCGAGTGCCGATCCGAGCACGACCAGAAGGGCCGCCGCCGTCATCACTTCGCGGGCACGGGCATCCGCCAGGATGCGGAAGAAGGGATTGAGCAGGTAGCGTCCGGCCAGCACCAGTCCGACGATCGCCGCAAGACCGATGCCGACCTCGGTCAGTCTTTCCGACAGGCTGGTGTCGGCGCCGCCCGGCGCCAGGAACGCGATCAGGGCCAGCAGCGGCACGATGGCCAGATCTTCCAGCAGTAGGATGGAGACGATGCGCTGGCCTTTCGGCGAGGCGATTTCCCCGCGCTCCTCCAGAAGCTGCATGACGATCGCAGTCGAGGTCAGCACGAAACCGGCTCCGGCTACGAAGGATTGCGAGATCGAAAAACCTCCGGCCATTCCCACGCCGGTCAGAAGGACAGCGCAGATCCCGACCTGGAGTGCGCCGAGGCCGAAGATTTCGCGCCGCAGGCCCCATAGCCGCGACGGCTGCATTTCCAGTCCGATGATGAACAGGAACATGACGACGCCGAGTTCGGCGACGTGGAGGATGGCGCCCGATTCGGAAAAGACGCCGATGCCGAACGGACCGATCACCACACCGGCGGCCAGATAGCCAAGGATCGAGCCGAGACCCATGCGCTTGAAGATCGGGACGGCGACGACCCCCGCGGCAAGCAGCGCCACCACCTGAATGAGATCGCTGCCTGATGTTTCTACCGCCATTCCCACCGTTCCGTTTGTTCGAGGACCGCGGCCGATGCGGTCAAAACCGTGGCGCCGCGCGGATCGAGGGATGCGCTGGGCCACCGTAGTACTTTGATTTTGCGCATGATCCGATCAGAAAATCGATTCCGATTTTCAGGTCTCGCGCCTGGCCGGAAGGATAGGGGTTTCGGTGCGGATCGAACAGCCTGAATCCAGCCCGGACAATATTGCAGGCGCGTTACACAAGTTGAGGCTGAGGCCGCGTTGCATCTTGCCATAATCGAGCGTTAGAGCACGCTCGGCTTCGGCCATTAGAGGGTGAGCGACGATCAAGTCGCGCCCTTTTGAGGAGATGACTGACATGAAGAAGTTTTTGCTTGTTGCCGTCGGCCTGGCGGTGCTTGCCGGCTCGGCCTGCTCGAAGGCACCGGAATGCACGGCCGAGATCGCGACCAAGAAGGCGCAGGACATGGCTGCCGCACTGCAGGAAGCGATCACCAAGGACCCGTCCAAGGCAGCTGACCTGACCGCCAAGGTCCAGGCGGTGACAACCAAGTACCAGGGCACCACGACACTTGCCGACGCCTGCAAGGCCTATGACGAGGTGACGGCAGCGATCAAGGGCTGACGCCCCGTTCGACTGTTTCAAAGGAGGCGGTGGCGATGGGCTGCCGCCTCTTTGTTTTTGAGGTGTATTACGGCGCGATGCGCGCTCAGTTCGGCGCGATGGAGCCGACTTCGACGGCATCGACGCGCTTCAGGTTCATGCCGATGACCGGCACCAACTGGTCCTGGACACGCACGGCAACCGTCACGGTCATCGAATTGTCGTCGGGAATGCGGGCCTGCATGACGCCGCGCAACTGGTTCCGGTTGATGGTGAAGACCACTTTGCGGGCGTCGACAACATTGCCGCCGATGATATCGAGGCCTGCACCGGCCGAGCCGCCCATGAAGGAGCCCTTGTAGTCGCGGCCCTTGCGCTCGATCTTGGCCGACATCGGCTGGGTAAACACGCCGACCCGGCAGCCGCCGTCCAGCGTCATCCCCGTCTTGCCGTCGGGCGTGGAGCCGGTGAAACTGCAGTTGAATTTCGTGCCCTTGTACTTGCCGGCGATGATTTCGCCCGGACCGACCCATTTGCCTTCGGCCGACTGGAAGAACTGCTTGTCCGGCTCCGCGGCGGAAGCCTCCGAGGCGACACCGACGACTGCTGTGATCGCGACGGCCAGGGGCAAGACGCTGGACAGAATTACGCTTTTCATCGACGACACCCGGCAACAAAGAGGCTGTTTGGAACCGGTTTGACCATGAAGAAGATTGGTTAATGCTTCGTCACCGCAGGGCGTCGAAACCGCAATCGGCTCATCGTCCGGAAGAACAGGACGCTATTTGCCGGAGCCCGTCGTTTCGGTGTCCTTCTTCGCGGCGAACGATGTCAATGCAGAGAGAAAATCGCCCAGTCCAGGGCGTTTTGCCGCGCTGAAGGGCAGGGGGCGCGCCGTCTCCATCGCCGCGATGCCGATGCGCGCCGTCATCATGCCGTTGACGACACCCTCGCCAAGCTTTGCCGAAAGGCGCGCCGCCAGGCCGTGGCCGACGATCTGCTGGACGAAACTGTCGCCGACGGCGATCGAGCCGGTGACCGCCAGATGCGCCAGAACGCTGCGCGCCAGGCGGAAGAACCCCAGCGTTCCCGGCCGCCCGCCATAGAGTTCCGAAAGGCGGCGAATGAGGCGGCCTGCCTCGAACACGACATAGGCGACATCGACGAGCGCACGCGGGCTGACCGCCGTTACCAGCGAGACGCGTTTGGCGGCCTCGAGGATCATCACCTTGGCCCTGGCATCGAGGGGGCCAAGGATTTCCGCTTCCGCCAGGCGCACAAGATTGCCGCCGTCGATGATTTCGCCGCGCAGTTCGGCCAGCGCGCGCCGGCCGGCCGCTGTTTCCGGCTTGGCCGCGACGAAAGCTGACAGCTCGTCGACCACCGATCGTGCCGCCTTTGGATCGTCGCGCGCGATGGCATCGAGCGCGCGCTTTTGCAGTTTTTCGACCTCGGCGAGGCGGGCGATCGCCAGGAACTCGCGGATCAGGATCACCAGGAGCGCCAGCAAGGCAACAACAGCCATGCCGGCAGCCAGCCAGCCCAGCCATTCGGCACGGGCGAAGAGGTCGCGTATCAGCTGGTCGGTCCACAGGCCGACCGCCAATGAAACCAGCACGCCCATGGCGCCGAAGAAGATGCTGCCCAACAGCGAGCGCTTTCTGGGGGCGATCGCCGGTGGCGGCTCGGCCGCAACAATGTCTGGCTCATCGAAAACATCGATCTCCGCCGGTATGACCAGCGCGACATCTGCCTTGAGCGCACGGGGTTTGCGCGAAGGCTCGGCCTGGCGCGCTTCTGGCGCATGCTGTGTTGGCGTGGCTTCCGGCTCGATGTGGAAGGCCGCCGGCTTGCGGGGCGCGGTCATGCCAGATGATCTCCGATCAGGAACTGCAAGGCACGGTCGAGCCTGATATGAGGCAAGGACAGGGTGACGCCCTCGGCCGTGCGTTCGAGCTTTGGCGGACGGAACCGGACAAAGCGGATTGCCGGGTCCGTGGAATCCTGCCTGTGGTCGGGCCCGGAGATGTCGAACAGCGCATCAATCTTCTCCGGTAAATCACCGGGAAATATGGCGGTTTCGGTCTTTCCGTCAAACGTCTCGCCGTTGATCTTCTCGCCGGCGATCGGCGTGCCGATAATGACCGGCAACGTCTCGCGGCCTTGCTTGACCGTGCCTTCTCGGGTCGCACGCACCGCCGCCATGGCCACCACGTCGACGTCGGCGCCGGTGAAGTTTGCCCGTGCCACGGCGCGGTCGGCCAACCGCCGTACGATTGCCTGCAACCGGTCATGGCTTTCATGGTGCAGGTGGTCGGCCTTCGTCGCGGCGACCAGGATGCGGTCGATGCGCCGGGAAAAGAGGTCGGTGAGGAAGCTGCCCCGGCCGGGACGAAAGCAGCTTAGAATTTCGGTCACGGCGCGCTCGAGATCGGCCATGGCGCCAGGGCCGGCATTCAGCGCCTGCATGGCATCGATCAGCACGATCTGGCGGTCCAGCCGCGTGATGTGTTCGCGGAAGAAAGGTTTGACGACATGCGTCTTGTAAGCCTCGTAGCGCCTGTCCATCATGGCATGCAGCGACCCCGGGCGTGGACGCCTGTCGCCGAGGCCTGCCAGCGGCGCGAAAGTCAGCGCGGGGGAGCCTTCGAGATCGCCGGGCATCAGGAAACGGCCCGGCGGCAGGGTCGAAAGCGCCCGCTCGTCGAGCTTGCAGGCCTTGAGATAGGCGGCGAAGCTTTCGGCCAGGCGGCGTGCCGTCATCTCGTCGGCGTCGGCATTCGGGTCGATCCGAGCCGAGATCTCCCGCCAAGCCTGCGACAGATCCTCCCGCACCGGCAAGGCGGCCATCTCGATGGCCTCGCGTGAAAAATCGGTGAAGGATTTGCCGAGCAGCGGTAGGTCGAGCAGCCATTCGCCGGGGTAGTCGACGATGTCGACCGACAATTTGCCGGAAGAGAACATGCGGCTCCAGCCGGAGGCCGATTCGTATTCGATGGTCAGCCGCAGTTCAGAAATGGCGCGTGTCGAATCGGGCCAGACGCGGTCGTTGACCAATGCGGCGATGTGGTCCTCGTATTGGAAGCGCGGGACGGCATCATCCGGCTGCTCTTCAAGGAAGGCGCGCGCGATGCGCCCGGATTTCTGTGCCTCGAACAATGGCAGGCGTCCGCCGTGGATCAGATTGTGGACCAGCGCGGAGATGAATACCGTCTTGCCGGCGCGGGAAAGGCCTGTAACGCCCAGTCTCAACGATGGAGAAAAAAGCCCTGTGGCGCGTCCCGACAGCGTATCGAGGGCAATTCTTGCCTCGTCGGTGATAGTGGTTAGCGATGATGCCAAAATGTGCTCTCTCGGGCTTCGGTCCCTGCGATATAGGCTTTGGAACCAGGCTTTGAAATGGCGCCGGGAAGCGACACTAGAGATCGGCCGGTGTCAGAAACGCTTCGAGATAACCTGCTTCCTGGGCTAGCTTCGTCAGGTCGTCCAGGAAGCGCACGACTGCCAGGCCCGAAGTCGGGAAACCATGATTGAGCATTGCCCGCGCCGTCTCCTCGCCGTCGCCCGAGACCGCCATGGCAAGATCCTCCATCATCGGGTTGTGACCGATGACCAGCAGGGAACCCGGCCCGCCATGCTCCCGGATAAGGCGGAGATAGCCGGCCGCGTCTTCGCTGTAGAGCGTGTCGAAGAACAGCACCTTGCCGGTATCTGTCTGGCCGGCCAGTCCTTCGAGCGTCTCCCTGGCGCGCTTGGCGTTGGAGCACAATGTCAGGTCGGGGACATAGCCCCGTGACCGCATGGCCGTGCCCATGATCTCGGCATCGGCGCGGCCCGATGCGTCGAGCGGGCGATCGAAATCGCGCATGCCGGGCAGCGCCCAGCCGGCCTTGGCGTGTCGCAACAGATACAGCCTGCTCACCCAACCTCCAATGATGCCGAAAGCCGAAGCCGCACCGCGATTAGCCACGAGAAGAGCGGTTCGCACAATGGTCCCGCGTTCTCCCGCCAATGAATTGCATGGGACGGATGGCAAACGGTGGCTCGCTTTGGCCATGGAATCGGCTGCGGCTCGCTTCAGCGGCGGCCGCCGGCGTACTTTAACAATTGCGTGAGACGGTGGGCGATTGCGCTTGTGCAGGCGTCGACCGGCGAATATATAGGCGCCAAATTTGGGGCAGTTTGGGTGAGTCGAATGAACGACATCGTTACCGCCGATTACGTACCCTCCGAAGACGAGCCGTTCATGAACGAACGGCAGAAATCCTACTTCCGCCTAAAGCTCGTCACCTGGAAAAATGACATATTGCGCGAAGCGCGCGAAACTCTCGAAATCCTTCAGCAAGAAAACGCCAACCACCCTGACCTCGCCGACCGGGCCTCTTCGGAAACCGACCGCGCCATCGAGCTCAGGGCTCGTGATCGCCAGCGCAAGCTGATCTCAAAGATCGATTCGGCACTACAGCGCATCGATGAAGGCACTTACGGCTATTGCGAGGAAACCGGCGAGCCTATCGCGCTGAAGCGGCTCGATGCGCGTCCGATCGCAACCTTGTCGATCGAGGCGCAGGAACGGCATGAGCGCCGCGAAAAAGTCTATCGCGACGACTGACACATTGCTTCGGGGCTGCGGTTCCGGGCAGCTTCAACGAAGTTGATATCAAAATGGCCGGGGTTCCCGGCCATTTTTGGTTGGTGCTTGGCTGGGCCAAAACCGGGCGACAGCGCACTCGACCTTGGCCAGGTCGCCGGCCCCTGCTCAGGCGCTTGTCATCTCTTCTGGCTTGAAAGTTCGCCCAGAAGCTTGGTCATTTCATCGTCAAGCGATTGCGGCGCCTTGGCTGCCGGTTTGCCCACCGGGCCGCCGGAGCGGGGCTGGTCCAGCGAAACCTCGAGTTCCTTCATCAACGTGTCGTCGATGGTGTCCTGCCTTGGCGGCGGTGGCGGCGCGTGCCTAACGGCATTGGCGTTGGCGGAGCCGTAGGCAGGCAGTGGCGTGACGTTGGCCGACTGATAGGTTTGCGCCGCCGGCTTCGGTGCGGGCGCCGGGGCTGGCGGTGGCGCCGCCGGGCGCTGGCGGGCAGGCGGCGGTGCAGCGGTCATCGGCTGCGGAGGCGGAGGTGGTGCGGGACGTGCCGGCGCGGGAGCCGGCTGAGGCGGTCGCGATTTTGCTGCCGTGGCCGTGGCCGCCGGGACGGGCTGCAGGCCGCTATCTCCGGTCAGCGCCGGACGGCGGGGCGCAGCCAGACGGATGTCGCGTTCGACGACGACATCGGTCGGGCCGCCGATCAGAAGCAGATGCTCGATGTCGTCGCGGCGCACCAGCACCAGTCGTCGATGGCTGTCGACGGCCGTGGCGTCCATGACGGCAAGCCGCGTCTTGCGGTTCCGTCCACCGGCGACAAACGTACCGAAGGTCAGGTTGCGCACGAGCCTGATGATGACGAGCACGATGACCAGCAGGATCAGCGCCGCGAAAGTCCACAGGAGTGCCGCCGCATAACCAGGGCCTGCCACGCTATCCAGCCACTGCATTGGTTTCCCCTGATCGGTTTGGAAAGTGACGCGACACTAGACCGTTGCGGCTGGCCACCGCAAGTTGCCTTTCACGCATCGTGAACAGCTTGAAACACTCTACGGCCCGCAGGCATCATTTTTATCTGACATTTGCCGCCCGGGCCTTTTCCGGACTAGGAGAATGTGATTCAACCGGCTAAAGCGCGTCGCGCTGAAACGGATTCATGCGACGCGCTTCAGGTCCTTGTGTTTCATGCATGTCGTTTTCCCAAAACCGAAGTCATTTTTGGGCGACATGCATTAGGGGCGGGTGTCGGAACAGCGGACTTCACGAGCAGGGGGCATATGGCCAAGGAAGCGCGCGGCGATTTCTATCCGGTACCGATCGTCGACCAGAACACGCGACCGGGCGCGGTCACCCGGCTCATCATCTTCATCGTCGTTCTGACGGGGGCCGCGATCGTCTTCGGCCTGTTCCGCGAGCGCCTCGGCGATCCGTTCCTGCTCGGCATGCTGGGCGTGCTGGCGATGATCGGCGTCGGCTTTCTGTTCGCGACCGCGATCGGCTTCGTGCAGGTCACGCCGCGCTCGACCGGCGATGAGCTGTCCAAGGCTTTTGTCGATTCAATGTCGCAAGGCCTGCTGGTGACGGACACCAAGGGCCGCGTCGTCTACGCCAACCGGGCCTATGCTGATATGACCGGAGCCTCCTCGGCGGCCGACCTGAAGACGGTCGAAGGGCTGCTTTCGGATGTTCCCGAGGCCTCGGTGACCATTTACCGGCTGGCCTCCGGCCTGCGTGACGGCCAGCCGGGTGATGGCGAGTTTCGGCTGGCGCAATCGATCCGGCCCGGCGCCGAACCGGGTGCCCGCTGGTACAGGGCGCGCGCCCGAACCTTCAGCGTTCCGGGCCAGCGGTTGCCGATGCTGGCCTGGCAACTCGCCGACATTTCGCAGGAACGGGCCGAGCAGGAGCGTTTCTTCCTCGACCTGCAGAAGGCCATCGACCATCTCGACCATGCCCCGGCCGGTTTCTTTTCCGCCGACCAGGACGGTCGCGTCACCTACATCAACGCCACGCTCGCGGAGTGGCTTGGCATTGATCTCGCCAGTTTCACGCCCGGCGCCGTGACCTTGCCGGATATCGTTGCCGGTGACGGCATGGCGCTGGTGCGCTCGGTCAAGGCCGATCCCGGCACGACGCGCAACGCGGTCATCGATCTCGACCTGACAACGATGACGGGAGAGGCGCTGCCGGTGCGTTTCATGCATCGCGTTTCGGCCAGCCGCGAAGGTGTCGGCGGCCCGACGCGCACGATCGTGCTCAACCGCACGCAGGGCGAGGATGCGTCGGCCGATCTGCGCGCTTCGGAAGTGCGCTTCACCCGATTCTTCAATTCGACGCCGATGGCGATAGCGGGTGTCGATGCCAGCGGGCGCATCCTGCGCACCAATGCACCCTTCCTGTCGCTGTTTTCCTCGGTCGTCGACCGGGACGCCGTGGATCGCCGCGTGCGGCTCGATACGGTGATCCATGAGCGCGACCGGCCGGCCTTTGCCGCCGCATTCGAGAAAGCCCGCCAGCGGCAGGCCGACATCGAGCCGATCGACACCGTGCTTCCCGGCAACGAAGAGCGCCACATCCGGTTTTACGTCAACGCCGTCGCCGACGGCACCGGCGGCGAGGGCGCCGAGGAATCGGCCATCGTCTACGCCGTCGAGACGACCGAGCAGAAGGCACTCGAAGGGCAGATGGCGCAAAGCCAGAAGATGCAGGCGGTTGGCCAACTCGCCGGCGGCATCGCCCACGATTTCAACAATGTGCTGACCGCCATCATCATGGCTTCGGACCTGCTCCTGACCAATCACCGGCCGTCGGACCCGTCCTTCCCCGACATCATGAACATCAAGCAGAACGCCAACCGGGCCGCTTCACTGGTCAGGCAGTTGCTGGCCTTCTCGCGCAAGCAGACGCTGCGGCCCGAGGTGCTGAACCTGACCGACGTGCTTGCCGATCTCAGGATGTTGCTTGCCCGCCTGGTCGGCAATGACATCAAGCTGAAGGTCGACCACGGCCGCGACCTGTGGCCGGTCAAGGTCGATATCGGCCAGTTCGAGCAGGTGGTGGTCAATCTGGCGGTCAATGCGCGTGACGCGATGCCGGCCGGCGGCGATCTCACCGTGCGTACCCGCAACGTGACCGCCGAGGAGTGCAAGACCTTCCCCTACCGCGAACTTGCCGCGGCCGACTACGTCGTGGTCGAAGTCGAGGATACAGGCAGCGGCATCGCGCCTGATGTGCTGAAGAAGATCTTCGAGCCGTTCTTCACAACCAAGGAGGTCGGCAAGGGCACGGGCCTTGGCCTGTCCATGGTCTACGGCATCATCAAGCAGACCGGCGGCTTCATTTTCTGCGATTCCGAAGTCGGCAAGGGGTCGACCTTCCGCATCTTCCTGCCGCGTCATATCGCGGAAGCGAAAAAGGCAGCCGAGCCCGGTGAAGCGCCAAGCGCCGCGCCGGTCAAGCCGGTCGACAGCACCAAGGACCTGTCCGGGTCGGCCACGGTCCTGCTGGTCGAGGACGAGGACGCCGTGCGCATGGGCGGCGTGCGGGCACTGACCTCGCGCGGCTATACCGTGCACGAGGCATCGTCCGGCGTCGAGGCGCTGGAAGTGTTCGAAGCGCTGGGCGGCAAGGTCGACATCGTCGTCTCCGACGTGGTGATGCCCGAAATGGACGGGCCGACCCTGCTTGGCGAATTGCGCAAGCGCCAGCCCGACATCAAGTTCGTCTTCGTGTCGGGATATGCCGAGGACGCATTCGCCAGGAACCTGCCGGCCGAGGCGCATTTCGGCTTCCTGCCGAAGCCGTTCTCGCTCAAGCAGCTGGCAACAATCGTCAAGGACATGCTCGAATCCTAGAGCGCCTCAAGTTGGAAACGGATCCATGCGCCGTGCTTCGGGTCTTTGCTTTTGCGCACGGCGTTCGCCCAAGCGGGGGTCGCTTTTGGACGACATGCATTAGGCGCTTCCGCTTCTCTGCCCTTGTGCCACGCCCTCACAACGCCATGATTGCGGGTGAAGGAGCAAACGGGCTTGGGGGAGCAACTGTTGACGCCACATATCGAAGCGCGCAGAGGCGATTACGCCGATACGGTGCTGTTACCGGGTGATCCGCAGCGCGCCGAATGGATGGCGCGGACATTTCTGGAAGCGCCACGCTGCGTCAATAGCCGCCGGGGTGCTCTCGGCTTTACCGGCCTGTTTCGCGGCCAGCCCATCAGCATTCAGGCGACGGGTATCGGTGTTTCATCATTCCTGATCTATGCTCATGAATTACTTGACTATTATGGCGCAAGAACGCTGATCCGCACCGGCACCTGCGGTAGCCTGAGCGCCAAGGCAAAGCTGCGCAGCCTTGTCATTTCGCAATCGGTTCGGCCCGAAAGCGCTCAAAGCGGTCAAGTCTTCGGGCTTTACGGGACCGCCGCCGGTCCGGATCCGACGCTGCTGGCCCGTGCCTTGGCCAAGGCGGCCGAACTCGGCATCGAACATCACGCCGGCCTGACACTTTGCAGCGACATCTTCCACCACCCGGACGGTCGCACACGATTTGCAGAGGCCCAGGCGGCAGGAGCGCTGGCGGTGGACATGGAAACCAGCGCGCTTTACCGAATCGCCAGGCATTTCGGGGTCAGTGCACTGTCGATCTGCACGGTGGTCGACAATATCGAGACCGGTGAACTGACCGATTATTCCGAACGTCAGCGGCTTTTCACGGACATGACCCGGCTGGCGCTCGAAATCGCTGGGGAAGGGCGCTAGAGCAGTTCACCATTTCACGGAAACGGCGAACTGCTCTAACTATTTGTTTTTGCGCAATTCCCAAGGGCAAGCGCTACGCGCTTGTCCCGAGAAAACCGTTTCATACTTTTCCTGGAATTGCTCTAGGCCGCTTCTCGACTAGGCGCCATCCGCTCGTCCAGGTCGGGCCGATGGCCGCGCAGATAGAGCGCGCAGGTCGTGCGCAGCATGGACGCGAAATTGGGGATTTCGCCGTTGATCTCGATCGCTTCGTCGTACAGCTTCGAGATGAATTTGGGCGTCGTCAGGTTCTGGCTTTCGGCGATTTCGTCAAGCAGGGCCCAGAACGTCGCCTCGAGCTGGATGCTGGTCGAATGTCCATCTATGCGGATCGACCGGTTGATCTGACGATAGCCTTCCGGATCTTGTGCGGCAAAGACTCTGCACATCGTTACCTCCCGTTTTTGTTGGTCTTGGGTGCCGACTCAGTGGTCGACGCCTTTTTTGACACTGCCTGCGGTTTCATCTTCGTCCGGACGGCCGACAACGGCAATCGGACTTTCGTCCTTAGATCGACATTACCGTTTTTCCTATCCTACACGTGGTAATCGGCTGCCACCACCTTTCTTCGACGGCGCGCATAATCGCCTCTAAAGCATGAAAGCTGCGGAGTCTGATTTGGCGAAGGCGATCCACACCATGATCCGGGTTCTCGACGAGGCCCGGTCCATCGATTTCTACACCAAGGCGTTCAGCCTTGAGGTCGCCCAGCGACTGGATTTTGAGACGTTCACGCTGATCTATCTCAGCAATGCCGATACCCCTTTCGAAGTGGAATTGACCGTCAACAAGGGGCGGCAGGAGCCTTATGCGCTTGGCGACGGCTATGGTCACCTCGCAGTGTCGGTCGCCGATCTCGACGGCGAACACGATCGGCTCGGCGCGCTCGGCCTCAATCCGAAAAAGATCGTCGAGTTCAACCATGACGGGTCGCTCATCGCCCGCTTCTTCTTCATCGAGGATCCCGACGGTTACAAGATCGAGGTCCTGCAGCGTGGAGGGCGCTTCCAATAGGGGACAACCAGCCGCGCTCACCGCGCGGCGCCAGCAACGGCACCCCCAAGGGGTGCGAACAGCAAGCAGGGAGGAAACTATGGTCACGATTTATGAGAGGAAGCCTGGCCTGTCACGGCGCGAGCTTCTCAAACGCGGCGGTGTCGGTGCGCTGCTTGTCATTTCAGGCAGCGCCATCATCAGCCCGGAGCACGCCTGGGGCTTGGAAACCTCGGCGCTGAAGCCCGAGACGATGGCGACGCTGATCCAGGTCGCGCGCGACATCTATCCGCACGACCAGGTGCCGGACAAATATTACGCCATCGCCGTCAAGGGCCATGACGAGACAGCCGCCAAGGATCCCGCCCACAAGGAACTGATCGAGAAGGGCATTGCCGAACTCGACAAGAAGGCCGGCAAGGGCGGTTATCGCGGGCTCGGCTGGGAAGAGCAGCGTGTGGCGCTGCTCACCGAGATAGAGAAGACGCCTTTCTTCCAGACGGTGCGCGGCGGCCTCGTCGTCAGTCTCTACAACCAGAAAGAGGTATGGCTGATCTTCGGCTACGAGGGCGAGTCCTACTCCAAGGGCGGCTACATCGCGCGCGGTTTCAACGACATCGAGTGGCTCTGAGCCACTCTGTCCGCAACCGCATTTTGACCGATCTCATGGGAGGAAACCATGGCAGCACAATTTGATCTCAAGAACGACGGCGTGGTCGTCATCATCGGCTCGGGCGCCGGCGGCGGCACGCTCGGCAACGAACTGGCCCAGAAGGGCATAGACGTCGTCATCCTCGAGGCGGGCGCCCGTCACGAATATGAGGACTTCATCAACGACGAATGGGATTCGTTCGCCCAACTCGCCTGGAAGGACAAGCGCACCACATCGGGCGACTGGCGCGTGGCGAAGGATTTCCCCAACCTGCCGGCCTGGATCGTCAAATCGGTCGGCGGCTCGACGACGCACTGGGCCGGAGCCTCGCTTCGCTTCCAGGAGCATGAGTTCAAGACGGCGACCACCTACGGCAAGGTGAAGGGTGCGAACCTCCTCGATTGGCCGGTGACGCTGGCCGAAATGGAGCCGTATTACGCCAAGGCGGAAGCCAAGATGGGCGTGACCGGCACCAATGACTGGCCGCGCCTGCCGGGCAACAACAACTTCAAGGTTCTCAAGGCGGGCGCCGACAAGCTCGGCTACAAGGAATGCCATACCGGCAACATGGCGATCAACTCGATCGAGCGCGACGACCGCAACTCCTGCCAGCAGACCGGATTCTGCTTCCAGGGCTGCAAATGGGGCGCCAAATGGTCGACGCTCTACACCGAGATCCCCAAGGGCGAGGCCACAGGCCACCTCGAAGTCCGACCGAACGCCATGGTGATCAAGATCAACCATGATGCGTCGGGAAAGGTGACCGGCGTCGTCTATGCGGACAAGGACGGCAAGCTGCAGGAGCAGAAGGCCCGCATCGTCGCGGTGGCCGGCAACTCGATCGAAAGCCCGCGCCTGCTGCTCAATTCCGAATCGAGCAAATTCCCGCATGGCCTGGCCAATTCCTCGGGGCAGGTGGGCAAGAACTACATGCGCCACACCACGGGCTCGGTCTACGCGATCTTCGACAAGCCGGTGCACATGTATCGCGGCACCACCATGGCCGGCATCATCCGCGACGAGGCGCGGCATGATCCGTCACGTGGCTTCGTCGGCGGCTATGAGTTCGAGACGCTGTCGCTCGGCCTGCCGTTCATGGCGGCGTTCCTCAACCCAGGCGGCTGGGGGCGCTCCTTCACCACGGCGCTCGACCATTATGACCACATGGCCGGCCTGTGGATTGTCGGCGAAGACATGCCGCGCGAGGAAAACCGCATCACGCTGCATGCCGACGAAAAAGACGAACATGGCATGCCGATCGCCGACGTGCATTTCGATGACCATCCCAACGACACGGCGATGCGCGACCACGCCTACAAGCAGGCCTCGGCGCTCTACGCGGCGGTCGGCGCGACGCGCACCTTCCCGACGCCGCCCTATCCCTCGACCCACAATCTCGGCACCAACCGGATGAGCGAGAAGGCGGCCGACGGTGTCGTCAACAAGCATGGCCAGACGCACGACATCAAGAACCTGTTCGTGTCGGACGGCAGCCAGTTCACGACGGGTGCCGCGGAAAACCCGACCTTGACCATCGTGTCGCTGGCGATCCGCCAGGCCGACTACATCGCCGCCCAGATGTCGGCCAAGACCATCTAACCTCCCGACTGCCTGCTGGCGCGGAACCTGACCGGGTTCCGCGCCTTTTTTGTGTGCTGGAACCTATGCCCCGACCGGCTGGCCGTCCTTGCGACGGATGGCGACCACCGATGGCCTCGGCGGCTGGCCGTCCCTGAAATCCGGCCACAGCGACTGCGCCTTGTCGAGCGTTTGGGCATCCTCGGAGGGGTGCTGCACCGAAAGGAACAGCGTCGTGCCGTCCGGGGTGAAGCAAGGACCGGTCGCTTCCGCGCCATGCGGGCAGGTGAACAAAAGCTTCGGCAGGCCGCGTGCCGCGCCTTCCGTGTCGACGCCATAGACACCGTCCGGCAGGTCGAAATCATTGGCGCCGTCGGTCGCCACCCAGAGACGGCCGGCGGGGTCGAAGGTGATGTTGTCGGGGCAGACGAACCAGCCATTGTCCGACGTGTCGGGATGGAAGGTTGCGCCGACCTTGGCGTCCTTTGGGTTGCCGCAGAGCACGAACAGGTCCCAGGCGTATTTGTCTGATGTGTGGTCGGCCTCGGCGCCACGGCCACCGGGCGGGATCAGCTCGACGATATGACCCCAGAGGTTTTCGGGCCGCGTGTTGGCCGGATTGATCTTGGATTCGTCCCGTTTCTTGTTCTTGGTCATGACGGCGTAGACGCGACCGGTGACCGGGTTGGTCTCGATGTCCTCCGGCCGGTCCATCGGGGTCGCGCCGAGCGCGTCCGCCGCCAGCCGTGTCTTCAACAGCACCTCGGCCTGATCGGCGAAGCCGTTCTCGGCGGTGAGTTTGCCCTGGCCATGAACCAGCGGCAGCCATGTCAGCGAGCCATCGGCGTCGTAACGGGCGACCGAGAGCACGCCATCGTCCAGAAGGCCGTTGCCGGAAGCCGGATTCGCCTTGTCGTAAGCCTTGTTCGAGACGTAGCGGTACATGTATTCGAAATAGTCGTCGTCGCCCATGTAGACGACGATGCGGCCGTCCTTGTTGAGGACGACCGTGGAGGCCTCATGCGACATGCGGCCAAGCGCCGTGCGCTTCACCGGCTTCGATTGGGGATCATAAGGGTCGATCTCGACCACCCAGTCGAAGCGGTTCGGCTCGTTCGGTTCCTTGTCGATGTTGAAGCGGTCATGGAAACGGCCACGGCCATAGATATCGGAGCCATCAAAGCCATAGCGGTCGAGAATGTCCGCGGTCGGTGCCTTTTTCGGGTCGCCGCCGAACAGGTCGGAAACGCCTTCCTCGCAGGTCAGCACGGTGCCCCATGGGGTAAAGCCGCCGCTGCAATTGTAGCTGGTGCCGAGCACCTTCGTGCCGGTCGCGTCGGCGGACGTCCTGAGCAGCGCGTGGCCGGCTGCCGGCCCGGAAACGGTCATCTCGGTGTTGGCCGTGATGCGGCGATTGAGCGGGCTGTCCTCGACGGTTTGCCACTTGCCGTCCTTGAACATGACCTCGACGATCGAGTGGCCCATCGCCGCCAGGCCGAGATCGACCTGCTCCTTGCTCATCGTCTTGCCGGCGTCGTCCTCGGTCATGCCGGGAAACATGACGTTGGGCGAGATGTATTCGTTGTTGACGCAAAGCAGGCCGTGATCGGAGTTCACCGAGCCCTTGGGCAACGGCAGGAAGGCGATGTAATCGCAATTGTAGCCGAAGCGCTTTTCCTGTTCGGCGGCCGCGACCATGTTGCCGTCGAAATCCGGCAGACCGGCGACAAGTGGATCGCCCCAGCGTGCGACGATTGTCGTTTCATAGCCTTCGGCGGCGGCATGGGTCTTGTCATAGACCCGCTTCAGTTCGGGAAAGCCCAGTGTGGAAAGCGCGGCGGCATGTGTCTCGCCGGCGAACAAGGAGCCGACAAAGCCGCCGCCGGCGATCAACGCGCCGGAAGCGAGGCTGCCTTTGAGGAGCGTGCGGCGCGAGACGCGCTCGGCGATGATTTCGCGAATGACAGGGGAGGACGAAAACGGGAAGTTGGCCATGTGTCTGCCTCTCGATGTGGATGGGTGACGGCGCACCGCTGCCTATCCAGCTTCGGCAACATCCAGATGACATGAGAGGGCGGGCTTGCAGCAGAAGGGCAGGCAGCCCGCACGGAAGTGGCACCCGCCAAGGCAGGGCCTACGGATTGCCTCCCTTGGTGCAGGTCGACGCGGTGAAGGCGCCATCGGGCTGCTTCATGATGATGTCGAAGGAGGGCGGGCTCTGGCCGTCCAGCGTTGCCTGGGTCAGCGACAGCGAGTTGCCGCCCGCCGTATAGCCGCCGAGCGGTCCCAGCCAGGAGATCACGCCGTTTGCATCCATCTGGTAGTTGTAGCCCTGCTGGGCGGCCCCGAAGGTGACCGGACCAGCGTAGACATTGCCCTTGATGGTGATGTCGCCGAGGTTGATGAACATGCCGAGCAGGTAGACCTCGCAGTGATAGGTGCCATCGGGCATCTTGCCGTCGCTGAAGTCGGCTCGTGCGATCCCGGTCGCTGCCGCCAGAAGCACCATGCCGATGAAAATGCGATAAATCAGGGATGCCATGACGTTGCTCGGTTGAGACGCGAGCTTGCCCTATTTTTGCGCCGTACCGCAACATTTGTCGTCCGTGCCCCGTGTGCGGCGATCAAAATCTAGGCATTTGGCCAAATTGGGCGAAAATTAGGCAGATGCCTTGTGCGTTGCGCAAATTTCCCTCAACCAATTTTTAACCGGCTCTCCTTTGTTTGTTCCGCCTAATATAATAACAGTCTGATAATATTTGCCTATTTACCGTTTTTCGGCATCCGCACAGCGGTTGGCATGGGGGTTGCATTGCATTGGTGCGGTGCAATCAACCAGCTTGGGAGTCTTCCGTATGAGGGGTAATTTCTCGACAATAACAAAAATGTTCTCGGCAAGCGTGGTCGCCGCTGGCCTGTTGATGTCAGCTCCCGCCAAGGCGGCGGACGACACGATCAAGGTCGGCATTCTCCATTCGCTGTCGGGGACCATGGCGATTTCGGAGACGACGCTGAAGGATGCCATGCTGATGCTCATCGACGAGCAGAACGCCAAGGGCGGCCTGCTCGGCAAGAAGCTTGAAGCCGTTGTCGTCGATCCGGCGTCCAACTGGCCGCTATTCGCCGAGAAGGCACGCGAGCTGATTTCGAAGGACAAGGTCGCGGCGGTGTTCGGCTGCTGGACCTCGGTGTCGCGCAAATCGGTGCTGCCGGTGTTCTCCGAACTCGACAACATCCTGTTCTATCCCGTCCAGTATGAGGGCGAGGAGAGCGAGCGCAACGTGTTTTATACCGGTGCCGCGCCGAACCAGCAGGCCATTCCGGCGGTCGACTACCTGATGAGCGAGGATGGCGGCTCGGTGAAGCGCTGGGTGCTGGAAGGCACCGACTACGTCTATCCGCGCACCACCAACAAGATCCTCGAGGCCTATCTGAAGTCGAAGGGCGTCGCGGCCGAAGACATCATGGTCAACTACACGCCGTTCGGTTTCTCCGACTGGCAGACCGAAGTCTCGGCGATCAAGAAGTTCGGCTCGGCCGGCAAGAAGACCGCCGTCGTCTCGACCGTCAATGGTGACGCCAACGTGCCGTTCTACAAGGAACTCGGCAACCAGGGCATCAAGGCCGAGGATATCCCGGTCATGGCCTTCTCGGTGGGCGAGGAAGAACTGGCCGGTCTCGACACCGCGCCGCTGGTTGGCCATCTCGCCGCCTGGAACTATTTCGAGAGCGTCGACACGCCCGAAAACAAGAAGTTCATCGCCGACTGGCACAAGTTCATCAAGAACGACAAGCGCACCACCAACGACCCGATGGAAGCCCACTATATCGGCTTCAACATGTGGGTTAAGGCGGTCGAAAAGGCCGGCACCACCGATCCGGACAAGGTCATCGACGCTATGATCGGTGTTTCCGTACCGAACCTGACCGGTGGCTATTCGACGATGATGCCGAACCACCACATCACCAAGCCGGTGCTGATCGGCGAAATCCAGGCCGACGGCCAGTTCGAGACGGTTTCGCGGACGCCTGGCCTGGTCATGGGTGACGAATGGTCCGATTACCTGCCGGACTCCAAGAACCTGATCTCCGATTGGCGCGCGCCCCTGTCCTGCGGCAACTTCAACGTTGCCACGGGCAAGTGCGGCGGCAAGGGAACGAACTGATCCTCCCCGGCCTGGACCATCCGGTCCAGGCCCATGACCGCAAGCGCGCCGGGCGGGCTTTCTCCTCCAGTCCGCCCGGGCGCGAAATCAACCTTTCGGAAGTCACCTGAAGCGATGAACCTGTTCCGCATGATTGGGCTGACGCTGTTGTTCCTGCTGGCGACGCTGTCGTCATCGGGGGCAGGCGAAGCCGATCTGCGTGGCATCATCGCCAAATTCGCGACGGCCAAGGGTTTTTCGGAGATCGGAACTGTCGTTCACGAACTGGCGGCCACCGGCGACCCGGCCGTGGAGGCCCCGCTTTCCGCACTCGCGGATGGCAATCTCTATATCCGCAAGGCCGATTCCCTGGTGTTCGTCGGCAAGGAAGCCGGCGAAACCGTCCAGCTTTCCGACCCGCTGAGCGGTGAAGCATCCGGCGAGGCGGCCAAGGACGGCATCACCAAGATCAAGGTCAACAACACGCTGCGCCGCGTCATCCGCGACGCGCTGGGCACGCTGACGCTTGGCGCCAAGGATCCGACCGTCCGCATCGCCGCCGCCGACACGATGTTCAAAACGCCCGACGCCGTCAACATAGAGCCACTCGATGCGGCGATCGCCAAGGAGACGGTAGCCAGCGTCAAGGCGCTGCTCGAACAGGCCCGCGCCGCTTCGGTTCTTGTCTCCGACCGTCCGGATGCCGACAAGCTTGCGGCGGTCGCACTGATCGGCGCGCGTGGCGACCGCGATGCGGTTTCCTTACTCACCTCGGTCGAGGCCAACGCCTCGGGCGCCGTGAAGGAAGCCGCGACAGCCGTAATCGCGGACATCAATTCGACATTGGCCCTGTGGGATGCCGGACAGAACATCTGGTACGGCATTTCGCTGGGCTCGGTATTGCTGCTCGCCGCGATCGGGCTCGCCATCACCTTCGGCGTGATGGGCGTCATCAACATGGCGCATGGCGAGATGGTGATGCTCGGTGCCTACACCACCTTCGTCGTCCAGCAGGTGATCCGCACATCCTTTCCCGGCCTGTTCGACTGGTCGCTGGTGATCGCGCTGCCGCTTGCCTTCCTGGTCGCCGCACTGGTTGGTCTTGCCATAGAACGCGGCGTCATCCGCTTTCTCTACGGCCGGCCGCTGGAGACGCTGCTGGCGACATGGGGTGTGTCGCTGATCCTGCAGCAGGCGGTGCGCTCGATCTTCGGGCCGACCAACCAGGAGGTCGGCAATCCCTCCTGGATGTCGGGTTCGTTCGATGTCGGCCAGTTGGCCATCACCTGGAACCGTCTGTGGATCCTCGTTTTCGCGCTCACCGTCTTCGGCGTGTTGCTCTACGTGATGAAGCGCACGGCCTGGGGCCTGCAGATGCGTGCCGTCACCGCCAACCGCCGCATGGCCGCCTCGATGGGCATCAGGACGCCATGGGTCGACGCGCTGACCTTCGCGCTGGGGTCCGGCATTGCCGGCATCGCCGGCGTCGCGCTCAGCCAGATCGACAATGTCTCGCCCAATCTCGGCCGCGGCTACATCATCGACAGCTTCATGGTCGTCGTCTTCGGCGGTGTCGGCAATCTGTGGGGCACGCTGGTTGGCGCCTTCTCGCTCGGCATCGTCAACAAGTTCCTCGAGCCCTATGCCGGCGCGGTGCTCGGCAAGATCGTCGTGCTGGTGCTGATCATCCTGTTCATCCAGAAGCGGCCGCGCGGCCTGTTCGCGCTCAAGGGCAGGGCGGTGGAAGCATGATCACGGGACGCTTCTTCGCCGCTGGTGCGGACCGCCGCATCGCCATCACCATTTTCGTCCTGTTGGCGGCGGCCATCATCGTGCCGCTGCTCAACCTTGCTGTTTCTCCGGCAAGCGCGTTCTACATCCCGCCCTATATCGTGGCGCTGACCGGCAAATATCTCTGCTATGCGCTGTTGGCGCTGTCGCTTGACCTGGTCTGGGGTTATTGCGGCATCCTTTCGCTTGGCCACGGCGCCTTCTTCGCGCTCGGCGGCTACGCGATGGGCATGTATCTGATGCGCCAGATCGGTTCGCGCGGCGTCTATGGCAATCCGATCCTGCCGGATTTCATGGTGTTCCTGAACTACAAGGAATTGCCCTGGTTCTGGTATGGCTTCGACCATTTCTGGTTCGCCGCGGTCATGGTGCTTGCCGTGCCCGGCCTGCTTGCCTTCGTCTTCGGCTGGTTCGCCTTCCGCAGCCGCGTCACCGGCGTCTATCTCTCGATCATCACCCAGGCGATGACCTATGCGCTGCTGCTGGCGTTCTTCCGCAACGACATGGGTTTCGGCGGCAATAACGGGCTGACCGATTTCAAGGATATTCTCGGCTTCAACGTGCAGGCCGATGCGACCCGTTCGGCTCTTTTCGCAGCCAGTGCCGTGATGTTGGCGCTCGCCGTGTTCATCACCTGGGCGATCGTCGGTTCCAAATACGGCAAGCTCCTGATGGCGGTGCGCGACGCCGAGAGCCGCACGCGCTTCCTCGGCTGGCGGGCGGAGAACGTGAAACTGTTTGCCTTCACCGTCTCGGCCGTCATGGCCGGCAGTGCCGGCGCGCTCTACGTGCCGCAGGTCGGCATCATCAATCCCGGCGAATTCGAGCCGTCCAATTCGATCGAGGTGGTGATCTGGGCGGCCGTCGGCGGGCGTGGCACTATTGTCGGGCCGATCATCGGCGCGCTGCTGGTCAATGCCGGCAAATCCTGGTTCACCGGCGTGCTGCCGGAACTCTGGCTGTTCGCGCTGGGCGGGTTGTTCGTCGCCGTCACGCTGCTCTTGCCGAAGGGTATCATCGGCATGTGGGATTCCTGGCGCGGCAACGCCAGGGCGCTGCGGGCGGCATCGCTGGCCGAAGAGGCCGGCACCGATGGCGACCCGGCGCCCGCGAAGATCGTTCGCAGCGCGGCGACAAAGCCTGGCGACTGGTCGTCGTCCAGCGTCGAACCGCAGCCGGCGGAGTAAGCGATGTCGAAGTCGAACACCATCCTTTATCTCGACGGCGTCTCGGTCTCCTTCGACGGTTTCCGGGCCATCAACAACCTGTCGCTTGTGCTCGACAAGGGCGAGATGCGCGCCATCATCGGCCCCAACGGCGCCGGCAAGACGACGATGATGGACATCGTGACCGGCAAGACGCGGCCCGATGAAGGCGAAGTGTTCTTCGACGGCCAGGTGGATATCACAAGGCATGACGAGGCCGAGATCGCCATGATGGGCATCGGCCGCAAATTCCAGAAGCCGACGGTGTTCGAGAGCCACACGATCGAGGAAAATCTGATGCTGGCGCTGAAGGGGCCCCGTTCGATCTTCCCGGCGCTGTTCCACCGCCGCTCCGCCGCCGAGGCGCGCCAGATCGATGATATTCTTGGCATCATACGGCTGGGCGACAAACGCAACGAACTGGCGGCCAACCTCAGCCACGGCCAGAAGCAGTGGCTGGAGATCGGCATGCTCCTGGCACAGGATCCGAAGTTGCTTCTGGTCGACGAACCGGTGGCCGGGATGACTGATGCCGAGACCGAGGAGACCGCGCGGCTGCTCAAGGACATTGCGCGCGACCATTCGGTCATTGTCGTCGAGCACGACATGCATTTCGTGCGCGAACTCGACGTCAAGGTGACCTGCCTGCATGAGGGCTCCGTGCTCTCGGAAGGCACGCTCGATTTTGTCTCGGCCGACGAACGTGTCGTCGAAGTTTATCTGGGGAGGTGAGCATGGTCTGGCGGGTCCAATTCCATCGCTTCGATTTGGCCTTTCTCCGGTTCTGGAAAAGGCGCTGAGACATGCTCGAGGTTTCAAACGCCACGCTCCACTATGGTGCCGCCCAGGCGTTGCGTGGTGTTTCGCTGAAGGCGGGCGCCGGCAAGATCACCTGCGTGCTCGGCCGCAATGGCGTCGGCAAGACCAGTTTGATGAGATCGATCGTTGGCCATCATCGGCTGACGAACGGAAGTGTTGCCTTCGAGGGGAAGGCGCTCGACCGGAGCGCGGCGTATGATCGCGCCCGGTCGGGCATCGCATTCGTACCGCAGGGCAGGGAGATCTTTCCCCTGCTCACGGTGCGGGAAAACCTGGAATCGGGTTTTGCGCCATTGAAGCGTGCCGACCGCAACGTGCCGGCGCATGTCTTCGAGCTGTTTCCGGTGCTGAAGCAGATGCTTGGCCGCCGTGGCGGCGAT
Source organism: Mesorhizobium sp. B2-1-3A (assembly GCF_006442655.1). NCBI lineage: Bacteria > Pseudomonadati > Pseudomonadota > Alphaproteobacteria > Hyphomicrobiales > Phyllobacteriaceae > Mesorhizobium > Mesorhizobium sp. B2-1-3A. Next base: position 417,901 of record NZ_VFWK01000004.1, read on the forward strand.
CTTTCCGGCGGCCAGCAGCAGCAACTCGCCATCGGCAGGGCGCTGGTGATGCGGCCGAAGCTTCTTGTGCTGGATGAGCCTACAGAAGGGATCCAACCATCGATCATCAAGGATATCGGCCGCGCCATACGCTACCTGCGCGACCAGGCCGGCATCGCGGTTCTGCTGGTCGAACAGTATCTCGACTTCTGTCGCGAGCTTGCCGACGAGGTCAACATCATGGATCGTGGCCAGATCGTCCACACCGGCCCGGCAGAAGATTTGGACCGGGCTGATGTCCGCAAATTTCTCACGGTCTAGAATCGGCACTGGACTTCAGTTTCCGGTTCGAATTCCTTGGCAAGTCCAATATTTCTTTCATCCAGCCATTCGCGTCTCTGGTGCATCAGGGACTGCATGCTAGTCTTTTTCTTGGCTTTGTGAGTCGGCCGCTTCCGTACCAGTCTGGTTATCGCAGATCGAGGGCGCGGCGAAGGCCGGGCAAGTTCCACGCAAGCAAGGCTTCCTAGCTTCCCTCCTGCGATCTTTGTCGTTCAAACGCGTTTGGGCACACAGGCTAAGGGACAGCCATGGAACGTTACGTCGAGGACTACCAGAAGCGGCGGCTTACCGAACGCGTCGACATCATCGCCGCCATCAACATCCTGAGGTCACAGGGCTGCGAATACGACGACCTGATCGAGGAGATCACCAAGGTCTTCTATGTCGACCTCGATGCCTTCAATGAGATCGTCATGGCAGCATAGATGGGCCGGGCCGATAGCCGGCTCGTTTCCTTCCCGACCTGGCTGACATCCACTGCCATCAATCCGGCCCGGGCGATGCCATGCGTTCCAGCAGCGCGATCGCTGCTGCCAGCGTCTCGCGGTCGTCCTCGTCCAGAATGTTCTCCAGCCGGACTGCAATCCAACGCGCCCGTGCGGATCGCGATTGCCTCAGTTCAACCATGCCGTCCTCCGAAAGACGATACAGCCGCTCCCGTCCGTCCCGGGGGCTCTGCTCGCCGGTGACAAACCCCCCGACTTCCATGTCCGACAGGACCTTGCGCGCGCTCTGATGGGTGACCGCTCGCGCTTTCGCCACCATTGCCGCGCTGAGCGGACCCTTGCGATCCAGGAGGCCAAGCGTCTCCGACCTTGCATCCGAAGGCGTTCCGGCGCATTCGCGCGTCCGCCTGACAAAAGAACCGATGGCTGCCCTCAGGCGCTCGGCAAGCTCGAAATTCGCGCTATTCGTCATGTCATCGAATTTCCTGTCTCCGGCTGATCCAGCCAATCGCATCAGCACGGGGCCGATGCAACGGGCCATCCGGCACATGCACATAGGGATTGAACTCCGGTCGGGAATATATACAGTATGGCTGTATTGTTTTGCGAGGTAAATCATGCCCAAACCCAATCCGAAAGAGATCGTCCGGCGCTTCAATGCAGAGGTGATCGAAGAGGGCAACGCACAGAGCTTTGCCGAGTTGATGGCCGCGGATTTCGTCAATCACGCGGCTCCGCCCGGATCGCCCAATGGGCCGGAAAGCATGTGGAGCACCTTCGAAAACATCCTCCGACCGGCGATTTCGGAATTGCGCGTCAGGATCGAGGACCAGATCGCCGAGGGCGACATGGTGACGACGCGCAAGTCCGTCACCGGTATCCTCACCGGGCGATTGCTGGGAGCCGGTCCGACGAATGCGCCGATCGCCATCGATGTCATCGACATCGTGCGCGTCCGCGACGGCCGCTACGCCGAACACTGGGGCATGAACAATCTGGCCGGCGTCGTGGCCGCGATCCGGGGGGCGACGCATGAAGAGGTCGCCTCTTAGCCGCGATATCGTCGAACGAGCAAACTCAACGGGGAGCAGATGATGGCCGAGACCATCCTATGGCAGCGCTTCGAAGGGGCTATCTTGTTCGGGGCAGGTCTCCTGCTCTTCTGGCACGGCAATGGGTCGATACCATGGTGGGGAGCGCTGCCGGCGTTTTTCGCTCCCGACCTCAGCTTCCTTGGCTATCTTCTGGGGGCCAAGACGGGCGCGTTCATCTACAACGCCGTCCACATATACGGCTTCGGCGCGGCTGTGCTTGCAATTGGCCTCCTCGCGCCGGCTCCGCTTCTTGCCGGTTTCGGGTGGCTCTGGATTGCCCATGCGGGATTTGACCGCATGCTGGGCTATGGCCTGAAATTGCCGGAAGGCTTTGACCACACCCATCTTGGCCGCATCGGAAAGCAGCGGTAAGCGCCGTCAGCTCGCGCGTCGGAAGGGGGAGGCGGTGACGCGGTTGCGGCCGCCACGTTTGGCGTCGTAGAGCGCCTTGTCGGCGGCGCTGAGCACCTTGTCGAAGCTGAGGCCTTCTTTGCTGCCGAATGCAAAGCCGGCACTGACCGTGCAGTTCAGGGAACCGTTTTCGGTCTCAATCAAGCGCGTCGCGAAAGCGGTCCGGATGCGCTCTGCGGCTTCCTCAACCGTCTCCGGCAGAGTGCGCTTCAACACCAGCGCGAATTCCTCGCCGCCCATGCGCGCCGCGACGTCGGCCTGGCGAAGATTGCCGGCGAGTTCCCCGGCGAACACTTTCAGCACCTCGTCGCCCGCCGCGTGGCCGTATTCGTCGTTGATGGCCTTGAAGTTGTCGAGGTCGAAAACGACCACAGCGGTAAAGGCGCCGACCGGGACACCGCCATGCATGTCGAACAGGGCGCGCCGGTTGAGCAGTCCGGTCAAGGGATCGGTCAGGGCATCGCGGCGATGGTGCCTCGCCAGACGACCCTGATTGAGCGCAAGCGACAGGGCGCCAATACCCGTCATGCTGGCGATGACCACGATGAGGCTCAGTTCCTCCGCCCAGTTGCTTGGCGCATGCCCCAGGACCAGTTTTCCATCCCAGGCAAGAACCATGGCGCAGAGCGCGAAAGACGTGGCGGTGGCCGAATAGAGCGCGGTGATGCCGATCGTCAGGGCAGGAGCCTCGTTCCGGCACCTCCAATATTCGAAGGCGGTGGCAAACAGAAGCAAGGCCGCGAACGAGTTCTCGAATATGAAGCCCAGGCCGTCATAGCCCAGCGCCATGGGAGGCAGGGTCACCACCAGCGAAAGACAACCCAACAGCGTTCGCCTGACCGGTGAATCGCCCGTTCTGAACTGATAGGCAGCGCCCAGCATGGTTGAAAAGCCGATCAGCAGGAAGCCCAGCGCGGCGATGCCGAGCAGGCGCCCGGGCATGTCGATATAGGCGTCATAGAAGAAGATATCGCCGACCACGAACACGAGGCTGATTGCCCATGTCAGCAGGAACCGCTCGGAGCGAGCGGTTAGCCACATGCCGAACAAGGTCAGACTAAGGCAGGCCGCCGAGAACCCGACAGCCAGCAGAAGCGAAGTGTAGTCGAGCGACATGCCCCTCTTTCCTTGCCGGCGGCGGTTCCAGCTCTGCGGCTTGGCGTCGCCGCATTCATGCAGCAAGGAAGTGTCGATAAGGTTACGATGGAGGCGAAGATGCCACCAAAAGGCGCTTTGCCAAGCGCAAAACGCACAGGTGGCGCTTATGGCATGTGGCCTGTTGCTCGTCAGTCCGCCAACCGTCTCATCAGCGCCATCGCCCCGAAGGGCGCGCGCACCTTTCCCTCGGTGATGAAGTAGACGAACACGTCGCGCGGCCGCACCGGAGCGTCGGTTGCAGGGTCGGCACGCCGCAGGTCGGCCGGCTGCTTTCCTTCCGCCCAGATCCTTGCACGCGCCGCCCATTCATCGAGCCCCTTCGGCGTATAGCAGTCGGGATTGTCGTCTGAGCCGGTCTGCAGCCGGGCGTAGATGAAATCGCCGGTCACATCGGCGATATCGGGATATTTGGCATGGTCGGCATAGACAATCGCCGCCTTGTATTTGCGCGCGAGCGCGGCGAATTCCGGCACGATGAAACTGTCATTACGCACTTCGAGTGCATGGCGAAGCGCGACACCATCCTGCTTTTCCGGCAGCAGTTTCAAGAAGGCTTCGAAATCGTCCGGATCGAATTTCTTGGTTGGCGCGAACTGCCAGAGGATCGGGCCGAGCTTGTCGCCGAGCGCGGCAACGCCGGAACCGAGGAAGCGCATCATCGATTCACCGGCTTCGCCCAGCACACGCCGGTTGGTGACGAAGCGGTTGCCTTTCAGCGAATAGACAAAGCCGTCCGGCGCCTCGCTTGCCCATTTGACGAAGGTCGGCTCCTTGAAGCTGGAATAATAGGTGCCGTTGACCTCGATGCTCGGCACCTGCCGGCTGGCGTATTGCAACTGCTTGGCCTTCGAAAGCTTGTCCGGATAGAAAGACGTGTCCCAGGGCTCGAAGGTCCAGCCGCCCATGCCGGAGCGGATTGTTCCCGATTTGCTCATTGTCGTCCTCCCGAGTGCAGAAGTCTGGCTAAAAATCAGACCGTCGTGGTTTCGTCGACCGGTTTTGCCATGTCGACCAGCACCCATCCTGGCCTGTAAGGGTTGGGCCGGCGACCCGTTTCGCGATAGCCGTAAGCGAGATAGAGCGCGATGTTCCGTTCCATTTTCGCGTTGGTGTAGAGCCGTATCTCCGGCAGGCCCCACGAACCCGTCCGCTCGTCGGCGTGTTTCAGCAATGCGATACCGAACCCCTTGCCCTGAAAGGCGGGCGACACCGCGACGGAGAAGATCATCGCGTGGTCCTGATGCCGTTCCAGCGTGAGCACTCCGGCAAGTTCGCCGCCGCTCTCGAGCAGCCAGACCTCGCCGTTGGCGATGCGCGGCGCATAGTCCTCGGTCACCGGGATCGGCGGCGCGTCGAGTACGGCGCTATAGGGAGCGTAGGCTGCTTCCGTCAGCGCGACGATCGCGGCGAGATCTTCGGAGTGGGCAAGCCTCATGATTGATCCATTCCAGCGGCAGCGGCGATCACCTTCTTCATGCCGGCAACCATCGCCTCGACCGCGGCGCGGCTGGCTTCGCCCAGGCCATGGCGCTCGGCGATCCAGCGCGGATCATTGTAGGACAGCCAGATCTTGCCGTCCTCATCCTCCCAGGCCAGCGCCTTCACCGGCAGGTCGATGCCGGCAAGTTGCCTGTCCTGCATCAGTGGTGTGCCACCTCTGGGGTTGCCGAAAACCAGCAACTCGGTCGGCCGCAGCGAGGCGCCGACATCGCGTGCGCCGGCGGCATGATCGATGCGTGCGAAGACGAGCAGCCCTGCGCGCTTGACCACCTCGGTGAGGCGGTCGATGGTTTCGGTCACGCCAAAACGGCTCTGGACCGTGATGAGACCATCCTCAGCCATCACTCCGCCGCTTCGCGCTTGCCTCCGGGGCGCCGCTCCAGCAATTCCTTGAGGAACTGGCCTGTGTAGCTGCGCTTCTCGCGCACAATCGCTTCCGGCGTGCCCGAGGCAACCAGTTCGCCGCCGCCGTCGCCGCCTTCAGGACCAAGATCGAGCACCCAGTCGGCGGTCTTGATCACTTCGAGATTGTGCTCGATGACCACTACCGTATTGCCCTGGTCGACCAGTTCATGCAGCACTTCCAACAGCTTGGCGACGTCGTGGAAATGCAGGCCGGTGGTCGGCTCGTCGAGGATGTAGAGCGTCTTGCCGGTCGCCTTGCGCGACAATTCCTTGGCGAGCTTGATGCGCTGCGCTTCACCGCCCGAAAGCGTCGTCGCCTGCTGGCCGATATGGATGTAGCCGAGACCGACCTGCTTCAGCGTGTCGAGCTTGTCGCGTACGCCGGGCACGGCGGCGAAGAAATCGACACCTTCCTCGACCGTCATGTCGAGCACGTCGGCGATCGACTTGCCCTTGAACAGGACATCGAGGGTTTCGCGGTTGTAGCGCTTGCCGTGGCAGACATCGCAGGTGACATAGACGTCGGGCAGGAAGTGCATCTCGATCTTGATGACGCCGTCGCCCTGGCAGGCCTCGCAGCGGCCGCCCTTGACGTTGAAGGAGAAACGGCCCGGCTGGTAGCCGCGCGCCTTTGCCTCGGGCAGGCCGGCAAACCAGTCGCGGATCGGCGTGAAGGCGCCGGTATAGGTGGCGGGGTTCGAACGCGGTGTCCGCCCGATCGGCGACTGGTCGATGTCGATGACCTTGTCGAGGAATTCGAGGCCCTCGATGCGGTCATGCTCGGCCGGATGCTCGCGCGAGCCCATGATGCGGCGCGAGGCCGCCTTGAACAGCGTCTCGATGAGGAAGGTCGACTTGCCGCCGCCAGACACGCCGGTGACGGCTGTGAAGGTGCCGAGCGGGATTTCGGCGGTGACGTTCTTCAGATTGTTGCCACGCGCGCCGACGATCTTCAGGCGCCGGTTCTTTTTCGCCTCACGCCGAACACCAGGGGTGGCGACTTCAAGCGCGCCCGACAGGTACTTGCCGGTGATCGAATTGGGGTTGGCCATCACCTGCTGCGGCGTGCCCTGGGCGATGATCTCGCCGCCATGGATGCCGGCCGCCGGTCCCATGTCGACGACATAGTCGGCATGCAGGATGGCGTCTTCGTCATGCTCGACGACGATCACCGTGTTACCGATGTCGCGCAGGTGCTTCAGCGTATCAAGCAGGCGCGTGTTGTCGCGCTGGTGCAGGCCGATCGACGGCTCGTCCAGCACATAAAGCACGCCGGTGAGGCCAGAACCGATCTGCGACGCCAGCCGGATACGCTGGCTCTCGCCGCCCGACAGCGTGCCGGAATTGCGAGACAGCGTCAGATAGTCGAGCCCGACATCGTTGAGGAAGCGGAGCCGTTCACGGATTTCCTTCAGCACCCTGACCGCGATCTCGTTCTGCTTGTCATTGAGTTGGGCCGGGAGATCGGTGAACCACTGGTCGGCCTTGCGGATCGATTGTTCCGTGACTTCACCGATATGCTTGCCGCCGATCTTCACCGCCAGCGCCTCGGGCTTCAGCCGATAGCCTTTGCACACGGGGCAGGGCGTCGCCGACATGAAGCGTTCGATCTCCTCGCGCATCCAGGCGGATTCGGTCTCTTTCCAGCGCCGTTCGAGATTGGGGATGACGCCTTCGAAGGTCTTGGTGGTCTTGTAGGAGCGCAGCCCGTCATCATACTGGAAGGTGACTTCCCGCTCGCCGGTGCCGCGCAGGATCGCGTCCTGTGCTTCCGCGCTCAAATCCTTGAACTTGTCGCCGAGCTTGAAATCGTAAGCCTTGCCCAACGCCTCGAGCGTCTGCACGTAATAGGGCGAGGTCGACTTCGCCCACGGGCTGACGGCGCCGTCGCGCAGCGACACGTTCTCGTCGGGCACGACGAGATTGGGATCGATGGCGCGCTGGCTGCCGAGACCATCGCAGGTCGGGCAGGCGCCGAACGGGTTGTTGAACGAGAACAGGCGCGGCTCGATCTCCGGAATGGTGAAGCCCGACACCGGGCAGGCGAATTTCTCCGAGAACAGGATGCGCTCATGCGTCTCGTTCTTCGACTTGTTGACCGAATCCTCGCCGGTCTGGCTGGCGTCGAGCGGCTTGTCGGCGAACTCGGCCACCGCCAGCCCCTCGGCGAGCTTCAGCGCTGTTTCAATCGAGTCGGCGAGACGCGTGGCGAGATCGCCACGCACCACGATGCGGTCGACGACGACGTCGATGTCGTGCTTGTATTTCTTATCGAGCGCCGGAATATCCGCGATCTCGTAGAAGACGCCGTCGACCTTGACGCGCTGGAAGCCTTTCTTCTGCAGTTCCAGCAATTCCTTGCGGTACTCGCCCTTGCGGCCGCGCACGATCGGCGCCAGCAGGAACAGGCGCGTGCCTTCCTCGAGCGCCAGCACCCGGTCGACCATCTGGCTGACCGTCTGGCTCTCGATCGGCAGGCCGGTGGCCGGCGAATAGGGCACGCCGACACGCGCGAACAACAGGCGCATATAGTCGTAGATCTCGGTGACGGTGCCGACCGTCGAGCGCGGGTTCTTCGAGGTGGTCTTCTGCTCGATGGAGATGGCAGGCGACAGGCCGTCGATCTGGTCGACGTCAGGCTTCTGCATCATTTCGAGGAATTGCCTGGCATAGGCCGACAGGCTCTCGACATAGCGTCGCTGGCCTTCGGCATAGATGGTGTCGAAGGCGAGTGACGATTTGCCCGAGCCGGACAGGCCGGTCATGACGATCAGGCTGTCACGCGGCAGGTCGAGATCGACGTTCTTGAGATTGTGTTCGCGCGCCCCGCGAATGGAAAGGAATTTATGGTCGGCCATAGCCGGTCGCCGCCTCAGATCTGGAATTCGTGGGATTGGCGGGTTCTTCCCGGCCATCCCCTATGTAGGTCTTTTTGCCGCCACGTCGAGAGACGCCACAACTCCCGACAGAAGTCGTTTAACCGCCTTTCGCGCGAACGGGCAAGCGGAAAGAACAAAGGCTGAACACGCTCCTGACAAAGCTGTGTAAAAACCTGACCTGGACGTAACCTCCCAGCGATCACGTTTTTCGGTAACCGGCTATTGATGGTTGACGCGGCCGGCGCATGGGAGCAGTCTCCAAAAGTCAGCGAAGCCGGCCGTCTTTCGATGGCCTCGCCGCCCAAAGGCGGCCTGCGAGACGCCGCAGGCATTTGCGATTTGCGCTTCGCGACGGCAATGTCGCAACGGACACAGGAGCGGAGCATGACGCCACCGGACAGTCCCCAAGGGCTCCACGCCTCGTTGGAGCCGCGGCAGGCATAAGTGCCAGGGTTTAGCGTTTTCGCCACCCGACAAACCGTGACTTGCCGTATTCCCTAAAAATCAGAGACTGCTAGTCGGATCGTCGGCTGACGCCGCGAAGCATCCGAAATCAAACGCCGGCAGTACACTCCCGGCAAAAAATGGATTTGAGATCCAGAAAAGCCCCGTCCGTTTGCCCAAGGCACGGCGGGGCTGTTCTTTTGAGGAAATGGCTGAACTGGCCCTCGCGGAGGGCTGCTCACCTCGGGGGCTTAAACCCGCCCGTGGCCATATCGACCGTGATGCTGCCCGAAATCCTGACATCGGTATCGCCGATCTTGAACGTGCCGTTCCCGTTGCTGGGAAATGCGTCGTCGGGTTCCGGCTGGGGAGCCGGCTTGGCGATGCGATAATCGCCGGCCACGCCGGGCAGGGCGCCTTTCTGCGCCGGCGCTGCGCTGTCGTCGGCGAGTGCCATGCCGCTCGCAAGGCTGGCGAAAGTGAGCACCGCGGCGGCGATGACGCGATGCGACGTCCTGGGTGAATGAGTGTCGGCCATTGCAGAATTATAGAGACGAGCCGCTGCCGGAGCCAGACCGGTGTCGTCAAATCTTCGACAACCGCCAGGATTCCGATCTGGCTTGGGCTTAGGCCGCCTTTTTGCGCGTATCGAAAACGTGGTCGACAATGCCCCATGCCTGGGCCTCGCGGGCGGTCATGAAATGGTCGCGGTCGAGCGTGCGTTCGACCTCCTCATAGCTGCGGCCGCAATGCTGGGCATAGAGTTCGGCCATACGCCGCTTGGTCTTGCCGATCCGCTCGGCATGGCGCTGGATGTCGGAGGCCTGGCCCTGGAAGCCGCCCAGCGGCTGATGCAGAAGGATGGTGGCGTTCGGCAGCGCGATGCGCCGCCCCGGCGTGCCCGCCATCAGCAGGAACGACCCCATCGAGGCGGCAAATCCCATGCACACGGTCGACACCGGGCAGCTGACATATTGCATCGTGTCGTAGATGGCGAAGCCGCTGGTCACCACGCCGCCCGGCGAGTTGATGTAGAGCGAGATCTCCTTGTCGGGATTGTCCGACTCCAGCGACAAGAGCTGCGCGCAGACCAGCGCCGAGACGTCGTCGTTGATCTCGCCATTGATGAAGACGATGCGCTCGCGCAGCAGCCGCGAGAAAATGTCGAAGGCGCGTTCGCCGCGGCTCGACTGCTCGATCACCATCGGCACCAGACTGGCAATACCGCTCATTTTCTTCTCCAATTCCGTGTTCAGGCCGCGAGCAGCACAAGGCGCGGTGTGTTCGCCGCGATGGGCTTTCCAGCCCCGCGCAGCCCGAGCGAAAGCCGGCAGCCGGCGTCCGCCATGACAATGGCAGGCATCGCCTTGCGGGAAAATCCGTCATGGACGATGCGCAGATGCGTGCCGCCCGAAACGGTGCGGGCGAGCGTGAAGGTGACGACGCTGTCGAGAGGATCCTGCCGTGCAGGATCGTCCGCCTGCTCTCGCCAGGAATAGCGCAGGAGGCGTTCGGGCTCGGCGTCGAGGATTTCGCACTCGATCGCAGCGTCCGTCCCGGCGAAAGCAAAGCGATTGCCGATTTCCGGCGTGATGTCGTTGGGCATCATCCAAGCGGCGAGCAGTTCCGGCACCATCAGCGCCCGCCAAACCTTTTCCGGCGGCTCCGCAAGGTCATATTCGAACTCGAGCGCATCCGAGGCGGCTTCGCTTTGGCTTTCGGCGTTCATTGATCCGACTTCCTTCACTGATCCATGTCCTTCAAAACCGTTTTCAGCCTTTCGATGCGCTCCGGCCAGAAGGTCCGGTAGCGTTCGATCCAGGAGAGCAAGGGGGCAAGCCCCTGCGGATCGGCACGGTAATAGGCGTTGCGGCCGGCCCGCCGCTCGACCACGAGGCCGGCGCCACGCAGCACCGCCAGATGCTGTGAGACGGCCGGCTGCGACACAGTCAGGCCGCTGCGCAATTCCGACACGCTCATCTCACTTGTGGCGAGGCGCTCGAAGACGGCGCGGCGTGTCGGGTCGGCCAGGGCGCGGAAAATCTCTGCTTCGATCATGACAAAAGCATAAGTCGATACTTATTGATTTGGCAAGCGCTGTTTTGAAACCCATATGAAGGCCTCGGGCATTGCTGCCATTCCTTGACAATCAGCAGCAGTGCATATAGGAACGAAAAGGGAACAAAAACCTTGTGGGAAAAGCCAGCCTTAGCAGGCGGCAGACGTGCGCAGCCTGTAAGGTGCTGCGACAAAAATTTGTTTCGGATGAGCGCGGAGAAAAATCATGGCGGGTAGCGTCAACAAGGTCATTCTGGTCGGCAATCTTGGCGCGGATCCGGAGATCCGTCGCCTGAACTCGGGCGAGCCGGTCGTGAACATCCGCATCGCCACGTCGGAAAGCTGGCGCGACAAGAATTCAGGCGAGCGCAAGGAAAAGACCGAGTGGCACAATGTCGTCATCTTCAATGAGGGCATCGCCAAGGTGGCCGAGCAGTATCTGAAGAAGGGCATGAAGGTCTATGTCGAAGGCCAGTTGCAGACGCGCAAATGGCAGGACCAGACCGGCGCCGACAAGTACACGACGGAAGTCGTGCTGCAGAAATTCCGTGGCGAACTGCAGATGCTCGACGCGCGCGGCCAGGGCGAGGGCGGCCAGGTCGGCGGTTATTCCGGTGGCGGCAGCAGCCGCGGTTCCGATTTCGGCCAGTCCGGCCCGAACGAAAGCTTCAACCGTGGCGGCGGCGCTCCCAGGGGCGGCGGTGGCGGCGGTTCGTCGCGCGAGCTGGATGACGAGATCCCGTTCTGATCGAAAGCGATACCGAACGGCTGACGTCGCCATATGACTGACGTTACGTGATCGATACGCCCCGAGGGTCCTGCATGGACTTTCGGGGTTTTGCGTTGTTGATTGGCCTGACAGCAGGCGCGATCTGGGACTGAAAGGACAAAGCGGTGAAGGCACGGGTAAAATGGGTCGAGGAGCGCACCTTCGTCGGCGAGTCTGGCAGCGGTCACAAGCTGGTGCTGGGAACGGCGTTCGGACCTGAGGGCAAGACACCGGGGCCGAGCCCGATGGAACTGGTGCTGATCGGCACCGGCGGCTGTTCGGCCTATGATGTCGTGCATATCCTCGAAAAGGGACGCGAGGCGGTTGAGGATTGTGTCGTCGAACTCGATGCCGACCGGGCCGAGACCGAGCCAAAGGTGTTCACCCGCATCCACATGCATTTCATCGTCAAGGGCAGGGCGCTCTCGCCCGACAAGGTCAAGCGGGCGATCGACCTGTCGATCGAAAAATACTGCTCGGCCTCGGCGATGATGGCCAAGACGGCCACGATCACGCATGATTTCGAGGTGGTAGACACGTCGGCGAAGTAGGGCAGTAGGGCAGTAGGGCAGTAGGGCAGTAGGGCAGTAGGGCAGTAGGGCAGTAGGGGCTGCCGTTCACCCCACCATCAGCGCCTTGATGCCGTCGGCGACGAATTGCACGGCGAGTGCGGCCAGGATGACGCCGAGCAGGCGGGTCAGGATCGAGCGGCCGGTCTGGCCGAGGATGCGGTCGATGCGTTCCGACAGCACGAACACCAGATAGGTGATGGCCAGGCAGACGAAGATGATGCCGACAAGGGCGGCCTGCGCGGCAAAGCCCTGAAACGAGCCGGAGAGCAGCACCGTCGCTGAAATCGCGCCGGGGCCGGCGATCAGCGGGATCGCCAGCGGGAAGGCGGCGATGTTGTGGATCATGTCCTTGGTGATGGCGACGTCGCCGATCTTCTCCTTGCGGTCCTGCCGGCGCTCGAACACCATTTCGAAGGCGATGAAGAACAGCAGGAAGCCGCCGGCGACGCGGAAGGCCGGCAGGGTGATGCCGAACACCGACAGGATGGAGGCGCCCGCCACCGCGAACAGCGCCATCACCAGGAAGCCGATGACCGAGGCGCGCACCGAAACCTGCTGGCGCTCCTCGCGGTTCATGCCGCGTGTCACAGCGAGAAACAATGGCGCCAGCCCGGGTGGGTCGATGGTCACGAGAATGGTGACGAAGGCATTGAACAGGCTGTCGAAACTCGGCATCGCTGATCCCTCCCGCCGGGCCGAGCCCGCTCCACATTGGTAGAGCAAAGCCCGGTCGGTGGAAACAGTCAGGACCGCGAAAGCACGGGCTCCCGGCAGGGTTAGCCGGCGGCGTCGCAATAGGCCTCCAGGCGATAGCCGTCCGGGTCCACGACAAAGGCAGCGTAGTAGGTTTCACCATAGTCGGCGCGCAGACCCGGACCGCCATTGTCGCTTCCGCCTTCGCGCAACGCACCGGTATGGAAGGCATCGACGCTGTCCCGCGTCGGTGCGGCGAAGCAGAGATGCAGGCCGGATTTTTCGTCCGCCGGTACCGGCCGCGATGCCTCGTTGACCCATAGCGCGACGCTGTGGGCACCATAACCGAGCGAACCCGGTGACTGGCTGATGCAGCTGTAGCCAAGAGGCCTTAGCGCTGCGTCATAGAAGCGCTTCGAGGCATTGCTGTCGCGAACGCCGATCGAAATATGGTCGAACATGGTTTTCTCCATTGTTACAAAGTGTTGCGACGTCATCTGGCAGATTGACGGCGCGCCAGGAACTCGACTTCGAGGTGCCAGTCCGCGCCGTCGTGCGAGCGCTCGCCGAGCCATCGAAAGGCGTTTTCGGTGATCCGCGAAAAACTCCAGCGCACCGAGGAGCCGATGCCGTCGGCGCCGACCTGCACGATCGTGTCGCCCTCGGCACGGCCGAGCTGGCGGCTGAAATACTGGTTGCGTGGATCGCTCCAGAAGATGTGCCAGGCGTCCGCGCCAGGATCATAGACCCGCAGCGTCGTGCCATAGAATGTCCACTTGCCGAGGGAAGGCTGAGAACCGGTGTTCCGCGCGGGCAGGATCCAGACATCCTGGATGGCGCGGCCTTCCAGCACCCAGCCGAAATGCACCTCGCCGCGTCCGGTCAGCACGGTGCCGTCCTCGAGGTGGCGTGAGGCGTCGAAAGTCCAGGCGCCGACGAAGCGGCCGTAAAGGTTCAGTTTTTCGGCAAGCCCGCCGATCGGTCCGGGACTGTGCAAGGCTTCGGCGAAGGGGTCGAACATGGCTGCGGCCTCTTTCTGTCAGGAGACCGGAAGGAGTAGGCGCTGACGGGGTTCTGGGCTTGGGAAAAATTGCTATATTTCAGCCATGACCGCGACGACCCGCACTCTCGCATCCGGACCCGGCTGGCACGTCGCGGACGTGATCTGCACGGCTGGCGCCGGCGACCGGCCGTTCGAGGAGGCCCATCAGGATTTCTGCGTCGCGGCGGTCACCAGCGGCACGTTCCGCTACCGTGCGCAGCAAGGCACGGCCATGCTGGCGCCGGGCGCATTGCTGCTCGGCAATTCCGGCACATGCTATGAATGCGGGCACGAGCATGGCAGCGGCGACCGTTGCCTCTCGTTCCATTTTGGACCGGCCTACATGGAACGGATCGTCGCCGGCGTGCCGGGCGCCCGAACACTCACCTTCGAGGCGCCGCGCCTGCCGCCCTTGCCGGCCTTGGCACCGCTGCTGGCCGAGGCGGAAGCCGCGCGTGAGATGGCCGACAAGGATGCCTTCCGGGAACTTTCCCTGCGCATCGCGGGTGCGGCCGTGGCCGCGATTTCCGGCGCCACGTCCGCTAGGCGCGGACCGAGCCGCCGCGACCAGAAACGGGTGGCCGAAGCCGTGCGGCGGATCGAGCTGGATGCCGAAGGGCCGATTTCTCTGTCGGCACTGGCGGATGAGACGGCGACCAGTCCCTATCATTTCCTGCGTATTTTCCGGCAGGTTGCCGGCATGACGCCCTACCAGTTCCTGCTCAAGACCCGCCTCCACCGGGCAGCGGTGCGGCTGCGCCTGTCGGACGATGCGATCTCGGCGATAGCCTTCGACGCCGGTTTCAACGACCTGTCGACTTTCAACCGCCGGTTCCGACGCGTCATGGGCGAGACGCCAGGCGACTATCGCGCGCGCCGATCAAGCAGTTCCGGCATGCGGGTGCCTCGACGGAGACAAGCTCAATCCGAGGTCGGTCCGCACCAGCCCGGCAGATAGTCCGCGTCCTTGCCCTTGGCGAGCGTCAACGCCTCTTTCATCGCCTTGTCGAAATTCTTCGCAATCGCGTTGCGATCGATGCGCCGGCGCAGGAAATCCGCCCAGATGAATTCGCTGAACGGCGTCGTGTCCTTGGCGAAGCCGCCTTGCCGGCGCAACTCGCCGGCCATGCTCCTATAGGGATCATCGATCAGCTCGCCGATTGTCTTTGGAATTGCCGAGTAGTCGCGGCGCCGGCCGTTCTCATCGAACGGGTGCATCCAGCCTCTGTTGTCGAGCACGAAAAGAAACGCGTCCTTGTCGAGCGCGGACAGGTCGCTGATCACGGTCACAAGAACGTCCTTGACGCCTTCCTCGAGCAGGGCGCGAGCGAGGTGATGGTGATCGGTGACGTAGTTTCGATTTTTGGGCCCCAATACGACCGGCACCATGTGTCTGCCGAGAAAAGCGCCGGTCTTCTTCTTGGCGTCCTGTTCCCGGATCATCTGACGTTTCAACGCAACTTCCCGCATGCCGACCGTTATCTGCGTCGGCCTGAGGTCCTCGACGGGAACCGGCGTGACAATGGGTTCTCGGGGGTCAATCATGGCACTCCATCCTGTTCTTGCTGCTGCTGTTGCCCCGGACCAAGTGATTTGATCGCCGCGTCGACGCTGTGGAATATGCGCTGCGTGCCGACCATTTCAGCGATGCCGAACCGCGCCAGGGCCGCCTGGGCGCGCAGCGATTCCAGCCGCGCTATGGCAAAGATCGCGCCCGCCTTGCGGCAATGAAGGATGGTATCGATCAGCGCCTGCGCGGCGGTGTAGTCGATTTCGACGATGTTGCTGGCCTCCAGCACGACCAGTTTCACGGTTTCGTTCCTGGCATCGATGAGATCGCAAAGCCCGCGCTTGAAACGGTCTGCATTGACGAAGGACAGCGGCGCCTGGAAGGCCGCGACCAGCACGCCTGGGAGCTGCTCGCCGGCGCTTGGCTTGCCGGGCGGCCACCAGACGGAAGTCCCCGGCACCTGTTCGAGTTCGATAGGCTGCGTCTGGGTGGCGCTCCAGATCCCGTGCAACAGCGACAGGCCGATGCCGACTGCCACGCCGGTCTCGATCGGCAACACGACGATCGCCGCCATGGTGATCAGGATCAAGGCGAATTCGACGGGCGCCTGCCGGTAGACGCTGGCGAACACTTTCCAGCGCAGTATGTGCTGGGCAACGAACATCAGGACGCCGGCAAGGGCTGCCTGCGGAACATTGGCGAGCAGGCCGCCACCAAAGGCGCCGAGCGCCAGCACGATGGCCGCGGCAATGAGGCCGGACAGTTGCGAGCGGCCACCCGACTGGGAGACGATTGCCGTGCGCGGCGGGCTGGCATTGACGGCAAAGGCACCGAACAGGCCTGACACGATGCTGCCGGCGCCGGCGCCGACGAAGTCGCGGTTGACGTCGGGGGCATCGTCCTGTTGCGAGGCGAAGGAACGCGAGGTGGCGGCCGTCTGTACCATGACGACAATGGCGATCAGCAGGGCCAGAGGAATCAGCGCCTGTACATCATCGAGGCCAGCCTCCGGCAGGTAGGCTCGCGGCAGGCCGTTTGGCACGGAGCCGAGCACCTCGACGCCGCGATCCCTGAGGTCGAAGATGATGACCGCGAGCGTGGCAAGCACCATGCCGATCAGGGCGCCAGGGATGCGGGCGCTGATCCGTTCCGAGCAGAACACGATCGTGAACACGCCGAGGCCGAGGCCGAGGGCCCAGGGATTGGTGAGATGGAGACTGCCGGCAATCTCGCCGATACGCCGCAAGGTCTCGCCGCTCTCGGCAGGCAGGCCGAGCAGCCCTGGCATTTGCGAGACGATGATGTGGACGGCGATGCCGGCCAAAAACCCCGTCGTGACAGGCACCGACAGGAGATCGGCGATCCAGCCGAGGCGAAAGACGCCGCTCAGCGTCACGATCGCCCCGACCATCAAGGCCAGCATGGCTGCCAGAGCCAGATAATGCGGCGAGCCGGATGTGGCGAGCAGCGCCAGGCTGCCGGCAAACAGCGGCGTGATGGTCGAATCCGCGCCAACCGAGAGGTGACGATTGGCGCCAAACAGGGCAAACGCCACCGAACCGGCGACAAAAGCGAAGAAGCCGATCTCGGGCGCAAAGCCGCCGAGCCGGGCCGTTGCCATCTGCTCGGGAATGGCGATCGCGGCCAGTGTCAAACCCGCGACCAGATCACCATTGATATCCCGGGGCTGCCAGCCGCTCAGCGCTCGCAAAGGCAGCCATTGGCTCCGATTCATCGTGCTTGCGGCTTTCGCTTGGGGAAATCGGTCCATTGCCGGCTTTTGCCTTGTGGCGGCGAAAAGCGTTGTGGCCATATCGTCGCAATCAGCGGTATCCTTTTGAAATTACCACCAAAAATGACACTGGAAAAGTGCCGCTAACATTGGAGTTTCGGCCGTGCTTCCTATATAAGCGGTCAGTGATTCCTGATTAGATTGTGATCCGATTTGACCGACCAAAAGACACCGCGCGGCGCCGACGGCGGCCCCACCGGCATCGAGCCCATCTCCATCATCGAGGAGATGCAGAGCTCCTATCTCTCCTACGCCATGAGCGTGATCGTCAGCCGTGCGCTGCCCGATGTGCGCGACGGCCTGAAGCCGGTGCATCGCCGCATCCTCTACGCGGCGCATGAAAGCGGCTACCACTGGAACCGCAAATATGTGAAGTCGGCGCGCCCGGTCGCCGACGTGATGGGTAAATACCATCCGCATGGCGACGCCTCGATCTATGATGCCTTGGTGCGCATGGCGCAGGATTGGTCGCTGCGCGTGCCGCTTATCGACGGGCAGGGCAATTTCGGCTCGATCGACGGCGATCCGCCGGCGGCGATGCGCTACACCGAATCGCGGCTGACCAAGGTCGCGCATGAGCTGCTGGAGGATATCGACAAGGACACCGTCGATTTCCAGGACACCTATGATGCCTCGGATACCGAGCCGAAGGTCCTTCCGGCGCGCTTTCCCAATCTGCTGGTCAATGGCTCCGGCGGTATCGCCGTTGGCATGGCCACCAACATCCCGCCCCACAATCTTGGCGAAGTCTGCAATGGCGCCATCGCCGTCATCGACAATCCGGCGATCGACCTGCCGGCGCTGATGGAGATCATTCCGGGCCCCGATTTCCCGACCGGCGGCATCGTGCTTGGCCGTTCCGGCATCTACAGCGCCTATTCGACCGGCCGTGGCTCCATCGTGATGCGCGGCAAGGTCAACATCGAGCAGCGCGGCAATGACCGGGAATCGATCATCATCACCGAGGTTCCCTACCAGGTGAACAAGGCCTCGATGATCGAGAAGATGGCCGAACTGGTGCGCGACAAGCGCATCGAGGGCATTTCCGACATCCGTGACGAAAGCGACCGCCAGGGCTATCGCGTCGTCATCGAGCTGAAGCGCGACGCCGTCGCCGATGTCATCCTCAACCAGCTTTACCGGTTCACGCCGCTGCAGACCTCTTTCGGCGCCAATATGGTGGCGCTGAATGGCGGCAAGCCGGAACTGCTGACCCTGACCGACATGCTGAAGGCGTTTGTCTCCTTCCGCGAGGAGGTCATCACAAGGCGGACGAAATTCCTGCTGCGCAAGGCGCGCGACCGCGCCCATGTGCTGGTTGGTCTCGCCATCGCCGTTGCCAATATCGACGAGGTCATCAAGCTGATCCGCACCGCGCCGGATCCGCAGACGGCGCGCGAACAATTGATGGAGCGGCGCTGGCCCGCGGGTGACGTCGAATCGCTGATCCTTCTGATCGACGACCCGCGCCACCGCATCAATGAGGACGGCACCTACAATCTCTCCGAGGAGCAGGCGCGCGCCATCCTCGAACTGCGCCTGCAGCGCCTGACCGCGCTCGGCCGCGACGAAATCGCCGACGAGTTGAACACGATCGGCGACGAGATCAAGGACTATCTCGACATCCTGGCGTCGCGCGCGCGCGTCCAGCAGATCGTCAAGGACGAGCTCGCCGCAGTGCGCGACGAGTTCGGCACGCCACGCCGCACCGAACTCACCGACGGCGGCGCCGACATGGAAGACGAGGATCTGATCCAGCGCGAGGACATGGTCGTGACGGTGAGCCATTCCGGTTACATCAAGCGCGTGCCGCTGTCGCTCTACCGGGCGCAGCGCCGCGGCGGCAAGGGCCGCTCCGGCATGTCGACCAAGGAAGAGGATTTCGTCACGCGGCTGTTCGTGGCCAACACGCATACGCCGGTGCTGTTCTTCTCCTCGCGCGGCATCGTCTACAAGGAAAAGGTCTGGCGGCTGCCGATCGGCAATCCGCAGTCACGCGGCAAGGCGCTGATCAACATGCTGCCGCTGGAGCAGGGCGAGCGCATCACCACGATCATGCCGCTGCCCGAGGACGAGACGAGCTGGGGCGAACTCGACGTGATGTTCGCCACCACGCGCGGCACAGTGCGCCGCAACAAGCTGTCCGACTTCGTCCAGGTCAACCGCAACGGCAAGATCGCCATGAAGCTGGAGGAGGAAGGCGACGAGATCCTCGGCGTCGAGACCTGCACCGACAATGACGACGTGCTTTTGACCGCGAGTTCCGGCCAGTGCATCCGCTTCTCGGTCGGCGACGTGCGCGTCTTCCAGAGCCGCAACTCTGTCGGCGTGCGTGGCATCACCATGGCCGAGACCGACCGCATCATCTCCATGTCGGTGATCGAGAGTGTCGATGCGCCGCCGGCCGAACGCGCCGCCTATCTCAAGCGGGCCGCGGCCGAACGGCGGCTTGCCGCCGGTATCGCGGTCGGCGAAGAGGAAGAAATCGCGCTGACGAATGAAGAGGTCGGCGAGGAGACGGAGCTTTCCGACGAACGCTACGAATTCCTCAAGGCGCACGAGCAGTATGTGCTGACGGTTACCGAATATGGCTACGGCAAGCGCTCGTCTTCCTACGATTTCCGCCTGACCGGGCGCGGCGGCAAGGGCATCCGGGCCACCGACGTGTCGAAGACGGCCGAAATCGGCCGTCTGGTGGCGACCTTCCCGGTCGGCAATGACGATCAGATCATGCTGGTGTCGGATGGCGGCACCGTCATCCGGGTTCCGGTCAACGGCATCCGTTTCGCCAGCCGCGCCACCAAGGGCGTGACCATCTTCAATACGGCTGAGGGTGAAAAGGTGGTTTCGGTCGAGCGGATCTCGGAACCGCAAGCGGACGAAGAGAGCGAAGAGACCGTCGAGGTTGGCGCTGAGTCCGGTCCGGTGACGGACACTGGCTCGGATAGCGCTGAATAAGTCCTGGACCGGTTTTCGACATAGCAACGCCGGCCCATTGGCCGGCGCGGCAGCAAGTCTGGAATGATTTAGTAGTGACGATACGGCTTGCGCGGGCCGAAGCCTTCGAAGCGCTTGACGGTTGCCTTGACGCGGACGCGTTGTGCCTCCTGATGCAGCCCAAAAACGGTGGCGATCAGCATGGCGACGGTCATTGCGGTGGCGAGCATGTAGATCAGCATTTGCGTGTTCTCCTGCGCCTTACAACGGATAGATGGGATTTTGGTTTCATCTTATTAAGGTGCAATCTAGTGAACGCTGCGTGAAGGCTTGGTGATCAGCGTGTTCATCTGTCGTTCATGTGCCGGAAAAGGTTCACGACCCGCCCGCCAATCGGATTTGCCTTTGTGAGAGAGGCTCGCTAGAAGCTCCGCCATGACCGAACGCATCGCCCTTTATGCCGGCTCCTTCGACCCGCTGACCAACGGCCATCTCGATGTGCTGAAGGCGTCGCTGGCGGTTGCCGACATCGTCTATGCCGCGATCGGCATTCATCCCGGCAAGAAGCCGCTGTTCTCCTTCGAGGAACGGGTCCAATTGATCGAAGCCGCCACGAAAGCCGAATTTGGCAGCGATGGCGCCCGCATCAGGGTGGTGGCCTTCGACGGGCTTGTCATCGATGCCGCGAGGAAGCAGGGCGCCTCGATCATGATCCGCGGCCTGCGCGACGGCACCGATCTCGACTACGAGATGCAGATGGCCGGCATGAACGAGACCATGGCGCCTGAATTGCAGACGGTCTTTCTGCCCGCCAGCCCGTCGGTACGCACCATTACCGCCACACTTGTACGGCAGATAGCCTCGATGGGCGGCAACATCCGCCCCTTCGTGCCGGCGGCAGTTGCTGGCGCGCTCACCGCCAAATTCACGAAATAAGCCTCGGAGAAAACACATGCAGCTGAAAAGGCTCGCCTCGTTCCTTGTCGTGCTCGCCGGTCTTTTGACCGCTTCCGTTTCCGCCTATGCCGCCGATCCCGAAAACACCATGATCATCACGCTGAAGGACGGCGACGTCACCATCGCGCTGCGGCCCGACCTGGCGCCCAAGCATGTCGCGCAGATCAAGAAGCTCGTGCGTGACCATGCCTATGACAATGTCGCCTTCCACCGCGTCATCGACGGCTTCATGGCGCAGACCGGCGACGTCAAGTTCGGCAACATGAAGAAGGGTTTCAATTCGCAAGCCGTCGGCACCGGCGGTTCGGACCTGCCCGACCTGCCGGCCGAGTTCTCGCAGACCGAGCACTACAAGCGTGGCGTGGTCGGCATGGCCCGCTCGCAGGATCCGAACTCCGCCAATTCGCAGTTCTTCATCATGTTCGCGCCGGCGCCGCCGCTCGACGGCCAGTACACCATCGTCGGCAACGTCGTCAGCGGCATGGAACTGGTGGACAAGATCAAGAAGGGTGACGAGGCCGACAACGGTACGGTCGCCGACCCGGACCGGATGATCAAGGTGCGCATCGCCGCGGACAAATAATTCTGTTTTTTTGAAAAAGGATATCTGACATGGCTGAGATCAAGGACCGCGAGAACGCGCTCATCCTGGAAACGACCACGGGCAAGGTCGTCATCGAACTTTTCCCCGACCTGGCTCCCGGCCATGTCGCCCGCATCAAGGAACTGGCCAGGGAAGGCGCCTATGACGGCGTGGTCTTCCACCGCGTCATCGACGGCTTCATGGCGCAGACCGGCGACGTGAAGTTCGGCAATTCGAGCAAGCCGACCTTTGCTCCTTCGCGCGCGGGCATGGGCGGTTCCGACAAGCCGGACCTGAAGGCTGAGTTCTCCAACGCCAACCATGGCCGCGGCACCTGCTCGATGGCGCGTTCGCAGAACCCGAACTCGGCCAACTCGCAGTTCTTCATCTGCTTCGACGACGCCGCCTTCCTCAACCGCCAGTACACGGTCTGGGGCCAGGTCATCGAAGGCATGGACAATGTCGACAAGATCAAGCGCGGCGAGCCAGTGGTCGATCCCGACAAGATCGTGTCGCTGAAGGTCGCGGCCGACGTCAAGTAAGGCGAAACGACAATGATGGGCGTCGTCTGGTCGCTTCTCGGCATCCTGTCCGGCGCCTTCATTGCCATTCAGGCCCCGATCAATTCGCAGCTGGCGCGCGGCCTGGGTCTCCCGGTCGCGGCTGCTGCCTTCTCGTTCCTGTCGGGCGCCGTCGTGCTTGGCATCATCTCCGTCACGGTGGTGAAGCTGCAAGGCATCTCGCTCGACTGGAAGGCGCCGGCGCCGTGGCTGTTCGTCGCCGGCGGCATGCTCGGCGGCTTCTATGTCACGCTCTCCACAATCCTGACGCCGCGCATCGGGGCCGCCGCCTTGATGGCGTTCCTGGTGGCCGGCCAGCTGCTGGCCGGCATGCTTATCGATCGCGTCGGCTTCCTTGGCGTCGCGGTGCGCGAGATCTCGCTCGGCCGGGTCGCCGGCGCGGTGCTGCTGCTGGTCGGAGCGCTGCTCGTCCGGCTCTACTGATGCGCGTCGATCTGTTTGATTTCGACCTGCCGGAAGAGCGCATCGCGCTCCGCCCGGCAGAGCCGCGCGACAGTGCCAAGATGCTGGTGGTCAAGCCGGGCGAAGAGCTTGAAGACCGGGCGGTTGGCGGCCTGCCATCCCTGCTCAGGGCCGGCGATGTGCTGGTTTTCAACGACACAAAGGTCATTCCGGCACAGCTCAAAGGCATCAGGCGGCGCGGCGAAGCGGCGGCGCAAGTCGAAGCGACACTGCATATGCGCGTTGCGCCGGACCGTTGGCTGGCCTTCATGCGGCCAGGCAAGCGTATCGCCGCCGGCGACCGCATCCATTTCGGTCATGACGGCAATTCCTGTTTCCTCGGCCAACTCGACGCCACGGTGATCGAGAAGGGCGAGGGCGGCGAGGCGCTGCTTGGCTTCGACCTGTCGGGGCCTTTCCTCGACGAAGCGCTGCACGCCGTCGGCCACATTCCACTGCCCCCTTACATCGCCTCTAAGCGCGATGACGACGAGCGCGACCGGGCCGACTACCAGACCATCTATGCAAGGGAGGAAGGCGCCGTTGCCGCCCCTACCGCCGGCCTGCATTTCACGCCGGAGCTTTTTGCTGCTCTCGACGCCGGGGGTGTCGAGCGCCACTTCGTGACCTTGCATGTCGGCGCCGGCACGTTCCTGCCGGTGAAGGCCGACGACACCGCCGACCACAAGATGCATGCCGAGATCGGATCGGTCAGTGAGGCGACTGCCGACGCACTAAATGCGGCCAAGGCGAGGGGCGGGCGCATCATAGCCGTGGGCACGACCTCGCTACGTCTGCTGGAGAGTGCCGCGCGTGAAGATGGTACGGTGCCTGCATGGTCCGGCCCGACCGACATCTTCATCACGCCCGGCTACCGCTTTCGCACGGCCGATATGCTGATGACCAATTTCCATCTGCCGCGCTCGACGCTGTTCATGCTGGTTTCGGCCTTCAGCGGTCTCGATACGATGCGTGCCGCCTATGCGCATGCCATTGCGAACCGGTACAGGTTCTACTCCTATGGAGACGCAAGCCTGCTTTATCGAGCGGAGATGAGCGATGGACGATGATCTGCAAACCCTCGATCGTGAAGGCCTGATCGCCGAAGTCAAAAAGCTGCGCGCCGGCATTCGCGCGCATCGTGACACGTCAGGCCATGATCTCTGCTGGCATCACCCGGATTTGTGGGACCTGCTGCCTGAAAAGACCGAGCCATCGATCGCCGTGCCGCCCTGGCCAAAATTCATGCGCGGCTGCGTGCAATACCGCCAGTCGCTCGACAGGCAGGCGCCTGACGCGCCGGTTCATGACAAGGAATTCAATGGCTAAGCCGTTCAGCTTCAAGGTTCTGGCGACCGATGGCAAGGCGCGGCACGGTGTCATAGACATGCCGCGCGGCGAAATCCGCACGCCGGCCTTCATGCCGGTCGGCACCGGCGGCACCGTCAAGGCAATGTATATGGACCAGGTGCGCGGCGTCGGCGCCGACATCATCCTGGGCAACACCTATCACCTGATGCTGCGGCCGGGCGCCGAGCGCGTGGCGCGGCTCGGCGGCCTGCATGAATTCGCCCGCTGGCCGCATCCGATCCTGACCGACAGCGGCGGTTTTCAGGTGATGTCGTTGTCGAAGCTGAGGAAACTGACCGAAAAAGGCGTCACCTTCCGCTCACATATCGATGGCGCAGCCTACGAGATGTCGCCGGAGCGTTCGATCGAGATTCAAGGCCTGCTTGATTCCGATATCCAGATGCAGCTCGACGAATGCACGGCGCTGCCCGCTGAATTGAAGGAGATCGAGCGCGCGATGGAGCTGTCGCTGCGCTGGGCCGAGCGCTGCAAGGTGGCGTTCGGCGACCAGCCCGGCAAGGCAATGTTCGGCATCGTGCAGGGCGGCGACAACGCCGCGCTCAGGGTGCGCTCGGCGCAGGCGCTGAGCGCGATGAATCTCAAGGGCTATGCGGTCGGCGGGCTGGCCGTGGGCGAACCGCAAGCAGTGATGCTCGAGATGCTCGACATCACCTGTCCGGAACTGCCTGACGACAAGCCGCGCTATCTCATGGGTGTCGGTACGCCTGACGATATCCTGAAATCGGTGGCGCGCGGCATCGACATGTTCGATTGCGTAATGCCGACGCGGGCTGGCCGGCACGGCCTTGCCTACACAAGGCGGGGCAAGGTCAATCTGCGCAACGCGCGCCATGCGGACGACCCGCGCCCGCTGGATGAGGAAAGCGACTGCCCAGCGGCGCGCGATTATTCGCGCGCCTATCTGCATCATCTCGTGCGCTCGCAGGAGGCGCTTGGCGCGATGTTGCTCACCTGGAACAATCTTTCCTACTACCAGAAGCTGATGCAGGACATTCGCGCCGGGATCGAGACCGGCAGCTTCGAGACGCGTGGGGCCGAGATCACCGAGGGCTGGGCGAGGGGCGACATCCCCGTCCTGTGAAACCTCAGGTGCTCAGCGAATTCGACGCGCGCAGGCTGCAACCGGTGATCTGGAACGTGCCGTCGGGCTGCTGCTGCAGCGTATAGACTGCCTCATAATCCTTGCCGTCGGGGCCGACGATCAGCACCTGCTGGATGATCGAACCCGGGCCTGTCTGCTCGACCTTGCCGAAGGCATAGGACTGTGGCTTGCGCACCGGCGGGTAGCCGTTGGTCACCATGTTCATGAAGGCATCGACGGTCGGGAACACCTGCTTCACGTTCGGGGCGGCGAAGCTGTAGGCCTTGGCGCCATCATCGGCCAGCAGGGCCTTCAACTGACCATCGATGACAGTCTGGCCAGCCTTGATTTCGGCATCGCCGGCAAAGGCCGAGGATATGAAGATGAATGGAATGACTGCGAATGCGAAAAAGGCGCGGCGCATGGCCTGTCTCCGTCGTTCCTCGGAATGGTCCCTCAAAATGATGTCCGAGACCCACGATAACATACGCTTGGCGATGCATCCCGGTTTCACCGATCGCGAATATTCGCCACTGGAATGTCATGCCGGTTGCGGCGCTGCGCGAGGCCGCGGCCAGTGCCCGTGTCGGCTAAGTACGGATTCCAATGCTTGAAAGGCCGGCTCCAGTCTGCCAGAAGGGCCGCTTGGACTTGGACGTTTAGCGGGACGAAGCCATGAAGGCGTTTTTCGTGCAGATCAAATGCGAGCTGGGCAAATCCTATGAGGTTGCCAGCGCGCTTGCCGATGCCGAGATCGCCTCGGAAATTTACTCCACCGCCGGCAACTACGATCTGCTCGCCAAATTCTATGTCGACGATGAGGAAGATGTCGGCCACTTCGTCAACGAGAAGGTGCAGATTCTTCCCGGCATCAAGGACACGTTCACGGTCGTCACGTTTCGCGCCTTCTAGCCGGGAATGCATGTGCCCGGGCGCGAGGCAAAGCCTGATCAAGGCCGTATTTCAGCTGCCTCAATTTTAGGCAGGCGCGACATACTGATCGCCCGGATCTCCCAAATCACCGATTACGCTTGATTTTCTCCGGCGACGCCAGTGAAATGGCGTCACAGGGGAGTATGCGATTGGCAGCGTTCGACGAAATGCTTCCGGAAGTCTCCGGATTGAGAAGACCGTATTCGGCTTATGACCGCTGGCTGAAGGAGCAGGATCCAGCCAGGCTTACCGAGAAGATGCAGGACGCCGAACGCGTCTTTCGCAAAACCGGAATCACCTTTGCAGTCTACGGCGAGCAAGAGGCGTCCGAGAGACTTATTCCCTTCGACATCGTTCCGCGCATCATTTCAGGCAATGAGTGGCGCCGCCTGACGCAAGGCATCGAGCAGCGTGTGCAGGCGCTGAACGCCTTCCTCGACGACATCTACCATCGTCAGGAGATTCTGCGTGCTGGCCGTGTCCCCAGGGACCTCATCGCCAGGAACGAGGCTTTCCTGCCGGAGATGATCGGGGTGCGACCGCCGGCGGGCGTCTACACTCATATTATCGGCGTCGATATCGTGCGCATCAGCGAGGACGAATTCTACGTGCTGGAGGACAATGCACGCACACCGTCGGGTGTCTCCTACATGCTGGAGAACCGCGAGACGATGATGCAGCTGTTCCCCGAGCTGTTCCAAAAGATCAAGGTGCGGCCGGTCGAGAACTACCCGCAGCTGCTGCGCCAGTCGCTGGCGGCGGTGCGGCCGCAGAGCACCAAGGGCGCGCCGACCATCGCGGTGCTGACGCCAGGCAGTTTCAACTCGGCCTATTTCGAGCACGCCTTCCTTGCCGACCAGATGGGCGTGCAACTGGTCGAGGGGCAGGATCTGCGCGTCGTCGACGGCCATGTCGCGATGCGCACGACCGAGGGCTACAAGCAGATCGACGTGCTCTATCGCCGCGTCGATGATTCCTTCCTCGACCCGCTGACCTTTCGGCCGGATTCGGCCCTTGGCATACCCGGCATCATGGATGTCTACCGCGCCGGCAACATCACCATTGCCAATGCGCCGGGCACCGGTATCGCCGACGACAAGGCGATCTATTCCTACATGCCCGAGATCGTCGAATTCTACACCGGCCGCAAGGCGATCCTCGGCAACATCCCGACTTGGCGCTGTTCCGAGCCGGACAGCCTTAAATATGTGCTCGAGCACATCCACGAACTGGTGATCAAGGAAGTGCATGGGTCCGGCGGCTACGGCATGCTGGTCGGCCCGGCGGCGACCAAGAAGGAATGCGAGGCGTTCGCCAAGAAACTGGCGGCGAAGCCTTCCAACTATATCGCCCAGCCGACACTGGCGCTGTCGACCTGTCCGATCCTGACCGACAAGGGGCTGGCACCGCGCCATGTCGACCTCAGGCCCTACGTGCTGGTCTCCGACCGCATCCAGATCGTGCCGGGCGGCCTGACGCGCGTGGCGTTGAAGGAAGGCTCGCTGGTGGTCAATTCCTCGCAGGGCGGCGGAACGAAAGATACCTGGGTGCTGGATGATTGAGATGAGTGAGTAGGGAATAGTCAGTAGTGAGTGGTCAGCTGTAGAGGGGAAACGCATGCCATATTCCATCGAAATTCAACTATTTGCTACGGACTACTCACTGTTCCCTACTCACTAGCCCGAAGGGCCATTCCATGCTTCTCGGCCGCACCGCCAACGGGCTCTACTGGATGAACCGCTATATCGAGCGGGCCGAAAACATGGCGCGGCTGGTCGATGCCGGGCTGCGCATGGCGCTGACGCGCACGCAAAGCGCGTCGGAGGAATGGAACTCGGTTCTGCTCAGCGCTGGCTCGGATGTCACTTTCACGCAGAAGTACTCGGACTACACGGCCGCGAACGTCGCCGATTTTCTGCTGCGCGACACCTCGAACCCGTCGAGCACGATGTCGTCGATCGAGACGGCCCGCAACAATGCCCGCATGGTGCGCACCGCGCTGACGCGCGAGACCTGGGAAAGCATCAACGAAGCCTGGATGTCGCTGAAGCGGATGCTGGCGAGGCCGATCGACGAGCGCGACCTGCCAAGCGTGCTCGATGCGATCAAGCGCGAGACGGCGCTGATCCGCGGTTCGTTCTACGGCACCATGCTGCGCAACGAAATCTTCGACTTCTCGCAACTCGGCACCTATGTCGAGCGCGCCGACAACACAGCACGCATCCTCGATGTGAAATATTATGTGTTGTTGCCGTCGATCTCCTGGGTTGGCTCGACCCTCGACAACTATCAGTGGGAATCGATCCTGCGCTCGGTGTCGGCGCATCGCTCCTACCGCTGGGTCTATGATGCCGACTACAAGCCGACCAACATCGCCGACTACCTGATCCTCAACGTACGCATGCCGCGTTCGCTGACTTTCTGCTACCGCTTCCTGTCCGAGCATCTGAAGTTCCTCAGCGACGATTACGGCGAGCGTCACGCCTGCCACGCAACGGCGGAGAAGACGCAGACCATGCTGAGGGCAGGGTCGATCAAGGACATTTTTGATGCCGGCCTGCATGAGTTCCTGGCCAACTTCATTCGCGACAACACCAGGCTCGGCGACGAGATCGCGCAGGATTACCGGTTTTATTGAGGAAGCCATGAGGCTCAAGATCACGCACCGGACCGAATACCGCTACGACGCGCCGGTGCAATATCTGCTGCAGCGGCTGCGGTTGCTTCCGGTGAGCGGGCAGACACAGACAGTGCTGTCATGGGCGCTGAAGGTCGAGGGCGCGCGCGAGGAAGTGCGATTTACCGATCACTACGGCAACGACACCCGACTGTTGAGCGTCGAGGGTGACCATGACTTCATCACGGTCGAGGCTTCTGGCGAGGTGGTGACGCGCGACACGTCAGGCGTTAGCGGGCCGCATCACGGCTTCGCGCCGCTGTGGCTGTTCGCGCAGGAGACACCGCTGACCACCATAGGCGGCGGCATTCGCGATCTCGCCGAAGCGGTCGGCGCGGGCACCGATATCGAAAGGCTGCATCGGCTGATGGCAATGATCGGCGAGCGCGTCGCCTACACGCCGGGCACCACCAATGCGACGACACCGGCTGAAGAGGCGCTGGCGCTGAAAACCGGGGTTTGCCAGGACCACAGCCATATCTTTGCCGCCACCGCGCGCGCCATGGGATTTCCGTCGCGCTACATCAGCGGCTATCTGATGATGGATGCCGTCGAACAAGCGGCAAGCCATGCCTGGGCCGAGGCGCATGTCCCGGGCCTCGGCTGGGTCGCCTTCGACCCGGCCAACGGTATTTCTCCCGACGAACGCTATGTGAAGGTAGCCACCGGCCGCGACTACCGCGATGCCTCGCCGGTATCGGGAATTCGGCTGGGGCAGGCGGAAGAACAGCTTGCGGTCACCGTCACGGTAGAGCAGTAATCCCGCAAGGATTAGTGCCAGAAGAGATTCCATGACCTATTGCGTCGGCCTGAAGATCGATCGCGGGCTCGTGTTCATGTCGGACACGCGTACCAATGCCGGCATGGATTCGATCTCGACCTTCAAGAAGATGCATGTCTGGGAGCAGCCCGGCGAACGCGTCATCGTGCTTATGTCGGCCGGCAATCTGGCGACGACACAGGCGGTGGTCAGCCTGCTCGACGAGCGTACGAAGGCGGTCGGCGATCGTCACGAGAAGCTCCTCGACACGCCGTCCATGTACCAGACGGTGCGGCTGGTCGGCGACACGGTCAAGGAGGTGATCGCGCAATCCTCGCCGGCCGGCGAGAAGGCCGATTCCTATTTCAACGCCTCCTTCATCCTGGGCGGGCAGATCAAGGGCAGTCCGCCGCGGCTGTTCATGATCTATCCCGAGGGCAATTTCATCGAGTCGACCGACGACACGCCGTTCTTTCAGATCGGCGAGACCAAATATGGCAAGCCGATCATCATTCGCGCCTATGAGCGGACCATGAGCCTGGCCGAGACGGTGAAGCTGCTCCTGGTGTCGTTCGATTCGACGCTGAAATCGAACCTGTCGGTGGGCTTGCCGCTCGACCTGCTGTTCCTGGAGAAGGATACTTTCAAGGTTGGCCTGAAGAAGCGGATCGGTCAGGACGACCAGTATTACCGCACGATCTCCGATGGCTGGTCGAATGCGTTGAAGACGGCTTTTGCCAGTCTGCCGGATTTCCCGGGCTAATGCGTGTCGCCCAAAGCGGCTCCGGTTTTGCGCGAACGACATGCATGAAAACAAGGACCTAAAGCGCGTCGACGTCGATCCGATCAAATGCGATGCGATTCAGGGCGCGGCAGGCGACAGTATTGCATCTATTTCACGTGTTAATTAATGGCGGAATTCGAGAACCGGGCCAAGGGTGCCGGATTTGCGATCATGTCGGGAGGACAGGATGAACAACAACGAGTTCCGGCAATGGTCGCAGCGTGCCGCCGACTGGGGCGCCGACTATCGCAATTCATTGCGCGAGCGGCCGGTGCGGCCGCTGGTCGATCCGGGCGACATTTTCAGGAGCATCGAAGCCTCTCCGCCCGAAGACGCCGAACCGATGGACAGGATCTTCGCCGACTTCGAGGAGAAGATCGTGCCGGGGATGACGCATTGGCAGCATCCGCGCTTCT
This sequence comes from Mesorhizobium sp. B2-1-3A, assembly GCF_006442655.1. Classification (NCBI taxonomy): domain Bacteria; kingdom Pseudomonadati; phylum Pseudomonadota; class Alphaproteobacteria; order Hyphomicrobiales; family Phyllobacteriaceae; genus Mesorhizobium; species Mesorhizobium sp. B2-1-3A. The sequence continues at coordinate 448,516 of NZ_VFWK01000004.1, forward strand.
TCGCCTATTTCCCGGCCAACGCGGCGCCAGTCTCGGTGGTCGCAGAGTATCTGGTGTCGGCGATGGCCGCGCAATGCATGCTTTGGCAGACGTCGCCGGCTGCCACCGAACTCGAAACACGCACCGTCGACTGGATGCGCCAGGCGCTCGGCCTGCCCGAAGGGTTCTCCGGCGTTATCCAGGATTCGGCCTCGTCGGCGACACTCAATGCCGTGCTGACCATGCGCGAGCGGGCGCTGGATTGGCAAGGCAACAAAGAGGGATTGTCCGGCCAGGCACGGCTGCGCGTCTATTCCTCGGATCAGGTGCATACTTCGATCGACCGCGCGATATGGGTTTCGGGCATCGGCGAGGACAATCTGGTGCGCATTCCCGTCAGCGGCCGTTTCCGCTCCATGGATGCGACAGCCCTGGAAGCGGCAATCGTCGCTGATCGTGCGGCAGGAATGCTGCCTGCCGGCATCATAGGCAGCGTCGGTGGAACCAGCATCGGCGGCACGGACGATATCGCCGCTATCGCCGATGTGGCGCGCCGGCATGGGCTCTATCTGCATGTCGATGCCGCTTGGGCCGGGTCGGCAATGATCTGCCCGGAGTATCGTCATTTCTGGGCCGGCGCCGAACAGGCGGATTCAGTCGTCTTCAACCCTCACAAATGGCTGGGCGCGCAGTTCGACTGCTCCATCCAGTTCTTGCGACAGCCGGAAGACCTGGTGCGCACGCTGGCGATCAAGCCCGAATTCCTCAAGACGCACGGACGTGACGGCATCATCAACTATTCCGAATGGTCGGTGCCGCTCGGCCGGCGCTTCCGCGCCTTGAAATTGTGGTTCCTGCTGCGCGCACACGGGCTGCAGAACCTGCGCGCAATGATCCGCAACCATGTCGCGTGGAGCGAGGGGCTTGCCGCACGGCTGGCAGGAGAGCCGGATTTCGAAATCGTCAGCGAACCGATGTTGTCACTGTTTTCGTTCCGGCACAAAACGACATCAAGCGCTGATGCCGACGAGCATAATCTGCGGCTGGTCAATGCGATCAACGACGATGGCCGTATCTACCTGACGCAGACGAGGGTGGACGGCCAGGTGGCAATACGGTTCCAGGTTGGCCAGTTCGAAACGACCGCTGGTGACGTCGACGCGGCTTTTGCCATCATCACCGAAATCGCCAGGAATGGCGTGATCCAGCCTTGATGGCGTTGCGTTTCGGCTTTGTCTTGGTGATCAGGTAATTTCCGTTAGCCGGCTTATGCCTTTTCATGGCTTTCGCTTTCGTCTATAGACAGGAAAAACGAAAACGGGAGCTTGCCTTATGTATCTGTCTCCGCGCCATGCCGAGATCATCCAGATGGCCAAGGACCATGGCCGTGTGCTGGTCGACGACCTGGCCACTCATTTCAATGTGACGCCGCAGACCATTCGCAAGGATCTCAACGATCTCTGCGACCAGCGGCTGCTTTCGCGCATCCATGGCGGCGCCTTGTTCCCTTCCGGGATCGAGAACATGGAGTATGAGGCGAGGCGCAAGATCGCGGCGGACGAGAAGGAAGCGATCGGCCGCGCCGCGGCAAGGCTGATTCCCGACAATGCCTCGCTGTTCATCAACATCGGAACCACGACGGAGGCGGTCAGCAAGGCTTTGCTCGATCACAATGGCCTCATGGTCATCACCAATAACATCAATGTTGCCAACAGGATGCGCATATATCCTTCGATCGAGGTGGTGATCGCGGGCGGGGTCGTGCGCGGCTCGGACGGCGGCGTCGTCGGCGAAGCCGCGGTCGATTTCATCCGGCAGTTCAAGGTCGACTACGCCGTCATCGGCGCTTCGGCCATCGACCATGATGGCGCCTTGCTGGATTTCGATTTTCGCGAGGTGAAGGTGGCGCAGGCGATCATTGCCAATGCCAGGCATGTCATCCTGGTCTCCGACCAGACCAAGTTCGAACGCACGGCGCCGGTGCGTATCGGCCACCTCTCACAGGTCAACACCTTCATCACCGATCGTTGCGACATCGCGTCGGTGCGCAAGATCTGCCAGGAGGCCGAAGTTCAGCTGATCGAGACGTCGCTTGGCTGAGGCTGGTCACGGCCGCCTCACGGTGTCGTGATATTTCGTTTGACATTCGTTATCAGTTCGAAATAATTCCGCCACGGTTTCGCAAAAGACCAAAATGGTGCAATGCGAAATCGTGGAGGCGTTAAGTGGACACAACTTCGGTCCGGGACATTTTCGTAATCGGCGGCGGCATCAATGGCTGCGGTATTGCCCGGGATGCTGTTGGGCGCGGGTTTTCGGTCTTTCTCGCCGAGATGAACGACCTCGCCTCCGGAACCTCCTCAGGTTCGACCAAGCTGATCCATGGCGGCCTGCGTTATCTCGAATTCTATGAATTCCGCCTGGTGCGCGAGGCGCTGATGGAGCGTGAGGTTCTGTGGAAGAACGCGCCGCACATCATCTGGCCGATGCGCTTCGTGCTGCCCTATGCCAAGGGCCTGCGGCCCGCCTGGCTGATCCGGCTCGGCCTTTTCCTTTACGACCACATTGGCGGCCGCAAATTGCTGCCGGCGACCAGGACGCTCGACATGGCGAGCGATCCGGCGGGCAAGCCCTTGAAGCCGCTGTTCAAAAAGGCCTTCGAATATTCCGACGGCTGGGTGAACGATGCGCGCCTGGTGGCGCTCAACGCACGCGATGCCGCTGATCGTGGCGCGACGATTCGAACTCGTACGAAGGTTGTCGGCGCGCACCGCGAAGACGGCCTTTGGACAATCAAGATCGAGAATTTGCAGAACGGCGAGACCGAAGAGGTCAAGGCCCGGCTGCTGGTCAATGCCGCCGGACCATGGGTCGATCACGTGCTTTCCGGCGTCGTCGGCTTGAACGATGTGCACAATGTCCGTCTCGTGCAGGGCAGCCATATCGTCATCGCCAAGAAATTCGACGATCCGCGCGCCTATTTCTTCCAGAACAAGGATGGCCGCATCATCTTCGCCATTCCCTACGAGGAAGAGTTCACGCTGATCGGCACCACCGACCGGGACTATCCCGGCGATCCGCACGACGTGAAGATCAGCGATACCGAGATCGATTATCTCTGCGCTGCGGCCAGTGAGTATTTCGCGCAACCCGTCAAGCGCTCGGACATTGTCTGGACCTATTCGGCGGTGCGTCCGCTCTATGATGACGGTGCCTCCAAGGCGCAGGAGGCGACGCGCGACTACGTGCTGAAGGCCGACGGCGGCGAGGGCGACGCGCCGATCGTCAATGCCTTTGGCGGCAAGATCACCACCTACCGCCGGCTGTCGGAATCGATGCTGGAGAAGATCGAGGGTTTTCTCGGCAAGCGCGGCAAGCCGTGGACGTCGGACGCGCCGCTGCCGGGCGGCGATTTCCCGGCCACCGGTTTCGATGCGCAGGTGGCCAAGCTGAAGGCTGCCTATCCGTTCCTCGATGCGCGCCTCGCCCGGCGGCTGACGCGGCTCTACGGGACACGCGCTCAGGTTCTGCTCGGACTTGCCAAGTCGAATGCCGAGCTCGGCCGCAATTTCGGTGGCGACCTCTACGAGGCCGAGGTTCGCTATCTCGTTGAAAACGAATGGGCCGTCACGGCAGAGGATGTGCTGTGGCGCCGCACCAAGCGCGGCCTGCATCTCGCCCGCGAGCAGGTCGCGGCCCTCGATGAATTCATGCGCGGCATAAGCCGCCGGCATGTCGCGGCCGCCGAATGAGGAGATTTTGAGCTGATGCAGAAGGCCTGGGAGGAGGCGTCATGCTTGAACTGAGGAACGTCACCAAGACAGTCGGTGCGGTGGAGCACATACACGACGTGTCGCTGACCCTTCAGCACGGCTCGCTCAACGTCCTGCTTGGGCCGACGCTTTCCGGCAAGACCAGCCTGATGCGGCTGATGGCCGGCCTCGATGCGCCGACCTCCGGTTCGGTCTGGTTCGATGGCCGTGATGTCACCGGCACACCGGTGCAGAAGCGCAAGATCGCCATGGTCTACCAGCAGTTCATCAACTATCCGGCGATGACGGTCTATGAGAACATCGCCTCGCCGCTGAGGGTGGCCGGCGTCGAGCAAGGCAAGATCGACAGCCAGGTGCGCGAGGCCGCCGCACTCCTCAAGCTGACGCCCTATCTCGACCGCACACCGCTCAACCTGTCGGGCGGCCAGCAGCAGCGCACAGCGCTGGCGCGCGCCATCGTCAAGAATGCCAGCCTGGTGCTGCTCGACGAACCACTCGCCAATCTCGACTACAAGCTGCGCGAGGAGTTGCGAGCCGAACTGCCGAGGATCTTTGCCGCCGCCGGCACCATCTTCGTCTATGCCACAACGGAGCCGCACGAGGCGCTGCTGCTCGGCGGCAACACGGCAACGCTGTCGGAAGGCCGCATCACCCAGTTCGGGCCGACAATCGACGTCTTCCGCAGGCCGGTCGACCTGGTGACGGCCAGGACCTTCGCCGATCCGCCGCTCAACACCATCGTGCTGGCCAAGAAAGGCGCCGACTTCCTGCTCGAAGGCGGGGTGAAGCTACCGGTGCCGTCCGAACTCGTCGGCATCGCCGACGGCAACTACACGATCGGCTTCCAGCCGCACCATCTTTCGCTCGAACGGCCCAATGCCTCGGCGGTGCCGGTGCGGGCAAAGGTCACCATCACCGAGATCACCGGGTCCGAGAGTTTCATCCATCTCGATTTCGCCGATGTGCGCTGGGTCATGCTGACCCACGGCATCCGCGATTTCGAGACCGACGCGGTGGTCGAGGTGTTCATCGATCCGCGACACATCATGGTCTTCGACGAGCACGGCCGCGCCGTGACCGCGCCGAAGCTGGCGGCTTGAGGAGAGCGATATGGCGCGCATCGACGTCAACCATGTCAGGCATTCCTACCTGCCGAACCCGCGGAAGGATGCCGATTTCGCGCTGCGGGAAGTGCACCACACTTTCGAGGATGGCGGCGCCTATGCGCTGCTCGGCCCGTCCGGCTGCGGCAAGACCACGCTGCTCAACATCATTTCGGGGCTGCTTCATCCCTCGCACGGCCAGTTGCTGTTCAACGGCAGGGATGTGACCAATCTGTCGACGCAGGAGCGCAACATCGCGCAGGTGTTCCAGTTCCCGGTCATCTACGACACCATGACCGTCTATGACAATCTGGCCTTCCCGCTGCGCAATCGCGGCGTGCCGGAGGCCGATGTCGACCGCAAGGTGCGCGAGACGCTGGAGATGATCGACCTGGCGTCGTGGGCGAAGAAGAAGGCGAGGGGCCTGACCGCCGACCAGAAGCAGAAGATCTCGCTTGGCCGCGGGCTGGTGCGCTCAGATGTCAACGCCATCCTGTTCGACGAGCCGCTGACCGTCATCGACCCGCACATGAAGTGGGTGCTGCGCTCGCAATTGAAGCTGCTTCATCGCCGCTTCGGCTACACCATGGTCTACGTCACCCATGACCAGACCGAGGCGCTGACCTTCGCCGACCAGGTCGTGGTCATGTATGACGGCGGTATCGTCCAGATCGGAACGCCGGCGGAGCTCTTCGAGCGGCCGCGCCACACTTTTGTCGGCTATTTCATCGGCTCGCCCGGCATGAACGTCATGCCGGTGGCGATCGACGGCAGGACGGCGACGCTCGGCTCCCAGCGGATCGAATTGCCGGGCGCACCCAAAGCGGCCGGCGGTGCCGTCGAACTCGGCATCCGTCCCGAATATGTGCGTCTCGGCCGCGACGGCATGGCTGTTTCAATCAGCAAGGTCGAGGATCTGGGCCGCCACAAGGTGGTGCGCGCCAAACTGGAGGGGCGCGACATCGCCGCCGTCATCGGCGAGGACGAGGCCGTTCCAGCCGAACCGAAGGTGCGGTTCGAGCCTGCGGGCATCAACATCTATGCCGATTCCTGGCGTGTCGAGATGGGGGCATAGATGGACAAGACCTGGAACAACAAGGCCTGGTTCCTGGTGCTGCCGGTGCTGGTGCTGGTGGCGTTCTCGGCCGTCATCCCGCTGATGACCGTCGTCAATTATTCGGTGCAGGACACGTTCGGCAACAACGTCTTCTTCTGGGCCGGCACCGAGTGGTTCGAGGAACTGCTCCATTCCAGCCGCTTCTGGGAGGCGATGAGCCGCAACCTCATCTTCTCCTTCATCATCCTCGCCATCCAGGTGCCGCTCGGCATCTTCATCGCGCTCAACATGCCGAAGAAGGGCTGGGGGGTGCCGGTCTGCCTGGTGCTGATGGCGCTGCCGCTGCTGATCCCGTGGAACGTCGTCGGCACCATCTGGCAGGTGTTCGGGCGCAACGACATCGGCCTGCTCGGCTATTACCTCAATGCGCTCGGCATCGACTACAACTACGTGCAGGACCCTTTCGACGCCTGGGTGACGATCATCATCATGGATGTCTGGCACTGGACGAGCCTCGTCGTGCTGCTCTGCTATGCCGGCCTGGTCTCGATCCCGGACGCCTTCTACCAGGCGGCCAAGATCGACGGCGCCTCGCGCTGGGCGGTGTTCCGCTACATCCAATTGCCGAAGATGCAGCGGGTGCTTTTGATCGCCGTGCTGCTGCGCTTCATGGACAGTTTCATGATCTACACCGAGCCCTTCGTCGTCACCGGCGGCGGGCCGGGCAACTCGACGACGTTCCTGTCGATCGACCTGGTCAAGACGGCGCTTGGCCAGTTCGATCTCGGTCCGGCGGCCGCCATGTCGCTGGTCTACTTCCTCATCATCCTGTTGTTGTCATGGGTGTTCTACACCGTGATGACCAATTACGACGCGGAGCGCTGAGATGGCCGGCGCCAATGAACGAACCGAGCGCAATGCGATGAACGGGGCCGCCGCCGCGGAGGGTCTCGCCAGTTCGCTGTCGCAGAGCGAGCTCGACAGGCGCATGCGCCGCCGCGGCGAGGAATCGCGCTGGTGGTGGATCGTGCCGACGCTCTACATCTTCGTGCTGCTGTTGCCGATCTACTGGCTCATCAATATGAGCTTCAAGACCAATGCGGAGATCGTCAACTCGCTGACGCTCTATCCGCATGCGCCAACCATCGCCAACTATGTCACGATCTTCACGCAGAAGGCCTGGTATTCCGGCTATATCAACTCGATCACCTATGTCGTCATGAACATGGTGATCTCGGTGTCCGTGGCCTTGCCTGCGGCCTACGCCTTCTCGCGCTATCGCTTCCTTGGCGACAAGCATCTGTTCTTCTGGCTTCTGACCAACCGCATGGCGCCGCCGGCGGTGTTCGCGCTGCCGTTCTTCCAGCTCTATTCCGCCTTCGGCCTGATCGACACGCATATCGCGGTGGCGCTCGCGCACTGCCTGTTCAACGTGCCACTGGCGGTGTGGATCCTCGAAGGCTTCATGTCCGGGGTGCCGAAGGAGATCGACGAGACCGCCTATATTGACGGCTATTCCTTCCCGCGCTTCTTCATCAAGATCTTCATGCCGCTGATCGCCAGCGGCATCGGTGTCGCCTGCTTCTTCTGCTTCATGTTCTCGTGGGTCGAACTGCTTATCGCCCGCACGCTGACCACGACCGACGCCAAGCCGATCGCGGCGACCATGACCCGCACAGTGTCGGCATCGGGCATGGACTGGGGATTGCTTGCCGCCGCCGGCGTGCTGACGCTGATCCCCGGCGCGCTCGTGATCTGGTTCGTGCGCAACTACATCGCCAAGGGCTTCGCCCTGGGGAGGGTGTGATGGCGGAAGCTGACATCAAGATCTCCGAGCTGCGCCGCCTGACCAACAGCTTGTTTGATTGTCTTGAAGGTCAAGGCGTTAACGGCATCCGTGTGAGGCAAAGTCACTACTGGAAGATCTATTTCACTGACGCATTCCAGCCCGGAGCTCCGGCACTAGTGATGGGGGATGTACACGACGACCTCAATGATGTGCGCGCAGAGGTCGAGAAAGCCCCGAACGACGAACCCATCTCGTGGCACGCATTTATGCACCTCTCGGGTTTGATCAATTTGGTCGCTTGTGCCGCTGAAAACGGTGACCTCGTGAGGCAGGTGGGATCGGAGAACCATTCATGAATCTCGACTTCTCCTGGATGGCGTGGACCTGGCCGACGGCCGCCTTCTTCATCGTCATCGCGCTGCTGCTGGTCGGCATGGGGGTCTGGGAATACGCGTCGCCCGGCGGCAATCCGCGTGTCGGCGTGCTGCGCTTCGAGACGACGCGCGGCGATCGCCTCTTCGTTTCGCTGCTTGGCAGCGCCTTTATCCATCTCGCTTGGCTGGGTCTGATTGGGCCCAGCCTGTGGTGGGCTCTCGCTCTCTCCGTGGTCTACGCCATCGGCGTGTTCCGCTACGTATAGAGGGGGAAACTGTTGGAGCGGCCGCGTGCTGGCGACCGCTCCAGATCGCACTTGAACCTTGAAAAGTGGAGGAAACACAATGCGACGGCAATTCCTAACATCAACGACTGCCCTTGCGCTATTGCTCGGCGTGGGCAACGCCTATGCCGGTATGGATGAGGCAAAAGCCTTTCTGGACAAGGAGATAGGCGACCTTTCGTCCCTATCACGCGCCGATCAAGAATCCGAGATGCAGTGGTTTATCGACGCCGCCAAGCCGTTTGCCGGCATGGAAATCAAGGTCGTGTCGGAAACGCTGACGACACACCAGTATGAGTCGCAGGTGCTGGCTCCGGCCTTTGCCGCCATCACCGGTATCAAGGTCACGCATGACGTCATTCAGGAGGGCGACGTCGTCGAGAAGATCCAGACCCAGATGCAGACCGGCCAGAACCTCTATGACGGCTGGGTCAACGATTCCGACCTGATCGGCACCCACTGGCGCTATCAGCAGGTGCGCAACCTGACCGACTGGATGGCCAATGAAGGCAAGGATGTCACAAATCCGGGCCTCGACCTGAAGGATTTCATCGGCTCCTCCTTCACCACCGCGCCGGACAAGAAGCTGTACCAGCTTCCCGACCAGCAGTTCGCCAACCTCTATTGGTTCCGCTACGACTGGTTCAACGACGAGAAGAACAAGGCCGATTTCAAGGCCAAGTACGGCTATGACCTCGGCGTGCCGGTCAACTGGTCGGCCTATGAGGACATCGCCGAATTCTTCACCGGCCGCGATGTCGGCGGCAAGAAGGTCTATGGCCACATGGACTACGGCAAGAAGGATCCCTCGCTGGGCTGGCGCTTCACCGACGCCTGGCTGTCGATGGCCGGTAACGGCGACAAGGGCATCCCGAACGGCCTGCCGGTCGACGAATGGGGCATCAAGGTCAATGAGAAATCGCAGCCGGTCGGCTCCTGCACGGCGCGCGGCGGCGACACCAATGGCCCGGCGGCGGTCTATTCGATCCAGAAATACCTCGACTGGCTGAAGGCCTACGCGCCGCAGGAAGCGCAAGGCATGACCTTCTCCGAATCGGGTCCGGTGCCGGCGCAGGGCAACATCGCCCAGCAGATCTTCTGGTACACCGCCTTCACCGCCGACATGGTCAAGCCCGGCCTGCCGGTGATGAATGACGATGGTACGCCGAAGTGGCGCATGGCGCCGTCGCCGCATGGCGTCTACTGGAAGGACGGCATGAAGCTCGGCTACCAGGACGTCGGTTCGTGGACGCTGATGAAGTCGACGCCGGAAGACCGGGCGAAGGCGGCCTGGCTCTACGCCCAGTTTGTGACCTCGAAGACCGTGGACGTGAAGAAGAGCCATGTCGGCCTCACCTTCATCCGCGACTCCACCATCCACGACAAGAGCTTCACCGAACGCGCGCCGAAGCTCGGCGGCCTGATCGAGTTCTACCGCTCGCCGGCCCGCGTGCAGTGGTCGCCGACCGGCACCAACGTGCCGGACTATCCGAAGCTGGCACAGCTGTGGTGGCAGGCGATCGGTGACGCTTCTTCTGGTGCCAAGTCGGCCCAGGAAGCGATGGACTCGCTTTGCGCCGAGCAGGAAAAGGTCATGGGCCGCATCGAGAAGTCCGGCGTCCAGGGTGACATCGGGCCGAAGCTCGCCGAGGAACATGATCTCGCCTACTGGAACGCCGACGCGGTCAAGGCCGGTAATCTCGCTCCGCAGCTGAAGATCGAGAACGAGAAGGAAAAGCCGCAGACCGTCAACTACGACGAGTTGGTCAAGAGCTGGCAGAAATAGGACTGTCTATGCGGGCGTTCGCGCCCGTGTGAAATTGGGGGAGGCGGCGCGTTGCCGTCTCCCTTCTTTGTGTCAAGGCGGAGGACGCGGGAATGAACGGTTTTGTGCTGGCAATCGACCAGGGAACGACGTCGACCCGGGCGATCCTGTTCGATGGCCAGATGAAAGTCGTGGGCAGCGGGCAGCAGGAATTCATCCAGCACTATCCTGCCTCCGGCTGGGTCGAGCACGACCCGGAGGAGATCTGGGCGAGTGTCGTCGCCACGGTCAAAGGTGCGCTGAAGGCCGCCGGTCGCGAGGCTGCGGATGTCGCGGCGATCGGTATCACCAACCAGCGCGAGACCGTCGTCATCTGGGACAAGGCGACAGGCAAGCCGATCCACAATGCGATCGTCTGGCAGGACCGCCGCACCGCGCCGCTGTGCCAGAAACTGAAGAAGCAAGGCCTGGAGAAGAAATTCACGCGCAAGACCGGGCTGCTGCTCGATCCCTATTTTTCCGGCACCAAGATCGCCTGGATGCTCGACAAGGTGAGGGGCGCCAGGAAACGTGCCGAGAAAGGCGAGTTGCTGGCCGGCACCATCGACAGTTTTCTCATCTGGCGGCTGACCGGTGGCAAGGTCCACGCCACAGACGCCACCAACTCGTCGCGCACGCTGGTCTACAACATCGCGGAAAACGCCTGGGACGACGAGTTGCTGGCCATTCTCAACATCCCGGCGAAAATGCTGCCCGAGGTCAAGGATTGCGCCGATGACTATGGAGCGACCGAGAAAAATCTGTTTGGCGCCGAGATAAGAATCCTCGGTGTTGCAGGCGACCAGCATGCCGCGACCATCGGCCAGGCTTGCTTCGAGCCCGGCATGATGAAATCCACCTATGGAACCGGCTGTTTTGCGCTGCTCAACACCGGCAGCGATCTGGTGCGTTCGAAGAACCGGCTTTTGACCACCATTGCCTATCGGCTGAACGGCAAGACCACCTACGCGCTGGAGGGTTCGATCTTCATTGCCGGGGCGGCCGTGCAATGGCTGCGCGACGGCATCAAGGTGATCGGCAAGGCCGAGCATAGCGGGCAACTGGCTGCCGAGGCCGACCCGACGCAGAATGTCTACCTGGTGCCGGCTTTCGTCGGTCTTGGCGCGCCACATTGGGACGCCGACGCGCGCGGCGCCATCTTCGGGCTGACGCGCAATTCCGGCCCGGCGGAATTTGCGCGCGCCGCACTCGAATCCGTCGCCTACCAGACCCGTGACCTGCTCGACGCCATGCGCAAGGACTGGAAGGGGACTTCGGCCAAAACAGTTCTCCGGGTCGACGGCGGCATGGTGGCGTCGGACTGGACGATGCAGCGCCTGGCCGACATTCTCGACGCGCCGGTCGACCGCCCGACCATCCTCGAGACGACCGCGCTGGGTGCGGCCTGGCTCGCCGGCTCCAAGGCAGGGGTCTGGCCGAAGGCGAAGGAGTTCGCGAAAAGCTGGGCACTGGAGCGGCGTTTCAAGCCGGAGATGGACAATTCCATGCGGTCCGCGAAGCTGGCGGGCTGGCGCGATGCTGTGCGCAGGACGTTGAGCGTGCCATAACGGTCACCACGGAACCAGCTGAAGGTGGGGGCATGCAGCCAGACTGGTATCGCGCTTGGCGTGACGAGGCTTTTGAACAGCTACGCGCCAAGAATGCCCGTTTGGAGAAGGAGTTCCGCCTCGGTCACTGGCCGCGCTATGACTACGACCTGACGACCGGCAGGCTTCTGTTCTCGGACCAGGGTGTCGTAGAAGTCGTCACCGAAATCCAGATTGCAGGCTCGACGAGCGCCAAAGCTGGTAACTGGCTTTGGGCCTGGTCGAATTCGAACCTGCCCGACGACCTTCTCGGCGATGCCAAGCGGGTTCGTTCCTTTGGTGAGAAGAACGATATCGCCGAACTTGAGCAGGCCTATGTGACCGACACGAGAGATGATCTGGAAGCGCTCGGCTGGGAACTGACAGCAGCGATGGTGCGTGTCTGCGAAGCACTCGGTGCTTACCGCTCTCCGCGCGGGGAAGGGGGCGGTCTTTATCTGATCCTCAAAAGCGCAGGCTGGGCCAGCTGACAGGAACTTCATTCCACCGATCGGGATGGTGCAATTCCAACGCAAAAGGCCCGCGCCATTTCCGACGCGGGCCTTCCTTTCAGAGTTTCCAGCTACTGATATTCGCCTGGGTCAGTAAGGCGAACGGCACTCCTGCCGCGGGCCGTAGTTCGGCTGGAAGGTGTTGTCCGAGGAACGGTAGCTGCGGTAGTGGTCGTAGCACCACTGCACATGGGAATTGCCTTCGTAGACGCGATGGTTCTCGCTGTTGACGATCGCACCCGTGATCAGGGCGCCAGTCGCGAAAGCTGCGAGCGGGAACCAATAGTCGCCATGACGGCGATAGCCGCGATGGTATTCGCGATAACCGCGATGGCCGTTCCAATAGCCGCCGCCGTCATTTCGCGCAAAGTTGCGAGCGCCGAAATTGCGGTTGCCGAAATTGCGATTGCCATTGAAGTGACGGTTGCCATGACGCCACTTGGCAGGATAGCGGCTCTCTCCGACATTCAAGATATCCGACGAAGTTCCCGATGCTTGAGGAACGAACATCTGGGCAGCATTTGCCGGTACGGCAGCCGCGGCGAATGAAACCGACAAAGTGGTCGCCAGCATACCCGATACGATCTTGTTCATTGTATTCTCCTTCGAAAGGGTGGTTGACGTCCCTTGTGGCGAGACAACGGGTGATGTGGGGGAAGGTTCCTCGCTAAATCCCAAGTTGCTGATTCGCAATGTTTCTCCGGCCTGTCGGCAGTGTCGAGGAGAGTCGGCACCGTGGCTTCGCCAGGGTGTATCGCTCTCGATTGAAGCGGGCAGGGAGGCAGCCTGGCAGTGGGCGTGGCAGTGCTTGAGAAGTCCGGCTCGCGGACGCTGTTTTTCCGGTTGACCGGTCGAAGCACTCTCCCTATGTTCCGCGCAATTTCGAGGGCAGCCTTTCGCGCCCGCGGGAGCGCGTAGCTCAGCCGGTAGAGCAACTGACTTTTAATCAGTAGGTCATGGGTTCGAATCCCATCGCGCTCACCATTGTTCATATTAAACGTCAATCGCTTAGGTTTTTGCGCTTGAACTTCAGCGACTCGTGCGACTTCGGAAGTCGCACGACAGTGACCATCGCCAGTAGCTATCTTACATCGTAGGCCAAGCAATATAGTCCCATACGCTCTGGACGCGATTGCTTTCGACGAAGCCGCCGCGGTCTAGTTCTTCTCCGCCGAGGATAGTCGTTATACGGTAGCCCAGTCGATGAAAGAAATCGAAATAGTCGGCGGACGTATAGTCGTAGTTGAGGATAGAATTGTCGCCGCACTCAAAGGTGACGTAGGGACGGCTCACGCTTAGGATATGCTCACCGCCCCGAAGGATGCCCAAATCTCCGCCTTCCGCATCGACCTTGATGTAACGCGTCAACGGGATCGTGGGCACTTCGTCGTCAAGGCGCTCGACCATGACGGAGATCTTCTCCCGTTGGAGATTTTCATCGTGGTAGATGCGCTCGCGAAAGCCGCTGTACTCCGGGAAATCGGGCACATGCACGAAAGAGGCCCTGCCCCTGGTCATTCCCAGGGCGCTATTGTGAAGCGTGATGTTGCTCTTCCCTGCAACGCTGTCCGCCAAGGCCGATATAGGGCCGGGCAAAGGTTCGAAGGCATAGACGTGGCCAGTATGGCCTACCAAATCCAGCATCGGCCTGGTGTGCCGCCCAGTGTGGGCGCCGCAGTCGATCGCAATGTCACCTGGTCTCAGTATCGAAGTATAGAAGTCCTGGACCGCTTGTTCGAAATCCACTTTTCTCTCTCCCTGCAGGCCACAACAATTGCCGTAGAGTAACGCACGAGACCTGTCATTTCAGCACGTATTGACGATAGGATAAAGTCTCGCTCTGCCTGCAACCATGAGGCAGGCGTGGCAAAGGGCAAGGCGTAGGACCTGTTTCGGCGGCGCCGTGGACTATCGCGCTGTTCATCGCAGCCTTCAACTGCAGCTGGATAACGCGGACGCCATCCTCGGCAATATCGACCGCGAATTCGAAGGCTCACCGTCATGCCGGCGCCTTGGATCCGGGCGTGAACCTTTGCAGTCAACCGCTCAGCCGTTCCGCGACAGATGCACGTCCAGAACGGCGGCCTTCTTGGCGATCAGGCCTTCCAGATCCGCGTCCGAGCGCTTGGTGCCGGTCCGTTCGCGCAGCAGCGAGATCACAACGCTCATCGAAAGTGGAGTTGTTTGGGAAAGCGGGGCGGTCCGGGTGCCCAGAATGGCATCCACCGCGCCGGCAACATCCGGAGTCTCCGTTGGTGCTCGCATGGGCGGTTCCTTTCTGTTCAGGTCGGCCTCGGTGCCATCAGCCGGTCCCCTGGCGCCGCGATCGAAGACGACCGCCAGGCGATTCTTCACCGCGAGTGCGGCGACCATATCGTCGAGCTCGCGGTCGGAAAGGGCTGGATCCGCTGGTTTCAGCATCTTGCGGATAACCCTGGCAGCCTGATCCGTCGATACGAAGCCATAACGCCGTCTTCTGGCCTCGACATATTGCTCGATGATCATGCTCAGGCGTCGGGCTGCGATATCCCTGGGCTCCTGCACTGAGGCCTCCTTGAGCCGAGTGCAACTCGGCAGCCAAAATGAAATAGGGCGGCTTGATCGAACATCAAATGCTCCCGACCATTTGACGCATCTGCGAATGAGGCCGGAACGATCCGGCGGCTGAGGCATTCTCGCTGCATCACCAGCTCATAGAGGGAAGGCCGGGCCATGAAGATTGCCCACGTCGCGCCGCTATACGAATCCGTGCCGCCAAGGCTTTATGGCGGCACCGAGCGCATCATTTCCTACCTGACCGAGGCTCTCGTCGCCCTTGGCCACGATGTGACGTTGTTCGCCAGTGGCGACACGAAGACCTCCGCCAGGCTCGTGCCATGCCGCGAGCGGGCACTTCGGCTCGATCCGCGTCCACTGAAATCCGAGATCGCGGCGCATCTGTCGATGCTCGACGAGGTGAGGAAGCGGGCCGACGACTTTGACGTCATTCATTTTCACCTCAGCCATTTCCTGCACTTCCCGTTCTTCCGAGAGATCCCGCAGCGTACGGTCACGACCCCGCATGGCAGGCTGGATTACGCCGATCTCGCACAAGCCTATGACCGGTTCCCGCGCTTCCCGATGATTTCCATATCCCGCAGCCAGCGGGCGCGGTTCGCGTCCGCGAACTGGCTGGCGACGATTCATCACGGACTGCCCGTCGATCTCTACGAACCCGATTTCGAGGCAGGTTCGGACGGCGGGTATCTCGCCTTTCTCGGCAGGATGTCGCGCGACAAGCGGCCGGACAGGGCGATCGAGATCGCCCGCCGCACCGGGCTCAAACTCAAGCTTGCGGCCAAGGTGGGCGATGGCGATCGCGCCTATTTCGAGGAAGTCGTCCAGCCGATGGTCGATGGCGACAGGGTCGAATATGTCGGCGAGATCGGCGAGGACCAGAAGAGCATGTTTCTTGGCAACGCAGCCGCCCTCTTGTTTCCCATTGATTGGCCCGAACCCTTCGGCCTTGCCGTGATCGAGGCCATGGCCTGCGGAACCCCGGTCATGGCCTGGAGTTGCGGCGCCATGCCCGAGATCATCGATTATGGGGTTACCGGCTTCGTCGTCGAAAGCATCGAAGATGCCGTCGCCACGATGCCGGCTCTCCTGCAACTCGACAGGCGGCGCATAAGAGCGGTGTTCGAGAGGCGGTTCTCAGCCGACAGAATGGCCAGGGACTACGTCGCGGCCTATTCGCGGCTGAACAACGGACATGAGCAAAGCAGAGCCTCGTAGGCCTTCACCCGTTCGAAACCAGCACGGGACGATCTTTTGACCATCACCCACCTCGACGAGCGCAAGCTCGATCCTGCCATAGCACTGGCTTCCCTGGACGAAACCGCGCCCAGGGAGCCGCATCGTCTTTTCGCGCTCAAGCATGGTGACTGCTTCGCCGTTGCTGACGCCTATGGCGACATACGCGGTGTCGGCGACGGGTTCTTCCGCGACGACACGCGCGTGCTTTCCGAATTTCGCTTGACAGTCGGCGGGCGGTCGACATCGTTGCTTGGCGCGTCTCTCAGCCAGGACAATGTGCTGTTCACCTCCAATCTGACCAATCTGCCGATCGAGAGCACGGCGGGTCGCCAGATACCGCAGGGCGCTATCCATATCGAGCGCGTCCGGCTGCTGTGGGAGGAACGGCTGTATGAACGCATAACGCTGTCCAACTACAGCCGTGAGCATTCGACGATCCTGTTGTCGCTGCGTTTTGCCGCCGATTTTCGCGACATGTTCGAGGTTCGGGGCTCGACCCGCTCGAAGCGCGGAACCGCCCATACGGCCGAGATCGCCAGGAGCGCGGTCGTGCTCCGCTACGAAGGCCTGGACAACGTGGTGCGGACATCGGCGATTTCATTTTCACAGACGCCCGATCAACTGACCTCCGAGCGGGCGGATTTCATCATCGCCGTCACCAAGCGCAGCAGCCAGACGCTTTACGTGGAGGTGGGCAACGAGACGGTTGCTAGCCCCGAAAGCCAGCGGTTTCGCGCTGCCGCCGCCCGTGCTCGTTTCGGCATGCGCGCCAAACGCCGGCATGGCGCGACGCTGCACAGTTCGGGCCGCGTTTTCAATGACTGGATGGCGCGGGCTCGCGCCGATGTCGCGCTGCTCACCACGGAACTGGCGACCGGGCCCTATCCCTATGCCGGCATTCCCTGGTTCTCCACCGCCTTTGGCCGCGATGGCGTGATTTCAGCCTTGCAGATGCTTTGGCTCAATCCTGGCCTGGCGCGCGGCGTTCTGGCGTTTCTCGCCCAGCACCAGGCGACCGAGACCTCTCCCTTCAGCGATTCCGAGCCCGGCAAGATCATGCACGAGACGCGCAAGGGCGAGATGGTGGCGCTGAGCGAGCTGCCGTTCGGGCGCTACTATGGCGGTGTCGACACGACGCCGCTCTATATCCATCTTGCGTGCGCCTATGCGGACCGCACGGGAGACACGGCCTTCATCGATGACCTGTGGCCCTCGCTGTGCGCCGCGGCCGAATGGATCGAGACGGCGAGCCGTTCGACGGGATTCCTCACCTACCAGCGTGCCGCGGAATCCGGCCTTGCCAACCAGGGATGGAAAGACAGTTTCGATTCCGTCTTCCACGCCGATGGCCGCATCCCGAAAGGGCCGATCGCGCTGGTCGAGGTGCAAGGCTATGTCTTTGCGGCATTCCAGGGCCTGGCGAAACTGGCACGGCTGCGTGGTGAAGCGGAGCGGGCGGAGGGCTGGGAAATACGCGCCGACGCCATTCGCCAAAAAGTCGAGCGCCATTTCTGGATCGAGGAGCTTGGCTACTATGCGCTGGCGCTGGACGGCGACGGCCAACCCTGCAAGGTGCGCACATCCAATGCCGGTCACCTGCTTTATGTCGGCCTTCCCGAACCGGATCGAGCGCGCATGGTCGCCGACCAGCTGCTGTCGGCCTCGTTCCATTCCGGCTGGGGATTGCGGACGCTGGCGGACGACGCGATCTTCTTCAATCCGATGTCCTATCACAACGGATCCATCTGGCCGCACGACACGGCGATCTGCGCAGCCGGGCTGGCGCGATACGGCATTCGCGACAGCGTTGTGCGGCTGATGAGCGGCACCTTCGAATCCGCCGTTCATTTCAACATGCGGCTGCCGGAACTCTTTTGCGGCTTCACGCGAGCGGCCGGCGAAGCGCCGATTGCCTATCCGGTGGCCTGCCTGCCGCAAGCCTGGTCCGCCGGCTCCGCCTTCATGCTCATGCAGTCGTGCCTCGGCCTGCGGATCGATGGCTGGACAGGCGAGATCCATGTGACCCGGCCGCGCCTGCCTATCGGCATCGACAACCTCGTCATCCGCCATCTTTCGGTAGGGCAGGCGGCGGTGGATCTGACATTCCAGCGCGTGGGAGACCGTGTCGGCGCCTTCCTTGCCGAACCGCATGAGGGGCTGGTGCCGCTCGTGGTCAGGAGCTGAAAAAATCGGAACCATCACGTCCCGCGGGCGTTGGACCACTAGACTATGGGGTGCCGAAACTCCAGCCGATAAAGCCGCTGCGGCATCCCATTGAAGGGTCATCGATTTCAATGCCTGACAACAGTTCGTACCTCGTCGTCCCCGTATTCGCATTGTGGCTGTTTATTCTTGTCGCCGTCTGCGTCCTGGCCGCTGTGCTGGTGACGAAGGTGGTGCGGGCGCGCAAGGGCAGCAGGCCTACCGCCTCGGAGCTTGAACCCGCTCGCAGCCCTTTGCCGGAATTCGAGAAAAATGGGCAGTCGGCGGCCGCGGCACTGGTGCAGTGGTCGCCCGAAACGCTGCGTCATATCCTTGCGACCGAACTTCCCGATGCCCAGGTGATCGTCGTCTCGAACCGCGAGCCGTATATCCACAACCGGGAAGGCGACGACATCCGGCTGGTCGTACCTGCCAGTGGGCTCGTCTCCGCCCTGGAGCCGATCACGCGGGCATGTGCCGGCACCTGGATCGCCTATGGCGGTGGTTCGGCCGACGCGCTCGTGGTCGACAAGAACGATCGGATCGAGGTGCCGCCCGACAATCCTTCCTACACGCTGCGCCGCGTCTGGCTGAGCGAGGAAGAGCAGCAAGGTTATTATCTCGGCTTTGCCAATGAAGGCCTCTGGCCGCTGTGCCATATCGCGTTCACTCGGCCGATATTCCGCGCCTCGGATTGGGAAGCCTATGAGGCGGTCAACCGCAAATTCGCCGATACCGTCGTCGCGGAAGCCCGCAACGAGCGGCCGATCGTGCTGGTCCAGGATTACCATTTCGCGTTGCTGCCGCGGATGATCCGGGAACGCCTGCCCGAGGCGATCATCATCACCTTTTGGCATATTCCGTGGCCGAACTCGGAGGTGTTCAGCATATGCCCGTGGCGCGAGAAGATTCTCGAGGGCCTGCTTGGCAGTTCGATCGTTGGTTTTCACACCCAGTTTCATTGCAACAACTTCATCGACAGCGTCGACCGTTTCCTGGAGAGCAGGATCGAGCGCGAGGACTCGGCCATCTCCTATGGCGGCCAGATCAGCCTGGTTCATGCCTATCCGATTTCAATCGAATGGCCGCCGGCGCAACTGGCCAAGCTGCCTGACGTGGCGCAATGCCGTAGGCAGGTCCGCGAGAAATTCGGCCTGGCCGAACACGTCAAACTGTGCGTCGGCGTCGAACGTCTCGACTATACAAAGGGTATCCTTGATCGCTTCAATGCACTCGATGAACTGCTGACGCTTCATCCGGAATGGATCGGCAAGGTGGCGTTCCTGCAGATCGCGGCGCCCAGCCGCGGCACTCTTCCTGCCTATCAACAATTGTATGAGGAGTGCCTGCGCCATGCCGAGGATATCAACCAGCGCTACGGTCGCGAAGGCTATACGCCCGTTCTGATGGTGACGGAACATCACTCGCAAGAACAGGTCTACGAAATCTACCGCGCGGCCGATGTCTGCATGGTGACCAGCCTGCACGACGGCATGAACCTCGTCGCCAAGGAGTTTGTCGCGGCGCGTGAGGATGAACAAGGTGTGCTGCTGCTCAGCATGTTCGCCGGCGCCTCCAAGGAGCTGCTGGAGGCGCTGATCGTCAATCCCTATGACGCGGCTATGATGGGCGATGCCTTGCTGCAGGCCCTGACCATGTCCGAGGACGAGCAACTCCAGCGCATGCGACGCATGCGCGAGATCGTGCGCGACAACAATGTCTATCGGTGGGCGGGCAGCATGCTTCTCGATGCCGCGCGCCTGCGCAAGCGTGATGCGGTCGATCGTGCCGTGGGCGTCGCTCCGACGCCCCCCGGCAATGTGATATCGTTGCTCGATCGCAAACGCGTGGCGGCGCTGTGATGTCGATATCGCCAAACCTGTCCGTGCCTGACGTACCGCAAGCACGGTGGGCACTGTTCCTGGACATTGACGGCACGCTTCTCGAACATGCCGCGCATCCCGATGCGGTGGTTGTCAGTGAGGAGTTGCGCATGCTGCTGGCACGGCTCGAAGCGCAACTGGACGGAGCATTGGCGTTCATCACGGGACGGTCGATCGCCGCTGTCGACCATCTATTCCAACCCCTCAGATTGCGCGCCGCGGGGCTTTATGGTCTCGAGCACAGGCTGGCGCGCGATGGTGCGGTCGAGGCGGCCGGTGAACCGGCGGACATCGCGGCCCTTGCCCGGGAAATCGAAGCGGAACTGGGCAGTGCGGATGTCTATATCGAGCGCAAGGGACCGATCCTGGCCATTCATACACGCGCGGCGCCGCATTTGTTGCGGCACGCCATACAACTGGTCGAACAGGCACTGGACAGGCTGCCCGCAGGCTATCGGGTGTTGGCCGGCAATGCAGGGGTTGAACTGATGCCACTGGAGGCGGTGAAGGGAGCGGCCATCCGGCGCTTCATGGAGCAACCGGCTTTTGCCGGCCGCAGCCCCGTATTCCTCGGTGATGACACTTCGGATGAAAGCGGCTTTGACGTCATCAATGAAATGGATGGCGTCTCCGTGCGTATCAGACCGCGCGGACCGACCGCCGCGCGCCATGCACTTGCCGGGGTCGACGAGGCGCTGGCCTGGCTTGATGCCGTTAGCCACGGCAACGCGGAGAGATCGACTGGTCGCCCCACGGAACGAAGGAGCCGGCAATGACCCAGTTCACCAGCCTCATCCGGGAGATCATGCCTGCCTGGCTGCGGCGGCGCTCGCGCCCGAACGTGCATGAGACCGATCCCGACTTCGATCCGTCCCGCCCGGGGGATGCGGACATGGTCTGGCGCGGGATTGTCGAAAGGGATCTTTTTGGAGCGAACACGCAGGACTATGCGGAAAATCAGGACAAAAATACCAATCGGCACTGACGATCGGCTTTAAGGCGCGAAAACCAGCGAAACATTGCCGCCGGCATGGCGTTCGAGCCGACCGGCAAGGTCGAGTTCCAGCAACACCATGAAAACCTGAGCCGGGTGCAGGCCGGTGTGACGGATGATCTCGTCGACCGGCACCGGCGTCGGGCCGAGCGCCTCGCTGACGCGGGCGCGGTCACTTTCGCCGGGCGGCGGGGTGGCTGAAAAGTCGGGCGGGTCCTCAAACGGCGGCACATCAGGCGCCCGCATGCCTGTCAGCGGTGCGATCGCCCTGGAAATATCCGATGCCTCGGTGACCAGAGTGGCGCCGTCCTTGAGCAGGCCGTTGCAGCCTGCGGCGCGCGGATCGAGTGGGGAGCCGGGCACGGCAAAGACCAGCCTGCCCATTTCGCCGGCAAGCCTGGCGCTGATCAGCGAGCCGGAACGCTGCGCAGCCTCGACCACGACCAGCCCAAGGGCAGCCCCCGCGACGAGCCGGTTGCGGCGTGGAAAATCCTGGGCGCGCGGCTGCCAGCCGAATGGCATTTCAGAGATGATGGCGCCACGCGCGGTGATCTCCTCGCACAGGCCGGCATTTTCAGGCGGGTAGGGCAGGTCGAGGCCCCCGGCGAGCACACCGACCGTGCCAGTCGCCAGACTGCCCTGGTGCGCCGCCGTGTCGATGCCGCGCGCCAGGCCGGAGACGATGCCGTAGCCGTCGCCGCCAAGATCGGCCGCCAGCTTGCGCGCCATCTTTATGCCGGCCAGCGATGCGTTACGGGCGCCGACGATGGCAATCCCCGGCAACCGGAACACAGCGGCATTGCCCTTGACCGCCAGAAGCGGGGGAGGATTGTCCATGGTTCTCAGCAAGGATGGATAGTCTGGCTCGCCGATACCGACAAAACGCGCGCCAGCCTTGCGAGCTGCCTCGAGCTCGGCTTCGGCTTCGGCGATCGAGGGAATGCGGGCAATCCGGCTGGCGCCGCCCGAAATCATCAGTTCCGGCAGGATCTCCAGCGCCACTTCGGCGGAACCGAAGCGGTTGATCAGGTCGCGAAAGGAAGCGGGGCCGACATTCTGGGTGCGGATCAGCCGTAGCCAGCTCAGCCGCTGCCGGTCGCTGAGGCGCGGCCCGGCGGCTGGCTCGCTCATCCCTTGGCTCCGATCTTGCCCTCGGTGCCGGCAAGCAGCCGTGAAATGTTCGCCCTGTGCTTGATGAAGACGATGATGCTCATCACCACGAACACGACGGCTATCTGCGGTGCGCTCATGAAATACAGGGCGATCGGCACGACGACGGCCGCCGTCAGCGCCGCCAGCGAGGAGAAGCGAAACAGGAAGGCCATCACCAGCCAGACGGCGGCGAAGATCAGCGCCACCTGCCAGGCAAGGCCGATCAGCACACCGAGATAAGTCGCGACGCCCTTGCCGCCCTTGAAGCCCAGCCAGACCGGGAAGAGGTGGCCGAGAAAGGCGCCAAGGCCGGCCCAGACCGCCATTTCCTGCGCGAAATGGCCTGCAATCAGCACGGCGGCCGTGCCCTTCAGCGCATCAAGCAGCAGTGTCGCGGCGGCCAGGCCCTTGTTGCCGGTGCGCAGCACGTTGGTGGCACCGATGTTGCCCGAGCCGATCTTGCGCACGTCACCGAGGCCAGCGGCACGGGTCAGTAGCAAGCCGAATGGGATCGAGCCCAGCAGATAGCCGAACACCAATGCCAGGATCAGGCCGTAAGTCATTGTTTCCCCCGCATTTCCCCTGGCCAGCCGGATAAGGTGCGATACCTGTTCCCGGTCTATGCCGAGTACACTGTGCGGCCCGCGACCAGTGTTTGCAAGACCTTGCCCTGCAGGCGCGCGCCTTCGAAACAGGTGTTTTTCGAGCGCGAGCGAATGCCGCTTTCACTGACGATCCAGGGTTCGTCCAGATCAACAATCGCAAGGTCGGCGACAGCACCAGGCTTCAGTGTGCCGCCGGGCAATCCGAACAGCCTTGCCGGCGCGGTGGACAGGGTTTCGATCAGCCGCAGCAGCGGCACATCGCCATTGTGGTGGAGCCGCAAGGCGGCGCCAAGCAACGTCTCCAATCCGATGGCTCCGGCCGCGGCGTCGGCGAAGGGCAGGCGCTTGGTGTCGACATCCTGTGGATCGTGCGAGGAGACAATGATGTCGACCGTGCCGTCCCTGACCGCCTCGATCATCGCCAGCCGGTCTTCCTCGGCGCGCAGCGGCGGTGTCAGGCGGAAGAAGGTGCGGTACTCGCCAACATCGTTTTCATTGAGCGACAGATTGTGGATCGAAACGCCCGAGGTGACGGCAGCGCCGTCGGCTTTGGCGCGCGTCACGGCGTTTGCCGCCATAGCCGTCGAGATCTTCGCCGCGTGATAGGAACCGCGCGTCAGCCGCGCCAAAGCCAGATCGCGCTCCAGCGGGATGGATTCGGCTTCACGCGGAATGCCGGAGAGGCCGAGCCAGCTGGCGTACAGGCCTTCGTTCATGACGCCGGACGAACCGAGGTCGGCATCCTGCGTCTCATGCACAATGGTGGCGCCGAAGTCGCGCGCATAGGTCAGCGCCCGGCGCATCACCAGCGCGCTTGCTATGGTGTGGCGGCCATCGGTGAAGGCGACGGCGCCCGCCTCGCGCAACAGGCCGAATTCCGTCATCTCGCGGCCGTCGAGACCCTTGGTGATTGCCGCCGCCGGAAAGACGTTGACGATCGCCGTGTCCTTGGCGGTACGCAGCACGAATTCGACCAGTGCGACATTGTCGATCACCGGATCGGTATCGGGCATCATGACGATGGAGGTGACGCCGCCGGCCGCGGCGGCGACACTCGCCGAAGCGATGGTTTCGCGATGCTCGCCACCTGGTTCGCCGATGAAGACGCGACCGTCGATCAGGCCGGGAATGATCGCCTTGTTGGCGCAGTCGATGACGGTCGCTCCCCCGGGCACGCCCTGGTTCAACGCCGCCTTGCCGGCGGCAACGATCTTCTTGCCATCGACAATGACGGAGCCGACTTCGTCGATGCCGCGCGAGGGGTCGACGATGCGGGCGCGTTCAAAGACCGTCGTGCTCATGCGCCGCGACCCTCTTGATTGCGGCCCTCTTGATTACGACGGGGATCAAGCAGCGCTTCCATCACCGCCATGCGAACGGCGACGCCCATCTCCACCTGTTCCTGGATGACGCTTTGCGGGCCGTCGGCGATTTCCGAGGCGATCTCGACACCGCGGTTCATCGGGCCCGGATGCATCACCAGTGCGTCCTCCTTGGCCGCCTTCAGCTTTTCGGCGTCGAGGCCGAAATAGCGGAAATATTCGCGCACCGAAGGCACGAAAGCGCCCTCCATCCGCTCGCGCTGCAGGCGCAGCATCATCACCACGTCGGCGTCCTTCAGGCCCTCGGCCATCGAGCGCGTGACGATGACGCCCATCCTGTCAATGCCGGACGGCAGCAATGTCGAAGGCGCCACGACCCGCACCTGCGCGCCAAGCGCGTTGAGCAGCATGATGTTGGAGCGCGCGACGCGCGAATGCAGGATGTCGCCGCAGATCGCCACGATCAGCTTCGACAGCGGACCCTTGGCGCGGCGGATGGTCAGCGCGTCGAGCAGCGCTTGTGTGGGATGTTCATGCGCCCCGTCGCCGGCATTGACCACCGAGCAGCCGACTTTCTGTGCCAGAAGAGCGGCGGCACCCGCCGACTGGTGGCGGATGATCAGGATGTCGGGCCGCATGGCGTTCAGCGTCATCGCGGTATCGATGAGCGTCTCGCCCTTCTTCACGGAAGAACTCGCCACCGACATGTTCATGACATCGGCGCCGAGCCGCTTTCCGGCCAGCTCGAACGAAGACTGCGTACGGGTCGAGGCCTCGTAGAAGAGATTGATCTGGGTGCGTCCGCGCAGCGTCGAGGTCTTTTTCTCGGACTGCCGCGAGATCGCGACCGCCCTGTCCGCCCTGTCGAGCAAAAGCTCGATATCGGCCGGCGAAAGATCGCTGATGCCAAGAAGATGGCGGTGGGGATAGAGTGGCAGGGACGAAGCGTCGGTCATCTCAAGGGGCTGCTATAGGGTGCGGATTTTGCGCCCGCAAGCACCAGCTTTCGATTGGCGCCGTTCTCCTCAATTTTTTCGTGTAGATAGCCGATTATATCGGCCGGTATTTTCGTCGCGCGCGCGGCGACGCTTGGCTATATCTAGCTGAAGGCCTCGGATTCGTGGCTTTCGCACGATAAGGACCTTTCTACCGACAAAAGGTCTACCGATAAAAGGATTGGGCGTGACCGACGACGTAACGAACCAGCCGCCGCCGTTGACAGGCGGCAACGCCTGGCGAGGCGATCCGTTGCTGATCCAGCTTGCCGAGCGCTTTTCCGACCCGGTGCGCAAGGATCTGGACGGGCTCGGCCGTTTCGTGCTGACGCAGGAGGCGCAGGAACTGGCCCGTCTCGCCAATGTCGAGACGCCGAAGCTCAGGACCCATGACCGCCAGGGACGACGCATCGACCTGGTCGAATTCCACCCCGCTTATCACGCCTTGATGCGCCGTTCGGTGGCGAACGGCCTGCATTCCTCAGTCTGGGAAAATGGCGACGCCGAGATCGGCCGCCGCCATCAGGTGCGCGCCGCCCGCTTCTATTTGACGGCAGAGCTGGAGACCGGGCATCTCTGCCCGATCACCATGACCAGCGCCTCGCTGGCGGCGCTGATGGCCAGCCCGAAACTGTTCCGCGAATGGGCGCCGCGGGTCACGACGCGCAAATACGACCAGAGCCAGAAGCCGCCGGTTGAGAAGACCGGGCTGACGCTCGGCATGGGCATGACGGAGAAGCAGGGCGGCACGGATGTGCGCGCCAATACGACAAGGGCGGAACGTGCCGGCAGCGGCTTCTATCGCCTGACCGGCCACAAATGGTTCATGTCGGCGCCGATGTCGGATGCCTTCCTGGTGCTGGCACAGGCGCCGGAGGGACTGTCCTGCTTCCTCGTGCCGCGTGTTCTCGGTGATGGATCGGGCAATGGCTTCCGCTTCCAGCGGCTGAAGGACAAGCTCGGCAACCGCTCCAACGCGTCTTCCGAGGTCGAGTTCGTCAACGCCATCGGCGAGATGGTCGGCGAACCCGGCGCCGGCGTGAAGACGATCATGGACATGGTGACCCTGACCCGGCTCGACTGTGCCGTTGCGTCCTCGGCGATCATGCGGGCAGGGCTGGCGGAAGCGGTTCATCATGCCCGCCACCGCCAGGTGTTCGGTTCGACCTTGATCGAGCAACCGTTGATGCAGCGCGTGCTGGCCGACATGGCGCTCGATGTCGCTGCGGCAACCGCGCTGTCGTTCAGGCTGGCGCGCTCCTTCGACGAAGCGGCCAGCGATCGCGGCGAGGCGGCATTTGCCCGCGCCATGACCCCGGTCGTCAAATACTGGGTGTGCAAGATCGCGCCGCCGCTGCTCTTCGAGGCGATGGAGTGCCTCGGCGGCAATGGCTATGTCGAGGAAGCGCCGCTCGCCCGTTACTATCGCGAGGCCCCGGTCAACGCGATCTGGGAAGGGTCGGGCAACGTCATGGCGCTCGACGTGCTGCGTGTGCTCGGCCGCGCGCCGGGTCTGTTCGAAGAGGTGCTGGCAGGAATCGACCGCGACCTCGGCGCCGGTGGGCGCGGCACGATCGGCGTGCTGAAGGCGGCAATGCAGGTTGCTTCAACCGATGAGGGCTCGGCCCGGCTGCTGACCGAACAACTGGCGCTGTCGGCAGCGGCGGCGGAATTGCGCCGGCTGGGGGCGGGGCGGATCGCCGATGCCTTCGTCGAGACGCGCCTGGCCGGCCAGTGGCGCAACACCTATGGCATGCTCGATTCGCGCCACGATGCCCGCATGATCATCGACACGCTCTATCCGCCGGTGAACTGAGCCTGGAACCGCCGGGTCGCTGTGCGCCCTGTGGATCGCCGTTAACCTTAACAAATGGTTTCCATTGCGGCGGCGGGCGGCAAAGCCCACTGTCATGCCTGCCGAAGCAGGATCCACGATGCGACACGTATTGACCTCCTTTCTGTCCGTGCACTGGGCGATTGTTTTCGCCCTGCTGGCACTGATCTGCATCGATGGAAACCGCGGCGTGGCCGCAGCCCTCGGCGTGCTCGGCGTCACCGTCGAGAGCGCCCGGTTCGTCAATCTGGAGAATGTCATCGTTGTCGCGCCGCTGGCGACAGCATTGCTGGTTGTCTCGGTGCTGTTCTTCTGGGCCTTTGTCGATTCCTTGATCAACGATGCGGCCAATCCGGGCGCAGACAGCGTCGTTCGCATGGCCTTCATTTCCGCTTCAGGCGTGCTGTCGATGATCCTGATCGGTGGCGCCGCGCAGGGCATCAACGGGCTTTTCATGGTCGTCGCGGTGCAACTGGCCGCGCTTCTGGCCTCCTATGTCGCGATGCTCGCCGAGCGGCGCTCGGCAGCCGCGTCCGATGACGCGGATTTCCATGCCATGGCGCACAGCATGGCGAAGGCAGCGGCCCATAATTCGCTGCTCTCCCTGATATCGGGCCGAACTGGACCGAACGGGAAGGGAGGCCGCTGATGCGTTATATCTTCGGAATGTGGGCGGCCCCGATGGCGATCTTCTGGGGCTGGTTCTATCTGTCGGCCAACGACCTCAATTTCGGCTACGTCATGCTCAGCCGGCAGACGCACGACTTCTTCTTCCAGCTCTACGGTCAGATGCTGGGCATCGACCCGTCGATCATCCCGGGAATGGTAGCGAAGACGTGTATCTTCGACGGGTTTCTGCTGCTGGCCCTGTGGGCGTTTCGCCGCCGTCGCGAAATCGCCGGCTGGATCAGTCGGCGTTGGGCGGTCCAGGTTCCGTTCGTTCGGCTGCATCGAGCAACCGAAGCCGGTCCAAAACTCCCTGCAGAATAAAGGCGGCCGCCGCCGAATCGATCTTGCCGGCGCGTTTGGCGCGCGAGAAATCCATTTCTATCAGCGTCCTTTCGGCCGCGACCGTCGACAGCCGCTCATCCCAGAACACGAAGGGCAGGTCGCTCAGCTGCGCCATGTTGCGCACGAAGGCGCGCGATTTCTGCGCGCGCGGACCTTCCGACCCATCCATGTTGATCGGCAGCCCGATCGCCACCGCGCCGACATTCTCCTTCTCCAGCAAGGCCAGAAGCACGGCGGCGTCGAGGGAGAATTTCCTTCGCATGATGACCGGGCGTGGATGGGCGAAGGAGAATCCCCGGTCGGAAACCGCGACGCCGATCGTCTTGTCGCCGAGATCGAGCCCCGCCAGCGTCCTGCCATTGGCGAGCCGCGCCGGCAATTGCTCAATCGTGATGATAGCCAACGGTTTTTCCTTGTCTTTTTCAGCGGCACGCATCCTTCCGGATGGGCGGCGGACACTATACCCTTTGATCTCGGGGCTATCGGCGTTCTATCCTTTGGCCCGGCAAAAATCGAGGAATGCATACATGAAACTGACCTGGTACGGCCATTCGGCCTTCCGTATCGAAACCGCTGACGCCAAGATCCTCATCGACCCCTATCTGATCGGCAACCCATCCTGGACGGGCGGCTGGGAAGAGCCGGCGGAAGGGATCACGCATGTCCTGCTGACGCACGGGCATAGCGACCACATCAGCGGCGCGCTGGAAGTGCTCGGCAAGAGCGGTGCCCAGCTGGTCGCCAATTTCGAGATCTGCATGTATCTGGTCGGCAAGGGGGTGGACGGCAACAAGATCAATCCCGGCAACATCGGCGGCACGGTCGATTGCGGCGGCTTCACCACCACTTTCGTCCAGGCGTTGCACTCCTCCTCGTTTGGCGAAGACGGCGGCAGGAATGTCTATCTCGGCAATCCCGGCGGGCTGGTCCTGCATTTCCCGGAAGACCGGACGCTCTACCATATGGGCGACACGGACATTTTTTCCGACATGGCGCTGATCAACGAACTGCATGAGCCGAAGATCGGCATTGTGCCGATCGGCGACCGTTTCACCATGGGCGGCGCGGTGGCGGCACTTGCATGTCGCCGCTTCTTCAAGTTCGACACGGTCGTGCCTTGCCACTTCGGCACGTTTCCAATGATCGATCCGACGCCCGAGAAATTCGAGGCCGGCCTGGAAGGGTCCGGCGTGAAGGTCGCATTGCCTGATATCGGTCAGACGATTACGATCTAGAAACAGCCAAAGCGGAACAAATCCATGGCGTTGGGGCGATCTCTTTGTGTGTCGATGTTTGTCGCGGCGTCGCCCGCGCTCGCCGCGGATGACTTTATTGAAGGCGTCTACCTTCAGTCCGAGGAGCTTTGCACGCAGGCCAGGAAAGACACGCTGCAGACGTTGATCGACGCCGGCAACATCGTGCTTTCCGTGCACGGCCTGCAGGGCGTCGAATACAATTGCGAGTTCGTCCAGGTCAGCAAGGCGACGCGCTCGCCGAGCTGGGCGGTGACCGCCATCTGCCAGGAACCGGGCTATGTCTTTCCCGATCTCCTGTCGGTGACGCGGATCAGCCCGACGCAACTCGATCTCGTGTCGGTCCGGCCGATCGACGACGAAAGCGAGGCGAGCGGCAACAGCGGCAGCTACTATCTGTGTGAGGGCGTTGCCCTGCCATGACGATGATGCAACGCGTCAGGTCGTTTTTTCGCCGTGAGCGGCTGGTGTTCCCAAAACTGGAACTGCACGTCGCGCATGGCTGCAATCTGTCTTGCGAAAGTTGCTCGCACTACTCCAATCACGCCCATTCCGGCACCGTCTCGCTCGAGGAGGCGGATCGCTGGATGGGATTGTGGAGCCGGCGCATAGACGTCGTCTGGTTCTCTCTACTGGGCGGAGAGCCCACCATCCATCCGGAGCTGCCTGCCTTTGTCGGGCTGGTCCGGCGGCATTGGCCGGGTGCGCGCATAGAAATCGTCAGCAACGGCTTCTTCCTGCACCGTCACCCGACATTGCCGGCAATTCTGGCCGCTGATGGCAATACCCAATTGTGCGTCTCGGTTCATCACCCCTCCGAGGAGTACCAGGCGAGATTGAAACCGGTCTTCGATCTCGTGGAGGCGTGGCGCCGGGAACACGGGCTGCATATCGAGATCCGCCCATCCGACAAGAACTGGACCCGGCGTTACGAAGGCTTCGGCGACACCATGTCGCCGTTCGAAGACGGCGATCCTCGCGCCAGTTGGGAAATCTGCCCGGCTCGCCATTGCAAGCAACTCCACGACGGGCAGATCTGGAAATGCGGTCCTCTCGCCTATCTGCCAATGCAGAAGGCAAAATACCGGCTTTCCGGCAAATGGGATCCTTATCTGGCATATCGACCGCTTGAGCCAGGTTGCTCCATGGCGGAATTGCGAGCCTTCGCGGCGCTGGAAGACGAGGACGCATGCGGCATGTGTTCGTCCACGAAGCGATTGTTCGAGTTGCCCAACCCGCTGCGGCGCTCCAAGGACCGGGTCGGCACCGCTGCCTAGCGCGATGCCAGGCACGATGCATGTTGCGCAGTGCGCGCCGCGCCGCTATAGCCCGGACTGGTTTTCCCCGAGGCAAATGTATGTCCGTTGATGTCAAGACAGTGAAGCGCGTGGCGCGTCTCGCCCGCATTGCGGTCAGCGAAGAAGATGCAGAGCGCATGACCGGCGAGCTGAACGCCATCCTTGGTTTTGTCGAGCAGCTGAACGAGGTCGATGTGTCCGGCGTCGAGCCGATGACCTCGGTGACGCCGATGGAGATGAAGAAGCGCCAGGACGTCGTCACCGACGGCAACAAGGCGGCCGACATCGTCGCCAATGCTCCGGCGACCGAAGAGAATTTCTTCCTCGTGCCAAAGGTCGTGGAGTAGGGCGCCGATGGCAATCGAGATCGCCATCGAGACGCCGCTGCAGGACGATGTGCGCGGGCTGGTCCAGGAACTCAACGAGACCTTGCTCGAATTGACCCCGCCTGAGCATTGCTACCATCTGACGGTCGAGCAGATGGCGGGCCAGGATACGACCGTTTTCATCGCCCGCGACGATGGCATCGCCATCGGTTGTGGGGCGCTGAAACGCCATGGCGACGCCATCGGCGAGGTCAAGCGCATGTACACGCGGCCTTCGCATCGCGGCCGCAAGATCGGCGCTGGGATCGTCGAACGGGTCGAGGCGCTGGCGCGGCAGGAAGGACTGAAGCGGCTGGTGCTGGAGACGGGCGATCGTCATCCCGCGGCCTGGGCCGTCTACGAACGTGCCGGGTTCTCGCGCTGCGGC
This sequence comes from Mesorhizobium sp. B2-1-3A, assembly GCF_006442655.1. Taxonomy (NCBI): domain Bacteria; kingdom Pseudomonadati; phylum Pseudomonadota; class Alphaproteobacteria; order Hyphomicrobiales; family Phyllobacteriaceae; genus Mesorhizobium; species Mesorhizobium sp. B2-1-3A. The sequence continues at coordinate 479,874 of NZ_VFWK01000004.1, forward strand.
CCGGTGCTGGATTATCCCGATTCCGAGTGGTCGGTATTTTACGAAAAGAGCCTTTGATGAGCGACCTGACCCGACTGACGATTTCGCAGGCCCGCGCCAAGCTGCGCGGCAAGGAAATCACCGCGACCGAGATCACCGAGGCCTATCTCTCGGCGATCGATCGCGCCAATCCGGCGCTCAATGCCTATGTCGCTGTGACCGGCGACAGAGCGCGCGACATGGCCAAGGCGTCCGATGCCAGGCTGGTCAAGGGCGAGGGCGGTGCGCTGGAAGGCATTCCGCTGGGGATCAAGGATCTGTTCGGCACCGAAGGCGTTCATACCCAGGCCTGCAGCCATGTACTCGACGGCTTCAAGCCGCGCTACGAATCGACTGTTACTGCCAATCTGTGGGCCGACGGCGCAGTGATGCTCGGCAAGCTCAACATGGATGAGTTCGCCATGGGCTCGTCCAATGAGACATCCTATTATGGCCCGGTCATAAACCCGTGGCGGCGTTCTCGCCTCGACACGGTGGTGATGCCGACGACGCATCAGGGCGATGGCGGCTTCGTATCGGCCGGCGGCACGAAAACCCAGCGCAGCCTGGACAATGCGCAACTGGTGCCGGGCGGCTCTTCCGGTGGTTCTGCGACCGCCGTCTCGGCCTTCCTGTGCGCCGGCGCCACGGCCACGGACACTGGCGGTTCCATCCGTCAGCCGGCCGCTTTCACCGGAACCGTCGGCATCAAGCCGACCTATGGCCGCTGCTCACGCTGGGGTATCGTTGCCTTCGCCTCGTCTCTCGACCAGGCCGGACCGATCGCGCGCGACGTGCGCGACGCCGCGATCCTGCTCAGGTCGATGGCCTCCGTCGATCCGAAGGACACGACCTCGGTCGACCGGCCGGTGCCGGACTATGAGGCGGCGATCGGGAAGCCGATCAAGGGCATGAAGGTCGGCATTCCCAAGGAATACCGCGTCGCCGGCATGCCCGAGGAGATCGAGGCGCTGTGGCAGAAGGGCATTGCCTGGCTCAAGGATGCCGGCGCCGAGATCGTCGACATTTCCTTGCCGCACACCAAATACGCACTGCCGGCCTACTACATCGTGGCGCCCGCGGAAGCCTCATCCAACCTCGCGCGCTATGACGGCGTCCGCTACGGCTTGCGCGTGCCGGGCAAGGACATTGTCGAGATGTATGAGAAGACCCGCGCGGCCGGTTTCGGCCGCGAGGTCAAGCGCCGCATCATGATCGGCACCTATGTGCTGTCGGCCGGCTACTATGACGCTTACTATCTGCAGGCCCAGAAAGTCCGCAACCTGATCAAGCGCGACTTCGAAAACGTCTTCGCGGCCGGCGTCGACGTCATCCTGACCCCCGCGACCCCGTCGGCCGCCTTCGGCATTGCCGACGAGGACATGGCCGCCGACCCGGTCAAGATGTACCTCAACGACATTTTCACGGTCACCGTGAACATGGCCGGCCTACCGGGCATCGCCGTGCCGGCCGGTCTCGATCCCAAGGGCCTGCCACTTGGCCTGCAGCTGATCGGCAGGCCGTTCGAGGAAGAGACGCTGTTCCAGACCGCCGCCGTCATCGAGCAGGCGGCCGGCACATTCCAGCCGGAAAAGTGGTGGTAAGGGTATCGCTCGTCTAGCGCGTAAAAGGATGCGCGACGCCGCAATGGGGTGAGCGATGTTCTTCCTTCTTTCCAAGGTCTTCTGGTTCTTCATCCAGCCACTCAACCTGACGATCTTCCTGCTTCTGGCGGGGCTGATCGCCGGGATGATCGGCCGGCGGCGGCTGGCCGTCACCGGCAGCGTGCTCGGGTTTCTGATCCTTGCGCTCTCGACCTGGACGTCGCTTGGCGCGATGATGCTCAACCCGCTGGAAGAACGCTTTCCGCGCCCTCCGTTGCCGCAAAAGGTAGATGGCATCATCGTGCTCGGCGGCGGCTTCGAGGGCGCCATCAACTTGGCGCGTGGCGGCTATGAATTGGGCAGCAGCGGCGACCGCATGATCGAGACCGCAATCCTCGCCCGGCGCTTCCCACAGGCCAAGGTGGTTGTATCGGGCGGACACGGCTCGTTTTTCATCGACGCCGAGGGGGACGCCGACACCGCGTCTCGCCTGCTCGTCCCGCTTGGTGTATCGGCCGATCGTCTTGTCCTCGAGGACAAGTCCCGCAACACCTACGAAAATGCGGTCTTCAGCCGCAAACTCGTCGAACCGAAGCCGGGCGAGACCTGGCTGCTGGTGACCTCCGCCTTCCACATGCCAAGGGCCAAGGCGCTGTTCGACAAGGCTGGGTTTCCAACCGTTCCATGGCCGGTCGACTATCACACGTCCGGCAAGGAAGGTGTCGGCTTGTTTCGCGACAATCCGATCGATTCCGTGCAGAACACCACCATAGCGCTCCGCGAATGGATCGGGCTTTTAGCCTATTGGCTTTCGGGCCGCATCGATCAGCCGTTTCCGGCGCCGGGCGGCTGACCGATGACGGCGCGCCGCGCCGCCGAGAAGAACTGGCGGCGCACCAGCACGGCCAGCAACAGCAGCGTCGACAGCACAAACACCACCGGGTCGACGAACCAGCCGAGATAGCCGATCGAGAAGAACACGCCGCGCAGGCCCGAGTTGAAATGCTTGCCGGCCAGCATGTTCATCTGCGCCGCCCGCCACACCGCCGTTTCCGTGACCGGATTGCGTGAGGCTTCGCCGTGCGGGATCGGCACCGCGCCGATCAGGATCGAGCAGTAGTTGAACAGCCGGTAGGCCCAGCCGAATTTGAAGAAGGAAAAGGCGAGGATCAGCACCAGTCCCAGCACCTTGATCTGGAAGGCCGGGCGCGACGGCGCTCCGCCGAGCGGCAGGTTGCTCAGCACTTCAAGCACCCGGTCGGACGCGCCGAGCAAGGCAAAGCAGCCGCCGAGCGCGATCAGGGAACTGGAGGCGAAGAAGGCGGTTCCCTGCTGCAGGCCGCTCATGATGGCGGTGTCGACAATACGGATTTCGCGTTCGGCCATGGTGCGCATCCAGGCTTCGCGCTGCGCATTCATCGCCGTCGTCAGCGACATGCGGCTGACCAGCTTGCCGTCGGAGGCGAGCGTGTGCAGCAGCCACGCGATCAGGAAGAAGGCCAGCGCCCCGAAATCAGCCATCGAAAGATAGAAGGAATCGCCCATGGGCTGAATTTATCACATCCAGCGCGGTCGCTTCGATGCGGGCTCACGTGATCGACGGCAATGTCGCTGCCGGAGCAAACAAGGTCGGCAGGTGCTGCGCCGCGATTGCCAAAAGAGCGGAAACATCCGGGGAATTCCTATATCTGTATGAAGTCCTCGACGTGCCCCAGGAGACAGCGTGTTCCTTTCGGTTTTCGACCTGTTCAAGATCGGCATCGGCCCCTCCAGCTCTCATACGATGGGGCCGATGACTGCCGCGCGTCGGTTTCTCGACGAGGTCGCGGGGGACGACTGGCCGCGCCCCGCCGGCGCCAAGGTTGCCCGCATCGGGGCCAGCCTGCACGGCTCGCTCGCCTATACCGGAATCGGCCATGGCAGCGACCGCGCCGTTATCCTCGGCCTCGCCGGCCAGACGCCGCAAACAGTCGATCCCGACCAGGCCGACGGCATTGTCGGCCGCATCACCGCCGACAGGCTGATTTCACCGCCCGGTCATCCGTCCTACCATTTCGACCCGGCCACGGATCTGGTGCTCGACCGCAAGACGCCGCTCACGGGTCACGCCAACGGCATGGCGTTCTATGCCTATGATTCCGGTGGCCGTCTGCTTCTCAAGCGCATCTACTATTCGATCGGCGGCGGCTTCGTGGTCTCGGAAGAAGAATTGCAGCGGATGAAGGCCAAGGGGTCGGTGACGACTGAGGGCAAGAAAGTGCCTTATCCCTTCAAGAACGCGGTCGAGATGCTGAAGATGGCGGCCAAGAGCGGCCTTTCCATCGCCGAGATGAAGCGCCTCAACGAGGAAACGCAGATGTCGCGCGAGGAGCTCGATGCCGGCCTCGACGCGATCTGGAACGCGATGAAGGGCTGCATCGACCGTGGCCTGTCGCAGGACGGCATCATGCCTGGTGGGCTGAAGGTGCGGCGCCGCGCCCGGCAACTCCACGACAAGCTGCAGGAACAGTGGCAACAGAACCGGCCAAATCCGCTGCTCGCCAATGACTGGCTGTCGATCTACGCGATGGCGGTCAACGAGGAGAATGCGGCGGGCGGGCGCGTCGTCACCGCGCCGACCAATGGCGCAGCCGGCACGCTGCCGGCGGTGCTTCGCTACTGGCTGCATTTCCATCCCGAGGCCGACCAGCCGAGCATCCGCGACTTCCTGCTGACGGCAGCGGCCGTCGGCGGCATCATCAAGACCAATGCGTCGATCTCGGGCGCCGAGGTCGGATGCCAGGGCGAGGTCGGTTCCGCCTCGGCAATGGCCGCGGCCGGCTTGTGCGCCGTCATGGGCGGTACGGCAATGCAGGTGGAGAATGCGGCCGAAATCGCGCTCGAACACCATCTCGGCATGACCTGCGATCCGGTCGGCGGGCTGGTGCAGGTGCCATGCATCGAACGCAATGCTCTCGGCGCGGTCAAGGCGGTGACCGCCGCGTCATTGGCCATCAAGGGCGACGGCGTTCACTTCGTGCCGCTCGACTCGGCGATCGAGACCATGCGCCAGACCGGCCTCGACATGAACGAGAAGTACAAGGAAACCAGCCTCGGCGGGCTCGCCGTCAATGTCGTGGAGTGCTGAGGGCGCCTGGCACTGTGGAGAAGTTCGTCAGGCCGTTGACGTGTCGGCGCTCCGGACTAACCTTAGCGAATGGCTCTCAATCTCCTAAAACTGTGCGTCGGCTGCGACAGCGTCGAGGATCTCGAGGAATGGATCGCGTTCCGTCTTGACGAACGGCGACGGGCCGGTGAACCGGTCGAACACTGGCACACCACGCGCATGGTGCCGACGCGGGGCGCCGAGATCACCGATGGCGGTTCACTCTACTGGGTGATCAAGGGCAACGTGCAGTGCCGCCAGCTGATCACCGAAATCCGGCCGTTCACAGACGATGAGGGCATCGGCCGCTGCCATTTGATGCTCGATCCGCAAGTCGTGCGCACTGACTGGCAGTCGCGGCGGGCTTTCCAGGGCTGGCGCTACCTGAAACCCTCGGACGCGCCACTCGATCTCGGCAAGGGCAAGGCCGGGCTGGTCGAGATGCCGCCGAAACTCAGGCGCGAGCTTGCCGACCTCGGCTTGCTGTAGGTCTCCGCGCACAAGCGTTGCCTGTCCTGGCGCGGGCTGTTTCTGGCCCTCAATCTTGCCTCGCACTGGACTTGCAAGCGGAGCCACAACGCCACATCTTGAAATTCATGCGCGATCAAAAGCTGTCGAACTTGACGAAAGCCGCGGCGTTCGCCGGGCCGGCCTGCATGGCGGCCTCTTCCCGCCCGAGGGAAGGCCATCATTCCGGCGCAGAAAAAGTGTTTGATGACATCACGCGGCTGTCCGGGCCGACAGGGTATCCGCGGGGCGGTGGGAAATGTTAGGCGCAATTATCGTTCTGGTCGCATTGCTGCTGGCGCTCTTGGCCGTAGTCTCGGCCTTCCTCCGGGCAGACCCGGCCCGGCTCGCGAGCGGGACGAGAACACTGGGTCCGGTGCTGCTGGCGCTGGTGGGCGGCGCCGTGCTTCTGGTCGGTCGAAGCGGAATCGGCGGCGTCATCCTGTTCGTGGCAATCGGCTGGTATGCCGCCACGCACGCGAACCGACCCAAGGTCAGTTCGGCGTCGGGAAAACGCTCAACGGTGCGGACGGCAGCACTCGAGATGGAACTGGATCACAATACGGGCGGCCTTGAAGGACTGGTTCTGGCCGGCCGTCACGACGGCAAGATGCTTGGCGCGATGGGCCTTGCGGAGCTGCAGCATCTCTACCGCGAACTCTCCGGCGATGCGGAGAGTCGCCAACTGCTAGAGACGTATCTTGACGGCAGATTTCCCGTCTGGCGCAAAAACACTGAGACGAACGGTGGCGAAGGGCTGGGTGTTGCGCCAGGTCCGGGCTCCATGACTAAGGAGGAGGCCTACAAGGTCCTTGGTCTTGAAGCGGGGGCCGCCGCGGCGGATGTCCGCAAGGCGCACCGCCGCTTGATGCAGCGCCTGCACCCCGATGTCGGCGGCACGTCTTTCCTGGCGGCGCGAATTAACGAAGCCAAGGACGTCTTGCTCTCCAATCACAATTAGTTCTCCTTCGACGCAACAATTTTCCGGGAGATCGCTTCCACGCCGTCCTATTGCTGGACGGCGTAGCACTCGATTTTCTTCTTCTTCAAAGCAGTGCAGGCCTTCCAGGCGGCGTCCTTCGATCCGAAGCCGCCGAAGCGGGCGCGGTAATAGGTGACGCCGTCCTTGTCGAAGGCGACGGTGAAGCCGGCGGCATCCGCCAGCACCTTGGGCGCCTGCTTGGTGGTCTTGTCGAGGAATGCCTGGGCTTCCGACTGCTTAGGCGACGATGCGACCTGGATGGCCCAGCCCGACGGTACCGACGCCGTGTTGACCGGATCGACAGCCGGTGTCGGTTCGGCATAGGCGGCCACGACCTGTGCCGTGGCGACCTTGGGGGCAGCGACGATGACGGTCTTCACCTTCTTTGCCGGGACTACCAGCTTGGGTGCCTCGGCCTGAGCGGTCTCCTCGTCCTCGCTGTCGCCCTGGGCGACGGTTGCGTCGTCGGCGACAGCTGTGTCGTCTTCAGCGACGGCTACCGGCTTTTCATCCGGGGTCGGCGCGTCGTGCTTGGGCAGCAGAACCTTGGCAAGTGCCTTGATCGGATTGTTGCTGTCAGCCTTGGCGACCAGATCGCCACCACCGCGGGTCGATGCCCTGGGCATATAGGTGTTGATCAGGCTTGCCATCTGGTTGTCGCGGCTGCCGCCCGACGTTCCGCCCATGACAACGGCGACGAGCCGGCGGTTGCCGTCGGAGACGGACGAGACGAGATTGAAGCCGGAGGCGCGGGTGTAGCCGGTTTTGATGCCGTCGACGCCCTTGATGCGTCCAAGCAGGCGGTTATGTCCGTTGATGCGCTGGCGGCCGTAGAGAAAGGAGCGCTGCGAGAAATAGCCATAGTACTGGGGAAAATGCTCCCGCAGTGCGATGCCCAGCGTGGCCATGTCGCGCGCGGTGGTGAACTGGCCAGGATCGGGCAGGCCGTTGGCGTTGCGGAAGACGGTGCCGTTCATGCCGAGCTGCCGCGCCTTGGCGGTCATCATGCGGGCAAAGGTGGTTTCATCACCGCCGAGCATTTCGCCGAGCGCGGTGGCCGAATCATTCGCCGACTTGGTGACGATCGACAGGATCGCGGTCTCGACCGTGACCGAACCGCCCGGCTTCACGCCAAGCTTCGTCGGCGCCTCGGCGGAGGCATGGGCCGAAAACACCACCGGCGAGTTTCTGCTGATCTTGCCCTTCGCCATGGCTTCGAAGGTCAGATAGAGCGTCATCATCTTGGTCAGCGACGCCGGATAGCGCCTGCCGTTGGCATCCGCGGAGTACAGCACCTTGCCCGTCTTGGCGTCCACGACAATGGCTGCCGGCCGCGCTGCCAGCGACGTGGCGACGTCAGCGCAAACGAATGTCATCGCCAAGGCGAAGACCATGATCGCTTTGAGGGGGGAGGTGGATTTGGAAACGATGCCCAACAACGCCTGACGCACTGATATTTCCCTTGAATTTCTTCGTTGCGCTGGAGGCGGCAAAGGGTCCTGCCTCACTTCCGGCCAAGCTACCGGGGCAGCGTTACCAATCCGTTTATGGTAACCGCCGCGTTCACCATTTTCTTCGGGCTTGAAACTCACTTTATTTGATTTTTAGCCATTGCCTGCGCAGGCAGGCTCCGCACGCAGGCCAAATATTGACTTTTGTGCGTCGCACAATATATTTGAGTGCATTGCACAAGGGCGCCCCGAAGAAGGACGCCTCAACCGTCAAGGGAATCGTGAAATGACCCAGACCTATGAGGACTTCAGCAAATACGGCAAGGAATTCGCCGATACCGGATTGAAGAGCTTCGCTTCGCTCTCCAAGGGCGCGCAGGCGATCGCGACCGAAGCCGGCGAATACACCAAGAAGAGTTTCGAGGCCGGCAGCGCCGCTGCAGAGAAGCTTTTTTCGGCCAAGTCGCTGGAAAAGGCGATCGAGATCCAGTCTGACTACGCCAAGCAGTCCTACGAGGCGTTCGTCGCCGAGGCCACCAAGATTGGCGATCTCTATGCCGAACTCGCCAAGGAAGCCTACAAGCCGTTCGAATCGATCGTTGCCAAGGCGAAGTAATTTTCGCCCGACAGCTGCAAGTCAGGCCCTTTGGGTCTGGGACAAACCCGGTCGCGGAAGCGCGGCCGGGTTTTTTCATGCCAATTTCCGCTCCAGGGCGGCGTAGCGCTTCACGATTGCGAAAATCCGCGAAGTTTGGTCACCTAGCCATATTGTCAGCTAACCAGAAGGGCTTAAAATCGTCCATCGAACACCTACATGTCGAACTCGCATGAGGATTCGAAGAGGCAGGATTACGTGACGATCGGTTTGACTGCCACGAAACAAGTGGCGCGGATGCAAAACGGCGGCGGCGACGGCAATGAGGCCGGCCGCGGGACGGCCGTGATCACGCGCACCAAAACCAAAACCAAGAAGCCCAGCCTTTACCGGGTCCTCATCCTCAACGACGACTACACTCCGATGGAGTTCGTGGTTCACGTTCTGGAGCGTTTTTTCCAGAAGGACCGCGAAGCCGCCACACGCATCATGCTCCATGTTCACAATCATGGAGTGGGCGAGTGCGGGGTCTATACATTCGAGGTGGCCGAGACCAAAGTGTCTCAGGTCATGGATTTCGCCCGACAGAATCAGCATCCGCTGCAATGCGTGATGGAGAAGAAGTGAGGTAACATGCCGGCTTTCTCCCAAGGCCTGGAAAAGGCGCTTCACCAGGCGCTGACGCTCGCCAATGAGCGGCACCATGAATACGCAACCCTAGAACATCTGCTGCTCGCGCTGATCGACGACACCGAGGCGGCCGCCGTCATGCGCGCCTGCAACGTCGATCTCGACGAGCTGAAGCACACTGTTCTCACCTATATCGACACCGAGCTCGACAACCTCGTCACCGGATACGACGAGGACTCCAAGCCGACCGCGGGGTTCCAGCGCGTCATTCAGCGCGCGGTCATCCACGTGCAGTCGTCGGGCCGCGAGGAAGTGTCGGGCGCCAACGTGCTCGTCGCCATCTTCGCCGAGCGCGAGAGCCACGCCGCCTATTTCCTGCAGGAACAGCAGATGACCCGCTACGACGCGGTCAACTACATCTCGCACGGCATCGCCAAGCGCCCGGGCGCATCGGAGACGCGCTCGCCGCGCGGTGCCGATGACGAACAGGGCGGCCAGAATGGCGCCGAGCCGCAAGAGGAAGGCGGCAAGAAGAAGCAGCAGCAGGACGCGCTGACCGCCTATTGCGTCAACCTCAACAACAAGGCCAAGGCCGGCAAGATCGATCCGTTGATCGGGCGCGAGTCGGAGATCAACCGCACCATCCAGGTGCTGTGCCGCCGCTCCAAGAACAATCCGCTCTATGTCGGCGACCCCGGCGTCGGCAAGACGGCGATCGCCGAGGGCCTGGCCAAGCGCATCGTCGAGGGCGATGTTCCCGAAGTGCTGCACAACGCCACCATCTTCGCGCTCGACATGGGCACGCTGCTGGCCGGCACGCGCTATCGCGGCGATTTCGAGGAGCGGCTGAAGCAGGTCGTCAAGGAGCTCGAGGATTATCCGGGCGCCGTTCTGTTTATCGACGAGATCCATACGGTGATCGGCGCCGGCGCCACGTCGGGCGGCGCGATGGACGCGTCCAACCTGTTGAAGCCGGCTTTGTCGTCGGGTGCGATTCGCTGCATCGGCTCGACCACCTACAAGGAATTCCGCCAGTTCTTCGAGAAGGATCGCGCTCTCGTGCGGCGCTTCCAGAAGATCGACGTCAACGAGCCGACCATCGAGGATGCCATCGAGATCATGAAGGGGCTGAAGCCCTATTTCGAGGAATTCCACAAGGTCCGCTACACGAGCGAAGCCATCAAGGCCTCGGTCGAGCTGTCGGCGCGCTACATCAATGACCGCAAGCTGCCGGACAAGGCGATCGACGTGATCGACGAGACCGGTGCCTCGCAGATGCTGGTGCCTGAAGCCAAGCGCAAGAAGACCATCGGCATCAAGGAGATCGAAGCAACGATCGCCACCATGGCGCGCATCCCGCCGAAGACCGTTTCGGCCGATGACGAGAAAGTGCTGCAAGGCCTCGACATCGAACTGAAGCGTGTCGTCTATGGCCAGGACACCGCCATTACCGCGCTGACCTCGGCGATCAAGCTGGCACGTGCCGGCCTGCGCGAACCGGAGAAGCCGATCGGCTCCTACCTGTTCTCAGGCCCGACAGGCGTCGGCAAGACCGAAGTCGCCAAGCAACTCGCCGCCTCGCTCGGTGTCGAGCTGATCCGCTTCGACATGTCGGAATACATGGAACGCCATACCGTTTCACGGCTGATCGGCGCGCCTCCCGGCTATGTCGGCTTCGACCAGGGCGGCCTGTTGACCGATGGCGTCGACCAGCATCCGCACTGCGTGCTTTTGCTGGACGAGGTCGAGAAGGCACATCCGGACCTGTTCAACATCCTGTTGCAGGTGATGGATCACGGCAAGCTGACCGACCACAACGGCAAGCAGATCGACTTCCGCAATGTGATCCTGATCATGACCACCAATGCGGGTGCATCGGATGCGCAGCGCGCGGCGATCGGTTTCGGTTCGACCAAGCGCGAAGGCGACGATGTCGAGGCGATCAATCGGCTGTTCACGCCGGAGTTCCGCAACCGTCTCGATGCGATCATCCCATTCGGCTCGCTGCCGGTGCCGGTGATCCATCAGGTGGTGCAGAAGTTCGTCATGCAGCTCGAGGCCCAGCTCTCCGAGCGTGGCGTCACCTTCGACCTGTCGCCGGATGCGATCGCCTGGCTCGCCGACAAGGGCTATGACGAGCGCATGGGCGCGCGGCCGCTCGGTCGCGTCATCCAGGAGCACATCAAGAAGCCGTTGGCCGACGAGGTGCTGTTCGGCAAGCTGAAGAAGGGCGGCACGGTGCGCGTCACCGTCGAGAAGAAGGAAACCGGCGAGACCGGCCTGAAGCTCGAATCGCTGGCCGACGAGGCGCCGGTGCAGCCGAAGAAGGAAGAGCCGGAAGACGCACCCAAGCCAAGGAAGGCGGTGGCCAAGAAGCCCGCGGCAAAGAAGGTTGTGGCGCAGAAGCCGGAGCCCAAGGGCAAGGATGGCGGCAAGCGCAGCCTTGTACCGCAACTGCCAAGAAAGAACTGATCATTTCGCAGTCGAGAAAAGCCCCGGAAACGGGGCTTTTTTCATTCGAACAATGGGGTGGCCATGGCCGGCCAGATCATCATCCTCAACGGCGCGCCGCGATCGGGAAAGTCGAGCATCGCCAGAGCCATTCAGGAAAGCTTCGATGGCCCGTGGATGAATCTGGGCGTCGATAGCTATGAGCGGATCACACCCCCGCGATATCGTCCGGGAATAGGCCTGCGCCCTGGCGGCGAGCGACCTGACCTCGAGGTCTTCGTGCCCCGCTTCTATGCGGCCCTCTACGAATCGATCGCGGCCCATAGCCGGCTGGGCCTGAATGTCGTGACGGATGTCGGCCATCACGATGCGTATTCGAAGCCCCTCGACTGCCTGATCGATTGTGCGCGCCGGCTCGCCGGCCTGCCAGTGCTGTTTGTCGGCGTTCGCTGTCCAATTGAAATCATCATGGAAAGGCGAGCCGCCAGCGAGGCGGGCAGGGGTTATGTCACCGGCTCGCCGGCTGATCCCGTACCTTCGCCGGTGCGTCTGTGGCAGGATGAGGTACACCGGCCGGGCGTATATGACCTTGAGGTCGACACTTCATTGCTGAGCCCGGTGCAATGTGCGGATGCGATCCGCGAACGGCTTCTACCGGGAGCGGCGAACCCGACAGCCTTTCAGGGGCTTGTAGATCCGTCCCCCCGCAACCCACCAGCGTTCCTGACTATAGCGACGCAGCTTCCGGGCGGGCCAAAGGAACCTCGCTCGCGAAACGTGAAGCAATCGTCGTCCGGGACAATACCACGCCGGTGATTTTCCAGATGGCGACCGAGATCAGTATGCCCGCGTAACCGTCCAGGGCGTAGTGCCACCCAAGAACCACGGAGCCGAGCATGATGATCGCCGCGAATATCCACAGTGCGACGCCCAGCCGTGGAGACAGCCTCGTTACATACAGTGCAAAAAGCACGGATGACGCGACATGAATGGAAGGGAACGCTGATATGCCCATGGTTCCTGAGGACACACCCTCATAGCCGTTCCACAATCGGTCCTGCAGGGACAGGGCCCAGATCGGATACTGGCTATTCGCCGACTGAAGTGCGTCCATCAACGGCTGATAGAGATCGCCGAAGCCCAACCTTGCAAAGTAGCAGGGGCCGGCGGATGAGAATGTCAAAGCAACGAAGAAGCCGCCGATCAGCCAGAGCAGCATGAAGCTGAGCAGGAACTGATGACGCAGAAGAGTATCGCGGGTCGCCGCGACACTTGAAAAGACAGTCACGATCAGCACCGCAAACCAAAAATTATAGCAGAAATTGAGAAGACGGAGGGCTAGCGGGCTTTCAAGAATCCACCAAAGCCATTGGTAAGAAGCGCGCCCGAAATGCAGCTTGGTGCTGAAGTGAGCGATGGCCTGGTCCCAGGAGAAAGGCGCCAGTACCGCGATCGCGCCCTTCAACACTGAAAACCCCGAAACAAAAATCAGGATCGCGACAAGGCCGTTCACGCCATTGGCAATGCGGTTTCTATCGGCCAGCAATTGCCGGAAGGAAACCAGCAAATGGTTGGCTGGCGATCTTGCGCGGTGGAACAACGCCAGTTGAAGCAGCCGGAAGGCTGCATATGCACATCCAAAAATCCAGAAATAGACCACCAGATAAAAGGCATACTCGTAAAGCAACCCGAAATCCGGCAAATTTCCGACCCGGGCGCCAACCGCAAAGCCTAATCCCAGAGTAAACAGCGCAACCGCATGAATAATACGGTGCCGAAGAAACGATTCGACCAAGAGTTTTGAAAAAGCGGCCTCACCATTGGCCCCGGACCGCCGGCTCAAATATTCTAAAGTATCTTGCAATGCATGTCCCTCGCGCAGGAAAAATGCCTCGCAAGGGCTTGCTGGAATATTAAGAATGCCGCCGCCGGGTGATGTTCCAAGTCGCTGCGATGATCGCTCGGTTTACAAAGACTTAAGATTCAGCCGGCAGGGCGGCGCGGATCTTTTCGGCGTTCTCAGCCAGCACTTCGGGCTTTTCCATTGCACCGGTATGCGGCTTCAGGGGGATGCCGTCGAAGCGCGGGATGACATGCACATGCAGGTGGTAGACGGTCTGCCCGGAGGCCGGTTCGTTGAACTGCAGGATGGTGACGCCATCGGCGTCGAGAGCCTTCTTCACGGCCAGCGCCACTTTCTGGACGACCGTGAAAAGCGGGCCGAAGGTCGACGGGGCAGCGTCGAGCAGATTGCGCGACGGTGCCTTTGGCGCCACCAGCGTGTGGCCCGGCCCCTGCGGCATCACATCCATGAAGGCCACGACCGCATCGTCTTCGTAAACGCGGTGCGAAGGAATTTCGCCGCGCAGGATCTTGGCGAAGATGTTGTCGGTGTCATAGGCGGCTTGGGCCATGGCGAACGCTCCGGATTCTACCTCGCCATCCCGTGTAGCGAAGCTCTTCCGGAGCGGCAAGACGATGCGACGGGCGATCAGGCGAGATCGACCATGCCAAAACCTGCTTACTCCTCCTCCAAGTCCTTGCGGAACGGGGTATGCTCTTCCAGATATTCGCCCATCCGCTCGACTTCGCGCCGCTCGCGCCTGAGATAGTCGGCGACCGCGTTGCGCAGGCCAGGATGCGAAATGTAGTGGGCGGAATGCATTGTCACCGGCCTGTAGCCGCGCGCCAGCTTGTGCTCTCCCTGCGCGCCAGCCTCGACCACCTTCAACTTGCGTTCGATGGCGAAATCGATGGCCTGGTGGTAACAGACCTCGAAATGCAGGAAGGGGTGATCCTCGATGCAGCCCCAGTTGCGGCCATAGAGCGCGTCGGAGCCGATGAAATTGATGGCGCCGGCAATGTAGCGCCCGTTGCGCCTGGCCATCACCAGCAGGATGTCGTCCGCCATGCGTTCGCCGATCAGCGAGAAGAACTGGCGGTTCAGATAGGGGCGGCCCCATTTGCGGCTGCCGGTGTCCATGTAGAAGGTGAAGAAGTCGTCCCAGGCTTTCTCGGTCAGGTCCTTGCCGGTCAGCCACTCGATGGTGACGCCATCGGCAAGCGCTTCGCGCCGTTCCTTCTTCATCGCCTTGCGCTTGCGCGAGGCAAGTGTGGCGAGAAAGTCGTCGTAAGTCGAAAAGCCTTCGTTGAAGAAGTGGAACTGCTGGTCGGTGCGATGCAGGAAGCCCGCGGCCTCAAGCGTCGCGACGTCGCTTTCCTGCGCGAAGGTGACATGCGCCGAGGACACGCCGAGCTTGTCGGTCACCATTTTGAGGCCGGCGGCGAGCCCGGCCTTGACCGCATCGGGATCCTCGCCTTTGCCGACCAGCAGGCGAGGGCCGGTGACGGGCGTGAACGGCACGGCGCATTGCAGTTTCGGGTAGTAGCGGCCACCGGCGCGCTCGAAGGCATCCGACCAGCCGTGGTCGAACACATATTCGCCCTGGCTGTGCGACTTGAGATAGCAGGGGACCGCACCCAGCAGCCTGCCTTGCGCGGTCTCCAGCCGCAGGTGATGTCCTTGCCAGCCGGTGCGCCGCACGGCGCAGCCGGAATCTTCCAGTGCGCTCAAGAACGCGAATGAAACGAGCGGGTTATAGCCATTTTCCGCATCGCCGCGCGTGGTGCCGGCAAAGCCGTTCCATTCATCGCAGGTGAAAGCACCAATGCCGGCGGCGATGCGGATCGAATAGTCCGCGTTTGCTGTTTGCTGGTCGCCGTCGTCGCCCTGATCCATGAGGCTTATTTAAGCTCCATTCGGGCTGCTACAAGTCACGTTTCAGACACACCGCTCAGGCGACTTTGACTAGGTCGGGTTCGAACCCTTCGAATGTCATCTGATCTGCATATTTGAAGGTCAGATCGATCGCGGGCTGGTCATGGACCGTCCAGGTGATGACGGGCATCTTGAGCTTTTCACGCACGAAGCTGACGAACGGGTTCGGCAAGTCGCCGGCGGCGTAGGAGGTGAAGGAGATCTCGTGCGCCAGCATGGAAAAATGCGCTTCGATCAGTTTGAGGTCCTTGCCGTAGGCGGTCAAACCAGCGGGAATGCCTGGCGCATGTTTCGGGAAATCGCGGATCAGCCAGTGATCGAACGACATGATCGCCGCCTTGCCCTTGTAACGCTTGAGCATCTTGCCGACACGCGCCACCAGGCCTTCATCGCGGCCGGGAATCCCTTTCAGTTCGACGACCATGGGGACGCGGCCGTCAACCAGGTCGAGCGCTTCCTGCAGCGTCGGCAAATGGTCGGATGTGCCGCCAACCTTGAGCGCGGTCAGTTCGGCCGCGCTGCGTTGCCAGACGAAACCATCCTGTCCGGTGAGCCTTTTCAGGTCGTCGTCATGGATGATGATGGGAACGCCGTCCGACGACAGATGCACGTCGCATTCGATGGCGTAGCCGCGTTCAGCCGCGGCGGCGAAGGCCGACAGCGTGTTTTCCCAGCGCGTCTTGTTCATGTCGTGGAAGCCGCGATGGGCAACCGGCCGGGCCGTCAGCCAGGATAGGTCGGTCATGTCAGCCTCATTCGACTTCGAAGATCGCTTCGATTTCCACTGCGGCATTAAGCGGCAGGGAGGCGGTGCCGACAGCGGAGCGGGCGTGCTTGCCGCGCTCGCCAAGGGCGGCGACCAGGAAATCGGAGGCGCCGTTGGCGACCAGATGCTGCTCGACAAAGTCAGCCGTGGAGGCGACGAAGACGGTGATCTTGACCAGCCGGCGGATCTTCTCGAGATCACCGAGCGCGGCTTTGGCCTGTGCCAGAATGTTGATTGCGCAGTATTTTGCCGCGTCCTTGCCGCTTGCCGTGTCGACGTCGCGGCCGAGCAGGCCGCTCGCCTGCAGCTTGCCGTCCTTGAGCGGCAATTGTCCGGCGGTGAACAGCAGATTGCCTGACCTGCAATAGGGCACGTAGTTGGCGGCAGGTGCGGCGGCGACAGGAAGCGCCACGCCAAGATCGCTTAGCCGCTTTTCGATTGTTTCACTCATTGCTTTTCCCTATTGCTGGAAGGCGCCGCGATGGCCGGGCCGAAATTGCTATTTTTGCCTCGCTTCCGCCACGACTTTTTTTAAGCTGGACCATCTTTCCCTGCGGCCTGCCATCAGCCGCGACGATCGGAGTACCTCATGCGCGCAACGCGCCTTGCATTCCACGCCGTCCTGTTGTCGGCGGTCTTCTCGATAGGACCAGCTTTCGCCGTCCCGGCGCTGCAGGCGCACCGCGCCGTGTATGACCTCACCCTCAACAAGGCCTCCGACCGGTCCGGCATAACAGGCATATCCGGTCGCATGGTCTACGAATTCAACGGTTCGGCCTGCGAAGGCTATACGGTGAAATTCCGTTTCGTGACCCAGATCGTCACCAACGACAACACGAGACTCACCGACCAGCAGACGACGACTTTCGAGGATGCCGAAGGCAAGACCTTTTCGTTCGTGACCAAATCCTTTGTCGACCAGAACCTCGACAAGGAGGTCAAGGGTATCGCCACGAAAGATGCGAAAGGGCTGAAGGTCGATATCGACAAGCCTGAGAAGAACAGCCTGGAACTCGCCGCCACCCAGTTTCCGACCCAGCATCTGGTCGAGCTGATCGGCAAGGCCGAGAAAGGCGAAAACTTCTACCAGACAAACCTGTTCGACGGCTCGGAAGACGCCAACAAGGTGATGACGACCACCGTCGTCGTCGGCAAGAAGACCGAGGCCGACAAGGCCGATCCGGAAGCTCCGGCGCTGGCGAAACTCGCCACCGACAAATACTGGCCTGTCGACATCGCCTATTTCGATGACAGCGCCCAGAACGGTGAAGAGGTGCCGGAATACCGGATCAGCTTCAAGCTGCATGAGAACGGCATCACCCGCGATCTCACCATGGACTATGGCGACTTCTCGATGACGGGCAAACTGGTCAATCTTTCGCTGTTCGACCAGACAAAGCCTTGCCCGGTATCGAAATAGCCGGGGCGCGCAATTGAGCTGGCCGCGGCGGGCTTGATGGCGGTCTACGTCGATGCGGCGATCTGGAAGTGGGCCGGCCATCGCTGGTGCCACCTGATGGCCGACGATATCCACGAATTGCATCGATTCGCCGCCGAACTGGGCGTCAAGCGCTCGTCCTACCAGGGCCCGCCCAAGACATCGGCTCCGCACTATGACATAACCGGCCTGGAGCGCGACCGCGCGGTGCGGCTCGGCGCCATCGAATGCAGCCGCGAGGAGATCGTCGCGATCTTCCGGCGCGTGCGGGTGCCCAATGGAAAGGCCAAGCCATGACGCCAACTGCATTTCTCGCCTATTGCGCCGCCGTCACACTCGCCGCCGCCACACCGGGACCCGCGATGTTCGCGGTCATCACCAACGGCGTGTCGCGTGGTTTCCTTCGTGCCTTCATGGCCGGCATTGGGGTCGCCGCCGGCGATGCGGTGCTGGTCACCCTGGCGCTGCTCGGGCTGGTGGTGCTGGCCCAGACCTTCGAATGGATATTTCTCCTGCTGAAATATGCCGGTGCTGCCTATCTGATCTTTCTCGGGATGAGGATGTGGCGCGCCTCGGCCGCGCAATCGGATGAGCCGCGGACGGCCGAGGCGAGATTGTCGCGGTCCTTCTTGCTTGGCGCATCCATTGCGCTGGGGAACCCGAAGGCAATCCTGTTCCATGCCTCGATCATGCCGTTGATCCTCAACCTCGAGACGCTCACCTTTGTCGATGGCCTGCTGGTGGTGGCCGTCGTCATCAGCGTCAACGTCCTCACCATGGGTGCCTATGCGGCGCTTGCGGGCCGGGCTTCGGGCTGGTTCAGGACACCCAGGCGCATGCGGCTGATGAACCGGTTTGCCGGTAGCGTCATGATCGGTACCGGAGCGCTGATTGCCGCACGCTGAGCCGTAAAACGGCACCCCGCTTGCGTTTGTCGCGCTTCCCCTCTATATGCGCGCTCATTCCACACACGGACTTTGGTGTCTGCCCGGGAGAAATCCGGCTGAAACCTCCGGTGGCGTTCGAGGACCTGGTCCGAAAATGCCTGTGTCCGTGGAGGCTAACCGGAAAGGAAAATAAGAATGGCTCTGCCTGATTTCAGCATGCGCCAGCTTTTGGAAGCTGGCATTCACTTCGGCCACCAGACCCACCGCTGGAATCCGAAGATGGCGCCCTACATCTATGGCGCCCGCAACAACATCCACATCATCGACCTCTCGCAGACGGTGCCCTTGCTGCACCAGGCGCTGAAGCAGGTTTCCGACACCGTCGCCAAGGGCGGCCGCGTGCTGTTCGTCGGCACCAAGCGCCAGGCGTCGGACATCGTCGCCGATGCGGCTCAGCGTTCGGCCCAGTACTATGTCAACTCGCGTTGGCTCGGCGGCATGCTGACCAACTGGAAGACGATCTCGAATTCGATCCAGCGCCTGCGCAAGCTCGACGAGATGCTGGCCGGCGAGGCCCAGGGCCTCACCAAGAAAGAGCGCCTGAACCTCGATCGCGAGCGCGAGAAGCTGGACAAGGCGCTGGGCGGCATCAAGGACATGGGCTCGACGCCCGACCTGATGTTCGTGATCGACACCAACAAGGAAGCGATCGCCATCCTCGAGGCCAAGCGCCTTGGCATCCCGGTCGTCGCCATCATCGATTCGAACTGCGATCCGGACAAGATCGATTTCCCGATCCCCGGCAATGACGACGCGGCCCGCGCCATCCAGCTCTATTGCGACCTGATCGCCAAGGCTGCGATCGACGGCATCGCCCGTCAGCAGGGCGCGCTCGGCGTCGACATCGGCGCTTCGGTTGAAGCTCCGGTCGAGCCGGCGCTCGATCCGGCTCCGGCATCGGAAGCCCCAGAAGCTTGATAACAACCCGGGCTTGATAATCGAAGGCCGGCGACGGCCTTCATCTTTCTCATATTTTGGCACGCTAAACAGACGCACCATCGAGTACCGATGGTGCGTCGGTGCATTTAAAACAAAGAGGCGACAATGAGCATTTCGGCTGCACAGGTCAAAGAACTCCGCGACTTGACCGGCGCGGGCATGATGGACTGCAAGGCGGCGTTGAACGAGACCAACGGCAATATGGAAGAGGCCGTCGACTGGCTGCGCAAGAAGGGCATTTCGAAGGCCGACAAGAAGGCCGGCCGCACCGCCGCCGAAGGCCTGATCGGAGTCGACAATGGCGTGCGCGAGGCCGCGGTCGTCGAGGTCAATTCCGAGACCGACTTTGTCGCCCGCAACGCCGCGTTCCAGGAAATCGTCGCCAACGTTGCCAAGGTCGCTCTCGCCTATGGCGCGACCGAGGCGGTTGCCGCCGCCAAATATCCGGGTTCGGACAAGTCGGTCACCGACACCATCAAGGACGCTGTCGGCACAATCGGCGAGAACCTGGGCTTCCGCCGCTCGGCGAAGCTGACCGTTCCGCATGGCGCGGTGGCGACCTATGTCCACAACGCGGTTGCCGACGGCCTTGGCAAGCTCGGCGTGCTGGTGGCGATCGAAACCACGGGCAATGAGCATGCGGCCAACGCGTTCGGCCGCCAGGTCGCCATGCACGTCGCCGCCACCAACCCGATGGCGCTGACGGCAGAGCAGATCGACCCGGCCGCGGTAGAACGCGAAAAGGCGATCTTCTCCGACCAGGCGCGTCAATCCGGCAAGCCGGAAGCGATCATCGAGAAGATGGTCGAAGGCCGCATGCGCAAGTTCTACGAGGAAGTCGTGCTCTTGAAGCAGGCCTTCGTGCTCAATCCCGACATCACCGTCGAGAAGGCGCTGAAGGATGCCGAGAAGGAAATCGGCGCGCCGGCCAAGATCACCGCCTATCTGCGCTTCGCGCTTGGCGAGGGTATCGAGAAGGAAGAGACCGATTTCGCGGCGGAAGTCGCGGCGGCGGTCAAGAAGTAAGCTTCCTACCGCTTTATTCCGACAGTGTTTTTCGGCCTGATGTCCGCATGGATGTCAGGCCGATTTCTTGTGCGGTGTCGATAAACGCCCTCAGCTTCGGCGCCATCGCCGCCCGGCGCGGGAAATAGAGGAACAGGCCAGGTTCCTCGATCGCTGATTGCGGCAGCACCTGCACCAGGCGGCCGACCGCAAGATCCGCGCGCGCCAGCGGTTCGAACATGTAGGCAAGGCCCACTCCGGCAAGCGCGAGATCAATCGCGGCCAGCGAATCCGTGACGATGGCCGTTCCGCCGGTTTCCATGACGACATCCTTGCCGTCCTCCGCCAAATCCCAGCGATAGAGCGCGCCGGAGCGAACCAGCCGGTAGCCGATGCAATTGTGGTTGGCGAGATCTGCTACGCTGCGCGGGCGGCCACGGCGTCCGATATAGGCGGGAGAGGCGACGATGACGGCTTTGAACGGAGGCGTGAGCCGCACAGCGACCATATCCTGCGCGATCATCTCGCCCAGCCGGATCCCGGCGTCAAAACCTTCGCCGACGATGTCGACCAGTCCCTGATCGGCGAAGACCTCCACCGTGATGTCCGGATAGCGCTCGGCCATGGCGGCAACGACCGGCGTCACCGCCAATGGGATCGCGATGTTGGAGGCATTGATCCTGAGCAGGCCGGACGGCTTGCCCTTGACGCTGCGGATACGATCCATCCGTTCGGCAATATCCTGGAGGGCAGGGGCCGCCGTTTCCACCAGTGCCTTGCCGGCCTCGGTGAGCGAAACGCTGCGCGTCGTGCGCGCAAACAGCGGCTGACCAATGCGCTCCTCGACAAGGCGCACCGCATGGCTGACGGCGGACGGACTCATGCCGAGTTCGGCGGCTGCAAGCGCGAAGCCGCCGCGCCGGGCAACGGCAACGATGACAGGCAGATGGCTGAGCAGATCCCGATCCATTCATGAATGATATCGCATGGTCCTTGCGAACAATGCAATCTTATCGATGCCAAGACACCGATCCACATTGTCGCCGACACATCCGCGGTTGGCTGATGGCATTGAGGAGAAGAGACATGAATGCGTTGAAGCACGTAACTTTCGCGGCCGGCATGGCGCTGTCACCGGTCGATGCCGGCGGGGCGGAACCATCCGGCTGGCAGGCGCTAGCGGATGAACGCGCGGTCATCCGGATCGCCGATGCCATCGACCGCGCCGTCGACGCGCAGGACTGGAAACTCGCGCGCAGCTATTTCGCGGATCGGGTTGCCGCCGACTTCAGCAGCCTGTCGGGACAGCCCGCGGCCATCATCGCCTCCGACGATCTGATCGGCGCCTGGGCCTGCAACCTCAAGGGTTCGAAGACAAGCCTGCACCTGCGCACCAATCACCAGGTCGTTCTCGAGGCGGACACGGCGACCGTCCTGTCCAACGGTTATGCCTGGAACCGGATGGAAGGCAATGGCGACCCGCTTTGGGAGGTCTGGGGCACGTATGAGCACAAGCTGACGCGCGCCGCCTCCGGTTGGAAGGTCGATGGCTTCGCCTTCCGCATGACGCACGAGCGCGGCAACCCCTGGGTCAAGGCGACGCCGGGCCAGTGATGCGGCGGCATCAACCATCAAGCATTGGAAGACGATCATGACCATGACCTATTACACGCTCGGCAACAGCGGCCTCAGGATCAGCCGGCTGGCGCTGGGCACCATGACGTTCGGCAAGGAGTGGGGTTGGGGAGCAGACAGGGACACGGCCCGCGCGATGTTTAACGCCTATGTCGAGGCAGGCGGCAATTTCTTCGACACGGCGGACCTCTACACCGGTGGCACCGCCGAAGCCTGGCTTGGCGAATTCATCGCCGAGCGGGGCTTGCGCGATAACGCGGTGATCGCCAGCAAGTTCACCATGAGCATGCAGCCCGGTAATCCCAATGCCGGCGGCAACGGCCGCAAGAACATCATGCGCGCGATAGACGCTTCACTGAAGCGGCTGGGCACCGACTATATCGATCTCTACCTCATGCATGTGTGGGACAGGCTGACGCCGGCCGAAGAGGTCATGCGCACCCTGGATGACCTGGTGCGGGTGGGCAAGGTGCGCCATGTCGGCCTGTCCGACGTGCCGGCCTGGTATGCGGGGCGGGCACAGGCGATCGCCGAGCTGCGCGGATATGAACCGGTTTCGGCGCTGCAGCTCGAATACTCCCTCGCCGAGCGCTCGATCGAGAATGAGTTCGTACCGTTCGGCACGCGCCATGGCGCCGGCATCATGGTCTGGAGCCCGCTGGCCAGCGGGCTGCTCAGCGGCAAATATCGGCCGGTCCAGGCCGGAAACGCGGGCCGGCTCGACGGGTTTCGCAACTCGACGCATCCGGGCTTCCAGAAATTCACGGAGCATAACTGGGCCATCGTGGCCGAGCTCGAGAAGGTTGCGTGCGAGCTCGGCCGCAGCATGCCGCAGGTCGCTCTCAACTGGGTGGCGACGCAGCCCGGAATCGCCGCCGTTATCCTCGGTGCGACGACGCTCGGCCAGATCAAGGACAATCTTGGCGCGCTGGACTTCGAGATACCGGCAGGGCTTCGCAACCGGCTGGATTCGGTCAGCGCAACGCCGGCGTCGTTTCCCTATTCCTATTTCGGGCCGCAGATACAGGCGCGCGTCACCGGCGGCGCGGCAACGGGCGACAAGCCTCCCGGCTACGCCTCGCCGGTGCTTGTCGAGGGCGAGCCGGCCAGCGTATCCACCGACTGATCGATCGGCCAGGGGTTGCCGTGAATTCGCCGATTGGGCGCCGCGTGACATCGCGGCGCCCTTCGTGTATCGGAACTCGGCATCGCGCCAATGTTCGGGACGCGGCGCCTGCGCGAGGGCGGCCAGCCCAGGCGCGCCACATGCAAAATGACGAGGACCAAATGACGGTGAAGCCCCTCTACCGACGTGTCTTGTTGAAAGCGTCGGGCGAAGCGTTGATGGGCGAACAGCATTTCGGCATCGATGTCTCGGTCGTGGATCGCATTGCCGCCGACATCGCCGAGGCCCGCGCGCTGGGCATCGAGGTCGGAGTCGTCATCGGCGGCGGCAACATCTTCCGCGGCGTGGCCGTCGCCTCCAAGGGCGGTGACCGCGTCACCGGCGACCATATGGGCATGCTTGCCACGGTCATCAACTCGCTGGCACTGCGCACCTCGCTGCACAAAATCGGCGTCGATGCTGTGGTGCTGTCGGCGATCGCCATGCCAGAACTCTGCGAGAGTTTTTCGCAACGCCAGGCAGACGCTTACATGAACCAGGGCAGGGTGGTGATCTTTGCCGGCGGCACCGGCAATCCGTTCTTCACCACTGATTCGGCCGCAGCGCTTCGCGCGGCTGAAATCGGCGCCGACGCGTTGTTCAAGGGCACGCAAGTCGACGGTGTCTATTCGGCCGACCCCAAAAAGGACCCGCATGCGACGCGTTTCGAGCGCATCAGCCATGCCGAAGTCATAAATCGCGGCCTTTCCATCATGGATACTGCTGCGATTGCACTTGCGCGTGAAAACAACATTCCGATAATCGTCTATTCGATCCACGAAAAAGGTGGTTTCGGCGATATTCTGAGGGGCGGCGGCCGCTGCACGGTCGTCGCGGACGATTGATCCGGGGCCTGATCCCTTGAAAAGGGAAACCGGCTTTTCGAAAATCAGGCTCGAACGGGGCCTTGCCCCGAAGCAGTGAACCCGCGGCAGACGGGTCGAGGAGACTAAGATGAGTGGTGAGTACGACGATCTCAAGCGGCGCATGGATGGGGCAATCGCCGCGTTCAAGCATGACCTGGCTTCGCTGCGGACCGGTCGCGCCTCCAGCAATCTGCTCGATGCCATCCAGGTGCAGGCCTACGGCACCACCATGCCGATCAACCAGGTCGCCAACGTTACCGTTCCGGAACCACGCATGATCTCGGTGTCGATCTGGGACAAGTCGATGGTTGGAGCCGTCGACCGCGCCATTCGGGAATCCAATCTGGGCTTCAACCCGATCGTCGACGGCACCAATCTCAGGATTCCGCTGCCGGAGCTCAACGAACAGCGCCGCAAGGAACTGGTCAAGATCTCGCACGGCTACGCCGAGAACGCCCGCGTCGCCGCGCGCCATGTGCGCCGCGACGGCATGGACTTCCTGAAGAAGGCGGAGAAGGACGGCACCATCAGCGAGGACGATCAGCGCAAGCGTTCGGACCAGGTCCAGAAGCTCACAGACGAAACGATCAGCACCATCGATCAGCTGCTTTCCGACAAGGAAGCTGAAATCATGCAGGTTTAGGGTTGGCCGCAGGCTGACCCGAAAGCGAGATCATGACAACGCCCGCGCATGTCGCGATCATCATGGATGGAAATGGACGCTGGGCCAAGTCGCGCGGCATGCCGAGGCTCGCCGGTCATCGCGCCGGCGTCGAGGCGCTGCGCAAGACGGTGCGCGCGGCACCGGATCTCGGTATCTCCTTCCTGACCGTCTACGCTTTCTCGTCGGAGAACTGGTCGCGGCCGAAGTCCGAAGTCAGCGACCTGATGGGACTGTTGAAGCTGTTCATCCGCCGCGATCTCGCCGAACTCCATCAGAGCGGTGTGCGGGTCAGGATCATCGGCGACAGGGCAGGGCTGCAGGCCGACATCAGAGGGCTGCTCGACGAGGCCGAATCGCTCACCGCCGGCAACGAAGCGCTGACGCTGGTCATCGCCTTCAACTATGGCGGACGCGACGAGATCGTGCGCACGGCGCGCAAGCTTGCTTCGGCCGTGGCGCGCGGCGAGATCGACAGCGAAGCGATCACCGCCGAAAGCTTTGCCGGCTGTCTCGACACGCAAGGCATTCCCGATCCGGAACTGGTCATACGCACCAGTGGCGAGCTTCGCCTGTCCAACTTCCTCTTGTGGCAGGCCGCCTATAGCGAGTTGGTGTTCCTGCCTTGCTATTGGCCTGATTTCAGCCGCGAGCACCTCGCCGAGGCCTTGCGCGAATTTGCCGGCCGTGAGCGCCGTTTCGGCGGATTGGGCCCGCAAGACGTCGCGTCGCGACCGGCCGCGGGATGAGCAACCTTCAGCTCCGCGTCATTTCAGCGGTCGTGCTTGCCGTCATCGCCCTTGGCCTGACCTGGCTTGGCGGCCTGCCTTTCCGGCTGCTTTGCGCAGCCATGGTGGCGATGATCTTTTACGAGTGGACACGCATGTCGCGGCCTGTCACTGCCCATGGGCTGGGCTTCCTGCCCGAAGCGCTGGCGGTCGTTTTCATCGGGGCCCTGATCGCCGGGCTTCCTGCGTTCTGGCTGCTGCTGCTTGCCGTGATTCTGATTGCCGTGACGGCGATTGCCGCCCTGGTTCGCCAGACCGGGCAGTGGGAGGCAAGCGGTCTTGCCTACGCCAGCGTGTCCGGCCTGTCGCTCGCCCTGCTGCGCGATGGCGACCATGCGGGCCTCGTCGCCATCCTGTTTTTGTTCGCGGTCGTCTGGGCGACCGACATTTTTGCCTATTTCGTCGGGCGCGCCGTCGGCGGTCCCAAACTTGCGCCGTCGATTTCGCCCGGCAAGACGCGCAGCGGCGCGCTTGGCGGCGCTGTCGGTGGTGTCGTTGCCGGGGTTATGCTGGCAGCCGCCGCCGGTGCCGGGAACCTGGCGCTGCTCGGCCTTGTGGCGCTGGTGCTTTCGATTGTAGCCCAAGCCGGTGACCTGTTCGAATCCTGGGTAAAGCGGCGGCACGGCCGCAAGGATTCGGGTGTGCTCATTCCGGGGCATGGCGGCGTGATGGACCGTGTCGACGGGCTTGTCGCGGCGGCTCTCGCCCTGTACGTCATCGGCTGGATTTCGGCGGGCGCCGATCATCCGGCACAGGGGCTGTTTCAGATTTGAATGATGCCGTTCCACGATCTCGCGCGGACGCGCCTTGGATTCGCCTGGATTGATGTCACAGTCACGGCGCAACTGCGGAAGAATTTGAGGACCTGAATTGAACGAGATTCTTCACGCGATTTTCAGCACGGAAGGTTTCTTTCTCGGCACGCTCGTGCCGTTTCTCTTCGTGCTGACCGTGGTGGTGTTCGTCCACGAAATGGGCCACTACCTCGTCGGCCGCTGGTGCGGCATCGGGGTCAAGGCCTTTTCGATCGGCTTCGGTCCCGAACTCATCGGTTTCAACGACAGGCATGGCACGCGCTGGAAGCTTTGCGCCATACCACTTGGCGGCTATGTCAAATTTGTCGGCGACATGAACGCCACCTCCAGCCAACCCACCTCGGATGAACTCGAGACGCTGACCGACGAGGAGCGCAAGGTCGCCTTTCATACCCAGGCGATCTGGAAGCGCGCGGCGACGGTCGCGGCCGGGCCTCTGTTCAATTTCCTGCTGACGATCGTCGTCTTTGCCGTCCTGTTTGCGGCCTATGGGCGTTATGTCGCGGAGCCCATGGTGGCGGAGGTTACGACGGACAGTCCCGCGGCGAAGGCCGGCATCCTGCCCGGGGACCGATTCGTCAGCGTCGACGGCAGCAAGGTCGAAACCTTCGGCGATGTGCAGCGGCTGGTCTCGGGCCGGGCCGGCGATACCATCACCTTCGTCATGCTGCGCGATGGCAAGGAAGTCACGGTCACCGCGACCCCGCAGTTGATGGAGCAGGAAGACGCGCTCGGCAACAAGGTCAAGGTCGCCGTGATCGGCGTCGTCAACAACAAGGAACTCGGCCAGCCCCGTCTCATCACCTACACGCCGGTCGGTGCCGTGGCGGCGGCCGTTGAGGAAACGGGCCACGTCATCGAGCGCACCGGCCAGTTCCTGCAGCGTTTCGCCGCGGGCCGCGAGGACAAGTGCCAATTGGGTGGTCCGGTCAAGATCGCCGACATGGCGGGCAAGGCTGCGAAGCTGGGTTTCGAGTGGCTGGTGCAGCTCGTCGCGCTGCTGTCTGTCGGGATAGGTATTCTCAACCTTTTGCCGATTCCCCCCCTCGACGGAGGCCATCTCTTGTTCTACGGGGTGGAGGCCGTCATTCGCCGACCGGTGTCGGAACGGATGATGGAAATGGCCTATCGGGCCGGTCTGCTCCTTGTCCTGTGCTTCATGGGTTTCGTGTTCTGGAATGATCTCTTTGGATGCTGAAATCATGAAGAAATTCGGCTTCGGCATGGCCGATGTTGAGACGCCGTTTACCATGCACGGGGATATGAGTGACGCGAAAGCCACGCACCAGGGTTAAGTAAATACAAATTAACCAGAAGCCTTGCGTGTAGGGAAAATCCGGTTAATACGGTAGGGGAAATTACCGCACGTCCGGTTTTCTCGCCGTGGGGACTACGAGAAAAGGTTATTAAGCCCGATGAAGGCAGCTTCCAAGTTTCTAAACGCCGCGTCAGCGGCGGCACTGTCCGCCGCTCTGGTCGTACCAGGTGCGCTCGCAGTGCAATTCGTTGCCACATCGACGGCCGAAGCCGCTGTCGTCAGCAGGGTGGAGGTGACCGGCAACCAGCGTGTCGACGCCGAGACCATCCGCAACTACATCACCATCAAGCCGGGCAAGGCCTTCTCCAGTTCCGACATCGACGCGGCCGTCAAGGCGCTGTTCGGCACCGGCCTGTTCTCGGATGTCCAGATCAACCAGGTCGGCTCGACGCTGGTGGTCAAGGTTGCCGAATACAAGGTCGTCAACCAGGTTCTGTTCCAGGGCAACAAGAAGATCAAGGACCCCGCGCTTCAGATGGCTATCCAGCTGAAGCCACGCGGCACGTTCTCACAGGCGACGCTCGATGCCGACGTCGAGCAGATCAAGGGCGCCTACAAGCATATCGGCCGCGACGACGCCGGCGTGACCGCGCAGGTCATGGACCTCGGCGACAACCGCGTGAATGTGGTCTTCCACATCACGGAAGGCGACCGCACGCAGATCGCGGCAATCAACTTCGTCGGCAACAGCGCCTATTCGAGCCGTCGCCTGTCGGACGTGATCAACACCAAGCGCTCGTCCTGGGTTTCGTTCATCCTGCGTGACGACGTCTATGACGAGGACAAGCTGCGCGCCGACCAGGAGCTGCTGCGCCGCTTCTATTACAATCACGGCTATGCCGATTTCCAGGTCGTTTCGGCCGTCGGCGAACTCGACAGCGCCACGAATAAGTACACGGTCACCATCACCGTCCAGGAAGGCGAGCGCTACAACTTCGGTGACATCAGCGTCGAAAGCACGATCCCGGAAGTCGACTCCAAGTCACTGGAATCTGTGGTCGAGACCCGCAAGGGCGACGTCTACAATGCCAAGAACGTCGAAGACTCCATCATCGCGCTGACCGAGAAGGTGGCCGGCTCCGGCTATGCCTTCGCGCAGGTGACGCCGCGCGGCGACCGCAACTTCGAGAACCATACGATTTCTGTGGTCTATACGGTCGACCAGGGCACCAAAGCCTATATCGAGCGCATCGAGATCCGAGGCAACGATCGCACGCGCGACTATGTCATTCGCCGCGAATTCGACGTCAGCGAAGGCGATGCGTTCAACCAGGTGCTCATCCAGCGTGCGAAGAAGCGCCTGGAAAACCTGAATTATTTTGACAAAGTCGACATCTCGACCGTGCCCGGCTCGCAGCCGGACCAGGTCGTGCTGGTGGTCGATGTGGTCGAGAAGTCGACAGGTGAATTCTCCATTGGCGCCGGCTATTCGACCGGTGGCGACGCGGCGGGTCCGTCCGTCGAAGGATCGATCACCGAGCGCAACTTCCTCGGCCGCGGCCAGTTCATCAAGCTGTCGGCGGGTGGCGGCAAGAATTCGCGCGACTACAGCATTTCGTTCACCGAGCCTTATTTCCTCGGGCGGCGCATCGCTGCCGGCTTCGACATCTACAAGTCGACGAGGCAGTACAACAACAACTACGACAGCGACACCACGGGTGCGACGGTTCGCTTCGGACTGCCGATCACCAACAACATCACCACCCAGCTGGCGTACAATATCTCTCAGGAGAAGTATAAGGTCGACGATAGTTGCGGTCCCACGAGTCCTGGAGATCCCGGCGGTACCTGTAACATCTCCCAGGCTGTCCTGGACGGCATCGAGCAGAGTCCGTGGATCAAGTCGTCGGTCAGCCTGGGGCTGGTCTACAACACCATCGACGACATGAAGAACCCGCATGAGGGTATCTATGCCAACACGACCGTCGAGGTCGCGGGACTTGGCGGCGATGCCAAGTTCGTGAAGATCACGGGACGCGGCAGCATCTATCAGACGCTGTCCGAGCAGCTCGATCTTGTCGGTCTCCTTTCGGGTGGCGCCGGTCACGTCGAGGGTTACGGCAGCGACGGCGATTTGCGCATCTTCGACCACTTCCAGAGCACCGACCGCATGATCCGCGGCTTTGCCTATGGGGGCATTGGCCCGGTTGCTTCCGGCTCCAGCGGTGACCATCTCGGTGGTACGACCTATTTCAATGCGTCGGCCGAGGCCCAGTTCCCGCTGCCGGTCATTCCTGAGAGCTTCGGCCTGCGCGGCGCTGTATTTGCCGATGCGGCGACGCTCTATGGCAGCAAGATTGCCGATCAGACCTTGGTCAACCAAGACTCTACCGGCATGAAATTGCGCGCTTCGGTCGGTCTCGGCCTGATGTGGGCTTCGCCGTTCGGTCCGATCCGTATCGACTATGCGATCCCGGTCAAGAAGGAAGCGAGCGACGACGTGCAGGAATTCAACTTCGGCATATCGACCCGCTTCTGATCGGCGGCCAACGATGCTCCCGGGTTTTTTGGATCCGGGAGAAATGTTCCGACCTAGCTGGATATAGCTTCTGGAATGACCGACCCGGTGTTCTTCGCGCCATCACGCCGGTATACGGCGGCCGAAGTCGCGAATCTGACCGGCTCGGTGCTTGTCGATTCCGGCCAATCCGACGTTTCGATCGAAGCGCTGGCACCAGCCAACGAAGGCGCTGCCAATGCGCTCGTCTTCGTCGACGGCAGACGCAATTCCGCGCTGATGCCCTCGCTGCGGGCGGCTGCGGTCCTGTGCCCCGCGGAATTCGCCAACAAGGCGCCGGCCGGGGTCGCTGTGCTGATACACCCGCGGCCGCAACAGGCATTCGCGCTCGTCGGCCGGCTGCTGTTCCCGACAGCCGCCACGCCGGGGCCAATGACAGGTGAAACCGGTATTTCATCGCATGCCCACATCGATCCGACCGCGCATATCGAAGCCGGCGCTATCATCGAGGCCGGCGTGGTCATCGGACCGGGCGTCTCGATCGGCAGCGGGACCGTCGTCGCACCCAACGCGGTCATTGGACAGTCCTGCCAGATCGGCCGTGACGGCTATGTCGGCCCGGGAGCCAGCATCCAGTATGCGCTGATCGGCAACCGGGTCATCATCCATGGCGGCGCCAGGATTGGCCAGGACGGCTTCGGCTTTGTCGGCGGCGCCAAGGGGCCGGAGCGGGTGCCGCAGATCGGGCGGGTCGTCATCCAGGACGATGTCGAGATCGGCTCCAATTCGACCGTCGATCGTGGCGCCATGTCCGATACGATCATCGGTCAGGGTACCAAGATCGACAATCTCGTCCAGATCGCCCATAACGTCCGCATCGGTCGCAATTGCATAGTGGCCGGGCTTTCAGGTATTTCCGGTTCCGTGGTCGTGGGTGACAATGTCACGATGGGCGGCGGCGTGGGACTTGCCGATCACCTGACCATCGGCACAGGAGCCAAGCTTGCCGCCAGAAGTGGATTTATGAGCAATGTCCCTGCCGGCGAGATCTGGGGCGGTTATCCGGCACAGCCGATGGCGGAAGCCATGCGGGAGATAGCCATGTTGCGCACGATGGCCAGGGCACGCAAGCAGGGCAAGGACAATGGCTGATATGGTGGCGGCGACGACGCTGGAAGCGGTCGACATATTGGGGCTGATGAAGCTTCTGCCGCACCGCTATCCCTTCCTGATGATCGACCGCATCGTCGACATCGATGGCGATGAATCTGCCATCGGCATCAAGAACGTCACCATCAACGAGCCGCATTTTCAAGGGCATTTCCCGGAGCAGCCTGTGATGCCGGGCGTGCTGATCGTAGAGGCCATGGCACAGACGGCGGGCGCCATTTGCATCCGAAGCCTTGGGGCCTCGAAGCCGTCGCTGGTCTATTTCCTGACCATCGACAACGCCAAATTCCGCAAACCGGTCGTTCCCGGCGACCAGTTGAAGATCCACGTCAAGAAAATCAAGAAGCGCGGCAACCTGCTCAAATTCGCCTGTGAAGCCCTGGTCGATGGCACCAAGGCGGCCGAGGCCGAGATTTCAGCCATGATGGTCACCGGCGACTGACGATCGAGTGCCTATGAAAATCAAGACTTCAATCCATCCTTCTTCCGTCGTGGAAGAGGGCGCTCAAATCGGCCAGGGCGTGCGCATAGGGCCGTTCTGCCATGTCAGCGCCGATGCCGTGATCGGTGATGGCGTCGAACTGGTCAGCCATGTCTCGGTGATGGGCGCGACCACTATCGGGGCGTCCACCAAGGTC
This sequence comes from Mesorhizobium sp. B2-1-3A, assembly GCF_006442655.1. Lineage (NCBI taxonomy): Bacteria > Pseudomonadati > Pseudomonadota > Alphaproteobacteria > Hyphomicrobiales > Phyllobacteriaceae > Mesorhizobium > Mesorhizobium sp. B2-1-3A. The sequence continues at coordinate 511,644 of NZ_VFWK01000004.1, forward strand.
TATCCGATGGCGATATTGGGCGCGCCGCCGCAGAACACCAAGCACAAGGGCGGCCGCACCACGCTGGTCATCGGCGCCAATTGCACCATCCGCGAAGGCGTCACCATGCATGTCGGCACGGATACCAGCCGCGGCGAGACGACGGTCGGCGACAACGGCAATTTCCTTGCCTATGCCCACATCGCCCATGATTGCGTGGTCGGCAAGAACGCCACCTTCGCCAATGGCGCGACGCTGGGCGGACACTGCGAGATTGGCGACAACGTCTATATTGGCGGCCTCAGCGCCGTTCATCAGTTTGTGCGTGTCGGCGATAACGCCTTTCTTGGCGGGTGCTCGGCTTTTGTCGGTGATGTCATTCCCTATGCCATTGCCGTCGGCAACCGCGCCAGCTTGCGCGGCTTGAACATCATCGGCCTCAAGCGCGCCGGTCTGCCGCGTTCCGAAATCTATCTGTTGCGCAAGGCTTACAGGACGATCTTCGACCGCTCCCGCACCGTCGGCGAGAACATCGAATTCGCCAAGGCCGAGTTCGCCTCTTCGCCGACCGCCATGAAGATCATCGATTTCATCACCAGTCGCGGCAAGCGGCACTATGCGGTGCCATCGCTCAAGGGCAGCGACGGCGACGATGCCGATGATGAAGACTGAGACGGCTTCTGCTGGTCTTGATCTCCCGCCTGATGCCAGGGTCGGCATCATCGCCGGCGGCGGCAGTCTTCCCGTTGAAGTCGCGGCCGGCTCGGCCGAGCAGGGGTATCCGCCCTTCGTCGTCCTCATGGACGGCGAAGCCGACCGACTGGTGGAATTGCGCCAGTATGACCATGAGACCCTGGCCCTGGAGGCGATCGGCTCGCTTGTTCCATTGCTCAAGCGCCACCGGATTACCCATCTTGTGCTTGCCGGCGAGATCAAACGCCGGCCAAGACTGACGCATCTGCGCCCAAGCCTCAGCCTGCTCGCCGTGATACCCCTTGTCGTGATGGCACTGGCGCGCGGCGATGATGGCCTATTGAAAGTGGTGGCGCGGGGCCTTGAGGCACGAGGAATAAAGGTCGTGGGTGCCCATGAAATCGTGCCGAACCTTGTGGCAGCCGAAGGGACCTTGACCAAGGTGGAGCCGCAGAAGCCCGACTGGCGCGACATCGAGGCGGGCTTTGCGGCGGCAAAGGCCATCGGAGCGCTGGATATCGGCCAGGCGGCGATCGCGGTGGGCGGCCGGACCATCGCGCTCGAGGGCATCGAAGGCACGGCCGGATTGCTCGACCGCGCCAGGCTGCTGCGTGGCCACGGCCGCATCGCCGGCAAGACACGCGGCGTCCTGGTCAAATGCGCCAAGCCCGGCCAGGAGCTGCGCGCTGATCTTCCGTCCATAGGACCGCAGACGATCGAAGCAGCCCACGCGGCCGGGCTTGCCGGCATTGCCGTCGAGGCGGGACGCTCGCTGATCCTCGAGGGTCCCGCAACCCTGTCGCGCGCCAACGAACTCGGTCTGTTCATCGTCGGCCTGGCCGCCGCGGAGCCGGCGCATGGCTGACAGGGTACTCAAGATCGCGATCGTCGCGGGTGAGGAATCAGGCGATCTGCTTGGAGCCGACATCGTGCGTTCTCTCCGCCAGATGACGGGCCGCGAGGTGCAACTCGTCGGCCTCGGCGGCCGGCATCTCGGCGAATTGGGCCTGGTGTCGCCCTTCGATGCCGGCGAGATCGCACTGATGGGTTTCAGTGCCGTCCTGCGTGATCTGCCGCGCCTCATCAGGCGGATCGGCCAACTGGCCAAAACCATTGCGGACGAGAAGCCGGACTGTCTGGTCACCATCGACAGCCCCGATTTTTCCTTGCGTGTCGCCAGGAAGGTGCGTGCGGCCAACCCGTCGATTCCCATCATCCACTATGTCTGTCCAAGCGTCTGGGCGTGGCGGCCGGGCAGGGCAGTGGCAATGAGGCCTTACGTCGACCATATCCTGTGCATCCTGCCGTTCGAGGTGAAGGAACTCGAGCGGCTGGGTGGCCCGCCCGGCACCTATGTCGGGCATCGCCTCACGCATGAGGCGGGCGTGCTCGCTGCCGCGAAGGCGCAGGAATTGCCGCGCGATCTTACCCAGGACCGCATCAAGACATTGCTCGTGCTGCCCGGCTCGCGGCGCGGCGAGGTGCGCCGGCTGATCGAACCATTCGGCGAGACGGTGTCGATGCTGCGCGCGCGCGGACATAGGCTGCGGCTGTTGCTGCCGACGGTTCCCCACGTCGCCGACCTCGTGAAATCCTCGGTCAACCGCTGGGATGAAAAGCCTGAGATCATCGTTGATCCCCAACGCAAATGGCAGGCTTTCGGCAAGGCCGATGCCGCGCTGATCGCATCGGGAACCGTATCGCTGGAGCTGGCGCTGTCGGGTGTGCCGATGGTCTCGTGCTACAGGCTCGATCCCATAGCACGCGCCGTTGCGCCCTATTTCGTATCCGTCTGGTCGGCGCTGCTGCCCAACCTGATTGCGGATCGTGCGCTTATTCCGGAGTTCTACAACGAGTACGTCAAGCCGAACAATCTGGCCCGGCAGATGGAGGCGCTGTTCGCCGACAGCGGCATGCGCGCCTGGCAGAAAGACGGCTTTGCCGAGATCGCGCGTCGCATGGCGACGGACAGGCCGTCGGGCGAGATCGCGGCGCAGGTGGTGATGGGGTACGTCAAGAGAGCGAGGTAGTGAGTAGTGAGTAGTGAGTAGTTAAGTGGACTATCACTATTCACTACTGACTACTCACTTCTTCCGATCACCGCTTGGCGATCGGCACGTAGTCACGCTCCGGCGCGCCGGTGTAGAGCTGACGCGGACGGCCGATCTTCTGGCGCGGATCCTCGATCATCTCCTTCCACTGCGCGATCCAGCCCACGGTGCGGGCGACCGCGAACAGCACGGTGAACATGGTGGTGGGGAAGCCCAGCGCCTTCAGCGTGATGCCGGAATAGAAGTCGACATTCGGATAGAGCTTCTTCTCGATGAAATAGGGATCAGTCAGCGCGATCTTCTCCAACTCCATCGCGATGTCGAGCAGCGGATCGTCCTTGATGCCGAGTTCGCCCAAGACTTCGTGCGCCGTCTTCTGCATGATTTTCGCACGAGGATCGTAGTTCTTGTAGACGCGGTGGCCAAAGCCCATCAGCCGGAACGGATCGTTTTTGTCCTTGGCGCGGGCGATGAACTCCGGGATGTGATCGACATGGCCGATCTCGCCCAACATGTTGAGCGCCGCTTCATTGGCGCCGCCATGGGCCGGGCCCCACAGGCAAGCGATGCCGGCGGCGATGCAGGCGAACGGGTTGGCGCCAGAAGAGCCGGCGAGGCGAACCGTCGAGGTCGAGGCATTCTGCTCGTGATCGGCGTGCAGGATGAAGATGCGCTCCATGGCGCGCGCCAGCACCGGGTTGATCTTGTACTCCTCGCACGGCACGGCAAAGCACATATGCAGGAAGTTTGCCGCGAAACCGAGATCGTTCTTCGGGTAAATGAAGGGCTGGCCGATGTGGTATTTGTAGGCCATGGCCGCGATCGTCGGCATCTTGGCGATCAGCCGCATGGAAGCGACCATGCGCTGGTACGGGTCGGAGATGTCGGTGGAGTCGTGATAGAAGGCCGACAGCGCGCCGACCACGCCGCACATGACCGCCATCGGGTGCGCATCGCGGCGGAAGCCGGTGAAGAAGCGCGACATCTGCTCATGCACCATGGTGTGGCGCGTTACGCGGTAATCGAAATCGTCCTTCTGCGCCTTGGTCGGCAGTTCGCCGTAGAGCAGGAGATAGCAGACTTCGAGGAAGTCGCCGTGTTCAGCCAACTGGTCGATCGGATAGCCGCGATGCAAGAGGATGCCGGCATCGCCGTCGATGAAGGTTATCTCGGACTCGCAGCTTGCGGTCGAGGTGAAACCGGGGTCGTAGGTGAACGCGCCGGTGGTGCTGTAGAGCGAGGCGATGTCGATGACGTCAGGCCCGACGGAGCCGCTTCGCACCTTGAATTCATGAGTCTTGCCGGCGAATTCAAGCGTTGCCGTAGCTTCTTGGTTCTTGCCGCCCACATCCAGTTTCTTCGCAGCTTCGGTCATTGCAAACTCCTTCTTGTTTCCTCATGCCGGCAAAGGCAAATTTCTGCAGAGCGACACGTCGAAATCACCGCAATGCGCGTATTCGCCACCGCATTTTAGGAGGTGCGTGCCAGATTGGGCCAAGGCCTAATGTTGCACTGCGAAACGCGCCTTTCAATGCCAATCTTCTTGGGCCAGTTTGCTCCTAATCGATTTGATCCGCTATGCGCGCCAGGCTCTCCTCGCGTCCAAGCACGGCAAGCACGTCGAACACACCCGGCGAGGTACTTTTGCCAGTCAGCGCGGCCCGCAGGGGCTGGGCCACGGCGCCAAGCTTATGGCCACCGGCCAGCGCATAATCGCGGATCGCTGCCTCCGCCGCGGCAGCCGTCCAGTCGTCCGAAACCGCGTTCAAAGCTTCGTGAGCGCCGCGCAGGATCTTGCGCGCATCGTCATTGAGCAAGAGCGCCGCCTTGTCGTCGATCGGCAGCGGGCGCGTGGCGAACAGGAAGGCCGCGCCATCGACAAGCTCGACCAGCGTCTTGGCGCGCTCCTTCAGCCCCGGAAGGGCTGCCAGCAGCTGCGCCTTGTTCGTGTCGTCAAGGCGCGCGGCCATCGCCGGGCCGCCCTCGAGATAGGGCAGCGTGGCGATGAAGATGTCGAACAGTTCGGCATCGGCCATGCGGCGCATATGCGCGCCATTGATCGCTTCGAGCTTGGCGAAATCGAAGCGGGCCGCGCCCTTGTTGACGTCGCCGATATCGAACCAGGAGATCATGTCCTTGATCGACATGATCTCGTCGTCGCCGTGGCTCCAACCCAGGCGCGCCAGGTAGTTGAGCAGCGCCTCCGGCAGGTAGCCCATGGCGCGATAAGCCTCGACGCCGAGCGCGCCGTGACGCTTCGAGAGCTTGGCTCCGTCGGCGCCATGGATCAGCGGGATATGCGACATCGATGGCACGTCCCAACCCATGGCATTGTAGATCACAGTCTGGCGGGCGGCATTGGTCAGGTGGTCGTCGCCACGGATGATGTGCGTGACGCCCATGTCGTGGTCGTCGACGACGACGGCATGCATGTAGGTCGGGTTGCCGTCCGAACGCAGGATGATGAAGTCGTCGAGATCCTTGTTGGGGAAGCGCACCTCGCCCTGGACGCGGTCGTGGACGACCGTCTCGCCCTCGGTCGGCGCCTTGATGCGGATGGCGCCCTTGACGCCGGCTGGCGCCTCGGACGGATCGCGATCGCGCCACTGGCCATTGTAGCGTGGCGGCAGACCCTTGGCGCGAGCCGCTTCGCGCATTGCCTCCAGTTCGGCAGGCGTCTCGTAGCTGTAATAAGCCTTGCCCAGGCGCACGAGCTCCTCCGCGACTTCGCGGTGGCGCGGGGCGCGATCGAATTGCGAAACCGCATCGCCGTCCCAGCCAAGACCGAGCCAGGTGAGTCCGTCCAGGATGGCGGCCGTTGCCGCATCGGTGGAACGCTCGCGATCGGTGTCCTCGATGCGCAACAGCATCGTGCCGGCGGTATGTTTGGCATAGAGCCAGTTGAACAGCGCCGTGCGCGCGCCTCCGATATGCAGGTAACCGGTGGGCGAGGGGGCAAAACGGGTGACGACCTTGTCGGACATGAAACTCTCGGAAACCATCTGAAGCGGGGCGCGGCGGCGCGGACTTTCGCGCGTTGCGCGTTCATGTAGCATAGGGCGTCAGGGGTGCAAGGGGCAGACCCGATGGCTGGACGTGGCCGGGGCTCGGATCAGGGCGAGGACGCTGTTGTTGGCGTCAGCGAGCGGTCCCTGTTTGCGATCCCGCCGCCGGCCTCGCTGCCGCCATCACCTCTCGTTCCTGGCTCCGGCAGCCGACCTTTGCCAGCGGGTGCCCCAGCACCAATTCCGCCCGCCACTGGCAGGATTGCGCGTATCGGGCGGCAAATCGGCCAGGCTTCCTTGCCTCGCCTGCGCCACAGTGTGACGACAGCAGCGGAACTGGAACTTGACCGAGGCGTCGCCTTCCTGCTGGTGCCGGTCTGCCTGGCCGCTGGTGCGATCGGCTATTATTCGCTGGCGGCGGAGCCTGATTTTGCAAAGCCTGTCGCGATCGTCGCACTGATGGCGATCTGTGCGCTTGTCTCGCGCTCCTGGCCGAAAACCCATCTGGCTTTCATGGCGGCATTGTTGTGCGCGCTGGGCCTGCTTGCCGCCAAGGTCGAGACCTGGCGGGCGGACACCCGGATGCTGGGTTCGGAAATCTCGACGCAAGTGACCGGCCGCGTCGTCTCGCTCGACCGCATGGAGACCGGTCGCATCCGATTGACCATAGACGTGACGTCGACGGCGCGGCCAAAACTGCGTTACGCGCCGGAAAGGGTCCGGCTCTCGGCGCGCAAGATACCTGACGACATGACCGCCGGCTCGCTGATATCGGGCTATGCCAAACTGCTGCCGCCGACCGGCCCGGTGCGGCCGGACAGCTACGATTTTTCCTTCGACAGCTACTTTGCCGGCATCGGCGGCAGCGGCTTCTTTCTCGGCAATCCAAGAATCGTCTCCGCCGACGACGATGAGATGCCGCTGTCGGCCCGCCTGTTTTCAGGGATAGAAAATGCTCGCGAAGCCATCGCCGACCATATCAGGAGCGTTGTTGGCGGTGCCGAAGGTGAGATCGCGGCAGCGCTGATCGTTGGCGTGCGCGCCGGCATTCCCAATGAAATCAACGAAGCGATGCGGCGCACCGGCATCTATCACATCATCTCCATTTCGGGACTGCATATGGCGCTGGTCGCCGGCACCATCATGGGTCTGCTGCGCGGTGCCTTCGCGCTGTTCCCGGATTTCTCCGCGTGCCGGCCGGTGAAGAAATATGCGGCCGCCGCGGCACTGTTCTCGATCGCCGCCTACCTCATCATCTCAGGCGTCGTCGTTGCAGCCGAGCGCAGTTTCATCATGCTGGCGGTGATGCTGATTGCCGTATTGTTCGATCGCGCGGCGCTGACCATGCGCAACCTGGCGATCTCGGCGATCGCCGTCATCGTGGTGTCGCCGCATGAGGTGGTCGGCCCGAGTTTCCAGATGTCGTTCGCCGCAACGGCCGCGCTGGTCGGCGCCTATGCCGGCTGGGCGGATCACCGTGCGGGAAAGGCAAGACCGCCACCGCCAAAGCGGTCCCTGCCGGGGTTCCTGACGCGAAGATTCCTGCTGGCGACGGGCGGGTTGGCGATGACCTCCATCATTGCCGGCTGCGCCACGGCGCTATTTGCCATCTGGCATTTCCAGCGTGTGTCACCGCTCAGCCTGTTCGCCAATCTCGCCGTCATGCCTATCGTGTCACTGATTGTCATGCCTTTCGCTGTTCTCAGTTCTCTTGCGATGCCCTTTGGTGCCGATAGTCCCTTTCTCTACGTGATGGGCAAGGGCCTGACCGTGATGATCGCCATATCGGCGTGGATATCGGAACGCTCCCCCGTCGATGCGATCGGGCTGATTTCACAACACTCCGTGCTGCTGGTGACGATTGCCCTGGTCATCGCGACGATGGCGACGACATGGCTGCGGCTCGCGGCAGTGCCATTCGCGCTCGCCGGCCTGTTGACTGTGTCTGATACGCGCGTGCCGGATGTGCTGATCTCCGAAGATGCGCGGCTGGTCGCGGTGCCGATCGGCGGTGGCGAACTCGCGGTCAGCCGAGCTCGTCCGAACGAATTCACCGTCGACAATTGGAAACGCGCGCTGGTGTCCGAAACCATTGTCACACCGGAGATGTTCAACAAGGCGGACGGGCAATTCGACATTGCCGATGCCGTCAATCTGCCGCCAGGGGCGCCGTTCTACTGCACGGAAGGCATCTGTCTCGCCCGGCATCCGTCTGGCGCGATCATCGCGCATGTCGAAGACCGCAAGGCTACCTGGAAGGCCTGCGGCTTCGCCGACCTGATCGTTGTCAATGACGCGACGGGCTACGATGCCTGCCACAACCCGCTGGTCCTCGTCATCACCAAGCGGCAACTTGCACGCAAGGGCAGTGCCGCCGTCTTCTTCGACCGCCAATCGGCGACCGGTCCGCCAACCGTCAGCTTCGCCGTGGACGGGCCGTATCGGCCCTGGCACGAGCAACGAAAGTTTTCGCGTGAGGCGAGGGGGCTGCCGCCCTATCAAAAAGCCGAAATGCCGGCTGCTCCTGCTCAGTAGCGCCTGATCAGCCCGACCAGCTTGCCTTGCACCTTGACCCTGTCCGGCCCGAAAATGCGCGTCTCGTAGGCCGGGTTGGCGGCTTCAAGGGCAATCGAGGCGCCCTTGCGGCGGAACCGTTTCAAGGTCGCTTCCTCCTCGTCGACCAGCGCCACGACGATCTCGCCCGGGCTCGCCGTATCGGCGTTGCGGATAATGACCGTGTCGCCATCGAAGATGCCGGCCTCGATCATCGAGTCGCCCTTGACCTCCAGCGCATAGTGCTCGCCACCCATGATCATGTCCGGCGGCACCGAGATCGAATGCGTCTGATGCTGGATCGCATCGATCGGCACACCGGCGGCGATACGGCCCATCACCGGGATCGACACGGCGGAGACCGCGTCGTCGTCATTGCCGGCAGAGGGCAAGCGCGACGGCGCCGGCTTGATCTGGCGGCCGAGGCCACCCTGACCGAGACTGCCCTGAATGACACTCGGCGAGAATTTCTTTGCGGCGTTGAGGCCGGGCGCGATCGAATCCGGTAGCCGCAGCACTTCCAATGCCCGCGCCCGGTTGGGCAGCCGCCTGATAAAGCCGCGTTCCTCCAGTGCCGTGATCAGGCGATGGATCCCTGACTTGGAGGCGAGATCGAGCGCTTCCTTCATCTCGTCAAAGGAGGGCGGGATACCGCTTTCCTTTAGCCGTTCATGGATGAACATCAGAAGTTCATGTTGCTTGCGCGTCAGCATGGCGCCCCCCAGGCATTGAACGAAGGGTGTGAATCGGAATCGAAAAACAAACCCAGAACAAACACTATCTGTTCCAGTTGTGTTCCGCAACTGTTTAAAGTTTAGTGAATTTGTTAAGGCATCTGAAATTATCCGCTGCCGGCGGTGGGCAGCAATCGACCACCTCCGCGCCAAGGCGAGCATTGAAATCATTTTGGTTAATGGCCTGTGGTCCACCCTCTTGTCCCGCTTGGCATCAGCGTTTGAAGCGCGTTCACAGGGCGGATTGCATGGGCCAATCGATCCATTTCGACCGGAACGAAACGAAATCAAAACGCCAACAATCGCTGGCTATCCGGGGATAGAACGCGTTCAGGCTTCCGGCATCGCTCCGCCCAGAATCTGCGCATAGGCGCCGGCATCGATATTGCCGCCGGAGATAACGCAGACGACGTTGCCGGTTGCCCGCTCGCTGCGGAGAGCGGCGGCGAGCGAGGCGGCACCCGCGCCTTCGGCCACGATCTTTGCCTTCGAGAACAACAGGCGCATCGCTTCCGTGACCTGGTCGAGACTGACGGCAATGGCGCCGTCGATAGACTGGCTTGCCAATGGCCATAGGCCGGGCACCAGCGATGGGCCGCCTATGCTCTTGATGAAGGAGGGGCGCGTCTCGATCTCGACAATGCGTCCGGCCGCCAACGCCGCCGTGACCGGAGCCGCATTCTCATCCTCGACGGCGAAGACCTTGGCCTGGCTCCGCATCGCCTTGACCGCACTGGCGACACCGGTTGTCATGCTCCCTCCGCCATAAGGTGTCAGGACGCAATCGACCTCGGGCAGATCTTCGGCGATCTCGAGGCCAATGGTCGCGTTGCCGGCAAGCACCGCCTGGTCGGTGACCGGGTTCACCAGGAATTCCGCGCCCTCCGGCCGCTCCGTTCCGATGATGTAGCGCCACCATGTCTCGTGCGAGACGAAGCGCACGTCGCCACCAAGGCCGCGGACCCCGTCGATCTTGGTCTGGGGTGCATCGGCATACATGTAGGCGGCCATCGGAACGCCAAGCGCCCGTGCCGCCCAGGCCATTCCGTAGGCCATGTTGCCGGAACTGATGGTCGCAACGCCATGCCTGAGTTCATCGGCATCGCGGCAGAGCAAGGCATTGAGCGCCGGCCTGATCTTGAAGGCGCCAATGGGCGACAATGTCTCGAGCTTGAGGAATATCCGCTGATCGGCACGACCGAGATCGAGGCGCAGCAGCGGCGTGCGCGGCAACCAGGCGGCCAGCCTGTCACGGGCCGCGACCATCTCATAGAGAGCCGGACGTCGCGGAAGCGCTGAAGTCATCCCGAAATTGCCTTCAGGCTGCCGGCGCGTGCGGTGTAGTTGTTCGCGCCGCCGTCCTCGCTGTGAACGTAGACATGCAGCGTGTAGCCGATATGCGCCGTCATCAGCGCCTTTGCCCGCTCGACATCGCGATCGAGGGCCGCTTCCATGATCGCGGTGTGATGCTCGATCGCGATCGCCTCGCGCAGGGCGTCCATTGCCTCGCCATAGCCATCCTTGAGGCCGGCGGCCGCCCGCAATGTCGGCGCCAGGCCGAGAAAACGATGATGCCGCCGCAACTGATCGGCGATTGTCGAACGGAAGCGCAACAGCCAGTTGGACGTCGCAGCACTCAGCAGTGCCGCGTGAAAGGCCTCGTGGCTCTCGTCCCATTGGTCGACGGCCGCATCCGAGGGGTCGTCGACCGCGGTCTTGCAGCGGGAGAGCCGGTAGTGGGCGGTGACAACCGCGTCCTCCCATTCCCTGCCGCCTTTCTCGATCGATTCCAGGAACAGCGGCATCTCCACAACCATCCTTGCGCGAGCCAGGTCCTCGAGCTCGGCCCGCGACACCGGAGCCACGGCAAAGCCGCGATTGCTGATGGCGGTAACCAGGCGCTCGGCTTCAAGTCGAGACAAGGCTTCACGCAGCGGTGTCCAGCCGACGCCGTATAGACCGCGCAGCGCGCTCAGTTTGAGCGGTGCGCCCGGCATGAGGCGTGTGGTCAGGATATCGCGCCGCAGCAGCTGATAGGCCGCCTCGGTTTTCGTGGAGTTGTTCTGATCCTGCATCGCGATCCGTCCATCGTCGGCATGCGAAAATTATATATGATGGCGGCCCATGGCAAGAATTATATATAATGTTTGACAGGTGGCGACGGACTGACCATGATCGCCACAGTTGCCGTCCCGATAAGCGGCGCTGATCAAATCTGGGAGGAAATGATGTTGAAGTCGAAATCCGCTTGGCTGTCGGGATTGGCCCTGGCAGGCGCGTTGATGGTCAGCGCGGGGAGTGCCGCCGCCGACCAGATTCGCATCGGCATCGCCAATTTCGGCGAGCATCCGCAGCTCAACGCCGCCATAGCCGGCTTCAAGAAGGCGCTGACGGACAATGGCTTTGTCGAGGGCAAGGATGTCGTCTACACGGAGAGCCATACCAATTTCGATGCATCGCTGGTGCCGCAGATGATCGCCAAGCTGCAGGCGGAGCAGCCCAAGCTGATCTACACCATCACCACGCCGGTCTCGCAGATCGCCAAGAAGGCGCTTGCCGGTTCCGGCATTCCGATCGTCTTTGCCGCCGTCACCGATCCGGTCGCGGCCAAGCTGGTGCCGTCGTGGGACGCCGGAGACGAAGGCATGACCGGCGCCAGCGATCTGCAGGACGTCGCCGCTGTCATGGCCTTCACCAAGAAGCTGCTGCCGAACGCCAAGCGCTTCGGCGTGCCTTACAATCCAGGCGAGGCCAATGACGTTGCCTTGGTCGAGAAGATCAAGGCGGCCGCACCGGCGGCCGGTTTCGAAGTCATCGAAGTCGGCGTCGACAACGTCAATGACATCCAGCAGCGCATCGCCGCGCTCGCCGGCAAGGCAGACGTGATCTACGGCCCGGCTTCGAACCTGATCCAGCCGGCGATCGCCGCTGTCTCCGCGGCGGCTCGCCAGGCCGGAATCCCGATCGTCAACTCCGATGACAGCGCGGTCCGCAACGGCACGGTGCCGGCAAGCTTCGCGGTCAATTACACGCAGGTCGGCGTCAACGCCGGCAACATCGCCGCCGAAATCCTCAAGGGCAAGGATCCCAAGACGATCGCGCCGTCGCGCCCGGCCTACAAGGATCACATGGCAACGATTTCCCGCAAGGCGATGGCCGCGTTCGGCATCGAGATACCGGCGTCGATGGCTGATTGCGGCTGCATCGTCGACTGACATCGGCACTGAAGGATGACGGCGTCGGCGCCGTCATCCTGAGGTCAGGGAGGAACGATGCTCGAGATCCGATCCGCGCGCAAAGTATTCTACAAGGGCCAGGCCGACGAGAAGATCGCGCTGGACGGTCTCAGCCTGTCGCTGGCCACGGGCGAGTTCGGCATCGTTATCGGCTCCAACGGAGCCGGCAAGAGCAGCATGCTCAATGCCATTTCCGGAGCTCTTGTCCTGGATTCCGGCAAAATCCTGATCAATGGCGCCGATGTGACAGCCATGCCGGTGTACAAACGGGCGACAAGACTGGCGCGCGTCTTCCAGGATCCGATGCGCGGCACAGCCGCCAGCATGACGGTGGCGGAGAACATGCTGCTGGCCGACCTGCGCAGCCAAAAACGCACGCTGCGGCAAGGGCTGAACGCCACGCGGCTAGCGTCCTACAAGGAGCGCCTGTCGATATTGGGCCTCGGTCTTGAAAATCGCCTCGATACCCGTGTCGACCTGCTCTCGGGGGGGCAGCGTCAGTCGCTGTCGCTGATCATGGCCGTCGGCGGATCGCCGGATTTGCTGCTGCTCGACGAGCATACGGCCGCGCTCGACCCGCGCACGGCAGAGATCGTCATGCAAGCGACGGTGCGCGCCGTCAACGCGCTGAAGCTGACCACCCTGATGGTGACCCACAACATGCAACACGCTGTCGACTATGGCAGCCGGGTGATCATGCTCGATGCGGGCCGGGTCCTGCTTGAGGTCACTGGCGAGGAGAAGGCGAGGGTCACGGTCATCGACCTGATCGGCCATTTTTCGGTCAAGACCGACCGCATGTTGCTGGCGAGCTGATCATCATGGGCTTTGTTCAGGAGGTTCTCACCAGCTTCGTCGCGATCATACCGGTCACGTTGGCGCAAAGCCTGATCCTGGCCTTCGTCGTACTCGGGATCATGATCCCGTTTCGCATGCTGAATTTTCCCGACCTAACCAGCGAAGGCGCGTTTCCGCTGGGTGGCTGCGTCTGTGGCGTGCTGCTGGCTGCCGGCGTATCACCGCTGGCGGCCATCGTGGTTGCGTTCGCGGCGGGCTTCGCGGCGGGTTGCTGCACCGCCTTCATCCACCTGCGTTTCCGCATCCACACGCTTCTCGCGGGCATCCTGATGATGACGATGCTCTACAGCATCAACCTTCGCATCATGGGCAAGTCCAACCTCTCCGTCTTCGGCTCGCCCACCGTGTTCGACTGGGTGCCGTTCGCGCGGCCGGGTTTTCCGGCCAGCAAGATCGTTGTCGCCGGCTTCATCGCGCTCATCGTCTTCCTTGCGCTCTATATGTTTTTCAGGACCGAGAAGGGGACTGCGGTGCGTGCCGTGGGCGCCAACCCCGATATGGCCGAGGCTCAAGGCATCAATGTCTGGGCGGCGACCATTGGTGGTGTCGGGCTGGCGAGTGCATTTTCGGCCTCGAGCGGCGCACTGATGGTGCAGTCGCAGGGCTTCGCCGACGTCAATATGGGGCTGGGAATTCTCATCAACGGGCTTGCCGCGCTGATGATCGGCGAGGCGGTCGTCGGCAAGCAGACGGTCTGGCGCCAGCTGCTGGCGCCCTTTGCCGGCGCGATCATCTACTACCAGCTGGTGTCGTTCTGCCTTGCCGCCGGCATGCCGCCTCCCGACCTGAAGCTTGCCACGGGCCTGTTTGTGCTCGCCATGCTTGCTCTGCCCAGCCTCAAGCGCAGCCGGGGCCCGGCACCCGCGCGCGAAGCGATCCGTGAATAATCAGACGTGAATAACCTAGGGACGTCACAAATCATGCGTGCAACGCTCGATCTCGTAGCAGTCGAAGCCATGGATGCGGCGGATTCGCTGCGTGCCATGCGCGACCGGTTCATCTTGCCGGAAGGCGTGGTCTACCTCGACGGCAATTCGCTGGGTGCCGCGGCGCCCGCCGTCTTCAACGAGCTGCAGAAGGCGGCGACGCAGGAATGGGCGCAGGACCTCATCCGCGCCTGGAACACCGCCGGCTGGTTCGATATGCCGGTCGCGCTTGGCGACCAGCTGGGGCGCCTGATCGGAGCGGCGACGGGCCAGACGGTGGTCTGCGACACAACGTCGATCAACATCTACAAGGTGCTGCATGCCGCACTCAACATGCGGCCGGACCGCACGGTCATCGTCGCCGAGGGCGACAGCTTTCCAACCGATCTCTACATGGCCGAGGGCGTGGCCTCGACACGGCCGGGCACGGTGCTGCGGCTTGAGGGCGTCGATGCTCCGACCATTGAAGAGCTGATCGACGAGCGTGTTGCCGTCATCCTGGTCAACCACGTCAACTACAAATCCGGACAGCTGCGCGACATGGCAGCCCTGACGCGCAAGGCCCACCAAGCCGGCGCGCTGATCGTCTGGGATCTCTGCCACACCGCAGGCGCCTTGCCGGTTGAACTTGATGCCACCAATGCCGATTTCGCCATCGGCTGCACCTACAAATATCTCAATGGCGGTCCGGGCGCGCCCGCCTTCATCTATGCCGCGACACGCCATCACGACGATGTCCATCAGCCGCTGAGCGGCTGGTGGGGCCATGCGCGGCCGTTCGCCTTCGAGCAGGGTTTTGCCGCCGGCAGCGGCATCCGCCGGTTCCTGTGCGGCACGCAGCCGGTGCTGTCGATGCGGGCGCTGAAGGGCGCGCTGGATATCTGGGACGAGGTCGACATGGCGGCGGTGCGCAAGAAGAGCATTGCCTTGACTGACCTGTTCATCCAGCTCGTCGAAGCCAAATGCGGCGCCTATGGGCTCGAACTGGAAAGCCCGCGCGACGGCAATGCGCGCGGCAGCCAGGTGTCGTTCCTTCATCCGCATGGCTACCAGGTGATGCGGGCCCTGATCGAGCGCGGCGTGATCGGTGATTTTCGCGCGCCCTCGACCATCCGCTTCGGCTTCACGCCGCTCTATGTCGGCTACAAGGACGTGTGGCAGGCGGTCGAGGTGCTGGAGGACATCCTGCGCACCGGCGCCTGGCAGGAGGCGCGTTTCGCGGTGAAAACGGCGGTGACTTGAGACGTCGGCGCAATTTCAGGAAAAGTGTTGGCGGTTTTCCGTCCGAAATTGCGCCAAGCAAAAAGTCAGAGCCGAGTTCGGACCGTCCACAGTTCTGGAAACAGCACGACTTCGAGCATCTTCTTGAGGTAGGAAGCGCCTGAGGTGCCGCCAGTGCCGCGCTTCAGGCCGATGATGCGCTCCACCGTGGTGACGTGGTTGAAACGCCAACGGCGGAAGTAGTCCTCGAAATCGACCAGCTTCTCGGCAAGCTCATAAAACATCCAGTAGCGCTGAGGATCGCGGTAGACGGTCTGCCAGGCAACCAGGACCTCTTCGTTCTCGGTGCGGGTTTCACGCCAGTCCGTGCGCTTGGCATCGGCGCCGATGTCGAACCCGTTGCGCGCCAATAGGAGCAGCGCTTCGTCGTAGAGCGACGGCTCGGCCAGGATGGCTTCCAACTTGCCGCTTAGGTCTGGCCGATGCTTGTGGGGTCCGAGCATCGCGAGGTTGCGGTTGCCGGCCATGAATTCGATGGCGCGGTACTGCCAGGACTGGAAGCCCGAGGATTGGCCGAGCGCGTCGCGGAACTCGGTGTATTCGCTTGGCGTCATGGTCCGCAGCACGTCCCAGGCATTGTTCAACTGCTCGAAAATGCGCGCGACGCGCGACAGCATCTTGAAGCTCGGCTCGAGCCGATCAGCGCGGATGGAGCGGATCGCGGCGGCGATCTCATGCAAGGCGAGTTTCATCCACAGTTCCGAGGTCTGGTGCTGGATGATGAACAGCATCTCGTCATGCGCCGACGACAGCGGCGTCTGTGCCTCCAGCACTTTTTCCAGGTGCAGATAGTCGCTGTAGGACATGCGTTCCTTGAACGACATCTGCGCGCCTTCGGACGCCGGATCGTAGGGCTCGCTCAATGGATTTTCTCCGTGCGCAGCCGGAAGCGCTGGATCTTGCCGGTCTGGGTCTTGGGCAGCGCGGCGATAAACTTGACCGAGCGCGGATATTTGTAGGGCGCGATCGTCGCCTTGACGTGGTCCTGCAGGCGCTTGATGGTCAATGCATCCGCCGCCACGCCTTGCACCAGCACGACATGCGCCTCGACAATCTGGCCGCGTTCGCCATCCTCGGCGCCGATCACGGCGCATTCGGCGACATCGGGATGCGACAGCAGCGCCGCTTCGACCTCGGGGCCGGCAATGTTGTAGCCGGCGCTGACGATCATGTCGTCGGAGCGCGCGGCGAAGTGGAAGAAGCCGTCCTCGTCCTGGGTAAACGTGTCGCCGGTGAGGTTCCAGCCGTCGCGCACATAGTCCTTCTGCCTGTCATCGGCCATGTAGCGGCAGCCGGTCGGCCCGCGCACCGCCAGCCGTCCGGTCCCGCCGCGCGGCACCTCGCGCATCGCGTCGTCGACGATGCGCGCTTCGTAGCCGGCTACCGGCTTGCCGGTGGACGCGGGCTTCATGTCGTCAAAACGATTGGAGATGAAGATGTGCAGCATTTCGGTGGCACCGATGCCGTCGAGGATCGGCTTGCCGGTCTTCTTGGTCCATTCCTCGAAGACCGGAGCCGGCAAGGTCTCGCCGGCCGAAACGGCGACGCGCAGCGATGACAGGTCGGCGCCTTCATCCATGGCCTTCAGCATGGCGCGATAGGCAGTCGGCGCGGTGAAGGAGATGGTCGCTCTGTAGGTCTCGATGATGTGGATCATGTTGGGCGGCGTCGCCTGTTCCAGCAGTGTCGCCGCCGCGCCGAAGCGCAGGGGGAAGATGGCGAGGCCGCCAAGGCCGAAGGTGAAGGCGAGTGGCGGCGAGCCGACAAAGATGTCATCCGGCGTCACCTGGAGGATTTCGCGCGCATAGGCGTCGGCGATGATCAGAAGGTCGCGGTGGAAATGCATCGTTGCCTTCGGCACGCCCGTCGTGCCCGAGGTGAAGCCGAGCAGGGCGACGTCGTCGCGACCGGTGTTGACGGCAGTGAAGGTCACCGGCTTGTCGAGGGCGGCGCGATCGAGTTCGGCGTCATGGTTGGCGGTGCCGTCGAAGCCGATCACCTGCTTCAGGAACGCACTGTCCTTGGCGCAGGCCGTCATTTCGTCCATCAGCCTGGTGTCGCAGAGCGCGGTGGTGATCTCCGCCTTGTCGACGATCTTGGTGAGTTCGCCCGCGCGCAGCATCGGCATGGTGTTGACGACCACGGCGCCGACCTTGGTGGCGGCCAGCCAGCAGGCGACCATTGCGGGGTTGTTGGCAGAGCGGATCAGCACCCGGTTGCCCGGTTTGACGCCATAATTCTCGACAAGCGCATGGGCCAGCCTGTTCGTCCAGTCGGACAGTTCCTTGTAGGTGCGGCGGCGGCCATTGCCGATCAGCGCGGTGTGATCGCCGAGGCCCTTCTCGACCAGCCTGTCGGTCAACTCGACGCCGGCGTTGAGGCGGTCGGGATAGTCGAAGCCATCGAGCAGGAAATCCGGCCATTGATCCGGCGGCGGCAGATGATCGCGCGTGAACGTGTCGATATGCGCTGAAGGCCCAAGCATGTCGCCGCCATCCTGTCTGCTGCCTGGCCAGTGCGCGAAAAGCACATGTCCGAGGTGGTGGATCTGAAGTTCCCGTCTTTTCGCGAGAGGCTTCGTGCAGCCCAGCTACACCTGTTCGGCGACGCCACCGGGAAAGGGTGAACATCCGCAGGTTTGGACAGCACAGCAGACCTCCCATTGTCGGCTGTTCGTGGGGCAGGATCGCACCAGTCGAAATTTGTTTCAAGCCTAAAATGTTTTGCGCTGGAGCATTGACGCATGGCATGGTGGTGGCCATTGCTAGCGTGAAAACCGAAGCGCTTGGGGGAGGGTGCGGATGCTTGGACATCGCATTGAGGATTGGGACAATGCCTACGCCAACAGCGCGAACATTGCCCGCAGTGACCGCTGGCCGGCCGCGTGGACGGAACCTGCGCAAGCCTTTCGCGACGCGATGTCGGCGCAAGGCCGGGCACGCATCGACATCGCCTATGGTGAGCGACCACGCAATCGGTTCGATCTTTTTCTTCCACAGGCTTCGCCCAAGGGCCTCGTCGTGTTCATCCATGGCGGTTACTGGATGGAGTCCGACAAGAGCACCTGGTCGCACCTGGCCAAAGGCTCGGTCAGCAGCGGTTTCGCGGTGGCGATGCCGTCCTACACGCAATGCCCGGACGTACGCATAGCCGGCATCGTGCGCGAAATCGG
Source organism: Mesorhizobium sp. B2-1-3A (assembly GCF_006442655.1). Taxonomy (NCBI): domain Bacteria; kingdom Pseudomonadati; phylum Pseudomonadota; class Alphaproteobacteria; order Hyphomicrobiales; family Phyllobacteriaceae; genus Mesorhizobium; species Mesorhizobium sp. B2-1-3A. The sequence goes on from NZ_VFWK01000004.1 coordinate 530,132, forward strand.
CGTGGCGATCGGCACGGCGGCGGCAATGGTGGACGGGCCGCTGATGCTAACCGGGCATTCGGCCGGCGGACATCTCGCCAGCCGCATGGTGACGATATCAACGCCTCTGGCCGCGGATGTGGCAAAGCGTATACGCCATGTCGTTTCGATTTCGGGCCTCCATGACCTGCGCCCGCTCATGCGCACCGGCATGAACGAGGCCCTGGCAATCGACGAAGCCGAAGCCCAGGCAGAAAGCCCAGCGTTGCTGCGCCCCATGGACGGCGTTCGCCTCACCTGCTGGGCCGGAGGCGGGGAACGGTCCGAGTTCCTGCGCCAGAATGCGCTGCTGGCCAACATCTGGACCGGGCTTGGCGCCGTCACCAGCACCGTGGTTGAGCCCGACCGGCATCATTACGATGTCCTCGATGGCCTAGCCGATCCGGCGTATGGGCTGACACAGACCTTGATCTCGGAATAGCCGAGATCATTTTTCTATATTATCAGCGATCTATGGGACGATTCTTCAGCGTAACATAAGCACGTTGCAGGAGTCTCCGGCAGCGGATGCGGGAGCAAAAGGAGCCCGCACGATCAAACCGTTGGCGTCGGAGAGCATCCTCAGCATCGAGGAATCCTGGATGCCGAACGGTGTCGCCACCAGTTCGCCATCGTTCTCCTCGACCACCGCCCGCACATAATCTTGGCGCAGGTCATTGGCCGGCATCCCGACGCCCAGCCGTGCCTGACGAATGTCCTGGCGATAGTTGCGGCCGCCGAGCCTTGCCAGAAGCGGTTTCAGGAACAATTGCGAGCAGACCAGGCTTGCCACTGGGTTGCCGGGCAGTCCGATGCACCTGATATCGCCAAGGCGCCCGAACATCAGCGGCTTGCCGGGGCGCATGGCGATCTTCCAGAAGCCGAGCGTCATGCCTTCGCCGGTCAGCACGTCATGGATCAAATCGTGGTCGCCGACCGACGCGCCGCCAAGCGTGACGATGACATCCGCACCGGCCGCGACCGCTTTCCTGACCAGCGCGGCAATGGCCTCCTGGCGGTCAGCGGCAATGCCGAGGTCGAGCGCTCGGGCGCCGACCGATTGCGCGGCGGCAGCAACACCGTAAGCGTTGGACGAGATGATCTGGTCCGGCCCGAGTTCGCTGCCGGGCGGCAACAACTCGTCGCCGGTGGCGATGATGGCGACCAGTGGCCGTTTGACCACGTTCACCCGCGGATGATTGGCCGATGCCGTCAGCGAAAGAGCCGCCGGATCCAGCACCCGGCCTTTTTCCAGCAAGACGTCGCCTTGGGAAAAGTCGAGCCCGACGCGGCGGATGTTGCGCCATTCGGCGGTGGGCTCGATCACTTCTATGTTGCCGCCGCCAAGATCCCGGACGTTTTCCTGGATGACGATGGTGTCGGCGCCGTCAGGCAGCGGGGCGCCGGTGAAAATGCGCACCGCCTGGCGTTCGCCGACCGTGCGGTCAAAGCCACGGCCGGCCGGCGCCATGCCGATCACCGAGAGTTTCGATGGCACGGACGCCACGTCGGCCGCGCGCGCGGCATAACCATCCATGGCCGAGGCATTGAAGGGCGGCTGGGTGCGAAGCGCCACGACCGGTTCGGCCAGCACGCGATCGACCGCCTCGATGAGGGGAACGCTTTCGCCGGCCAGCGGCGCGGCACCATCAAGCAGGCGTTCGAGCGCCTCCGCGACCGGAACCAGCGCCATCAGGCGTCGGCCTTGTAGTCGCCGGACTTGCCGCCGGTCTTCTCGACCAGCCGAATGCCGGAGATGACCATGGCGCGGTCCACTGCCTTAGCCATGTCGTAAATGGTCAGGCAGGCCACGGAAGCAGCGGTCAGTGCTTCCATCTCGACGCCCGTCTTGCCGGTGACACGCGCCAATGCAGTGACTTTCAGGCCGGGCAGCGCATGGTCGGGCTCGATGTCGACGGAAACCTTGGTCAAGAGCAGCGGATGGCAGAGCGGGATCAACTCATGCGTCTTCTTCGCCGCCATGATGCCGGCGATGCGCGCGGTGCCGAGCACATCGCCTTTCCTGGCATTGCCGGCGAGGATGGTTGTCAGCGTCTCGGCTTGCATCGAGACGAACCCTTCAGCGATCGCGGTGCGCGTCGTCTCGTCCTTGTCGCCGACATCGACCATGTTGGCCTCGCCCTGCGCGCCGAGATGGGTGAGTGCCGATGTCATGATCAGGCGGCCTCTACCGCCGCCTTGCCCGTCAAAAGCAGGTGCGTCGCCGCTGTGACATCCTGTTGTCGCATCAGGCTCTCGCCGACGAGGAAGGTGCCGATGCCGCTCTTCTGCATCCTGAGACAATCGTCATGGGTAAAGATCCCGCTCTCGCTGACCAGCAGGCGGTCGCCCGGCACCATTGCCGCCAGCCGCTCGGAAGTCTCAAGACTGGTTTCGAATGTTCTCAGATTGCGGTTGTTTATGCCGATCAACCGCGACGACAGTTTTACCGCGCGTTGCGTTTCGGCCTCGTCATGCACTTCGATCAGCGCATCCATGCCGAGTTCGAATGCGGTCGCTTCCAATTCGCTCGCCAAGGCATCGTCGACACTGGCCATGATGATCAGGATGGCATCGGCGCCCCAGGCGCGGGCCTCGTACACTTGATAGGGATCGAACAGGAAATCCTTGCGCAGCGCGGGCAGGGCGACGGCAGCCCGTGCCTTGGTGAGGAATTCCGGCGCCCCCTGGAAGGACGGTGCGTCGGTCAGGACCGAAAGACAGGCGGCGCCGCCTTTCTCGTAGGCCCGAGCCAAAGCCGGTGGATCGAAATCGGCCCGGATCAGCCCTTTGGAAGGGCTTGCCTTCTTGATTTCGGCGATCAGGGCGAAGCCGTCTGATCCGCGCTTCGCCTCGAGGGCCGCGAGAAAGCCGCGCGGCGCGTCTGCATCTTTTGCGCGCGCCTTGATCTCGGCCAGCGGCACGCGTGCCTTGGCGGCGGCGATCTCCTCGCGTTTGTAGGCTTCGATCTTGCGCAGAATGTCAGACACGGTTCACCCGTTCGAAACTTCGACCAATCGGTCGAGGACCTGCAGCGCCCGGCCGCTATCGATGGCTTGCGCGGCGAGCGCGATGCCGTCGCCAAGCGTCGTTGCCTTGTCCGCGATTACCAGTCCGGCGCCGGCATTCATCAGCACGGTGTCGCGATAGGCGCCGGCAGCGCCGCCCAGCATGTCGCGCAATGCCTTGGCATTGTAGGCGGCGTCGCCGCCGCGCAGTTCGTCCTTGGTATGGCGCTTCAGCCCAAATTCTTCCGGGGTCAGCGTGAAACTGCGGATCTCGCCACCGATCAGTTCCGCCACCTGCGTCTCGCCGGTGGTGGTGATTTCGTCATAGCCGTCGCCGTGAACGACCCAGGCATGTTCGGTGCCCAGCGCCTTCAACGTCTCAGCGATTGGCAGGATCCATTCCGGCAGGAACACCCCGACCATCTGCCTGACGACGCCAGCCGGATTGGAGAGCGGCCCGAGCAGGTTGAAGATGGTGCGGGTGCCGAGCTCGACGCGGGTCGGGCCGACATGCTTCATCGCCGGATGGTGCGCGGGCGCGAACATGAAGCCGAGGCCAGTCTCCCGGATGCAGCCACCGATCGTTTCCGGTGAGATATCGATCTTGAGCCCAAGGGCGATCAGGACGTCCGCGGCGCCGGTCAGCGAGGACAGGCCGCGATTGCCGTGCTTGGCGACAGGAACGCCGCTGCCGGCGATGACGAACGCCGATGCCGTCGAAATGTTGACGCTGTGGGAATTGTCGCCGCCGGTGCCGACGATGTCGATGGCACCGGCGGGCGCTTCGACGCGGAGCATCTTGGCCCGCATGGTGGCGACAGCGCCCGAAATCTCGCTCACCGTTTCACCACGTACGCGCAGCGCCATCAGGAAGCCGCCGATCTGCCCGGGTGTCGCGTCGCCCGACATGATGATGTCGAAGGCCTCGCGCGCTTCCTCGAAGGAAAGCGCGCTGCCGCCCGCGACCTTGGCGATATGGGTTTTCAGCGCGCTCATCTTGTCGAGGCTTGGGCAACGGCGGCCTGGTCGATGCGGACGTCATACTGCGTCTGCAACTGCGCCACCAACTGGTCGAGCAGATCGTCCGACATGCCGGAGGTGAAGGATTTCTGTGCGTCCTCCGGCACCGAGCTGGCATCGGCCCCGGCGGGTTCGAACACTTCGGCGACCTTGAACAGGATCTGTCCGTCGCCGGTGGGCGAGGGGATCAGCCCGGTGCCGCCTTCGCCGACGCCGAACATCACGGCGGCGCCCTCCTTGCCGAAATCGGCATCGTCGGCTTCGCGCTTCAGGCCGCGCTTGGTCTGCTTCTCCAGCTTGAGCTCGCTGGCGATGACGTCCAGCGTGGCGCCAGCCTTGAGCCGCTTTTCGAGTTCGTCCGCCTTGGCGGCGAGCCGCTTGGTCGTCTCCGCCGCCGTCCAGTCCGCGACGACCTTCTGGCGGACCTCATCGAGAGTGCGGTCGCGTGCCGGCGTGATCGAACCGACCTCATAGAAGACGAAGCCATTGTCGGCCGTGGTCAGCGCCTCGTTTTCGGTGTTGGGTTCAGCGTCAAAGACAGCCTTGATCAGCGCTGGCGATTCCGGCAGGTCCTTGACGACCGAGCCGTCCGGCCTGAGGCCGTTGCGGTCGATGGCTTCGATGGTGACGTCCTTCAGCTTCAGCTTGGCGGCCGCTTCGGCCAAGGAACTGCCGGAGGCGCGGGTGTCTTCGTAATTGTCGTGGACATCCAGCAGGATGCGGCTTGCCTCGCCCAGCGCCAGGTCCTTGCGGATCTGGTCGGAGACTTCGGTGAGCGGCTTCACCACCTCGGGCTTGATCTCGGTGACGCGCAGCAGCACCGGACCAAAGGCTCCCTGAACGACCTGGCTGACTTCATTGGCATTGAGCGTGAACGCGGCATCGGCGACCGCCTTGTCGGCGATCTTGTCCTTGGCGAGCGTGCCAAGCAGGGTGTCTGCCGGTGTCTTGCCTTCGGCGGTCACCAGCTTTTCGAAAGTGGCGCCGGCCTTTAGCGAATCTAGCGCGGCCTTGGCCGCATCCGGTGTCTTGAACACAAGCTGCTCGATGGTGCGCATCTCGGGCGTGGTGTAGCGCGCCTTGCTCTTGTTGTAATCGTCGCTGACTTGTTGGTCGGTGACCGCGGTCGTATCCATGATGTCCGCGGGCTCCAGGCGGACATAAGAGAATTTGCGGTACTCGGGTGCGGCGTAGGTCTTCTTGTTGGCTTCGAAATAGGCCTGAAGCACGCTGTCGCCCGGTGCCTCGATCGGCTCGACGAGGGCCTTCGGCAATGTCAGATAGTCGACGGTGCGGTCCTCGCCGCGATAGAGCGCCACCGCCTTGAAGAAGGCGTCCGGCGCCTTGAGGCCGTCCGAGACCGCCTCGACGATCTGCTGGCGCACCGCCACCTGGGCGCGGTTCTTCAGATAATCCTCGGGCCGCATGCCGACTTCGCGCAGCAGGTACTCGAACGTCCTCCGGTCGAACTCACCGCTCGGCCCCTTGAAGGCCGGATCCTCGCGCGTCAGCTCGGCCAGCCGGTCCTTGGACAGGCCGAGGCCCAGCTTGCGTGCCTGTTCATCGAGAACGGCGCCGGAAACGAGCTGCGCCAGCACCTGGTTGTCGATGCCGAGCGCCTTTGCCTGTTCATGGGTGAGGCGCTGACCGAATTGCTGCGACATGACGGCCAACTGGCGGTCATAGGCGAGGCGATATTCGTTGATCGATACCTTGGTGCCACCAGCCGTTATCACCGAATCGTGGCCGGCAAAGCCGCCCATCAGCCGCCCGGAGATGCCCCAGACCAAAAAGCTGAGCACCAGCAACACCAGTAGACCTTTCGCGACCCAGGTACCCGCCGCGTTTCTCAATATACCAAGCATCGTTACTTCCGATTTGTGCGCCTTTTTCGCAGGCGCCGAGTCTGAAACAAGCGCAATAGCGCCCTTCCGGTCCACTGTCGATTGCTTTGTGGCCTGATTTTGGTAGTGAGGGCCAGAGCCTGATATCGCCCGGAGAAGCAGACCATGACGCCAGGAATTCGCCCGCTCGTTGCCGGCAACTGGAAAATGAACGGCACCAGCGCCTCGCTGAACGAGCTCAGGATGATCGGCAACGGGTTCATGAGCGGGCTCGACGCCGAGACCGAGGCGCTGGTCTGCGTTCCCGCGACACTGCTTTCCCATGCCGCGGAGATTCTGTCGCGCACGCCCGTCCACGCCGGGGGTGAAGACTGCCACGCCAAGGAAAGCGGCGCCTACACCGGCTGCATCTCGGCGGAGATGCTGAAGGACGCGGGAGCGAGCCATGTCATTGTCGGCCATTCCGAATGCCGCGAACAACGCGGCGAGGACGATGCGACGGTCCAGGCCAAGGCAACCGCCGCATGGCGCGCCGGATTGGTGGCCATCGTTTGCATCGGCGAGACGCAGCAACAGCGCGAAGCGGGCGCCACGCTCGATGTGCTGTCGCGCCAGGTCGCCGGCTCGGTGCCGCCGAGTGCCACGTCATCCAACACCGTCATTGCCTATGAGCCGGTGTGGGCGATCGGCACCGGCCTGACGCCGACCGCGGTCGATGTGGCCGAAGCGCATGCGCATATCCGCGAAAAGCTGTCGGAAAAACTCGGCGCCGCCGCTGCCAGGATACGCATCCTCTATGGTGGCTCGGTCAAGCCGTCCAATGCGGTGGAGCTGCTGGGTGTCAGGAATGTCGACGGCGCCCTGGTCGGCGGTGCCAGCCTGAAAGCGGCTGATTTCCTGGGTATCGCTGAAGCCTATCGCAGCATTCCCGGCTGAGATCCATGACGCTGGACGGGGCTCATCCCGTCCAAATTCGTTGCAAAGGGCGCGTTGCTTCCCATATTCCGGCCACGGGCTTGGAAATGCCGTGAAAGCATTGTATTGAGCCGCCTCCAATTCACCGGTCGTGTCCGCGGCCGGGCAAGGCCTTGCCAGGATAAACTATGCAAACCGTACTGATCGTCATCCATCTCATGGTCGTGCTCGCCCTGGTCGGCGTGGTGCTGCTGCAACGCTCTGAAGGTGGCGGCCTTGGCATTGGTGGCGGATCGGGCTTCATGACGGCGCGCGGCGCCGCCAATGCGTTGACGCGGGCGACGGCGATCCTGGCGGCGGCTTTCTTCGTTACGTCGCTGACGTTGTCGATCATTGCCCGCTACGGCGAGAAGCCGATCGACATTCTCGACCGCGTTCCCGCGACTTCGGACGGTGCTGGCAAGGGCGTGCTCAACCAATTGCCCGGCACGACGACCCCGGCGCCCGCCGGCAATACCGCGCCGACGCCGCCATCCGGCAATGACGCCGCGGCGACGCCTCCGGCAACTGCCCCGGCGACCGCGCCTGCTGCCGGCGCGACGCCGCCGGCAAGCAACGGCACCACCAACACCGCGCCGGCGACACCGCAAGTCCCGAACCAGTAAGCTCCACCTGGTCCAGGCCGCGATCTGTGATCGTTTGAACACAGTCGCGGCAAATGCTGCGCGATCACGAAGATTCGACGGGCGGCAGCGCGGTCTCGCGCTTGAGGCATACGCGCTTATTCGACTATAGATTGCAGGCGGCATTTTCGGTGTCCTTGGGGGGCGCCGGGCGGCGCCGTGGGCAACAAGCATTGAACGATCGGATCTTCGCCATGCAGCTTCGCAGCTTCATTTTCCTGGGACTTTGCGCCGCACTCGGCCTGAGTTCCCCGGCTTTCGCCGGCGTGCCGGCCAATTTGGCCGCCAACCAGTCGGTCGACAAAACCGACGCCATCAACGTCGCAGCCAAGAGCGATGCGGCGCAACTGAAGCTTCTCAAGAAGAAGAAAAACCCGACACCGGACGATCTCGCCCAGATCAAGAAGATCGAGGCCAAGATCGTTGCCGACAAGGAAGACGCCAAGGCCAAGGCGCTGGAAGCCAGGAAGCTGGCGATGCGTGAAGCAGCCAAGGCCAGGGCCGACGCGGACCGGCAGGCCTTCCTGGCCCAGAAGGGCAAGACTGCTCCGGCAACCGAAGTGGCCGAGGCCAAGCCTGCCAAGAAGACCACCAAGGTGATCGAGCCGATTGAACCAATTACGCCAATCCAGTCGGCCGAGCCGCTCCCGGCCGAGGCTATGAACGTCGCCTTGACCGGCAACAATGGCGAACTGCGCAGCGAGGTCGTCGGCCAGACGCGGCCGAGCAGCGGCGGCCTGTTCGCCGGCCTGTTCGGCGGTACCTCGTCCGGTTCGTCGATCAGCTATCTGCCCGAGACCCGCGCGCTCGACTCCGCACTTGCCAAGAAAGATGCCAAGAAGCCGTTCAAGGTGAAGCCGGAATTCGTGCCGCAGGACGTGGAGTTCACCGGCTACGATGCCGGCACCATCGTCATCGACACCAGCGCGCGTCGCCTCTATCTCGTCGAATCATCGACCACCGCGCGTCGCTACGCGATCGCGGTCGGCCGTGAAGGCCTGCAGTTCAAAGGCACGGTTGCCGTTGGCGACAAGCAGGAATGGCCGCGCTGGATTCCGACGCTCGACATGCAGAAGCGCGAACCGAAGCATTACGCCCAGTACAAGGACGGCATGCCCGGCGGTGGCCAGAACCCGCTCGGCGCGCGCGCCATCTATCTCTATGACGGCAAGAAGGATACGCATCTGCGTATCCACGGCACCATCGCGCCGCAGTCGATCGGAACCAGTGCCTCCAATGGCTGCTTCCGCATGATGAACGAGCACGTCATGGACCTCTACAGCCGCGTCAGGGTCGGCACCAAAGTCGTCATCATCTGACGTTTTCACCATCATGCCGAAAGGGCCGGCCCAGCCGGCCCTTTTGTTTTGCCTCGTTCACGATCAAGCCTGTTCGGTCGTGATCCCTGGACAAACGGAAACCGTTTGCCCGAGAAAACCGGATTCCACTTTTCGGGATCACGGTCCAAGCGCCTTTTTGGGAAAAAGCCTTCGCGGTGGTTTTTTCTCTGGCGGAATCAATCCGGCCGCGTTAAGCGATGACTCCCATGGCGCGATATGTATTCATCACAGGCGGCGTGGTTTCCTCACTTGGAAAAGGCATTGCCGCAGCGGCCCTAGGGGCTCTCCTGCAGGCGCGAGGTTATCGCGCACGCATCAAAAAACTCGACCCTTACCTCAATGTCGATCCCGGCACGATGTCGCCGTACCAGCATGGCGAGGTATTCGTCACCGATGATGGTGCGGAGACCGACCTCGATCTTGGCCATTACGAGCGCTTCACCGGCCGCTCGGCCAATCAGCAGGACAACATCACCACCGGCCGGATCTACAAGAACATCATCGAGCGCGAACGGCGCGGCGACTATCTCGGCGCCACCGTCCAGGTCATCCCGCACGTCACCGACGAGATCAAGAATTTCGTCCTCAACGGCAATGACGACTACGATTTCGTGCTGTGCGAGATCGGCGGCACGGTGGGCGACATCGAGGCGATGCCGTTCCTCGAGGCGATCCGACAGCTCGGAAACGACCTGCCGCGCAACAATGCCGTCTATGTGCATCTGACCTTGATGCCCTACATCCCGACGGCGGGCGAGCTAAAAACCAAGCCGACCCAGCATTCGGTCAAGGAATTGCGCGGCATCGGTATCGCGCCGGACATCCTGCTGGTGCGTGCCGATCGCGCCATTCCCAAGGAAGAGCGCAGAAAACTGTCGCTGTTCTGCAATGTCAGGGAAAGCGCCGTCATCCAGGCGCTCGACGTGCCGCATATCTACGACGTGCCGATGGCCTACCACAAGGAAGGGCTCGATTCGGAAGTGCTGGCCGCCTTTGGCATCGATCCTGCGCCGAAGCCGCGCATGGAGCCCTGGCAGAAGGTCTCCGATCGCATCCACAGCCCGGAAGGCGAGGTGACCATTGCCATCGTCGGCAAGTATACCGGCCTAAAGGACGCCTACAAATCGCTGATCGAGGCGCTGTCGCATGGCGGGCTCGCCAACCACGTCAAGGTCAAGCTCGACTGGATCGAATCGGAGATCTTCGAAAAGGAAGATCCGACGCCGTGGCTGGAAAAGGTGCATGGCATCCTGGTTCCCGGCGGCTTTGGCGAACGTGGCTCCGAAGGCAAGATCCTGGCGGCGAAGTTCGCGCGCGAGCGCAAGGTGCCGTATTTCGGCATCTGCTTCGGGATGCAGATGGCTTGCATCGAGGCGGCGCGGTCGCTGGCGGGCGTCGAGCATGCGTCTTCGACCGAGTTCGGCCCGACCAACGAGCCGGTCGTCGGCCTGATGACCGAATGGCTGAAAGGCAACATGCTGGAGAAACGCCGCGAGACCGGCGATCTCGGCGGCACGATGCGGCTCGGCGCCTATCAGGCCGAGCTCGCCAAGGGGTCGAAGATCGCCGACATCTATGGCGACACGCAGATTTCCGAGCGCCACCGCCACCGCTACGAGGTCAATATTGACTATAAGGAGCGGCTCGAGGATTGCGGCCTGGTGTTTGCCGGCATGTCGCCGGACGGCGTGCTGCCGGAAACGGTCGAATATCCCGACCATCCCTGGTTCATCGGCGTGCAGTACCATCCCGAGTTGAAGAGCCGGCCGCTCGATCCGCATCCGCTGTTCGCCAGCTTCATCGAGGCGGCGGTCGAGCAGAGCCGACTGGTGTAGGCACCCGATAGAGCGATCCACCGTCTCACGGAAACGGTGGATCGCTCTATCCCTTTGTTTCGATGCAATTCCTGTCGGAAACCTTCCTGGAATTGCTCAGGCGAGGCCCACTTGATGCAGACCTATGTGGCGCTCCTCTACAGCATCATTCTTGGCGCGGGGCGGCGGGTCGTCATGTCGGACCTCAAGGCGATGGCGGAAAGCCTCGGCCTCAGCAATGTTCGCACTTTCGTGGCGACCGGCAACCTTGTCTTCGAGAGTGAAAAGATTGCCATCCCCGTCCTTGAAAGGCGGCTGGAGGCCGCTTTCGAAACGGCCTTTGGCCGCCATGTCGACATCATCGTCCGCGGCGCCGGAGATTGGCTGAAACTCGCGTCACGCAATCCATTCCCCTGCGAATCGACGGGCGCCGGCGATCAGGTCGCGGTGCGCGTGATGCGCAAAGCCGTGGCCGAAGATGTCCTGCCAGGGCTTCAGGCCCATGCCGCCGAGGACGAGAAGGTGCTCTTGGTCGGCGGCGACATATGGCTCGTGTTCTCGCGGGAAAGACCAAGCTCACGGTTGCTTGCGGCCGCCAATCACAAGCGCATGGGCATAGGCACATCGCGCAACTGGAACACGGTGCGCAAACTGGCCGAGATGGTGGGCAGTAGGCAGTAGGGATTCCCTGACGCCTACCGCCTACTCCCTCATTTTCAGGCTTTCGCCGTCCTGGCGCCCGCACCCACGGCGGCGGTGCGCAGCACGTAGTAGATGACGCCGGCGATGGAGACACCGAAGAACCAGCCGTAGACGCCCCACCAGGCAGGCAGCCAGTTGGTGAAGTTCGGCAGGATCGACGAGAAGACAGCACCAATGCCGGCGGCGATGAAGGCATTGACATGCCAGCCGCCCTGGAAACGGAACTCGCCATGCTCGCGATAAAGCGCCTCGACGTCGACCTCACCTTTGCGGATCAGATAGTAGTCGACCATCATGACGCCGAAGATCGGTCCCATCGTCGCACCGATGACGCCGACAAAATGCGCCGCGCCGCCTTCCCACGGGGCGAAGGGATAGAGCACCAGCGCGATCAGCGCCGCGATGTAGCCGCCCTTCTTGAAGTCGATCTGGCGCGGGAAGACGTTGGAGAAGTCGAAGGCCGGCGAGACGAAGTTGGCGACGACGTTGATGCCGAGCGTCGCCACCGCGAAGGTCAGCGCGGCAAGGGCCGCCAGGAACCAGCTGTCGAACTTGGCCGAGATCTGGTCGGGATGCAGCAGCACTTCGTGATAGACGTCGTAGGCTGCAATGGTGGTGACGCCAGCGACCAGCGAGAACAGGATCAGGTTGACCGGCAGGCCCCAGATATTGCCCTTGCGCAGCGCAGCCTTATCCGGCGCGTAGCGGGCGAAGTCGCAGAAATTGAGATAAAGCGCCGAGAAATAGGTCACCCAGATCGCGGCAACCCCGAAGAGTGCCGTCCACGATCCGGGATCGCCCGGAATGCCGGCATCGGCGGTCTTTTCGCGCAGCACATCCATTGGAATATCACTGGTGAAGGCGAAGGTCCCTGACTTGACGCAGAGATAGATGGCCAGGAGCAGCATCATCACCCAGACCGCAGGCCCAGCCCAATCCTGGAAGCGGCGTACCGTTTCCATGCCTCTCTGGATGATCAGCAGCTGCAGCGCCCAGATAATGACGAAGCAGATCACTTCCAGTGTGGAATGGCCGAGAAGATGCGACGTCTTGTTGAACTCGTCGAACCATTGGATACGGGTCAACAAGGCCACGATCGCGCCGGATGCGGCCGCCGTTTGCGCGCCGTACCAGAAGCAGGCGACTATGGCGCGCACCAGCGCCGGTATGTTGGCTCCCCAGACCCCGAAGGAGGCGCGAGCAAGCACAGGGTAGGGCACGCCGGTCTTCACGCCGGCATAGCCGACCATGTTCATCAGCGCGTAGATGATCAGTGACCCCATGCCGATGGCTATGATGAAATTGACAAAGCCGCCGCAGAACAGAAACAGACTGGCGGCGAGATAGTAGCCCCACAGACTATGGACGTCCGACGTCCAGACGTTGAAGATCGAAAACGCTCCCCAGTTTCGAACTTTGGCCGGAGCGAGGTCCTCATTGTATAGGCCAGGCGATGCGCCCTGTATTGTCATTGCAATATCCCCTTCTTGCAGCACGCGCCCTCACGCGTTGGCCGAAGAGGTTACGCCTGACGCTGGGGAACCGACAAGCAACCCATTTGCCGGCTTTGGCCTTAAAGATATTCAATATGAACCGCGATTATCGACGGATCGCATTGGTGGGCCGTTGTTGAACAAGGCGGTCCGGTGATTCGGATTCGGTAACAACGGCTCGGCCTAGGTGATGGCCATTACCCGCTTGTGGTCCTCGACTTCGGACAATAGCCAATCCTGAAACAGGCCGGTGCCTGGCTTGTTGCCGATGCTGCGTCGCTGGTGCAGATAAATGCCGGCCGGGTAGGTGTGGCGGGCACGAAACGGGGCGACAAGTTTGCCCTGCTCAAGAAAATCCTGTGCCATCATCGTGTCGGCAAGCGCTATTCCGGCGCCATTGATCGCCTCGCGCATGATCAGTGTGCAATCATCCAGCGTCGTGCTGGATTTCGGCGTCGTATCCGAGACACCTTCCTGCTCAAGCCACCGCTTCCATCTCATGGTCTCGCATTCATGGATCAGGTGGTGATTGACCAGATCGGCGGGCGATCGCAGCGGCACGGGCCCTTCGAGCAGTGAGGGCGCGCAGACAGGCGTCAGAACCAGCGGGATGAGCAACGTCAGAGCCGGGCCGGCCTTGTAGACGAACTCGTCGACAATGGCCAAATCGAAGTTGGCGCGCTTGCCCGACGTTGAGATCTCCAGTTCCACCGCCGGATGCAACCGGCGAAAATTCGGCAGTCGGTCCGCCAGCCAAAGGTTTAGAACGGCCGGCACGCACAACACCCGGACACGTTGGGTCCTGCCGTGACCCGGACCATCGGTGAGGCTGACATCGTCAGTGGCGCGCCAGATGGCCTCGAACGCCTCGGAAAGGCTGCGCGCATAGTAAGAGCCCCTGATGGTCGGCGTTATCTGGCGAAAGCCGCGCTCGAACAGATCCTGGCCGAGATTCCTTTCAAGCGCACGGATGTGGCGGCTTATGGCCGAGGGCGTCAGGTGCAGTTCTTCGGCCGCATCCTTGATGCTGCCAAGACGTGCGGCGGCCTCGAAAGCGCGCATGCCATTGAGTGACGGTAAGGCCATGAGCCAATCATGAATTGTCAGTTGAGTTTTTGTCAATCGACTTGGGCAAAATTGGCGTTTGATCGCCTGGCCTGTTCGGGGATACCCAAAGGCAAGAGCGACTAAGTCGCCGTCCAAAAACAATGATTTGGGGCCTCCGGCACCATTCCACCAATGGCGGAGGCCGGCCTGATCGGTTTCACCGCCGGCGGCGGGAGCATTGCGCACATCAGCAAATGGGAGAACGACTGCATATGCCTCAATCGCCAGTGCCGGTCTTCGAAACGGTGGACGAGATTTCCGCGGAAGCCTCTGTCGTCGTGATCTTGCAAACCGCCCAAACAGGCTTTGGCCCCCGGGCAGCGGCGCTGGATGCTGAAATGGGCGGGATTCTGTCCCGCGCCTGCTCCGACCCGGCCGCATTGGCCGAATCCGGCACCTGCATCGATCTCATCGCCCCACAGGCCGTGTCGGCCCGGCGCGTAATCGTCCTGGCCCTGGGCAAAGCTGAAGCCGTGAGCGCCCTGTCATTGGCGCGCGCCGGCGGTTTGCTTGCCGCGCATCTGGAAGGCAAGGGCGAATGCGCCGCCACGCTTGTCCTCGACCCTATTGCCGGTGTCGGCTTGCCCGGAGCCGAAATCCTGGCGCGCGTCGCGCTTGGCATGCGGCTGCGGCGCTATCGTTTCGACATGCGCAACCGGCGCCAGGGGGCGGGAGCGGATCGAACCCTGCGGGTGCAACTGGTCGGAGCAAGTAGCGCGGAGCTGACCCCGGCGCTGGCCCGGGTCAATGCAATCGCCGATGGCGTCGAATACGCGCGCACGCTGGTCAACCTGCCGCCGAACCATCTTCACCCCGACAATTTCCACGATCATCTGGAGCCGCTGCGCGAGGCCGGCATCGACATCGAAATACTCGATGCCGCGCAACTGAAAGAGCTCGGCATGAACGCGCTGCTGGCGGTCGGCTCCGGCTCGGCGCGGCCGCCACGGGTGGCCGTGCTGCGCTATCGCGGCAAGGGTGCTCCCTCCCAGCCGATGGCGTTCGTCGGCAAAGGCGTCTGTTTCGATTCCGGTGGCCTCTGCATCAAGCGCGGCGAGCAGATGTTCGACATGAAGGCCGATATGGGCGGAGCGGCGGCGGTGGTCGGCCTGATGATCGCGCTCGCCCGGCAAGGCAGTCCGGTACATGCCGTCGGCGTCCTCGGCATTGCCGAGAACATGCCGTCCGGCACAGCGCTCAAACCGCGCGACATCATCACGACGGCCTCGGGACAGACCGTGGAAGTGTTCGACACCGATGCCGAAGGGCGCCTGCTCCTGGCCGATTGCCTCCACTACACGGCAACACGCTTCAATCCGTCGGTGATCGTCGATCTGGCGACGCTGACCTATTCGGTGACGCGCGGCCTGGGATCGATATTCGCCGGCCTGTTCAGCACCGACGATGCGATTGCCTTGCAGATGATCACGGCCGGTGAAACCGTCGGCGAGCGGTTCTGGCGGCTGCCGCTCGACCGTGCCTATGACGAGGGGCTGCAATCGCCATTCGCCGACCTCCGCCATCATGCCAAGGACATGGAGGATGGCGATGCTCCCTATGCAGCTGCTTTCCTGCGCCATTTCACGGAAGATCGCCCATGGGTGCATCTCGACATCGCCAGCAAGGAATTGACCGACACCGATCGGCCCTTGGGCAGGCAAGGTGCCACCGCCTTCGGCGTGCAGATGCTGGAAGAGTGGGTGCAGGCCAGCCGCAGGGTAAACTAGGCGCCTGCCGTCAGGGACAGCAAAGAGATGCGTTCGAACGTGATGGGGAACCGGGATGTCGTCTGAGATCATTGGCAGGGAAGGGCGGGCCACCTTCCGCGGCTACGAAACCTGGTATCGGATCTCTGGCGACATCGACGCCGCCAAGGCGCCGGTGGTGATCCTGCATGGTGGGCCAGGCGCCGCCCACAACTATGTCGATGCCTACAAGCTTCTTGCCCGAGGAGATCGCGCCGTCATCCACTACGACCAGTTGGGTTGCGGCAATTCCACATTGCTGCCCGAGAAAGGCGCCGACTTCTGGACACCTCGGCTTTTCATCGACGAGCTTGAAAACCTCGTCGACCGTCTTGGCATTCGCGCGGGATTCCATGTGCTTGGCCAGAGCTGGGGTGGCATGCTGGGCGCCGAATACGCGGTCACGCGGCCGAAAGGTCTGAAGTCGCTGACCATCGCCAACTCGCCGGCTTCGATGAAGCTGTGGGTCGAAGAGGCCAACCGGTTGCGCGCCGACCTGCCCGAGGACGTGCAGGAGACGCTGACCCGCCACGAGCAGGCCGGCACGACGGACGATCCGGCCTACCAGGCGGCGACGATGGTTTTCTACGAGCGGCATGTCTGCCGGGTCGTGCCGTTCCCGCCAGAGGTGACGGAGACCTTCGCCCAGGTCGTGCGCAATCCCACCGTCTATAATTTGATGAATGGGCCGAACGAGTTCCACGTCATCGGAACCCTGAAGAATTGGAGCATCATCGACCGCCTGCCGGCCATCGATGTTCCCACGCTGATCATCTCCGGGCGTCACGACGAGGCGACGCCCGCGACCGTGCAGCCCTTCAAGGACGGCATCCGAGGATCGCGCTGGGAGATATTCGAGCACTCCAGCCACATGCCGCATGTCGAAGAACAGGATGCGTGCATGCGGGCGGTGGGAGACTTCCTGGACCACAACGACAACTGAGAAAAGGGGAATCAAGACATGAAGAAACTGCTTCTGGCGGCATCAGCCGCGGCATTGCTGGCCGGCACATGGTTGGCCCCGGCACAGGCCGAATATCTCAAGGAGCACCGAGGCGGCACCATCCGCCTTCTGGCCCGCTCCGCGGCGGGAACGCTCGACCCGCATATCAACTACACCGACCAGGGCTGGCAGATGTACCAGCCGATCTATGACGGGCTGGTGGCCTTCCGCAAGGCCGAGGGCATGGACGGCTTCACCATCGTTCCCGACCTGGCCGAGGCGCTGCCCGAGGTCACCAATGACGGCAAGACCTTCACCTTCAAGCTGCGCAAGGGCATCAAGTTCTCCAGCGGCCAGGATCTTGGCGTGAAGGATGTCGTCGCCTCATTCCAGCGCATCTTCAAGGTTTCAGGGCCGACCTCCGGCACGTTCTATGCCGGCATTGTCGGCGCCGACAAATGCCTGGCCGACACCAAGGGCTGCACGCTGGAAGGCGGCGTTGTCGGCGATGAAGCGGCCGGCACCATCACCGTCAACCTCACCAAGCCCGACGCCGAAATCCTCTACAAGCTTGCCTTGCCGCATGCCGTGGTCCTGCCGGCGGATACGCCAGCCGAAGACATGGGCTCCAAGCCCATCCCCAGCACCGGTCCGTACATGATCTCCGCCTTCGACCCCAACAAAGGCATGACGGTTTCGCGCAATCCCAATTTCAAGCAGTGGAGCGAGGAGGCGCAGCCGGACGGCTATCCGGACGTTGTCCAATATGATTTCGGCCTGTCCGAGGAAGCGGCCGTCACCGCGATCCAGAACGGCGAAGCGGACTGGATGTTCGACGCATTGCCGAGCGACCGCCTGGGCGAACTTGGCAGCAAGTCCATGGACCAGTTGCACATCTCGCCGCTTTCGGCCTGGTGGTACGCCCCGCTGAACAACCGCCTTGCTCCATTCGACAATGAAAAGGCGCGCCAGGCCGTTGCCTATGCGATCGACCGCAACACACTGGTCAAGCTGTTCGGCGGCAAGGTGCTGGCCTCGCCGGTCTGCCAGGTCCTGCCGCCGGACTTCCCCGGCCACGAAGACTATTGCCCCTTCACCAAGGACCCCGGCGCCAAATGGTCGGCACCTGATCTCGACAAGGCCAAGCAGCTCGTCGAGGAATCGGGAACCAAGGGCCAGAAGGTCACCATCATCGTCGAGGATACCGCCATTTCGCGGTCGATCGGCGTCTACCTGCAGAGTGTGCTGACGACCATCGGCTATGTAGCCGACGTCAAGCCGATCTCGTCCAATATCCAGTTCACCTACATCCAGAACACCAACAACAAAGTGCAGATGTCCGTCACCCAATGGTACAAGGACTATCCGGCGGCTTCGGACTTCCTGAACATCCTGTTCAGCTGCGCTTCCTTCCGTGAAGGTTCGGATGCTTCGATCAACATCGCCGGCTTCTGCGACAAGGACATCGATGCCAAGATGCAAAAGGCGCTGGACCTTGGCGTGACCGACCAGAAAGCCGCCGACAAATTGTGGGCCGAAATCGACAAGCAAGTCACGGACAAGGCACCGGCCGTCGGCCTCTTCACGCCGAAGCGGCTTGACTTCGTCAGCAAACGGGTTGGCAATTTCAAGTTCAACCGGCAATTCAACTGGATGATCACCCAGTCCTGGGTGCAGTAACGACCTTTGGAGGGACACGTCCGTGTCGAACCAAGCTGTCGCCATGCCGCGCAAGACGCGAGGGCCCTGGGCCGTCGCGTTTGCGAAGCTGGCAAGGGACAGGGCCGCGATGGCGTCCCTGGCCGTGTTCCTCCTCATCGTCCTTGCCTGCCTCAGTGCACCTCTTTATGCGCAATGGGCAGGCGTGGACCCCTTCGCCTCGACGCTCGACGCCGTCATCCAGATCGACGGTGCCGACGTCCCGGTGATGGAACAATCGACCGAGGGGCTCGGGCTCGGCTACACGCCGATCGGTCCGACCTGGCGGCTCGGCAACTATTTCCTCGGCGCCGACAGTCAGGGGCGCGATGTCATGGCCCGGATGCTCTATGGCGGGCTGAGCTCGCTGCTGATCTCCGGGGCGGCCACCATCTTCACGCTGATCATCGGTACGGCGGCGGGACTGATCGCTGGCTATTTCGGCGGCGTCACCGACACGGTGCTGTCGCGCTTGCTGGATGTCCTGTGGGCGTTTCCGATCTACCTGCTGGCGATTTCGCTTTCCATTGTCACCATCGCGCAGGGGATCAGGATCGGGCCGATAGATATCGAGTCCGGCAGCCTGTGGTTGCCGGTCATCATCATCGGCATCGTCTACGTGCCCTATGTGGCTCGACCAATACGCGGGCAGGTCCTGTCGCTGCGCCACAGCGAGTTCGTGCTCGCCGCGATCAATCTGGGCGTACCGGGATGGCGCATCCTGTGGCGCGATATCCTGCCCAACATCACCACCACGCTCATCGTTTTCGTGCCTCTGATGATGGCGCTGAACATGCTGACGGAATCAGCACTCTCCTTCCTGTCGATCGGCGTGCAGCCGCCGGCGGCGAGCTGGGGCACCATCATCCAGGACGGACAGGCGCTGCTTTACACCAGGCCGCTGGTGGCGCTGGTTCCGGGCCTGGCGATCGCAGTTTCGGTCATGGCGCTCAATGTCTTCGGTGACGGGCTGCGCGACGCGCTCGACCCGCGCTCCAAGGTTCGGCTGGGGCGCGACTGATGATCTACGCCATCCTGCGCCGTTTCGGTCAGATGCTGTTCGTCATGTTCGGCATCTCGGTCATCGTCTTCCTGATCTTTTTCGCGACGCCGGGCGCCGACCCGGCCGCGCGCATCGCCGGCCGCAATGCGTCGCCCGAAGTGCTGGAGGCGGTGCGCCACAGCTTCGGCTTCGACCGGCCTCTCTACGTGCAATATGTGAAGATGATGGAGAAGATCTTCGTCACGGGCGACCTGACCTCGTTCGTCAATCGTGGCTGGAAGGTGGTGCCGGCGGTCATGGATTCCATTCCCGTCACGCTCTCGCTGGTCTTCGGGGCTGCGATCCTGTGGGTGGTTGTCTCCATCATCATCGGCATCGTCGCCGCCGCCACCCGCGACAGTTGGCTGGACAAGCTTCTGATGGCGCTGGGGCTGCTCGGCATTTCCATGCCGGTCTACTGGCTGGGCGAAGTGATGAACCTGATCACCCAGAGCCGCTACCATGACAGTTGGGCGTTCTCCTGGGTGCCGCCGCTCGGCTACAAGAATTTCTCCGACGATCCGAAGGGCTGGTTCCTGACGCTGATCATTCCATGGATCACGCTGGCCATCCTCTACATCGGCATCTATGGACGTGTGCTGCGCGCGGCCATCATCGAATCCCTGCAGGAAGACTATATCCGCACGGCCCGGGCCAAGGGGCTGTCGGAGACCCGCATCCTGCTGCGCCATGCCTTGCGCACGTCGCTCATTGCCTTCGTCACCTTGTTCGGCCTCGACTTCGGCGCACTGGTAGGAGGCTCGGCGCTGCTGACCGAGGTGGTGTTCGGGTTGCACGGTATAGGCAAGCTCACCTATGACGCACTGCAGAACCTCGATCTGCCGATGATCATGGCAACGGTGATGTATGCTTCCATGTTCGTGGTGATCGCCAACGCGGTCGTCGATTTCGTCTACATCCTTCTCGATCCGCGCCTGAGGACATCATGATACTGTCGGTGCGCGACCTCAAAGTATCCTTCCGCACCAATGACGGCCTGGTGCGGGCCATCGACGGCGTTTCCTTCGACCTCGAGGAAAGCGAGATCCTCGGTGTCGTCGGCGAGTCCGGTTCCGGCAAGACGGTGTCGCTGCTGGCCGTGATGGGCCTCATCACCGATCCCAACGCCACCATCGAAGGCTCGATCCGTTACAAGGGCCGCGAACTGGTGGGGCTGCCCGCGCGGGAGCTTCGTCGTTTACGCGGCAACGAGATCGCGATGATCTTCCAGGATCCGATGACGGCGCTGACGCCTGTCTACACGATCGGCTGGCAGATCGCCGAACAGATCCGCGCGCATCGCACCATCAGCAAGGCCAAGGCGATGGAGCGGGTGGAAGAACTGCTGGCCGAGGTGAATTTTCCCAACCCGCACGAGGCGATGTCGCGCTACCCGCACCAGCTTTCGGGCGGCATGCGGCAGCGGGCGGTGATCGCAATGGCTTTGTCCTGCAATCCGGCGCTGCTGGTGGCGGACGAGCCGACCACGGCGCTCGACGTCACGGTGCAGGCCGGCATTCTCGACCTGGTGCGCAAGCTGCGCGCGACACACAAATCAGCTGTCGTCTTCATCACGCACGACATGGGCGTGGTCTCCGAACTCGCCGACCGGGTGATGGTCATGTACGCGGGCCGCGTGGTGGAACGCGGCAGTCGGATGGAGCTGTTTTCCGATCCGCGACACCCCTATACGCGGGCGCTGCTCGGTTCGATCCCGCCGCTGACCGGCGACAAGCCGCGCCGCCTGCCTGCCATCCCCGGCTCGCCGCCATCGCTGCTTCGATTGCCGCAAGGCTGTGCGTTCGGGCCGCGTTGCCCAGTGCACTACGAACCCTGCGTGACCGGCAAGCCCGACCTTGGGGCCGGTACCCACGCCGCGGCATGCTTTCGGGTGGCACAGGCATGAGCGGACCCATGACCGACAAAGACCGCCCGATTCTCGAGACGCGTTCGCTGGGAAAACGTTTTTCGATCGGCACCCGCTTTTCCGCCGAAGGCATGCGAACCGTGCATGCGGTCGACAATGTTTCGCTGAGCGTGCGGCGCGGCGAGACGGTCGGGCTGGTCGGTGAGTCCGGGTGCGGCAAGTCCACTCTGGCGCGCTGCCTGGTGAGGCTCTACGACATTACGGACGGCAAGCTTCTCTTCGAAGGCGACGACATCACCACAAAATCGCTGTCCGAACTGAGGCCGTTGCGGCGCCGCCTGCAAATGGTCTTCCAGGATCCATCAGCCTCGCTCAATCCGCGCCGGCGTGTCGGCGATCTGGTGGCCGAGCCGCTGCGAATCCATGGCAGGCTTTCGTCACGCGAAATCACCGCGCGCGTCGCCGAACTGTTCGACCTCGTCGGGTTGCTGCCGGATCATGTCATGCGGTATCCGCACGAATTCTCCGGCGGGCAGCGCCAGCGTGTCGGCATCGCGCGGGCCATCGCGTTGAACCCCGATCTTGTCGTGCTGGACGAGCCGGTCTCCGCGCTCGATGTGTCGGTGCAGGCGCAGATCGTCAACCTGCTCGCCGACCTGCAGGAGAAGCTCAACCTCACATACATCTTCATCGCCCACGATCTCTCGGTGGTGCGCCAGGTGTCGACCCGCATCGCGGTCATGTATCTCGGCTCGATCGTCGAGGAAGGGCCGGCGGAGGAGGTGTTCGCGGCCCCGGCCCACCCTTACAGCCAGGCGCTGATCTCGGCGGTGCCCGTGGTCGAGACGACGCCGAGCGGGACGCGCAAGCGCATCATCCTCACCGGCGATGTGCCGAGCCCGCTCAAGCCGCCATCCGGCTGCCGTTTCCACCCTCGATGCCCGATCGCGGCCGAGCGCTGCCGCACGGAGCGGCCGGAGCTGAGGGAGTATCGGCCTGGGCGGAAAGTTGCCTGCCACTTCCCAACGGTGTAGCCGAGCGGTCATCCTCGTATCGGCGATCGCATTCGGCCAAAAGATTTTTAAAGATTCCGTTTTTTGCATGGAACCGACTGCCAGGCGGCGCGTTTCAATGGGTTCGATCGGGCGCATCGCGATCGACCGGGAGGAAACGATGGACTACCTGCATTTCTTTTCGCCCGTGCGGATCTCGCGCGGGCAGGGACACCCTGTAGAAGAAGTGGATAGTGTCGCCGAGGCGATGGTTTTCTTGCGTAAATGGCCGACGGGACGACGTGGACCTGTGTATCAGTGCGCGCTGAATTGCTGTTCGGCCGCCCTGTCGGGACAAATGTCGGCTGAAGAGGCGAGGAAGGCATTCACGGGCTTTGCCCGGATCACGCGCCTTCTGGACGATGACATGGCGTTGCCTGTCGCCGGCGAAACCATGGCAGGCGTATACGCGCTGCGGCGATAGACGCGTCGGGCTGCTGGACGTCATTGCTGAACGTTATGGACCGCGTCCATAATGGCGGTTTATCTGTACGCTCAAGCGACGGAATAACGGTCGATCACCCAAAGCCACGAGCCGTCGCTTTGCCGCCGTGCTACTTCGCTGGTTATGTCGCCATCGGGAAAAAGGGTCGAGGTGAGTGCCAGGTCGCCGCAAATAAGCGCAGGCCGCTGTTCTCCCACGGCAAACTTCCGTCCTGACGCGAGGATCTCGGCATAGTAGCGGCGAATGGCTTCGCGGCCGCGCAGAAAACGTCCGCCGCCGCAGTCGATCACCGCATCGGGTTCGAACAAAGCGGTCATGCCATCGACATCTCCGGCATGCTGGCGCGAAATCAGCAGCGGCTCGAGATCCTGCGGATCGTAGACTGGTTTTCTTGCTGCCGAATCGCCCATGCCGGCTTCGCCTCTGCTTCGACCAGATCCTACCGTAGAATGCCCCTTTGTATTCGTGACAGCTCATGGAATGTTCTGGATCAGGCAGGCAGAGTGATGCCGGAAAGCTCGGCGCAGATTTCAAGCAGATGATCCTGAAGCGCCTTGTCGTCGGCTTGGCGGTTGGCGGCCAGCGGACGCAGATGATAGAAATAGCGGCCGGTTGCATTGGCTTGCGGTTCGTCGCTGGTAGCGAGCCAGGCCTGCGTCAAGTGCGCCTGCATCATATCGTCGGGCGCGCCGGGGCCACCCATTCTTGTGGGTACCCAGCCCGGTTCGAGCGCGTTCGACAGCACTTCGGGCCAGCGACGGGCTACCGCGAATGCCAGCATCGCATCATGCAATTTGCTCTCGGCATAGGCGGTCGAACCGTTCCAGCGGCGCTTGCGCCAGAGGATATCGTCAAGATTGGCGTCCGCATGATGGTGCATGCCTGAACTGAGGAAGACCAGCCGGTGTGGTCGCTCGATCAAGGCGGTTAGGATATAGGCCGACAATGTGTTGATGGCGAAGACGTGCGGCAAGCCATCCGCCGTAAGGCGATGGCTTTCGCGATAACCGACGGCGGCGTTGTGGATCACCGCATCGAAGCGGCCAAGTCCATTGACGCGCGTGGCGACTTGCCTAGCTCCAGCAACTGTATCGAGGTCGCCCTCCACGATCTCTTCGGCCTGAGGCAACGCCCGGCGGGCGTCGCTGGCGCGAACTGCGTTGCGAGCATGAAGGACGACCTGATGGCCTTGGCTGACGAGCAGTTCGCCCGCCATCAGGCCGAGGCCGGCGGACGAACCGGAAATGAAGATGCGAGACATGGCAATTCTCCTTGAAACTGGCCGCGTTGGTGCGCGGCGATGGTGCCTGGTCGGCGGTCAGTTTTCACGACGGCGTGCCGTGGAGACCAACACCACGCCGAGCAATGCGCTGGCGGCACCAAGCAGATAGACGGCAGCGTAACCGAACTGACCGGCCACAAAGCCCGCGACAGGTCCAGCGAGCCCGTAGGCGATATCGAGGAATGCGACAAAGGCACCCATCGCACTGCCTCTGTTTGCCGGCAGGACGCGCTTCAGGGCTTCGACGCCAAGGGCCGGAAAGATTAGCGCGCAGCCTAGTCCGGTGACCAGGGCGCCCGCCAGTGCGATGCTCTCATGCGGGGCACTCCAGATCATCAGCTGTCCGATCGCCTCGATGACCATGGACCACAGAGCGACGCGATAGCCGCCGATCCTGTCGGGCAGATGCCCGAACAAGACCCGCATGAGAATGAAGCCGATGCCGAAAGCGGTCATCACCAGACCGGCATGACCCCAGCCAAGCGCGGCGAAATAGAGCGAGGCAAAGGCGGTGAGGCCGGAAAGGCCGACGCCTTGCAGCATGAGGCCGAGACCTTCGCGCCAGATCTGACCGACGACGCGGTGGAAGGGCAGTCGTTGGCCGCCAGGCGTCATGTAAGAGGTCGAGCCAAAGGCGATAGCGGCGGCGATAAGCGGTGCCACGACGCAGGCAACCATGGCGGCATCGAGCCCATAGGCCTGATAGAGCGCCATGCCTACCGGCGCACCGACGGCAAGCGCGGCGAACATCGCAATGCCGGTCCAGGACATCGACATGCCGGCGCGCTGCGGACCGACGGAGGCGATCGACCACGAGACACAACCCGTGACGAATTGGCTCTCGCCGAACCCGGCCGCCAGGCGGCCGACAACCACGATGGCGAGGCTGGTTGCAGGAGACAGACCGGGCAGCGCGGAGACGAAATAAAGGAGGCCGGCACAAGCGCAAACGATCGCACCTTGAACCGCCGCGCGCTTGCCGCCTTGCTGATCCGTGACGCGCCCGGCATAGCCGCGCGTCAGCACCGTGGCCAGGAACTGGATGCCGATGGCCAGCCCGACGATCAGGCTGCTGAATCCAAGTTTGTCATGGATAAACAGCGGCAGCACCGGCAGCGGCAAGCCGACGCAGAGATAGCCGCAGAACAGCGCCGCGATGATCCCGGGTGCGGGACGGGAAAGATTAGCCGGCGCGGCATTCGACCGGTTCGACGCAGGGGTAGCGAGTGCTGACATGACAGCCTCCATGGGATGGGTGAGGCCGGCAGGCCGCAGCTTGTTGGGCGGCCAGCCGGATCAGGCGGATTATTTCGCAGCGGCTCCGAAGAGGCTGGCGCGATAACCGCTGGTTTCGAGCAAATGGTCGCGTGAGGCGACTGCCTCGGACGCCAGCCTGACAAGATCGATGTCGACCAGTTTGCCGGCGTGTTTGCGTATCTTGCCGGCGACCATCACGGTGTCGACGTCGGAGCGTTCGACCGCCTGGACGATCGTGCCGATCGCGTTGGTGAGCGGGAACACGGCGACATCGTCGGTGCGCACCATGATGATATCGGCCTGCTTGCCTGATGTCAGCGTGCCGATGGCGGCTTCGAGGCCGGCGGCACGGGCGCCGTTGATGGTGGCGGCTTGCAGCACCGCTTCGACGGAAATCGGCCCCGGAACGTTGGTTTCCCCCCGGAAGCGGCGATAGCGCATTGCCGAACGCTGCTGTCCGAACAATGCACGCATTTCGCCGAACAGGTCGCTGCCGAAAGCGGTGTCGAGGTCGATGCCAAGCGCCGGCGTGAGACCATGGTCGATGGCCTGCTGATAGGCGAAGCGGTCGTCGTCGAAGCCGAACAGCGCGTCGGAGCGCGGATTGACGGTCACGCTGACCCCCGCATCGGCAAAGCGCTTCCAGGTGTCTTCGGGCAGGCGCGTGCAATGATTGAAAATATTGTGCGGACCCAACAAGCCATTCTCGGTGACTTCCGCGGGCAGCTTCGCGAGGTCGCCGATGAACTCGGTCAGGATCCGCATGTCGAGGTCGCGCGCGACCTTCCACCAGTCGAGATTGAACTGGCCGAACAGTCCAACCTGCACGAGACCACCGGTGGAGTTCCAAGTGCGGGCGAGGCGTTCGAGATCGCCAGGCAAGTGCGCGCTGGACGCATTCTTGTCCATGGCGGCACCTGCCAGATGCAGCGCGCGGATGCCGGCCCCCTTGAGCGCGTTAAGTGCCGCATCGGTATGTTCGGGGCTGCGCGAACTGTGGCAGGCGTCGATGATCGTCGTTATGCCGGCATCGAGCGAGGCGGCGGCCGTCAGGCTGGTGCTGACATACATATCGTGCGGGCGATAATGCGCGCCGAGCGTTTCGGCGACGACACCGATATAGGCGAAGAGATCGTCGACATCAGGCATCAGGCGCCGCATCACGCCAAGCCACATGTGATGGTGCGCATCGATCAGCCCCGGCATGACGATGCTTGCCGTGGCATCGATCACGTCGGCGCCATCCGCCTGGATGTTTGCACCGACCGCGACGATGCGGTCGTTCTCGACAAGAACGTCTCCTGTCGCGAGATTGGGGACGGCGGCATCCATCGTTATGACGGTGCCGCCCTTGAATAACGTGCGGGGATTCTTTTGCGTGCTCATGGCTCTATTCCTTTCCAGGTGCGCGGGGACGAGTGGCGGGTTCCGCATGGCCGGCCTTATCGCTCCTGGGCGAGCTTGAATTAAGTGCTGATATGTCCGATACTTCCTGACTGAAAATCAGGAATGACCAATGGCGTTCGATGGTCGGATCTTGTCAGGGGTAAGCGTGCTGGCGGCGGTGGTCGAAGGCGGCACTTTCGTCAAGGCCGCCGAGCTCATCGGCATTACCGATTCAGGCGTCAGCCGGGCCATTGGACGGCTTGAAGCGCGTCTTGGCGTGCGGCTGCTCGAGCGCACCACGCGATCCCTGTCGCTTACCGATGAGGGCCGACGCTTCTACGAAGAAGTAAAACCCCACCTGAACGCGATCGAGGATGCGGCAATTGTCGCCTCCGGTACGGCCTCGGCCGTACGAGGCCGCCTCAAGGTGGACATCGACCCTTTCTTCCTGCCGTTGGTTCTGGCCGGCCGGCTCGGCGCCTTCTGTGATCGCCATCCCGAGCTGACGATCGAGTTCGTGTCGAAAGAGCAGTTCGGGGACTTGGTGTCGGATGGCATCGACCTTGCGATCCGTTTCGGACAGCCACGGTTCTCGACCCTCGTTGCGCGCAAGTTGATCGAGGCGCCGATCCTGACGGTCGCTTCCCCGCGATATATCGAGCGCCATGGACGGCCCGGCGATCCCGCGGATCTCTCAGCGCACCGATGCCTGCAATTCCTGGACCCGCACAGCGGCACGCCATTCGACTGGGCGTTCGTACGCGGCGAGGAAACGATCGAGGTTCCAACCAGCGGACCGCTGACCTTCACCGACCCCAAATCGATGCTGGAGGAATGCATCGCTGGAACTGGTGTCACCCAGGTTATCAGTTGGGGCGTCGGGGATCTGCTCGCGGAAGGGGCGCTGATCGATCTCTTTCCGGACTGGCATGGCGAGCTCTTCCCACTGTTTGCCTTTCACCCGTCGCGCAAGCATCCGCCTGCCAAGGTGCGGGCCTTCGTCGATTTCTGCGTCGAGGTTTGTCGGGAGCTGTAGCAACGCCTACCAAGCGAACCGGTTGAAAGAGGCAGCAATAGGCTAGATAGGGCCGCGACACCCCAATTTGGCCGATCCATTGAGACGATTGCCATGACCTTGGGTGAGGTGCTGGATCTGCTCCGCCTCACGCGGGGTTCTCAGCCCGGCAAGATGATTTCGCGACTGAGCTTGACCAGGTCACCCCGGGTGTGGCGGTTGGTCTTCTCGAATATCTTCAGCAGATGGCTTCGCACGGTGCTTGTCGCCACGCCCAGCGAGCGTGCGATGCTCGCCGTGGTTTCACCCGAGACGACGAGTTCGAAAATCCGCTGTTCGGCCGGCGTCAGTTCGTAAAGCAGGCGCATCGCGTCGGCGGGCATCTCGAGCGGCGCAGTGGCGTCGGCGATGAATACGGCCACCGTGGCCCGGCGGTCGAGACCCCCGCGCATCGTACGCTTTTCGAGCGGCATCACCTGCAGAGAAAGTGCCGTACCATCGCGGGACTTGGCCGCGATGCCAATTCCGCGCCTTCCCAACTCATGTTCTGCACGCGCCGCGGCCTGAACCGCTACCTGGAGGCGGTTCGGCACGAGTTCGCGTGGCAAGGAGAGCTTGCCGCGTACGGAGGCGATCGGATCACCGTTCCCCAGCATGGCTCGGGCTGCGGAGTTCGCATGAACTATCGCCATTTCCGCGTCAACCAGGACCACGGCCGATCGCGTGGCGTCGAGCGCGGCTTCGAATGTAGCGGCGGCCGACGCCGCGCCGTCCAGCATGCGGCTGATGATCGCTGCGCGCCGCACGTGCGGAGCCATCAAGCGCAACCCTTCCATGTGTGCTTCGGTAAGCGGTTGCGAGGACTCGTGAACGCCAAGCCCGATATTGCCCACCATTGTGCGGTCGCGCGCCAACATGATGCCGACCTGATCGACGAGGCCGAGCGGGCGCACCCATTCTTCATAGAATCGGTTGCCCTCCCAGACGTCGGGCCCTGTGATCCGCGACTGGAGAATGGGCTCCTCCAGCGGCATCTCGGCCATGCGCGCAACGCCACCCCAAAGCTCGATCACATCGTCATTGTAAGCCTGCATTCCGGCAAGGTATTCGTCGGGAATGTTGGTAGTCACTTGCACCACGGCAGTGCCGGTCGGCATCGCTATCACGGAGATTGCCCCGAGATGGAAGCCGAAGTGACCGCGCATATCGTCGAGCGCCTTCTGCCAGAGACGGGGCTCTATGACCGCATCGTAGAAAGTGCCTATCATGGCGGTGAGTTCGGAAAACTTATCTGGCAAGGTATGCTCTCCCCCGAAAGCGCCCCAATGGGTGAAATACAGCATAGTGTGGGTACGTTGGCTAGTTAGGACAGTGATCTTGTCCAATTCCTCGTTGATACATTGTCTCCGGCCTCGCCGTATCCACCAATTGGTGGATGCCGTCGTCCGCCCCGACGACTAGTTTCCAGCCGATTGCGAATCTTGTTGATCAGGCGGGGGCGTTTGGGGATGACAAAACAGTGTGGCGGGGCGAGAGACGCGTTTAAAGCTTGCGGTACGAGGGATGGCTCTTTTTCCGGATCCCCGCCGAAGATGCGATCCTTGCTCGGCGTTTCCTCGGTCGTGCTCGGCATCATGATGTCGTCAGGGACCTCGGCCCGTGCCGACGACTGCGGCGACGGCGACGGTCTAGACGGTGCCTATGCCTGCGGCGTTGACGCTTTGGCTTCGGGCAGTGCTTCCAACAGCGCGTTCGGCAATGAGGCTCACGCCTTTGACGGTGGCCGCAACACCGCACTCGGCGCCTCCGCCAGTGCCTTCAACGGGGCCAACGCCACGGCCGTGGGCGCCGGTGCCACCGCGTTCGGCAACGACACCACTGCTGTCGGCCAAGGCAGCAATGCGGGGTTCGCTGGGTCCACAGCCGTGGGCAAGGGCGTTGCCACGACGAGGGCAGACCAGGTCGCCATCGGCGGCAGCCAGGCAACCTACACGCTCGCGGGCCTGCCGTCGGCGGCCAGCACGAACGCCCAGTCCGGCACGACCTACATGGTCACGACGGACAGCGCCGGGAATCTGGCGGCCTCGACATTCGACCTGGCAACGCTGTCGTCACTGCCCGCGCAGGTGACGCAGAACAGTTCCGACATCACCGCGCTGCAAGGCACCGTGAGCGGCCACACCACCGAACTGGCCAACCACGAAACGCGCATCACCAACGCCGAGGGCGGTATTGCGCAGCACACGACCCAGATCGCCTCGCTCGACACAAGAGTGACCACGAACACTGCCGACATCGCTACCAATACCAACAACATAGCCATCAACACCGCCAATATTGCCATTAACACCGCCGATATCGCCACCAACACCACCAATATTGCATTGCTGGACGGCCGGGTGGGAAGCCTCGAAAGCGGTCTGAATGCGGTCAACGGCAGAATCGACAAGGCGTTCGAGGGCACTGCCATGGCACTGGCGATGGCCGGGAGCGGCCTTCCTGGCGACAAGAACTATGCTGTCTCGCTGAACTGGGGCACGTTCCAAGGCGAGAACGCCTTTGCAGGCAGTGCACAGGCCCGCATCAGCGAAAACGTTGTCCTGAGCGGCGGCATTGGCGTCGGCGCCAGCAACCATACTGTTGGCGGGCGGGCGGGCGTGACGGTGGCCTGGTAGTAAGGGTCAGGCCGGGCTGTTGGCTATGAGCGTTGTCGACCTGGGGGCCTCAATGTGGAAAGGCATCGCCCTGGGCGCACTGTTACTGGCGGTGCCAGCAGCTCCCATGGCATCGCCAGCACTGTCCCAGGCCTCCAGCTCGCCGGACAAGAAGGCCCAGCCCAAGCCGGCCGAGATCGACCGAAACGGTGTGCTGATCCTGACGCGGAGCGTCCTGCTGGCGCTTGACCAAGCCAACAAGACTGGCAACTACACCGTGCTACGCGACCTTGGCTCGCCCAATTTCCAGGCCAACAGCGCAGCTGGACTCGGCGATATCTTTGCGGCGCAGCGCAAGCAGGCGCTCGATTTCAGCGCGGTGGCGGTGTTGGAGCCGCAGCTAACCCTTCTGCCGCAGATCGAGCCCAACGGCATGCTGCACATGGCCGGTTTTTTTCCTTCGGCACCGTTGCAGGTGAACTTCGAACTGCTGTTCGAGCCGGTTAGCCGGCAGTGGAAGATTTTTGGTGTCTCGGTCAACCTTACCCCCGGCGGACCACAGGCGCCGGATAAGCCATTGCCCGATCATCCCAAGCCTTCGCAAGCATCGCCGCCCCCCGAAACGCCGTCGGTCGCGGTCGGGAAAAAGATGAAGGCCACCAAGCCGTAACTCCGCTGGCGTCTCGCGCATTTTGCTGTTCCTGCCGCCAACCTTACTTGCGCGGATTACGTTGCCATCGGGCTCGGATAGTGTGAAGCATTTCCGGCTTGAGATGCGTATAACGCCTCAACATCTTCCAATCCTTGTGACGTGTGACCAGTGCAACCTGTTCAATTGTAAATCCCGAGAGCCATCGGTCCGGCACCTTGGGCGGCCCGTTCTCGACCAAATCGAATGAGCCGTTCGCGATCCAATGCTGCGATGTTGCACTTCCCCAAATGTCTTCGGAGCATATCGAGGGCCACGGCCTTGGAGCGGCGAGGGGACTTGCCTACATCGCACATGTCGTCGATATGAAGGTCGATGAGTTCGCCGAAGGTTCAGGCGCGCTATACGGGACTTGGTCGGCGTCTCACCGCGATCGACTTGGCGCTCGGTTTCGGTTGCCCAGTGCCGTGCGTCGTCTCTCTGGCGTAAATTCGTGTGCACCCGGCAGGTTCTGACGATTTGATGTTAAAAAAATGATGAAAAATCAACACCATAGACTGGCCGTGGCGCCGATGATGGATGGGGAAGATACATAAATAAAATCAGTTAGTTACGAGATATTGTGTGCAAAAATAGCACACGAAAGTTCTGCTTCTCTTCTTTTTTCGTTCCCACGACGGAGCCGCCGACAGCCCTTTTCGGCGCTCTTGTGCCGACGATATTGACCGCACCAATGCGGATGTTCGCCGGGATATCCGTGAACCTCATTTGTCCGCTGCAGCGCCCAGTTTGCCTGAGCTCTTGGAAGCATTTCGACCTTTGGTAAACGCGATGGATTCAAAATCCAGTTCCGAAAGGAGTGTCGGTTCGAGTTCGACCACCCGCACCATCTTCTCAAATCTCGTTGCTGAGGGCGGCGGAGGCTGGCTGCCTAGGCCCATTCCTAATGACGTCTCGGGTGATCGCAAGCCGGAGCAATCGGACAATTGACGATAGCGCGCCGCTTCACGTCGTCGTCTGAATGATCAGCGTCAGCGTACCGTCACCATGGATGTTCGCAGCGACGACCTGCGAGGAATTGAGTCCGTTCGCCCTCAGCGCCGATGTCGCCTGCGGCGAACCATCGATGGAGTTTTGCAGGCGAAGCAAATCTTGAGCGCTGGTCTGGTTGATCACGGCATCCGCCTGCGCCTTGATTTCAGCAGGCAAATCCTCGACGGCGACAACGGCAACACCGGTGAAATCCAAACCAGGAGAGCCTTGATCAGGTGGCGTCTCTTCCGATTGCGCTTGGCCCTGCGGTGGCGTCATCTGGGGCAGCTGTGGGCCGAGGGTTTGCCCGTGGATAGGCTGCGTGATGACCGCCCCGGAAAGTGCGATAGCTATCGTCAACATCCGCATGGTCGTTCCTTCATTCGCTCAAGGGGCATTTGAAGACACCCTCATACTGAGCGATGGTTCCGCAGGGCTGGCCTCAGCGGGCGATTACGACCCAACCCCAACCGTCGAGACGCCCAAACCGAGGCCCCAGTGACGTCATCCTGCTGTTGTGTCCTATCGCGTTGGCGGTTCCGTACGGAACCGTACAATCGATTGATCTGCGTCGTGGACAGGATCAAAATGACGCCGAGATGACCATGGGGAGGAGCCGCATGAGCATCGCCAGATGGGCAATAAGACCTGTCGGTACCGCTAGGGATTTTCTGGCATCAGAGCTTCGAAATGCCCGATATGGCGATATCGTCTCGATCAAGGCGGCTATCGAGGCCGTGCGCAGGGAAGCGCCTTTTTTGCAGGATACGGACGACGAGTTGACGGAGAAGATCGTCGATCTGGCAAGGGAACGGCGGCTCGCCGTCCTTTTTGACTCTCGCGGTTGATCGATGGCCGAACGACGTGACGCCGATCGATGCCGCTTGGTATGAAACCGACAATTGGTTCATGGCAGGAAATGCGCGATCCTTGGAAAATGGAACGCCGGTTGGACGACAAACTCGATTGCAAGGCTTGCGGGACGATCCAGATGGACATTCCCGACGATGCCACGGAGTCGACGCCAATTCATTGCAGCAAGTGCGGTGCCTTTCTGGGCGAATGGGGCGAGCTGCAGGATGATTTCTACCGCCAGGCTCGCGATACCGAAGCCTTCGACCTGCGCAACGGAAACATCATCAAGAAGTAGCTGCGGCCGCAGGATGCAACAGCCTCGGCCCTGGATCGATAGCCGGTGTCGCCGCCCCTCTCCATGAATGCGCTGTGGACATTCACGATCCCGGCCGCTTCGATCTCCGGCCCTTGTCGAGGCATCACCGTGCGATAATTCTCCTGAAGGCGTGGGCGCTTCTCACTCTCCACAGGAGCCTGCCATGAAACATTAGACACTCGACCACTGCATGCTGTCGCCAAGGTTGAATCCACGGCGGCATATACGGGAATGACGCGGACCCAGCGTATCGAGCGTTGGGCCGAACTTCTCGATCAACATCCAGAGCGACACCTCGCAGCGTTTACAGGTACCGAATATTTGCACTCGGAGGAACGTGGCAGGGTGCGTGGCGAAGGATCGGCGATTGCGGTTGCCTTCGAAGACCTCGTGCTTCGCGCATCGGGCCTGAAAGACGATACCTACGGCGAAGCAAAGCGTTTCTTCGAGTTGAGCGACTGGCAATTGCACGACATCGTCTGTGACTGTCATATCGGCGCTAGATGAAAGCGCGTTGGGCCGCTGCTCGGGTTCTCGCGACGATTGGTGGTAATAGGTTCTTTGTGTGGTTGAGGCAAAAGATGGTGCGCTGACAGCAAGGAAGGTTTGCAGTCTTGTTCAGCGATCCTTCCTTGGTCGAAGCGCGGACGCCCCAATCGGCAACTCGCATATTCACCACGGACAGTCAGGGTCTGGCGGGTCGCCCGGGTAGCAAGTGGGATTCTTTGTACGAAACTTACCAAGCGGGCGCCCGGGGAACCAAATGCCTATCGAAATATTGTGCGAGCAATCCCGGCTAACCCCGGGATCGTCGGCATGAAGATCAGGCCGACAGTCTTACTTCGGGCATTGGCCGAGGAACCCATGTTTACAGACGACGTTGCGGTGAGGCGCCTGAAAACCCTGGTCGAGCAATATGTCGAAACACGCAAGAAACGCCACGATGTGGTTTCCACGGCCAAGGCCGGGGCCGCAATTCGGGAGGTGATGCCAAGTTGCCCGCTGTCGGGGAAAGCTTTCGATGATCTGATCGCGGCCTGCGCCATCGAGCACGGCCTTGGTGTGCTCTTCGACAATCCGGGCACGGCAGGCACCGAAGCTTGAGGCTGCGAGTCGGGCTTGTAGGATTGCTACGCTTTGGCATGGTGCGGACGCCGGAACTGCGCCGGCCGTACGATGACCAGCAGGAGTTGAGTCCAAATGTCTAGGTACTTTTTCTACCTTCGTGATGAGAATGGAAACCTTCGGGAGGATCCCGAGGGTCAAGAGTTTTCTGATCTCGCGGGCGCTGAGGAGAACGCGATGGCCTCGGCCAAAGAGATTCTTGCCGAAGAGCTTCTGAGCGGCAAGGCGGTGCGTACTGGATTGGCCTTCGAGATTTTTGACGAAAACCACAAGTTGGTGCTGCGCTTCCCATTTGCCTTCGCGGTACAAAGGGCCGGGACCGCTCCTTAATTTCGAATGTTGGCCCTGACAGCTGATCGCGCTTGCACGGGCACGAGCCTTCAATGCGCGTCCTACCCTTCTGCCTTGAAGTTCTTGGCTTCCTTCTCGACCTTGGGGCTGTCCTTGCCATGCTTTTTCATGAGTTCTTTAGCTTGCTTGGGTGAGACGTCAGTAGTCTCTGCCAAGCGCAGTGCCTTCTTGTCCTTGCTCTCGGTTTCCTGCTTCCTGGCCGTCATGGCTTTTGAACTCCCTTGGAGCCTGTTCCGAAATCTTTGCCGACGCGGCTATCCGAGCTTCGTTCGCTTCGACGAGAGTTCAACGAGGCGGAGCCGGGCCGGTTCCACTTATCGATAGCGACGCCTGTAGGGGCTTAGCCGGTCATGCGATCGGCCTCGGCGATAGCCCCGCTAGACCCGGTCACGTCACGCTAAGGATAATCGGGGAGCGGCCAGGAGGGCCGCTCTCCGTCAAGGTGAAGTCACGCGTCGTGGTGCTCGGGCATTTTCTTGAGTTCGTCCTTCGTCCAATTGGTCACCGCGTGCACATCGCCGTCCTCGTCACGCATGAAGTCCAACTGACTCGCCGGAACGGCCACCGGCTTGGCGCCGATGCCGAGAAAGCCGCCGACATCAATGACAACCTGACTGGCGGCCCCGGAACCGTGGACATGCGAAACACTGCCGACCTTGTTGTCGTCGGCGTCGTATATCGTGGCGTCTTCAAGAATATCCGGCGTCAGTTCGGTGCTCGTGAGACGTACATGATTGGTATGGTCCATTGTCGAACCTCCTGTTGGGTGGGAATATTTGAACCTCCCAGCAAGGCAATCGTTCCGAACGATGTCAGGGCCCCGACTGATCACCGCAAGCCCTGCTTAAATTCGGCCTCGGCCCGAATTGACTCGCAAGAGTCTGTACGAAAGCGTACGTTAGAAAATCGCCGGCAGCACAGTTTGGGCGCCGGCGCTTGGGAGCGACCATCGCACTCCTGCCCACCACGAGGCATAGGATGTCATGGCGAAGGAACCCGAGCGGCCCGGCTTGGCACCGGAGACAGTACGTACAATTGCGCGGGAATCCGGCGCTACGGAACAGCAGATCCGCGAAATAATATCGCTGGTCGGGTTTGATCGTGCGTCCATCCTGCGGGAAGCTCGTCTTCTGGCGAAGGATGGATAGTCACCGAAGCGCACGATTTTTCCACAGCAGTCAATGTCGGTTTTATACCAACACGCTGGCCCGCCTAGTGCTGCGCCGGCCAAAGTTTATGGTTCGGCACCGTCCGCTCGTTCGACGGGCGCGGCCGGCTAAGAGATCCCAGTGCTCTTGCCCAAGGGGAGAGCGTCTCGTGGATCATCAGATCCTGCAAGCCAGGAGCGAATTGTTGCGCCGCATGAGCGCAGACGATCTCGCGCGGCTGAAGCCGCATCTGGAGAGCGTCTTCCTGGAGCTGCGCGCGCCGCTGGAGACCGCGGGGCAAAAGATCGAAGCCGTCTATTTTCTTGAAAGCGGGCTTGCATCGGTGGCGGCCAAGACCTCGGCAGCGACCGAATCGGAAGTCGGAATCATCGGGTTCGAAGGCATGACCGGGTCGGCCCTGGTGATGGGCGACGACCAGGCGAACTTCGATTGCTACGTGCAGTCGACGTGCGAAGCGCTGAGGATAGCCGCCGCCCCCTTCGTCGAGGCGTTGGAAGGCAGCTCTACCTTGCGGTCGTTCCTACTGCGCTACGTCCATTATTTTCACGTTCAGACCAGCTATACCGCATCGATCAATGCGCGGCAAAGCCTCGAAGTCCGGCTGGCGAGGTGGCTTCTCATGTGCAGCGACCGAACTGTCGGTGACAGGCTTCTGATAACCCACGAGTTTCTCTCCATCATGCTCGGCGTCAGGCGTCCCGGGGTGACTGTGGGGCTGCAGTTGATCGAGAGCTATGGCTATATCCGTGCCCGTCGCGGAGAGATCACAATCCGCGATCGCAATGGCCTGCTGAAATTGGCGCGAGACGCCTACGGACCACCCGAAGCGCAGTATCGCCGGCTGGTCGGAGACCTCGGTTCAAAGAACCCTGCAAGGCAGGAACGGCCCATCGCCTGAGCGTTGGAGGAACGGGACGGGCGCGTCCGCGGCGGGGGAGTCCCTTCAGGTGCAAGTGGCCGACGCGATGATGCCGGTGAGACATCATTGCCTAAGCCCGCGCCGGCCACTGCGGCAACTTTGAGGGGATTGCCGCCTGCCGGAGGTAGAGCGCGCCAATTGGCCGGCAATTGCTTGGTAAAAAACGTACAAACATTTGATATTCAGCACCGGTTTCCCCAGTCGTATGATCGGGCGTCACCGGCTTGGGGTTAACGGCGCACCGATGGTTGAGAGTGACGCGAAGCTCCCGCCCTTATCATGGGAGGTTGGCCATGCCCCAGCCAGTAATTCCGATATCGGCGTTCGACAGCGATATTTTGCGCAACGCCTTCATCAGATCCGTCATCGAAGACAATGTGCCCGAACATAGATGGCGCGAATTGGCGTCGGACTTTATCCGTGACCTCACTAGTAGCGAGGACGTTGACGCAGAGTTGCTGGAATGGATCGTGCGGAAGTAGCGGCTAAGGCTTCCTCAACAGCCGCGCCTCGCGAACCAAGGACGCCCAATTCAATCCAAGAAAGCTGACAAGCTCGCGGGCTTGCACTTCCGTAATGCCAGTCTCATCGGCCAGACGGCGGGCCATGGTGCCTCTACCATCGATCGGCAGCTTGCCATGCTCATCAACCATCGATTGTTCCCCACTCGACCGAACGGCCTCGACAGGGAATTGTCCCGCGCCCTGCAGTAGTGGACCGACGACCACGCAAGGCGCATAATTCGCCTATGAAGCCTCACGCGCCAGACCTCGCCAATGACAATGGCAATCCGGAAGATCACCTAGCGGCCGCTACAGCGGCTTTGCACAAGGCTATGCAAGGGCTGGACGCGCCAGTTGAGTTTCTGGTGGAGGCTTTGGCCGTAAAGCCGCCTGTAGGCGCTACCAAGCCATAGGAACCATACCGACCATCCCAAATTGTCACTATAAGGCGGTCGCTACCGGCCGTCGGGGAATGGCTAGCACCTTATAGTCGCTCGAACGCCTGCCGGCCTTGCAAAACGTTGGTGAGGCCGTCGAACATGCCTTGCCATATCCGCTCGGCGTTTTCTGGACCAGCAACGCTCTGCGTCAAGGTGAGGCGACATCCCTCTGCGGTCTTAGCTATGTCGACCGCAATCCGGGCTTCGCCATGGAAATTCTTCGGGACATTCAGGGTGAACGCCAGTCGGCGCGGTGGGTCGACCCGCGTGAAATGTCCCCAATGTTTGATCATCTCTTCATTGTTCAATTCATCGACCGAGAACAATCCGCCCAGATGAGCTTCGATTTGAACCGAAATTATCTTGTTGCCCGGGCTGACGAAAAGCCAGCGACGGACGATTTCCGGAGTGACCCAGGCGGCATACACGGCCTCTCGTGCATGATCGAAAGAACGACGTGTCCGCAGCAAAACAGAATTGCTAGCTTGCGATCTAAGATTGCTGGAAACTGCCATTTGGCCTTAGCTCCGCAACTCGATCAATCGTGCCTTGTCGCGCACGATGTTGCTGGCTTTGCCAGATTCCAGCATATCTTTCAGGGCGGCAAGAACGAACGCGAACCCTCGGTCGCGGTCAAGGCGTGCTTGACCACCTCGTCCCTGCTGCCCCTAAATCCCGAGCTGACTATGGTCACCGCAGTTCCGTCGTCGACTCCCTCCAGATCGATATCGACGTTGGTTCCATCCGACCATTTCCAGTCGATCTTCCGACCCGGGATCAGCCGCGTTGCGGTGGTATCGACTTCCGCACCTGGGACCATGAACTTCGAATGGACCTTGGCTCCAGCGGCGAGGGGGGCGCTGCTCGAAGCCAGCCAGAACTGTGTCAGCCGGTCAGGCTCGATCAATGCTTTGGTGATGTCGTCAGGCGCTACCCGAATGATAATGCTCGCCCGGGCGCGAGGCTATTCGATTCTGCAGTGAGGCATTTCCTTCCTCGTTCTTGCACCGCTCAGTCAAGGCCTCCTGATTGCGTTCCAAGGCCGGTAACAGACCGCTCGGCTGGCTCGGTGGAACTGTTGTTTTATACCGCGAGGCGTCGACAGGCCAAAGCCCACAGCCGCCTCCCTGAGTGGTTCCGAACTGCTGTTGCCAAGAGTGGTTCAAACTTGAGCAATGAGGCGTATCTTATTGCGACCTTTGCCTCGCGTTGCGGTCCGATGGGAGCAGTGTGGTTGCCTTGAAGTGAGTTTGTGTCGGGGAAGGAACGTTCCTCGTTCTCGTGCATTCCCCGTTATCTGCATCCATCAACCTCCGGGATCCAAGCCTTGTTACTCAGAGACCGTGCAACCGCTATCGACGAAGCCGACAGCCTTTCTATCGTCGATCTCATTCCGGCATTGCGCGCCTTCGCGCGCACGTTCTGCCGCGTGCCGGACGACGCCGATGACCTCGTCCAGGAGACCTTGGCCAAGGGTCTTGCCAATCTCGATAAATTCGAGCCGGGAACGCGGATGAAATCCTGGCTCTTCACGATCATGCGCAACACGCATTATACGCGCATCAAGGCCGCGGCGCGCGAGGCGCCCGGTCTGCTCGACTGCGCGTCCAGCCGTCCTGTAACGGAAGCGTCGCAAGACTGGTCCATGCAGAGCAGGGAAGTTCACCATGCGATCCAAAAGCTGCCTGAACACCAGCGCGAGGTTCTGATGCTGATCGGCGTTCTCGGCGTCACCTATGAGGAGACAGCCGAAATTTGCGGCTGCGCGGTTGGAACCGTCAAAAGCCGTCTCAATCGCGCCCGGGCCAGCGTACTGGAGTTTCTGGGCGAGACGTCATCGCAAGCGTTGGTGGAGAGACGGCACCCGTTGGCCGAAAATCACTGGGATTCGGATGCCGGCTGAGGGCGATCGAACGTCAGTTCGTCGTTTCGTGCCGCCGCTTTTGGATAAGTGCGTTTTGCAGTTCGATTGCGAGTTGCGTCAGGCGATCAGGAACCTTCTCCTGCTCGATGGCGCTCAAAAGTGTTGCAATCTCTTGATCCACGCCCAGGCTGGCTTGGGCAGCGAGATCAGGTGGGCCGGTGCGAGGCATATTTTTCTCTCAACAAATGACAGTCCCTTCGCGTCACTGTCACCACAGACGGCCAACGTTTGCAATGCGCTCTCGGCAACAGGCCCGATCTGCCTCGACTCTGCACAGGATTCTGGCGAGAATTTGCAGCGTTCCGCCCGATCTCCTTAACCGGGTGCCGCAGCTGCGGTGGGATCAGTCTTCCGAAATCCCGTCGGCTGCATGGCCCTGATATTGATCTGACTTCGTGCGATCGCCGTCCAGACCGCGTTGCTCGGTATGCCGCTTTTCATGCGGTTGGAGAGGATGTCAGTTTCGCCAACTGTCACCTCGGGGAAATTGGTTGCAGCTTCTGTTCCCGAGCCTTACCCTGACTACCCGGCCTATGTGCTTCCTACCGCCGGATGCATCTTCCGCCTCTGGTTTTGCAACCGTTTCGAACCCAAACCGCGTTTTGCCTATTATGTTCCGCTGAAGCGCCGAAGTAAAAACGCGGTGCCATCCCAGCGGCTGAACGGCGTTTCGCCATCGACGATAAGCTGGATCCCGCATGCGCCGACGAGGCGCATGATGTCGGATCGGTCGAGAGCCAGCGAACCGCGATACGAGTAATTCAGGATCGCTGTCAGGCCTTCTGGTTTCAAAACCCGTGCTACCTCAAGAAAGTGCCGTTCGGCCACGCCCGCAAGCACCAGATAGGGAAAGCTGTCGACGGCCAGCACGCAGTCGAAGATCGCATCGTCAAAAGCAGCAAGATCAAAGCCAGTGGTTCGATGGAATTCCACATTGGCGATCCCAGCGCACCGTCGTCGCGCTATAGCAATCATGTTCGGCGAAATGTCTGTGCCGACGACACGGCCTACCTTGCTGTGCAGCGCGCTTTCGAACCTGCCTATGCCGCAACCGATGTCCAATATGTCCTTGTCTCCGCCGGTGAGGCCGTTCTGCTCCAGCCAGTCGACGATCTCATATGTAGCGGCCGCGAGTTTTTCCTCTTCGCCGAGCGAGGAAAGCTGCACGCTGGCAGCCGGCGAGACCGCCGATGCCCGGTCGAAGCCGCTTGCCAGTCGAGCAATGATTTTCGCTGGCGCTTCATCGCTGCCAGACTGATGGCAAACCGAAGCCGCTGTCGCGCGGATTGCATCGAGGATCTGCGGTCGATCGGCAAGCATGCCGGCGACCTGTGCCAACCATGCCCGCTGGCAAATGTCGTTGGTGTGCAGGCTCGCAGCAATTCCGGCCAGTTCGTCCGCATCGATCTCGGCGCCGACATTGACGGCCAGCCTGGCGAGGGCGACCTCGGGGGGAAGGGCGTGCAGAAGGCATCGTTCGAGCACGCTCAGCGCAACCATGCGTGGCGATTGTGCGCCGAACGCGCTCACGGCGTCTGCCGCGTCCAGATCTTTTGCATCGTCCACCGATCCAGCGCTCCCCAACTGTATTTGTATTCTTCGCGGCCGCGCAGGAAGTCGAATTCGCCTCCGCCCTCCCGGATCGCCTCGGTGATGGCGTTGCCGATCAGGATCGCACCTGGACTCTCTTCGGCATAGCTGGGGTCGAAGCCGCCGAGATAGGCATAGGCACGGCTGCGGTGGTGAAAACCGTAGTAGGCGCCGACAACGGCGTTGTCGATTTTTATCGTCCAGCATCGTGCCAGACCGTTGGCATAAAGCCGTGGCAAGGCGTCGCGATGAAATCCGACGGCTGCTGAATCTGCCAGCACGCCGCCGCCATGCCCGGCCCAGCGGGCGCCGTGCAGACGGGTGAGCTCGTACAGGAAAAGCTCGGGATCGGTTTGCGCCGGCGCGATCTCGACTCGGCCTCGCCGAAGAGCTGCGTTGTGGGCGCGTCGCAATTGACGTCTCCTTCTGGAGGGGACAGATCCGGCCAGGGTTTCATCGCCGGCAAGAGCGAGTATCGGACAAGCGGCGTGTCCCGCATGCTGCTCCTCCCGCGTGCCGGCAATCGCCATGGCAGAGGCGGTGGATCCTGCCGGCAGATCCGGCAGGATCCACTGCGACCAGTCCAGCGAGAGCACCGCCTCCGCGATCGCGGTACCGACATGCGTCTCCGCGCCGGGGGCGCACAGAATATCGAGATAGTCGCTGAGCGAAATTCCAACCGGCAGCAGCCGTGATCCCCCAGCGTCCCGTTCGACGTAAAGGGGCGCCAGACCGATAAGATCGTTGCCGCTCCACACTGCGATCACCGCGAGATCGCCCGGCGTGAACGCACGCCACCACGGCAGCAGCCAGGCGGGCGACTGGAAAGGCGTCGCCGAGGCGCTTTGCGACCACAACCGCCACCAGTCGGATTCGATGCTCTCGAATGAATCCTGGTCGCGGATGATCTCCGTACGCGAACTGTTCACTCGGCGGCTCCGCGCCACCGGCCCGGTGCGCCGAGCTTGGCCAGTTCCCCATAGGCATCCATGTAGGAAGACACCATGCGTTCAAGCGAAAAGCGGCGGCGTGCCTCTGCCCGGCAGGTCTCATTGTCCAGTTCAGCCGAGGCGACGATAGCCTTCCTCATTTCATCGATGTCGTTGACGAGAAAGCCGGTCCGGCCGTGTTCGACGACATCGGGCAGGGCGCCGTTGGGAAAGGCAATGACAGGCGTGCCGCAGGCAAGGCCCTCCATGGCGACGAGCGAACTCGTCTCCGCGGCAATGCTCGGCACCACCAGGCAACGGGCAGTGTTGAGAAGACGTCGCTTGGCGCGGAAGCCGAGTGGCCCGAGGAAACGCCGATGCCTGTCGAGCCGGGGACGGACCTCATCGTCAAAGTACCGGATATGCGTTTCATACGGATAAAGCCGGCCGCCGATGGCCAGCGGGACTTGCGCCTGGCTGGCGGCTTGCAGCGCCAGATGAATGCCCTTTTCCGGACAGATGCGACTGAGTAGGAGCGCGAAGTTGCGCCGGGACGACGGCATGCTGAGCGCTTCGGTATCGACGCCATTCGGGATCGGCGCTCTCAGCCGGGCTCCCACCGGTGCGGTTCCATGCTGCGCCTGCGAGACCGTATGTAGCCAAAGATCGTCCCGCGACGGCGCAAGCGTCTCAGCCGGATACCAGTCGAGCGGCAGGTGCAGCGTCACCAACGTCGGGCCGTCCTCGGGCAAATAGGCATCAAAGTCGATGCCGTGCAGGTGAACGACGTCGATCGGCCAGCGTGCCCGCGCCTCGGCAATCGCCTTGCGCTGCGCATTCTGGGCCCGGCTCTTGGCCGCCTCGTCCAGGGTTCCCGTTTCGGCGGGTATTTCGACCAGTGTGCCGGCGGCACGCGATCCTTCGCAACCGACAACGATGGAGCGATGTCCTTCCCGCACCAATGCACGATCGAGCATCGACAGCACCTGTTCGGCGCCGCCGACCGCATCAGGCCCGACCGGTGCCAGCGGATAAGCGACGTTGAGCACGGTGAGAGTCATGGGCGATCGAGCCCGAGTTCTTCGAGCAGGACCTGCGGGTGTTGATCACAAGCAGGCATGGCGGGTTCATGCAGCCGAAGCTCGAGGCGCGGGTGCCGTGGCAGCGGCAACCCCTGGCGCATAACGGCGGGTCATCGCTGCACAGAATTCGGCGAACTCCTCAGGTATTTGCGGCGCGCTGGTGTGGTGCGGTTGCAGGCCGCGATGCTCCGGCGTGAAGCAGAAGGTGACGGTGACGTCAAAATCCGCAAGCGCCGCCATCTGCCTGTCGAACCAGTCGAGTGCGTTCGGCCTGAAACTGTCTGCCCAGGAAAGACCGGTCCGCAAATTGGTGACGCCAAGCCTCTTCATCCACGCGACCGCGTCGTCCAGGCGAGGGTCTTCGAAATGGAACCACTGTACCAACCCCATCTGCGGTGTGTGACGCACGAACTCTTCAAGCGCCGGCTTGGGCGTGCCATCCTCGCGCAGCAGGCCCATGTAGAAGTGGCGGTAGTAGGAAGAGCCCTCCGCTTCGCGGTGGCGGGTCGTCGCGCCCCATGCACGCGGCAGATCGTAGAGACTGTACCACTGGATGCGCGGGGCGTTGCCGAGCAGCAATTCGGCTGTCCGACGCAGGCCCCAGAGCTGGATTTCCTCGGCGCCGAAGGTGGAGACGCCGACTTCGCTGACCCAGACCGGCAGATCGGTGACAGCCGAAATCTCTCCAAGCTTCTGCGGCCATTCGTGAATCTGCCAGAGGTTCCAGTCGAGCGGGAAGCCATGGACGGCGACGGCATCGACATGGTCGAGCACGCCGAATTCCTTCATGCGTGTCACGAAACCGGCATCGATCGGAGATATCCCGCCAAGCACCTTGGTGAGGGCGGCGTTCTCCCTGGCGATGGCATCGGCGGCGAGGATAGCCATTTCGGCGAAACGGCTCCAGTCCGGATCGAGTTCGGGATCCCAATGGGACTTGTTGTTGGGCTCGTTCCAGATCATCGCGGCTTCAATCATGGGTTCGTCCTTTCGCGGGATAGACGGCGCCGCCGCCGCCCGGTTCGCCGGCAACACGGCAGAAAAACACCTCATCTTCCGGGTGCTGCAGGATTTCGAAGCCGGCGCTTCGCAGCATCGCTTCGGTGCAGGAGCGGTTGGGAATCCACCAGTTGGTCGGATCGTCGGCGTAGCGATGCTCGATGAAATGCAATTTCGGAAAAGCGGCGCGATCGAACAGATCATGCGTCCAGAAATGATAGTTCTCTTCGACGGGGAGAGTCTCGTTGCTGCCGCGCTGCATGGACTGGAAAACCAGGAGGTCGTTTGCGACATGCTGGCGGATGAGATCGAGTGCCAGCAGCGGATGGCGCAAATGGTAGAGCACCCCCATGAACAGCACGATGTCGAAGGTCTCACCCAACGCGCCGACGTCATAGACCGAGAGCTGGCGGAACTCGATCTGGCAGTCCGCGATCTCGGCGGCAAAACGC
The DNA here is from genome assembly GCF_006442655.1 of Mesorhizobium sp. B2-1-3A. Classification (NCBI taxonomy): domain Bacteria; kingdom Pseudomonadati; phylum Pseudomonadota; class Alphaproteobacteria; order Hyphomicrobiales; family Phyllobacteriaceae; genus Mesorhizobium; species Mesorhizobium sp. B2-1-3A. The sequence goes on from NZ_VFWK01000004.1 coordinate 574,797, forward strand.
GCCTGCGCCAGATATGCTTCATCGAAGTCCATGCCCAGCACGCGTTCGGCGCCGCGCCTTTTCATCTCGATGGAGTAGAATCCGGCATTGCAGCCGATGTCGAGCACGGACTTGCCCGACAAATCGTGCGGGATGGCGTCTGCGAATTTTCGCCATTTGATGAAGGGGTAATTGCCGAGGAAATGATCGGGGGCGGTCTCCACGCCACCCAGTTCCATGTTGTGGAACCACGGCCCAAGAGCGTCGATGCGAGCCTTTAGCTCGGCATTGGAATGCAGCATGGCTAGCCTCCTTCGCCCGGAAAGGATGGAATGCCTGACCGGCCCTGCGGCAAGACCATCAGCATCGCCTCTTCGTCCGGAGTTTCGTTGTTCTCGAGCAGTCGCAGAGCCGTGCGGTAGCCATTGAAGGTTCCGACATCGACATAGGCGCTGCCGGCTTTGGCTGCAGAGGCCTGGCCGCCAGCGGCGAGATAGGCGTTGACCAAGGTGCCGAAATACTCGTCGCGGCCATCCCGCTGGCGCCAAAGCGCGGCGAGCTGGTGGAAGATGTCGCCCGGCATCTTGAAAGCGCCCCAGATCCAATTCGACGCGGCGCCGCGCTGCTTGACCTGGATTTCTTTGACGCGGCCGTCCTGGTCGAGCACCACGGCATCGAAAAGCTCCGGCCGCTCCACCGGAAACAGCAGGAAGGACAGCTGGTCGTCGGGCAGGTGGCAGAAGCCGTCCTCGGGGAACCAGATGGTGTCCGGCAGGCCGACAAGAACCGTCTCGTCAGGCGCGACCAGCGGCGCGGCGCGGAATATCGCATCGCAGAGGCCGACCGGCGAGGGCTGAGTGACGAAGATCGCGGCCGCGCCTTCGTAGCCGGCGGAATAATATTCCAGGATGTCGGATTTGCCCGATCCGATGACGAAACAGATTTTGTCGACCCCGTTGCGCACCATGCGCCGCACCAGATATTCACTGACAGCGCAGGGACGCTCGGTCTGCCCGTCCATCCGGCTGCCGACCGGCAGCAGTTCCTTCGAAAAACCGAGCGGCTGGATGCGGCTGCCGCGACCGGCCGCAGGTATGATGCCCAACATCAGACAGCTTCCTTCATCGATACGTTCGCGGGGGCCTGCAAGGCGTCGTTCAGCATCCGGTCCAGTTCCGCCGCACGCAGTGCCGAGGTGTGTTCGCTGAGAACGCGCTCGCGGGCGCGGCTGCGGATGGGCCGGAGTTCGTCGTCCGGGAGGCTGAGCGCGGCAACGACATCATCCGTGGAATTGGCAAGCAGGATCTCGCTTCCCGGTTCGAAGAAAAGGTCCATGCCCGGCCAGTCATCGGAGATCACAGCTGCCCCGCACGCCGCCGCCTCGAACAGCCGGCCCGAAGGGCACCAGCCCGTCTGGGCCATCGCCTCGCGAGTGACGTTCAGCGTCAGGCGCGACGAGCAGAAGAAGGCGGGATGGTCGGCGGGCGGCAGATGCCTGACGAAGAATATGTTCTTGCTCCACGGAAATTCTGGCGGATACTGCGCCCCGCCGATGATGAAGCGCTGGTCTGGCAGACGGGCCGCAGAAGCGACCAGGAGTTTTTCGACGCCGGCCTGACGATCCGCCGCATAGGTTCCGAGATAAGACAGATCGGCGGCGAACTCTGCCCTTGGCTGGGCGGGGCGATGCCGGTCCGGGTCGACATGGCCATAAAGCGGCAGGACGTGGCGCGCGCCCAGGATATTTTTCAAGGCATCGAGGGCCGGCCCGCCAGTGTAGCTCAGCACCAGATCGAAATCGCGCAATCCTTCGGGGCCTAAGTAGGGCGGGTAGTCTCCGCGCACTGACCTTGCCAGGGTCACCGGTGTGTCGAGATCATAGAAAACCGTCAGCCCGCGGCAGCTTTGCTGTGCAAGCCGGGAAGCTTCGACCGCATCGGGACAATAGGAGGTGACAATGACGATATCGGCATGACGGATTTCGATCTCCGCAGCGTGCCGGATGTCCTCCCAACTCGGGTAGAGCACGACATTGCCGCCATCGAGCTGATGGAGATCCCTGGTGCCCGCGTAGTAAGGGGTGTCGTGCTCGAAGAAACTGATGGACCAGCCCAGCCGCGCCAATGAGCGGATGAGCCCACGCCAAAGTGTGGCATGTCCATTCCCCCAGGATGAGGTGACGGTGAGACCGAAAATGAGCATGCGCATTCGGCGACTCCGTCAGGCGCTTTCGTTCAGGCGGATCAGCTTGGAACCCCAGTCGCCATAGACGATCGTGGTGATCGAGGCGGGCTCGATATCGAAGCGGAAGCACTCCCCGAGCTGAAGCCCGAGCACTTTACAAACGGCGGCCTTGATGACGTCGGCATGGCTGATCAAGGCAACACACTGGTTCTGCGCGGTCTGGCGCACCGTATCCATGACCGCAACCACGCGCTGCTGGACATCCTGCATCGTCTCGCCGCTCGGCGTGCGCGCGCTTTGACGTTGACTGTTCCACATCTGCCAGGCGGCATCGCCATTCAACTCGTCGAACGTCTTTCCCGACCAGGCGCCGAAGTCGATTTCATCGAGCTCCTGGCAGATCGCGATCCTGTCGACGGCGCAGGCGATCGCCATAGGCTTGGCGGTTTCCAGGGTCCGCTCGCGCGGGCTGCTGCAGATCGCAGCCAGCGGTTCGCGCGCCATGCGGCGGGCCAGATGCAGGGCTTGCGCCTGGCCTGCCGCGCCGAGACAGACGCCGTCCATGCGACCGGCCAGATAGCTGCCGACATTGTCGTGCGCGGCGTGCCGGATCAGGAAGAAAGTCGTCGTCATTCCGCAGCGTCGAGCATCGGCTCGTCCCTGCCGGCGATGAAGTCGAGCGTGCGTTGACGGGCTTCGGCGTCGGTGAATTGTTCCGGTGGCGACTTCATGAAATAGCTGCAGGGGCCGGTCAGGGCTCCGGCAATTCCGCGGTCGAGAGCGAGCTTGGCGCAGCGAACGGCGTCGATGACGACACCCGCTGAATTGGGCGAATCCCACACTTCCAACTTGAGTTCGGCATTCAAAGGAACGCCGCCGAAGGTCGTGCCCTCGACACGTATGTAGGCCCATTTGCGGTCGGTCAACCAGGGAACATGGTCGCTGGGACCGACATGAATGTCGCCTGCCGCGAGGGGGACATCGATCTGGCTGGTGACGGACTGGGTTTTCGAGATTTTTTTCGATTCCAGCCGCTCACGTTCGAGCATGTTGAGGAAATCGGTGTTGCCGCCGAAATTGAGCTGGTAGGTGCGGTCGATGCGCACGCCCCGCTCACGGAAAAGGTTTGCCAGCATGCGATGCACGATTGTTGCCCCGACCTGGCTCTTGATGTCGTCCCCGACCAGCGGCAGTCCGCGCTCCTCGAAGCGCTGGCGCCACTCCGGTCGGGAAGCGATAAAGACGGGTATGCAGTTCACGAAGCCGCATCCTGCTTCGAGCGCGCATTCGGCATAAAAGCGAGTCGCTTCTTCCGATCCGACCGGCAGGTAAGACACCAGAACATCGGGCTCGCTTTGCCGCAGCCGGGCAACGACGTCGATGACCGGTTGCTGCGACTCTTCGATTTCGTCGCGCAGATATTTGCCGATCCCGTCCAGCGTCGGCCCGCGCTCGACACGAACACCGGACGGAGGCACGTCGGCAAAGCGGAAGGTGTTGTTGGGTGCGCTGTAGATCGCCTCGGCGATATCGCGCCCGACCTTGCCCTCCGCCACATCGAAGGCGCAGACGATCTCGATGTCATCGACGTGGTAGCCGCCGAGATCGGCATGCATCAGCCCGGGTATCGGCTCGTTGCTCTTGGCGTCGCGATAGTAGGTCAGGCCTTGCACCAGGGAGGATGCGCAATTGCCGATGCCAACGATGCCGATACGAACTTTCTTCGATGCCACGAAACCGCTGCCTCTGCTGCTTAAAGGTAAGTTCCTTGGCGCCGAACCGTGAGCGGCCCGGAATGTTCCTTTGCAGTGCCCAAAAATTGCGTTGCCGGATTGCGGATCGAAAATGCAGCTTCCGCGTTGGCGGCCAGACAGCAAGGCAGGGTGATGATCGTCTTCGGTGACCACAAGCAGAAGTGCCGCGCCGGCCGGCTCGCCGAGGCCGCCAGCACGGCTGCGACCAACATCGGCGGGATGCCGCCGGGCCTTGAGCGGCATTCCGCCCTGGTCAGGCTCTTCGTCCACGTCTCCGAGCTGGTTCAAGGTCTTGCGGATGCGGAGTTCGAGGTCGCAGGCGTTGACCGAAATTCACCTTCGCAGCAATGCGGCGCACAAATTCTGGTTGCGCTGGCCTCAGAGGTGGCGCGGTCCTGGCGAAGCGGATTTGCCTCTGCCGGTCCAATTGATTGTGACGTCTCGGAGATGTTGGCCAAACTGGATCGCCAGGCCGAGATCACTGCGGGCGCGGCTGAAGGCTACGCCCATTATGCGCTCTATCCCGAAACCTATCTTGCCGCAGCGCAACAGTCCGCCCTCGGCGCCAACACATGCGTCATCGGCATCCGCAGCATTGGTCTGGGGCTTGCCGCGATGGTCGCCGCCGCACTCGGCGCGCCACCGCCCGTTAGTGTGCGGCCGGTCGGGCATCCGTTCGCCCGGCGCATCTCCGCCGCGCCTGATCTGATAGGCCGCTGGCTTCTCGGTCCGGCGGCCAACTATGCGGTGGTCGACGAAGGTCCCGGTCTGTCCGGCAGCTCGTTCCATGCCGTTGTAAGCTGGTTGCTTCATCAGGGCGTCGATCTCGAACGCATCCATCTGTTCCCGAGCCATCGAAACGGCCCGGGCGGAAAAGCAACTGAAGACATCCTCGCCACCTGGTCCCGCTGCCGCATCCACTGCGTGGATTTCGAACACACGTTCGATGGCGGGACGGCTGCGAAACTCGCCGACTGGGTGGGCAAGCTTCTGGCCGCCCCCGATGTTCAACTTCACGAGATATCCGGTGGCGCGTGGCGCCATCACCTATCTTTGCCGCCAAGGCAGTGGCCCCCGATTTTTGCCGGCTTCGAACGACGCAAATTTCTGGCTTCAGCCGGGGCAGGGCGTTGGCTGGTCAAATTCGCCGGGCTCGGCGAGAGTGGAGTGCAAAAGCTGCGCACAGGCAGATTGCTTCATGAGTCCGGGTTCGGACCGCCCGTCGCAGGTCTCTGCCACGGCTTCCTGGTCGAGTGCTGGGTCGAGGCGAACAGGTTGCACGGCGCCGATGTATCCAGAGAAAGGTTCATCGCTTGGCTCGGGCGCTATCTCGGTTGGCGCGGCGTCCATCTCCGGACGTCCGCGACCGGTGCTGCGCCCGATGCGTTGGCATCCATGGCCGTGCAGAATTGTGGCGAGGCGTTGGGGGTAACCAAAGCGGCTGAACTGCGTCACTGGTTCGACGCCCGACCGCTGCGGCAATCTCTACGTCGAGTGCAGATCGATGGGCGTCTGCACCCATGGGAATTCCTTTACTGCCCCGACGGTAGACTGCTCAAGACAGACGCTCTCGATCACTGTCGGTCACACGACCTTATCGGCTCTCAGGGCATTGAATGGGACATCGCCGGCGCCGTTGTCGAATATGATCTTTCGGACGCCGAGCTGCTCCATCTGACGGTATGCGCGGAGGCTGCAATGAATCGCGCAGTCGATCGCGAATTGTTGAGCTACATGCTGCCCTGCTATCTCGCTTTCCAATTGGGATTGTGGACTATGGCCGACCAGGCTGAAACCGGTGAGAGCGACCGATTGCGGCCTCTCATCGAGCGCTATCAGTCGCGTCTGTCCCGCTTTCTGGAGCAGACGACACAGTGAAGCCGCCACCGCTCAATCGAGCTTGCGCAGCATATCGGCTTCCTGCTCCAGAATAGCGGCAATTTCATCGCGACCCATATGCGTCATCATCAGGCTGACGCAGCATTCCAGATAGGTGATGGAAGCGCGGCGCAAGTACGCTGCCGTTTCCTCGGCTGCGAGCTGATCGATGTCCTTGACACTTCGCTTTGGTTGCACCGCTTTCTTCTCCCTGCCGGTTGCCGCACCAAACCGGCAGGTCTGCCGGATGTTCCCATGTCCGGCGAAAAGGAGGACGCCCGAACGGCGTTCTCACACCGAAAGGTTTTGCGCCTTACCCGCAACCGTTTTTTTCACGGCGGTGATCGGCTCGATCATGCCGTCGTCCAGGTCGGCGAAATAGGCGATGGTCGGCAGCAAGCCTTCGCGCAGTGGCACCTTTGGCCGCCAGCCGAGCAGCGTTTTGGCCCGTGTAATGTCGGGCCGCCGTCGCCGCGGGTCGTCCTGCGGCAGGGGCAGGAAAGTCAACGTCGACCGTGTGCCCGTCATTTCGCGGACCAGGTTTGCGAGCTCAAGAATGGTAAACTCCCCCGGATTGCCCAGGTTGACGGGCTGGCGCGGATTGGGGTCGACCTCCATCAGGCGCAGCAGTCCCTCCACCAGGTCTGTGACGAAGCAGAACGACCTCGACTGGCGACCATCGCCGAAAATCGTCAGCGGCCGCCTTTCGAGAGCCTGCATGACCAGATTTGAGACGATGCGGCCGTCGGCCGGGTCCATTCTCGGACCATAGGTGTTGAAGATCCGGGCAACGCGGATATCGGCCCGGTCCGCCCGCAGATAGTCGAAGCAGAGCGTTTCCGCGGTTCGCTTGCCCTCGTCGTAGCAGGCGCGCGGCCCGGTGCAGTTGACGTGGCCGAGATAATCCTCGTTCTGCGGATGCTGTTCGGGATCGCCATAGACCTCGCTGGTCGAAGCCTGGAGGAAACGGGCGCCTTTTGCGACGGCAAGTTCCAGGAGATTGAGTGTGCCGATCACACAGGTGCGCGTGGTGTGAACCGGATCTGCCTGGTAGCGGGGCGGCGACGCCGCACAAGCCATGTTGAAGATGCGATCGACGGGCTCATCGAGCGTGACCGGCTGGCAGACATCCTGCTTGACCAAGCGAAAACGCGGCCGCCCGATCATCGCATTTATGTTCTCGAGCCTGCCGGTGAGAAAGTTGTCGAGGCAGATCACCCTGTGACCACTTTCGAGCAAGGTCTCGCACAAATGCGAACCGAGGAAGCCGGCGCCGCCGGCAACAAGTACCGTCAGCCTTTGCGTCTTTCTGGATTGCCGCATTGCCTTTGTCTCCTGTCTGCCTGTCATGCTGCACTTTCCACGTCCCGGTCGAGCACCGGACGTGCCTGATTTGGCTGCCTCAGCGCGGAAATGAATTCGCGTGCTCGCGCAGCCCCCGTGTGTTCGGCCAGGACAATCGCCTGGGCCTGCCTGGCCGTGTCCAACCTTGCCCGGTCGGATTTTCCCTCCATGATTGCGAGGACGTCTTCGACCCTACCGGCCGTCTCAATCGCCGATCGCGGAAAAAAGCTGTCCAGCCCAGGCCAGCGGTCGCTGATGATCGGTGTAGCGCAGGCGGCGGCCTCGAACAGCCGCACGCTGGGTGACCATCCAGCCGCAATCATCGACGCGCGCGTGAGATTCAGCGTGTAGCGCTGGCTGCTGTAGAAGGCCGCGTGCTCGGCAGGCGGCAGATGGTCGATCCGCTCAACATTGTCGGGCCAGACGATGTCTGATGGATATTGCGACCCGGCGACGACAAAGCGTCGCTTCGGTAGCCTGCGCGCCGGCTCGATCAACAGAGTTTCCAATGCTTGCTGCCGGTCCGCACTGTAGGTGCCGAGATAACCGAGGTCCCATCGAATGGCGGTTTCGACTCGATGGTGGCGCTTGGGATCGACTGAGCAATAGAGCGGCTCGGCACGCCGCGCGCCGAACTCCGACTTCAGGCGCTCAAGCGTCGGGCCGCCGGCAAAGGAGAAATAGCAATCAAAATAAGGGACCTGACGACGGACCAGATAGTCGCAATCGTTCTGCGCGAGCTTGGCTAGGGTCACCGGTGTATCGATGTCGTAAAAGCAGAACCGCCCCGTGCACAACGAGCTCAAGCTGTCGATTACACTTATCCCTTCGGGAACGAAAGATCCTACCACCACAATGTCGGCCCGCTGCAGCTCTCGGTCGTAGCTGCGGCGCAATTCATCGACGGTGTCGTAGTAGCGCAGGGTGCAAAAATCGGGGTCGCGCAGATCCCGGTGGTGTGCATACCATGGCACGTCGCGCTCGAGAAAAGTGACGCGATGGCCGAGCTCGTTCAGGCCCCTTAGCAATCCGCGAAAGGTTGTGGCATGTCCGTTGCCCCAGGACGACGACAGGGAAAGGCCAAGGAACACGATGTCGAGTTGCGTCTTCATTCCGCCGCCTCCGCCTTTTCGCTTTCGAAATGCCGCCTGAAGATGGCGTCCACCAGTTCAGCCCGCAGTGTGTAGGTATGATCGGCAAGAACGCGGCGCAGCGCCGCCGCGCCAATGGCTCGGGCTCTCGACGGCGAGAGCGTGCGCATGATCTCGGCGACGTCGGCGCCGTCTCTTGCGACCAGGATTTCCTCGCCCGGCGTCAAGAAAATCTCGACGCCGAGCCAGGCGTCCGTCACCAGGCAAGCGCCGGCGCCGGCTGCTTCGAAAACGCGAGTCGCCGGCGAAAAGCCGTTGGCTGCCATGCTGTCGCGGCTGATGTTCAAGACCGCCTTGGGCGTGACGTTGAAGACGTTGTGGTCTCTCGTCCCGACATGGCCGATCCATGTGACATTGGACGGCAGCGGCTTGTCTCCCCAACCCGAGCCGCCAAGCAGGAAGCGATGGCCATCCAACGCCCGCGCCGGCTCGAGGAAGAACGCCTCGACGCGCGCCTCACGGTCAGGGAGCCGGTTGCCCAGAAAGGCGAGATCGCAGGCGAAGCGCGAATTGCTGGCGACGGGATGATGCGTCTCCGGGTCGAGCGCGTTGTAGATGGGGATACACTCGGCCGCGCCCAATGCCCGATATTCCCAGACCACCGGATCACCGCCGCCATAGGTCAGGACAAGATCGACCCTGGTTAGCGCCTCGTGCAGGGGATGATCCGGATCGTTGCGCAATTCATTGAGCGTGGCCGGCGCGTCGACGTCCCAGAACACCGTCAATGCATTGGGCCGCGCATGGTCCAGCACCGCACGCAGCAAGGCGTCATCCTCGAAGCCGACGCCGCTTGCCTTGACCACGATATCAGCCTGCGCGGCGCGTGCCGCGACCTGCATCAGCGCGTGCGGAGTGGCCTCGTAGACGACCACGGTGCACCAGTCAGGCGCTTCGATGTCGCGATGTTTCTGCCGGTCGAAGGCGTCAGGCTCGTAGAAGACAATATCGTAGCCGCGCTTGGCGAGCGCGTTGAGCAGCCCCCGATAATAGGTCGCCGCGCCGTTCCAATAGGACGAGAGCAGACTGGAGCCATAGAACGCGATTTTCATGCGGCGGCCTCCTTTGCCGGAATCTCTTTGGCCACGTGGCGATTGCCGCATCTGGCCAGAACGTCGAACAGTTCGTCGGCGCGGTGCCGGCATGTGTGCCGCGCCAGAATGGTTTCTATGCCGGATGCGGCCAGCGATCTTGCAAGCTCCGGATCGTTCACAATGTCGCGCAGGTGCTGGCGCATTTCGGCGCCGTCGCGCGCAAACAGGAAATCCCGGCCGGCGCGAAACAGCCCCTCGGCGTCCGACCAGGGCGCCGAGACAAGGGGAATGCCGCAAGCCAGCGCCTCGAACATGCGAATAGTCGGAATTCCCGGCAGGTTTTCCCGGTAGGGCCGGCGCGGAATGTGCATCGTGACGCGGTGACGTGCGAACGCCTTCGGCACGTCGGCATTGGCGATCCAGCCTTCATAACGCAGGCCTGCGTCGGCCACCGCGGCGAGAGCCTCCGGCGGATAGCGCACGCCGTGCACCGTTCCCGACAGGCCAAGCTCGCGCGCCGGCTCGATCAGGAATTCCGTGATCTCGGCGCTGCGCTCGTCATCGCCCCAATTGCCGATCCAGATCAGGTCCGATCCCGGAGGTATACCGGAGGATGGCTTGACCAATCGGTTGTCGGCCGCCTCATGCCAGGTGAAGACCCGTTTGCCCCACCCGGCGCGGAGATAGCCATCGCGCAAGGCCTCGCCGAAAACCAGAACGCCGTCATAGTGTTCGAGGTCCAAGGCCGAAATTGCTTGCGTTGCCGATACCGCCCGGTGGTGCGTGTCGTGGAAAAGAAGGGTGAAGTCGCCGCCATTGGCCCGCGCACGCCCAATGCGCGCGACGAGGTCGGGCTCCGTCCATTCGTGGACGATCACCACATCGGCGTCGGCGACCCAAGCCTCGTGATCGAAGGACGCGTCATAGGTCACAGGCATCAATTCCGGGAAATCCTTGCGGAAGCGCTCGATGGCAAAACGTCCTTGTTCGGCCAGGAGGTTGGAGCGGCTCCAGCCTTCCGCAGGCTCCAGCGCAATCACATGGTGTCCGCGCCCGACGAGTTCGCGCATGATGCCGCGCTGGAAATGCGCGTTGCCGTGGTTCCAGTCGGAGACGGCCGAATGGGTGTAGAATTGGAAATGCATGGCTAGCGTCCCGCGGCGGCCATGGCCGCCAGATCGTAGATTTCGCTCGTCGCGCCGGACTGGGCCGGCAGCGAGAACCTGCGAGCTCGGTCTGCCGCGTGCCTGCCGAGTTGACACCGCAACTCGTCGTCGCCGGCGAGCCGGGCGATGCACCCGGCAAGCCCATGGGCGTCGCGCGCTTCGAAGAACAGTGCTGCACCGTCCCAGAGCTCGCGGTAGGTGGGAATGTCGGCGAGCACCAGAGGCGTGCCGGACGTCGCGGCTTCAAGCACGGCAAGGCCGAACGGCTCGTAGATGGATGGCGACACGAAGATGCCCGCTTTCGCCATCATCCGGCGCACTTCGGCATAGCCGACCGGGCCAAGCGCGGTGCAATTGTCGAGACGGGCACGCTGTCCGTCGGAACCATTGAGCGACCCGGCCGCGTAGACCGGCCACGGCGCGATCGCTGCCGCCTTGTCGAGAGTATCGGCGTTCTTGCCCTCGTCCCACCAGCGCGCCGCGGCAAACACGAAGGTATCGCGTCCTTCGGCTGTGGAGCCGGGAAGGGCGCCATTGTGAACGACGGACAGTCTTGCGATGGGCCCATAGCAGGCCTGCAGCGCGCCGGCATGGCTTTGGCTCGGCGCAATAACGGCATCGGCCCGCTCGAAACCTGCTCTGTGTCGCTCCCGTTGCCAGACCCAGTCGCCTGCGATGACGTCACCGCGCACCGCATGCAGCCATGTCACCACGCAGGAATGCGATACAGCGACGATTGGGCACCGAAGCTCGAGACCAACTGCCTGCGTCGGCGCATTGAGGTGCACGAGATCGATAGCATGAGCGCTGACGAGCGCGTCGAGTTCTCCGGGCAGCCGGTCGAGATCGTTCTCGTTGCGGGTCATCCAGTCTGGCGGCGTCGTCAGCCATGCCAGCGTGGCAAAGGACCGCGCCTCAGCCGCCTGGTCTCGCGACGGCTCGGGTCCCAGCCCCGCCAGCACGATGCTGTTGCCCTCGGCTGCCATGGCGCGTGCCAGATCGAGCGAATAGCGCCACACCCCGCCAACGGCGTCGGTCGTCATCAGAATGCGCCGCGGATGACGGATCAATGACTGCAGCATGTCGCCTCCAACTCCGCCAGCGCACGTGGGCGTTTTTCCTGGATGTCGCTGAAGGTCTCGAATGAGGCGAGATAGTGCTCGTGAGCACGTTCCCAGGCTAGATCGTCGGGCTCACCCCACAGCTCGCGATAGCTGGGCGAACTCGGATACGGATAAAGCGGCACCGGCTCATTGGCCCAGACGCCATTGTCGATGAGGTGCTTGCGCCAATAATCCACCAGCGCCGGATCGTCCTCGATGACGCCGATCAGATTGGCTTGTACGAAGGGGACATGACGGCGGGCATCGACCAGCAGCGCAGCGAGTTCCTCGGTGCCCAGCCGGCAGCGCTTGGCCAGCATTTCGCGGCCTTCAACGGTGAGGCTTTCGAGGCCGGCTTCGATCGACACGCAGCCGGCCGCGCCCAGCAGCCTCAACAGCTCCGGTTTCCAGAGATCGATGCGGGTCTGCACGCCGAACTGGATGTCGCGCTCGACCAGCGCCTCCAGAAGGGCCTTCTGCGGCAGGAAGATCTCGTCGATGAAGTAGATATAGCCTACACCCTGCGCGATCAGCCCGTCGATCTCGGCGATGACAGCGTCATGATTGCGGCGACGATAGCCGTCGCGGAAATCGATCTTGGCACAGAAGCTGCAATTGTAGGGACAGCCCCGCGACGCCTCCACCTCGGCGCCGGCACGGTGCTGGTTCGCATCGAACCGATGGTGATGATGCGCATGGGCCGCGATCCACTCGGAGGGCCAGCGCAAGGCAGGGTGGTCGACGAAGCGGCTAGCATGTGTGCCGCCATTGGCGACGAGCGCGCCATCGGCGAGGTGTGCCGTGTGCGGAACGCTTTCCCAGTCGTGGCGTCGGGCGAGATCGGTAACGATCTCCTCGCATTCGCCTTTGACGACGATATCCACGCCGAGCTTGCGTAGCGTCGGCGCCGGCGTCGCCGACCCATGCGGTCCGACCGCGACGGTGCGGCCGCCGCGTCGCGCGAGATGGCGGAGGAATTCCGCCGGCACCCGCAGCTCCGGCGGCGCGCAGCGCCAGAACAGATAGGTCGGCGCGGTGGTCACGACGCTCATGTCGGGCGCGAAGGCTGCCACCCGCTCGGCAAGCATGGCGTTGTCAAGGTTTTGCAATTGCCCGTCCAGCATCAGCACCTCGTGGCCGTCCGCTTCCAGCATTGCCTTTGAATACCCGAGCTCCAACGGCAGATGCGGCTGGCGGCAGCCGAAATAGATGCTGTGTTCGTATGTCCAGCAGGGATTGACCAGGGCGACTTTCATGCAACATACCTCGCGGCTTCCGGGCCCGGCGCCAGACGATGCCGACGCAGCCAGTCGGCGAGGTCGCGAATGCCGTCTCGCCATGATAATTTCGCCCTCCAGCCGAGCGCGGATTCGATCTTGCGGGTATCGGCAACGAAGAACGGTTGGTCGCCGGTGCGTTCGCGGTCGTGGTGAACCGCGACTTTGCGGCCGGTCATGCTTGCGATCTCGGCCAACAGCATTCGCAGGCTAACAGCATTGCGCGGTCCGCCACCCAGGTTGAAGGCCTGGCCCTTGAGATGGTCGATCCTGGCAAGCACGCCGCGATAGGCTGAGACCGCATCGCTGACATGCAGGACGTCGCGCACCTGGCGGCCGTCGCCGTAAATGGTGATGGGGTGGCCGACGAGGGCGCTCAGCAGGAAATGCGCGACCCAGCCCTGATCCTCGGTGCCGAATTGGCGCGGTCCGTAGATGCAGCTCATGCGAAGCACCGCCGTGCGCAAGCCGTAGGACTTGGCGTAGTCGAGGACATATTGATCGGCCGCCCCCTTGGAACAGCCATAGGGCGTGCAGAAATCGAGCCCGACCGCCTCGTCGACGCCGTGGGCGCGGATGTCGTCGTCGCATGGCTCGTAGCAATCCCGCGCTTGCCGCACCGCGATTTGCGGCAATGCGCCATAAACCTTGTTGGTGCTGGCGAAAATCACCGGCGCGCCGGTCTGACGGGCGGCTTCCAGCACATGGAATGTACCCCTCAGATTGACATCGAGATCGTCGCCCGGGTCGACAAGGCTGGTGGTTACGGCCGTCTGCGCGGCGAGATGGAATATGGCCTTCGCGGAGGTCAGCGCGGACATCATCGCCTCTGCATTGCGCACATCGGCCCGTTCCACGGCAAGCAGATTGCCGTGTTTTTGCGCCAGCCATTGCAGGTTCTGCTCGACGCCGGGACGGCTGAGATTGTCGATGACCAGCACCGGTTCGCCATCCGACAAGAGGCTGTCGGCGAGATTCGAGCCGATGAAACCGCTGCCGCCGACGATGGCAATGGCAGTCTCGCGGAGATGGCTCATGAAACCAGTCCCCGCTCTTCCAATTCCCGCTTCATGTCAGCACCTCGGTCGATGGCGACGGTGTTGCGAACCCAGGCGACAAACTCGTCGAGTGAGTGTTCCAGCCGGTGTTCCGGTTCGAAGCCGAGCAATTCGTGCGCCTTTGAAATATCGGCAAAGCAGTTGCGGATATCGCCCGAGCGTGACTTGCCGAGGATTTCCGGCGACAGGCCGGGCTCGCCCATCGCCTCGGCGAGCAGGCGGGCGACCTCGCTGATCGTGTAGGAGCGGCCGCTGCCGACATTAATGGCGTGGCCATGCGCCTGACGCTGCTCCAGCGCCAGGCGAAAGGCGCGCGCGACATCGCGCACATGGACAAAGTCGCGCTTCTGCTCGCCGTCCTCGAAAATCATCGGCCGCTGTCCGTTCGCCAGGCGGGAGGCGAAATTGGCAAGCACGCCGGTGTAAGGGTTGGAAAGCGCCTGGCCGGCGCCGAAGACGTTGAAAAGGCGCAGCGCCACCGCGTCGATGCCGTAAGCCTGGCCGAAGATCAGCACGGCACGCTCCTGCGCGTATTTGGTCAGCGCATAGATCGAGGCGAGATCGGCCCGCTTCTCTTCGTCGGTGGGCACAGCCGCAAGCCTGTCTCCGCTGGTCGACAAAAGGTCCCATTGGCCGCTCTTGATGTCGCCGGCCTTGCGGCGCGCATCGTCGATGCGCCGGCCGTCCGCGGTTTCGTAGAGGCCCTCGCCATATATGCTCATCGAGGAGGCGACGACGACCCTTTCGACCGGCTGCTTGATCAATGCTTCCAAGAGGATCGCGGTGCCGAGATCGTTGGTGCCGACATAGCGGGCGATCTCGTACATGGATTGGCCGACGCCGACTTCGGCGGCCAGGTGGACGACCGCGTCGACATCCGACAACGCCTCGACCACGGCCTCGCGGTCACGGATATCGCCCTTCATCAACTCGGCGCCGGCGGGAAGAGTGACGGCTTCGGCGCCATGGACCTGCTCCAGCAGCGCATCCAGGATGCGCACCTCATAGCCATGGTCGACAAGCTCTTGGGCGACGTGGCGGCCAATGAAGCCGCAGCCTCCTGTAACCAGTATGCGTTTCACGATCACTCCTCTGATTTGGCTTGGG
This sequence comes from Mesorhizobium sp. B2-1-3A, assembly GCF_006442655.1. NCBI lineage: Bacteria > Pseudomonadati > Pseudomonadota > Alphaproteobacteria > Hyphomicrobiales > Phyllobacteriaceae > Mesorhizobium > Mesorhizobium sp. B2-1-3A. The sequence continues at coordinate 589,832 of NZ_VFWK01000004.1, forward strand.
CAAGATCTGGCTTTGGCGCCCCGAACTGCCGGGCAAAAGGTTTGTTCCCTTGCTTCAACAAAGTTCCTTCGTCCGAGCGTGCAACCAGGCGGCGCAAAGCCCGGACGCAAAGCATTGGAACATTGCTCCTTCGCCGCTGTTAGGCGCTCATCGGCCGATGGCGAGAAAGGGAAAGCGATGTCCGAAGCGAAAAAGACAACCAATCACGACGAAATCCGCAATTGGGTGGAGGAGCGGGACGGCCGTCCCGCCGTTGTCCGCACGGGCGGCAAGGGCGGCATTCTGCGGATCGACTTCGGCGAGCCTGAAGACACGCTCGAACCGATCGAGTGGGATGAGTTCTTCCGCATCTTCGACGAGAACGACCTGGCTTTCCTGCACCAGGAAGAATCCGGCAACGGCGGACAGAGCCGCTTCAACAAATTCGTGGAGCGCAGCAACGCCACAAGCTGAGGCGCATCGGCCCAGCCACACCCACCATCATCGCCGGCGCAGCCGGCATTCAGCAGGAGTAAGACATGTCGGACAAATCAATTCCCGCCGGAACGTCGCGGCGCACCGTGGTTGGCGGCATGGCCGGCGGCATGCTTGCCGCGCTGGCAACGCCGGCGCAGGCGCAGCAGGCCAATGCGGCGGCTTCAGGCCCGGCCGCGGCGCCAGCCAAGCAGGATCCGACCAAGCAATACCCGCAGCCGCCGTTCAAGCCGCAGCAGCAGGAATGGCCGGGCCTCGCCTCCAAAATGGACCGACGGCCCGATCACGGCGAGGATAGCTACAAGGGATCCGGCCGGCTGGCCGGCCGCAAGGCGCTGATCACCGGCGGTGATTCCGGCATGGGCCGCGCCGCCGCGATCGCCTTTGCGCGCGAAGGTGCCGACGTCGCCATCGGCTACCTGCCGGCCGAAGAGCCCGACGCAAGGGAGGTGGTGCGGCTGATCGAGGCGGCCGGCAGGAAGGCGCTGCCGCTGCCTGGCGACATCCGCGAGGAAAGTTTCTGCCAAAAGCTGGTCGAGGATGCGGTTGCCGGCCTCGGCGGGCTGGATATTCTGGTCAGCAACGCCGCGCGTCAGCACCCGCAAAAAGAGCTCGCCGACATTACGACGGAAGCCTTCGACTGGACCTTCAAGACCAATGTCTACGCGATGTTCTGGATCACCAAAGCGGCGCTGAAGCATATGGGTGCGGGCTCGTCGATCATCATTACCAGTTCGGTCAACGCCTACGATCCGGACGAGGCGCTGATCGACTACGCCATGACCAAGGCCTGCGGCCAGAACTTCACCAAGAGCCTGGCCAAGCAGGTGGCCAAGAAAGGCATCCGCGTCAATGCCGTCGCTCCGGGGCCGATCTGGACGCCGCTGCAGCCAAGCGGCGGCCAGTTTCCAGAAGAGCTTCCGCAATTTGGCGCCGACAGCCCGATGGGCAGGCCCGGGCAGCCTGCCGAACTGGCCTCGATCTATGTGCTTCTGGCTTCGCAGGAGGATAGCTACGCGACCGGTCAGGTCTATGGCGCAGTCGGTGGTGGAGGCGGCCCCTGACCGCAAAAGAGCAGCGGCGCCGGACTTCGACGCCGCAGCGTCGGCTTTTTCTTAATCCAGCGGTTTGTCGATAGGGCGAGGCGTCGCCCCCGCCTGGCGAGGCCGGCCGGCATTGCGGTTAGCAACGCGGCTATCGAGCGGCGATTCGGATGCTTCCTGCGCGCCGGCGGTCTTGGGGGCCGTCGGCTTGGCGCCGTCATCGCTGTCTTCGGCGTCGCGGCGAGGGTGCGGCAGGCCATCGGCTCCGGGCGACCTAACCGGTGGTCTGTCGCTCTGTTTTGCCTGCATGGGCTTGTCCTTGGCCATACTCAATCTCCTTTCATCACCCGCATCAATCGGCCCCGTTGGCCAGGAGGTTCAGCCGTGCGGGCGCATCACCACTTTGATGCAGCCATCCTCCTTGTCGCGGAAGGTCTTGTACAGATCGGGCCCGGCGTCGAGGCCAGCTCGATGGGTTATGACGAAGGAGGGATCGATATCGCCATTCTGAACCTTTTGCAGCAGCGGCTCGAGATAGCGCTGCGTGTGGGTCTGTCCCATGCGAAACGTCAGGCCCTTGTTCATGGCGGCGCCGAACGGGATATGGTCTACGAGCCCGACGTAGACGCCGGGCACCGAGATCGTGCCGCCCTTGCGGCAGGAGTAGATGGCCTCGCGCAAGACATGCGGCCGGTCTGTGCCGAGATAGACGGCGGCCTTCACCTTGTCGAGCATGGCATCGAAGCTTGCGCCGGGATCGGACTCGGTGCCGACGCAATCGATGCAGCGATCCGGTCCGCGCCCATTGGTCATCGTCATCAGCGCGTCGTAGATGTCGGAGTTGCTAAAATCGAGTGTCTCCGCCCGGCCGTGCGTACGTGCCAGCGCCAATCGCTCCGGCACCTTGTCGATGGCGATGACGCGCCCGGCGCCCAGCATCCAGGCGCTCTGTATGGCGAATTGGCCTACCGGGCCGCATCCCCAGATGGCAACCGTATCGCCGTCCTCGATGCCGGCATTTTCCGCCGCCATGTAGCCGGTCGGGAAGATGTCTGACAAAAACAGCACCTGCTCGTCATCGATACCGTCGGGCACTTTGATCGGACCGACATCGGCGAAGGGCACGCGCAGATACTCGGCCTGGCCACCCCAGTAGCCACCGACGAGATGCGAGTAGCCGAACAGGCCGGCGGGCGATTGTCCCATGACTTTCGCCGCCTCCTTGGCGTTCGGGTTCGAGCGGTCGCAAAGCGAAAACAGCCCGCGCTGGCAGAACCAGCATTCGCCGCACGAGATGTTGAAGGGAACGACGACGCGGTCGCCTTTCTTGAATTTGGTGTGGCCGCGGCCGACTTCCACCACTTCTCCCATCGTCTCATGGCCCAGCACATCGCCCGATTTCATCGTCGGCATGTACCCGTTCATCAAATGCAGATCCGAGCCGCATATGGCGCAGCAGGTGACCTTGATGATGATGTCGCGATCATTCTGGATAGTCGGATCAGCCACCTGTTCGCAACGTATGTCGCCTTTGCCGTGCCAGGTCAGGGCCTTCATGTGCTGCTCCCTTTGGATGTGCTGGACAAGATCGATGAGGCCGAACTTGCCCCAAGGTGAAATGTTCCCGGCTCCGGCAAAGCCGCTCGGCTCAGTCCTTGGCGGCTGAGCCGGGTTCGGCCATGCCGCGGTGCTGCTCGGCCAAGGTGCCGGCCGGAGTGACGTGCGCTGCCGCCACCTGAAGCTTGTTTTTCCAGCCGCTGATCACCTGCTGCTCGCCGGCCAACATGGCCTCATAGCCGTCCTTGGCGACATCGGCGGGATTATCCTTCTCGGCGGTTCCGACCTTGGTGTCCATCATGTCGGCACGCTCGAAGAACCTTGTCTGTGTCGCGCCGGGCATCAGCACCGTAACGCTGACGCCGCTGTCCTTCAGCTCGTGGCGCAGAGCGACCGCGAAGGAATCGATAAACGCCTTTGTGCCGTTGTAAACGGCCTGGAAGGTGCCAGGCATGAAGCCGGCGATCGAGCCGGTAAACAGGATCCGGCCGCGTCCTTTACGCACCATGCGCTCGCCGAGCTTACGAGCAAGATAGACCGTGCCGGTGACATTGGTGTCGATGACGCGGCGGACCTGTGCCCAATCCTGGTCGACGAAGCCGCGCCCCAAGCCGCGCCCGGCATTGAGGAACAACAGGTCGATCGAGCGGTCGCCGATCGTCGCAATCAGCCGATCGGCGCCGTCCTCGGTCGCAAGGTCGGCCTCCACAGCTTCGACCGCCACATTGTGCGACTGAAGGGCCTCGGCAGCCTGGCGGATCGCCGGCTCGTCGGCCACGACGATCAGGTCATAGCCGTCCTTGGCGCAAAGTTTGGCGAGCTCCCTGCCGATTCCGCTTGAAGCGCCGGTTACAACGGCAAGCTTGGCGTCGTCCATTCGATCCTCCGATAATCAAAACAGTTCAGAACAGCGGCCGAACTAACGCAGGGCGCGGATGTTCCCTTCGACATTGCTTGTTATCTTGAAACAGATGGCCAATCCGCGGAACCAATCGCGTTGCCGGGTGTTGCGGCAAAAACGCGGAGCTACGTCATGGGACTGTTTTCTGATATGGACAAAAAACTCGCTGACAATCTCTACGCTCACGGTAGGGAGTTGACGGACGCAAGTGCCGACCTGCCACAAAAGGTCAAGGACACGGTCGATCTCTTGATGCCGCTGATCCAGCCGGAGGCGCGCGAAGCGGTGCGGTCTGAAATCCTCGGCATCATTCATGAACACCTTTACGACGATAGTGCGTCTTGAAAGCCCGCTCGGAGGATAGACGTTCAGCGTGAGCGCCGGATACCCCGCTTCGCTAGCGCCCCAGCATCGCAGCGCCAACGAACACGACGGCCGCAATCACCACGAGCGCGGCAATGACAAGCACCGGGCCGGTTCTGGCCGGGGATGGGGTGCGCTCATCGTCCGGCGGCCGCATCGCATTGGCGAAGCTCGCCTGATTGGCGAAGGCCGGCGTGCCTGTCGCGGCAGGAACCGGAACGGTGCCTGCGTCCGCTGCTTCGGCATCGGTTTCCTGGGGGGCCGCCGCCGGGTCGAAGCCGGGCGTCTTGTCGCCTGTCGTGCCGGACTGGATATCGCCTCTGTTTTCGGCCGGGCTACGTTCAGTGTTCATGATGAGTGCTCCTGTCGCGGCCACCGAACTGGGAGCTGGTCCGGATGTTCCATTTGGACGAAACCGTTCTTGCGCGGCGGTTGTGTCCGCTTTCGCCCAACAGATTCTTGGCCAAACAGATTTTCCGGGTCGCTGGAACATTGGCGAAGGAGCCCAGTTTGGTGTCGCTGCAGATGCCGCGGCGTGGTGTCTGTTGAGATCGGTGGACAACACCTGATCGGCCCGCGCCGATGCCCTCAAAAGGCGCGGGCTTTCGCCGTGACAGCAACGTCGAATGGGCTGGCGAGAAAGGCGCGTTGGCTTTGTATGAATTCACAAGTCTGCTCCAGAACCCGCCGCATCTCCGAGGGTCTTGCATAGCCACAAGCTGTGCCTTCGGCCGCCTGCATTCGCAACTAGTGGAGCAGGCCGGCCGAGCTGCTAGCGACCCGTTTCAGGATCGAGTTCAGCCATCGCTCGGTAGGCATACCGGCCGGGCGATCATCGCTCTCGCTGATGGCGAGTTCCAGCGTCATCTCGACCAGGCGGTCGGCGGCGCCCGCATCCGGAAGCATGAGCCGGGCGGCCAGCCGCAATTTCGGCAGCAGCGCCAGCACATCAAACGGGTCGTCCAGGCTCTCGTTCGGGTCCTTCTCGGGAAAAAGGGCCGCAATGATTTTCCGCCGGTCCGTCGGCTTCATAAGGCTCGCGATATGATCGAGCCGGGAGGGGATGACGTTGCGGTCATATGCGCTGAAGAAGACGAAGGGGACGCCGCGGTCGGAAAGGCGATCAGCGACCGGAAACACGGACGCGCCGTTGAGATCGATGTCCAACACGGCTGCATCCGCCTCTTCAGCAAGAACTTGCGCCTCCGCAACGGTGCTCACCGGGCCGAGGATACGCGCGCCTAATCCGGCGAAGTAGCGCGCGATATCGTCAGCCACGAGAAATTCGTCTTCGACAATCAGGATCTTGGCTTCTGCCAGCCGTTGCACTTTAGCTCCTCATGGTTGCAATCTTGGATGATAAGCTTCCCGGTTGAGCGGGCTGTCGATCCGGAGCGTTCCATTCGATTTCGAGTAAATTGCCCCCGGATAATGAGCAACGCTGAGCGCTGCAAGTTGTTCCGGCACGTGGGGACTTTGGTATGCGTGGGGAAGAGCTGACCGCTGGCGGGTTACAAGCCTTGCGCTCGCCGTTCGGAGAGGGCATGCTTTGACAAGGAGCAGATTGGACGTCACCCGGAGGATTTCAGCATTTTGCAGTGCGAACTCCGCGACGAGGCAGATTCTGCGGCGGTTGTCCAGGCGCACGGCGAGGGGCTTGGCGATTCCAGCGACGAGAACAAGCGGTCCGCGAGCCTCCACCGTGGCCTCGCACGGATGCGGCTGCTGGTCAAAACGCTTGACGGCGAATGCCTGACTGGTCTCGCAGCAAAACCATGGTCAAACATCGTTGCCGCCTTATCTAAAGTGGCGCAGTAAGTCGGAGGCGGGCTGAGTGTCGCGAAATTCAAGATTGCCGATCGTCGGCATCGGCGCTTCTGCCGGCGGCATCCCGGCCATGGAAGGGCTGTTAAAGGGTTTGCCTGACGCGCCCGGCATGGCCTTTGTCGTCGTCACCCATCTGAGCCCTGACCGGGAGAGCATGCTGCACGATGTGCTCGGCCGCTACACCGCAATGCCGGTGACGATCGCCGAAGACGGCATGGAAGTTGCGTCTGACAAAATCTATGTGATGCCGCAAAATGCCGTCCTGACGATGGAAGGCGGGAAATTGCGGTTGCGGCGGCCAAGCGCGGCGAGCCGTGAACGCAAGCTGATCGATATCTTTTTCAGCTCGCTCGCACAGGATCAAGGCGAGTACGCCGTCGGCATCATCCTATCGGGCGGTGACGGCGATGGCACGCTTGGCGCCAAGATGATCAAGGAACACGGCGGCTTCGTGCTGGCGCAGGCTGCGGATGGTTCGGGACCGCGCAACCCCGACATGCCGCAAAGCGCGATTTCCAGCGGCGTCGTCGACATGGCCGTTGCAGCGGAGCAAATGGGTGAACGACTGATGGACTTCGCCCGCGGCTTCGACACCCTCGATCAACTTGCGGAGGGCAGTGAGGATGCGTCCGAGAACATCGACCGGGCGCGCGCGCAAATCTACGATGTCCTGCGCTCCCAATCAGGCCATGACTTTTCCGGCTACAAGACCAAGACCTTCATTCGCCGGGTCAAGCGCCGCATGCAGATCGGCCAGATCACATCGCTGTCCGGCTATATCGAGCTGCTGCGCAAGGAGCCGCGCGAGGTCACGGCGCTGTTTCGCGACCTGCTGATCAACGTCACCAACTTCTTTCGCGATGCCGACGCGTTCGAGCTCCTGGAAAAGAAGATCGTGCCGAAGCTTTTCGAGGGCAAGACCGCGTCCGACACGATCAGGATCTGGGTGCCTGGCTGCGCGACCGGTGAGGAAGTGTATTCGATCGGCATGCTGCTGCGCGAGCATATGGACACTCTGTCGGCAGTGCCGAAGATACAGATCTTCGCCACCGACATCGACGAGGCGGCACTTTCGGTCGCGCGCGCGGCGCGGTATCCCGCCGGCATGATGGATGGTGTCTCCCCCGAAAGGCGGAAGCGGTTCTTCACTGATGAAAGCGAGAGCTTCGTGCTGGCCACCGAGGTGCGCGAACTGTGCATCTTCTCGCCGCACAGCGTCATCAAGGATCCGCCCTTTTCGCGCATGGACATGGTCTCATGCCGCAATCTTCTCATCTATTTCGGCCCGGATATCCAAAACCGGGTCCTTCCGATCTTTCACTATGCGCTGAGGCCGTCCGGCTATCTGTTCGTCGGCACTTCCGAAAGCATCGGCCAGCACACCGATCTTTTTGTAACCGTCGATAAAAAACAACGCATCTTCAGGGCCCGCGACGATGTCTTGCCGAGAGCGCGCCTCCGGCTTTTGGTTGGCGAAGGCAGCGGGAGCGTCCCATCCCTGTCCACTGGGCCACAAAGCAGGACTAGCGAACTCGCTCGTCATCCGCTGCGGCAATCCGTTGAATCGCAGGTTCTCGAACGTCACGCGCCACCGCATGTGGTGGTCAATGCGGAAGGCGATGTCATCTATTATTCGGCGCGAACCGGACGCTATCTCGAGCCGCCGCAGGGCGTGCCCAGCCGTAACCTGCTGAGCATGGCGCGGCGGGGCCTCAGGCTCGATTTGCGCTCGGCGCTGCACGAGGCGGTGACGACACGTCAGATCGTGCTGCGCGAGAACGTCGTCGTCGACGGTGAGGACGACCGCGTGCAACGCGCTACCATCACAGTCGAGCCGCTGCCGGACCGCGACAGTGGCGGGGCGTTCTATCTCGTGCTGTTCCAGCCGGTGGGGGCCTCCCGCGATAAGTGGGAAGCCGAGCGGGACAGCCGCTCTCCGGACGACCTGGTACAAGTTGAGCGGGAATTGCGCGAAATCCGCGAGCGCCTGCAATCAACCATCGAGGAGTACGAGACGGCATTGGAGGAGGTGAAATCTTCCAATGAGGAACTGGTCTCCCTCAATGAGGAGGCGCAGTCGACCAATGAAGAGCTGGAGGCCTCCAAGGAGGAGATGCAATCCCTCAACGAGGAGTTGAACACGATCAACGCCGAACTCTCCGGCAAGATCGAGGAGCTCGACCACGCCAACAGCGACCTGAAGAACCTGTTCGAGAGCACCGACATCGCAACCGTGTTCCTCGATCGCGAGCTGGTGATACGCAGCTTCACGCCGGCGGCTTCGTCGTTCTTCAATCTGCGCCGATCCGACGTCGGCCGTCCGCTTACCGAGCTTTCCAGCCAGCTTGACTATCCGGAAATGCGCGACCATATCGCAAAGGTTTTCAAGAATGGCGAGCCGGTCATCCATCATCTGGCGCGCGATGGACGAGGCCATTTTTTCATGGTTCGTCTTATTCCTTATCGAGACAAGGGCGCGCGCATCAATGGGGTGGTGGTGACGCTGGTTGACGTCACAGCGCTGGCCGAAGCCGAGGAACACCAGAAGGTGCTGATCTCGGAATTGAATCATCGCGTCAAGAACATGCTGGCGATCGTCACCAGCATCGCCAACCGCTCTGTGGAGAACTCTTCAACCAAGGAGGAATTCGCAACGGCACTGCTCGGGCGGCTCCATGCCATGGCGCGCTCCTACGGAGCGCTGTCGCGGGAGAACTGGACGGAAGTCTCGGTCGAGGAGCTGATCGACCAGGAAGCCGCGCCTTTTGGCCGTCAGCGCTTCTCGCTGTCCGGCCCGTCGGTCATGCTCAAGCCGCAACAAGCGCTGTCACTCGGCATGGTGATGCACGAACTCGCCACCAACGCGGCCAAGTACGGCGCGCTGGCCAAGGAGGATGGCAAGGTGGATGTCGCATGGTCGCTACACGACGAGAGATTCAATCTGGCCTGGGAAGAAATCGATGGGCCGCCCGTCGCTCAGCCAAAGCATGGCGGCTTTGGCCTTTCGCTGGTCAAAGGCGAAATTGAATACCGTCTCGGCGGCAAGGCTGAAATATTCTTCGAGCCAACGGGTTTGAAGGTAAGGATATCTTTTCCTCTCGACCGGAAGGCCTGACCTTTGGCAGCCGCTCTTCGCATCCTCATCGTGGAAGACGAATGGCTTATCGCCGAGGACCATGCGGAGCATCTGCGACGAGCGGGGTGCGAAGTCGTCGGGCCTGTGCCTTCAGTCGAAGCGGCGCTCGACAGCATCGCAAGGGAACAGCCGGATTCCGTGCTTCTGGACGTGCAATTGAACGACGAGACGAGCTACGTGCTGGCAGACACGCTGCGCGAAAAGGGCATCCCGTTTGCTTTCGTGACCGGCTATGGTGATTCCTCCCTGCCGCCTCGTTTCGCCGAGGTGGCCGTGCTGCAGAAGCCCACGAACCAGGCCCTGTTGGCGGCAGTCGTCTTGAAGCTCGTCCAACAAGTATCGGCGCCGAAGAGCCGGTAGAAGCTCGCCGACCCGATGGTGCCCATCCTGATGTATTTCGTGCTGCCGGTTTGGGTGGTCGCCGGCTTTGCCGATCGGGTCTGCCGCGCCGCATCGGCCTTGAGCTATGGGCGACACTGCGCTGTGCTAATTAGCTCAGCCACCCAGCGTTATAGATTTTCAATCGCCCCTGGTCGATCGAGTGGGGTGCTGGTTGGTGGGCGCCGCCAGCAGGGCGTTCCATGTCGCGATCGAACCAGAGCCAGGTGCCGACCAGCACGACCAGCATAACCACTGTCCATGAGATAGCGCGAGCCATTGCAGGTTTTTTTCTTTCGCTCTGCGCGTGCTTCCAATTTAGCCAGCAGGCTTGTTGATGGTCGGGGCGGAGCCAAAGCCGACCGTCGGATCAGGGACAACCGGACCGCGCTCGGCTTCCGAGCTTTCGGATTCGACCTCCTGCACCGCCTGGTCCCAATGCTCCTGCTGGCGCCCTTCGGGGTAGCCTTCGCGCTCCCAGATTTCGTGGGCGCGGCGTCTGATGCGCTCTTCCCTGTCCATGACCGATCCTCCTTTGCGCTCCCTAATCCGGGTCATTGATGTTTGTTCCACGCGATCAGTCTGAACGGGTTTGGTGCGGGAACGCTCTTGCCAGGTGAGGGTTGTTGTTCATTGCAGTCAAACTGGAGATACGTCATGAGCAATCAGGAAAACCGCCGCGAGACGGGCGCCAGGAAATACCCGGCAAATAACGATCCCGATCCGGCCGATGAGTTCTCCCAGGACGCGGCAGGCAATAAAGAGCCCGCTGGGGGAATTGGGCTAACCCGCAAGCAAGGCGAGGTCGAGGACGAGACCCATCAGTCGGACGATCAAAACCCTCCGAGGCACGCCACACCCAGCCCCGCAACGCAAAAGACCTCCGGTGCCGGTCCATCGATCGCGGAGCATTCCAAGGATGCCAAGGCGCCCAAGAACGGTCGCCAGCCCGGAGCTTATGTAAAGGACTGAATACGGGGCGACCGCACGCGTCCTGCCCGGCAACAAAAGGCCCGCCGAGATCGGCGGGCCTGTTTTCATGCTGCGAGTGGGACAGCGGGCGCACCGCGAAGCCGCCCGGCCGACGGCAGAATTCTACTTATTGCAGTTCTGCTTGGTGGACGTCGTGGCGCCGCTTGCGGTGTTGGTGTTGGTGTCGTTCCCTGCTGCATCCTTGCAGCGGTCCGTCATCCCGTTCGTATTGGTCGTGCTGTTGGTGGCGTTCGGATCGGCTGGTGCGGTGCCACCGGTGCCACTGTTGGTGCCGGTGCCACTGTTGGTGCCGGTGTTGCCACCGTTGCCAGTACCCGTCGTTTTGCCGGTACCATTGTCTCCACTTGCGGTACCGCCGGATCCGGTTGCGGTACCGCCGGATCCGGACTGCGCCATGGCCGAGCCCGCGAGAGCGAGCGCGAGAGCAGATGCCATGAGAAGTTTGATCATCGAAGTCTCCTAAGTTGATCGCCTGATTGCGATACAGCCCGAACCTCCGGCGGTTTGACATGTTCCTAGATTACTTGACGTTGCGACCGATTATTTCTCGGGGGCCAGGTCGCTTCGTCGCTGAATGCCCTTCCTGATCGTCGGCATCGGCTGTTCTATTCGCCGGCCTCCATCATCGTCTTGGCCGGCTCACGCGCGACATTTTCCGCGATGCGCTCGTGCCCAGGCGTCTCAGGCAGCGCCTTGCGGAAATTTTTTGCATAATCCGGCGGCATCTTCGGCGGCATCATCGGCTCGTAGGCATCCACCAGCGCCTGGATGATGACCGGCCCCTGCGTGGCGAAGGCTTCGTCGAGCACTTGCGTCACCTGATCGGCGCTCTCTATGCTGAAGCCTTTGCCGCCCATCGCTTCCGCCGCCTTGGCGAAATCGATCGGCTGCAATTCGCAGCCGAATTGCGGGTTGCCGAGGAACATCATCTGCTCCCAGGCGATCTGGTTCAGCATGTTGTTCTTGATGACCAGAACTTTCAGGGGGATGCGGTAGCGGACAGCCGTCGAAAATTCGCCGAGCTGCATGGCAAGTCCGCCGTCGCCGACAATGGCGGCGATCGGCCGGCCCGGGAAGGCGATGCCGGCGGCGATCGCGTAGCTCAGGCCGCATGCCATCGACGCCAGAGCGCCGGAGACGCCGAAGGCCTGACCATGATGCAAGTCGACGTGCCGCGCAGCCAATTCGGTGTTCTGGCCTGAATCGGCAGCAAGCACGGTGTTGCCGGCCAGCCGCTCTCCAAATGCACGGGCGACAAGCTGCGGTTTGAGCGGATGCGACTGGCCATCCTCCGATTGCCGCATCATCTCACGCCATGTCTGCATCGACGCCTGCGCCTCGGCCAGGAACCGGTTGTCGGCCTTTCGGGTGAGCCTGCGGTTGAGCGCGGCCAGTGTTTCCCTGGCATCGCCAACCAGGCCCGACTCGACAGGGAAGCGCAAGCCGATGCGCTGCGCGTCGCAGTCGATCTGGACCCCGCGCGCCTGGCCCGGTTTCGGATAATATTCGATATAGGGAAACGTCGAACCGACAATCAGCACGGCGTCGCAGTTTTCCATCGCTTCCTGCGATGGCAGGGTGCCCAGTATCCCGATGCCGCCGGTGGTATGAGGGTGATCGTCAGGCAGCACCGCCTTGCCGAGCAGCGCCTTGATGACCGGTGCCTGCAACAAGGTCGCGGCTTCCTCAAGCTCCGCCGCGGCGCCCATCGCGCCGCGCCCGGCCAGGATCGCGACGCGCGAGGCGTCGTTCAGAATGGCTGCCGCCCTGTCGAGTTCCCCATCCGCCGGCAAGCAGCGCGGCGCAAACATCTCTTGCGGCGTGTGCGCCGGCCGGTTGCGCTTGGAGCGTATGGAAGCGTCCGAAGGCTGTTCCTGAATGTCGCTGGCGATCGAAAGATGGGCAACGCCCTTGCGTGACAGCGCCGTGCGGCAGGCAAGGCTGGCCACATTCTCCATGTGCGCCGCGTCAGAGACCTGCGCATTGTAGACGGCGACGTCGTTGAAGACGCGCGTCAAATCCACGTCTTGCTGCGTGAACGTCTCGATGAGATCGTGAAACTGCATGCCGGTGATGGCGAGCACCGGCGCCTGATCGAGCTTGGCATCGTAAAGCCCGGTCAGGAGGTGCGTGCCGCCGGGGCCCGATGTTGCCAGGCAAACGCCCAGCCTTCCGGTCCATTTCGCATACGCGCACGCCATGAAGGCTGCCGATTCCTCGTGCCGCACCTGGATGAAGGATATCTTTTCCTGGTTGCGCCGCAGGGCCTCCATGATGGCGTTTATGCCGTCTCCTGGAAGGCCGAACACAACTTCGACGTTCCAGGCTATCAAAGTGTCGACGAGAATTTCCGCTGCGTTGGACATGGCGAGGCTCCAGGAATTTGGCGAGGCTCCAGCAATAGAGGCTCCAGCAATTTGTCCCCGAACCGGCGGGCCGGCGAATGGTTCCCGACAACCGGCGCTGCCTGCCCATCGCCGAACAATCGCCAAGCTCCGAGGCCAAGGAGCGCTATTCGGACATGACAGCCAGCAGCGGTCTGGCGTCCCGAGTCGGGTACGGCCAAACTCCCTTCCTGCCATGCAGGAACTGCGCGATCCGGAGAGAAAGCCGCCGATCGGTGGAACATTCGGGCGTCGTGCCGGTTTGACGACAGATCGCTCCCCCCAAGCGATCCCGGGTCCACTCGGATCCCATCAGGCCCGTTGCCCAAAGTAACGGGCCTTTTGTCTCTGGGGGAAATGCTTCAGGCGGTCCAGCAACAATAGAGCGGGCGCCTGGCTTCCTTCGGATAGGCACTATTGCAGCAAGGAGAGATCCTATGAGCGAGGCCCTGAAAACCACAAATCACGAAGTGATCCGGGCATGGATCGAAGCGCGTGAAGGCAGGCCTGCTGTGGTGCGAGATTCAGCCAAAGGCGCCACTCTGCGGGTCGACTTCGGTGAGGATGGCGGGCGAGTGCAACCTGTCGAATGGGATGAGTTTTTCCGTATACTGGACGGAAACAATCTGGCTTTCCTGCATCAGGACCTGACGGAGAGCGGCGCCACCAGTCTCAGCAACGAATTTGTCGACCGCAGTTGACAGGTCCGGCTACCTCGCCTGATTATCGATTGCCGGGCATTTCATTGTTGCTTTGCGGATGCCCGCGGCCGGCGACGTGTCCTGTGGCGTCCCAAGCTCCTTCGCCACCTGGCCCGTTCATTCGGCACCGGCGCCCTTGTCGGTTCGACGGGATTTGTTCACCGCTTTTCGACCAAGCCTGGACATCTTGTTAGCGACGATCCGACCTTCGTAACCGTGATCCGCGATCATGAGCGCTACCGCTTCTTCCGTGCACAAGCCGCACCTGCGGGCAAAATACTGCGCCTCGGACCCAGCGTCTGGCACGATGCCGGTTTGCAAATGTGGGCGCCTAACTGGCGAAACTGCAAAATGATCCATGGACTCCGGGTTTCGATGCGAACCGTGGACGGCAGTTGTTTTGCAGTGGCCGGATGGCCGAGTCTTGTCGACTGATGGTTCGAGGTGGCAAGGATTACTTCCCTGGACACGGCTCGAAAAGCGGTTTGCCGTCCGGCGGCCTGGAAAATATTTGAAAGTGACTCTCGCCGCAAATGGCGTACTCTGCCTTCGATTGGCGAGCGGCTGTCGACGGCTTCGTAAAAGGGAGGCTACCATGCGAAAACCCTTGGCTCTCATTGTGGAGGACGAGCCCTTCATCGTCGCCGACCTTGAGGCTTCGCTGAAGCGCGCCGGGTTCGCTGTATCCGCCGCTCCTTCATGCGAGCGCACGACAGAGATTCTCTCATATCTACAACCGGATATCGCGATCCTGGATATCATTCTACGGGACTGCGCTAGTGATGAGATCGCGGAGCAGCTGGCGTTGCGTCAAATACCCTTTCTTGTTTACAGCGGCACAGATCTTGATGGCAGGAGCGAAGCTTTCAAAGCCGGAAAATTCGTGGGCAAACCGGCCAATACATCAGAGCTTGTCACGCTGGCGGTGTCATTGACTGCTCGGTAACAGGTCGCCGTCGCCGTAGTGTCCTTCAGAACTTCTCGTCTCCGGTCGAAGCGTCCCCACGGTCAATACAGTACCGCGGCTACCACTACTCATTGAGCTTCCGGTCAAGCTCATCGAGCAATGATTTATGTTCAGACGGAAGATCAATATCGGAGGGCCGGTCCAGCAATTGCCGAATCTGGCGCCGGTTTGTGTCCGACGTGATCCACCGCCGGATAAGTTCGGCCATGACTTTCTGTTGCGCGTTGCTGATATCCGCCATGTTCCGCATCCGGGTTCAGAAGATGGTCGAACTCAATGGGCGGCTGGTGGTTCCCACCCGCTGCTATGCGAAGGCGCTTGTCGCCCGCCCGGCGTCAGTCACCCTGCTGCTCGCGACGGCGATGCTCCCCGACTTCCTCAGGCTCCTTGTCGTCTATCCGCGTGATATTTGCGGCCGCGTGAGCTGATTGCAAGGTCTCGTCCAGCTTCGCATGGTTGCGCAGATGTACAAAAGTTACCAAGCAGCCCCACCAATCATAGGTTAATGACCGGCTCGGATATTCCAGCCATCCTGGTGCGCGCTCCTTGGGAGGATCGGCTCAGATCGCAGCGCGCACTAGTCACGTATCAGTCATGCGAGTGAAGTGCTGAACACAAGCGCCGATCACAGGCAGCACACGAAGCCACGAGAGGAAACAATCATGTTGTACCCCGGTCGATGTCTTGAGCCGAGCGAGATCGAAATGTTGTCTCGTGTGAGCCGATCGCTTTGCAAACAGAACGGATTGCCATTTACCTCGCCCGAGGCAGCAAGGACGGCGTCGCATCTGCTGAAGCTCTTCATGAACGGATTGACCAGCGAGGAGGAGCTTCTCGACGCAGCGCAAAAATTGCGCGAAGCGGCTGCCGTGCGTTATGGCTTCCCGAAGAGCAATAGTGGCCCCAGGCGCTGCGGCCGATTGCCTGCCTGACAGCAGATTGGCGGTGGTCTAGCTGACCTCTCCATAAGCCAGGGGCCGCGGCGATGCCGTGGCCCCTGTTGCGTCGGTCTGATAGGTTCAAGCGGCTTTTTGCTGCTCGGCCGCCTTGTCGTTCACGCCGGACTCGCCGAGGGACGTCAGGGCCTCATCAGTGGCCTTCTCCTCTTCAAGAGTAGCATTGAGCAGTTCGACAATGTCATCTTTCCCAAGCGAGGATGCCCAGGCGATCAGCGTGCCGTAGCGCGCGATCTCATAGTGCTCAACAGCTTGCGCGGCGCCGACGAGGCCCGCGTCAATCGACGTCGATCCTTTATATTCGTCGAGAATTTCGGACCCTTCCTCGATGATGCCGTCAATGGCAGGGCAGGTCTTGCCGCGCGCGGCGACGCCGAGAATTTCGAACACCTGCTCAAGCCGCTCGACCTGGCCCTCGGTCTCTACACGGTGTTTTTCGAATGCGGCGGCGACCTGCTCGTCTTCCGCGCCCTTGGCCATCTTCGGCAACGCCTTGAGGATTTTCTTTTCGGCATAATAGATGTCCTTGAGGCCGTCGAGCATGAGGTCCTCAAGACCCTTGGTGCTGGCACTTGCTTTCTTGGTGGCTGTCATTTGACAATCTCCCTTTGGTTGAAATCACCCGTTTGGGTGCTGACCCAACTGAGAGTGGCGCCGCAGGTTCCCGCGAAAGGTGATCTGTCGGTCAATTTTCGACAAACAGCGTTTGCTTCCGCGTAGCGGCGGGCCGGGGAGGGTTCCGCGCCGCAGTGCTTCGGCCGCTCATCGCAACAGCCGTTTCTTGAGGAAGAACCTTTCTGTCTCCGGCCTGTCCATCGCTGCCATCTGTCGAAGCCTATGGCGCTTTCCAAGGGGAGGTGATGAAACGTCTGCAAGACGGGTCAATTCGTTTCACCTGGCTGCTTGTTGCCGGAACATTTCGGCATTCGGGCTGTTAGCGCGGCGGGAACTCGACCCGACAATCCCATTTCACGAGGAGGCAACAATGTCTGGCGTTGATATGTGGGTGTTGGTGGTTGCTGCTGGTCCATTGATCCTTCTGGCGGCGATCCTCTACGCGATGTTCACCCGTCGCCGAAAAGAGCCAGCTGAACAACGCCAGAGCGACAACGCCACCAAGGAATTGTATAACGAGCATAGAGAGTAGCAGCTTGACGGCCGAAGCGCGGACGGGACCAAGTCTTTGCATCGCCTGAAGACTGCCTTAATGGCGTTCGTTGGCCGTGCGCTTTGCTCCTTGCGCAAAGAATCGCTTTCGTCCTGGAACCAGTGCTGAAAACCTTTGTTTGTCACAGACAACCAAGGAGGTTTTTTATGCAGATCGTAGGTGTCAACGTTGAGCCAACCTCAGGTCTTGAGGGCAGGTCGCTACTGCGTGTGGTTTTCCAGGGCGAGGGAGGCGAATCCGTGTCGGTGGAAATGGCACGAGGGGAACTTGTCGATGAGGCCTCGGGGGTCGGGGCTATCGACCGTGCCAAGGCCATTCTCGTGCAGACTGCCACCTTCGAAGGGTCTGGCGATAGAACTGACACTCGACCGACAGATTCTGGCGTAACCGATGGCATGGTGAGCAAGATCTACACATTTGAGTACCGCGAAGGCGACGAGGCTCGCTTGCTTCCACCCTGTGACATGCCAAGTGCCGAGGCTGCGCGCGCCGAAGCTGTGCGTTGCGCAATTGATATGCTGATTGACCTCCAGCCGGGCAATGACGACCTGACGGGATGGCTGGTGCGCGTGCGCGACGACAGCGGTGCTGAGGTTTGCACGATCGATGTTGCCGAAGCCGAGGCAGCGCGGCAGGCCAATGACAACGCGTCGCTTTGAAGCCACTTTGCAATTGCGCACCCGGGAGTTGGAGATGGCTGCACGCCGTCTGGTCCACGGCCCCCTCGGCAAATCTGCCGTTCACATCTGCGTCGACATGCAAGGCCTCTTCGGCGCCGCCGGCCCTGGCCGGTTCCTTGGACGAAAGAGGTCTTGCCGGCCATCGAAGAGCTTGCCGGCGGCCATGCCGAGCGAACGATCTTCACGCGGTTCATACCGGCGGGGAGACCCGGGGAGGGCATGGGTATGTGGGTGCAATATTACCGACGCTGGGCAGAGGCCACCATCGAGAATATCGACGCTGAACTGATCGAACTCATGCCGGATCTCAAGCGTTTCGTTCCACCCGCCAAGATTGTGGACAAGAAGTCTATTTGCCCTGGACCAAAGGTCGCCTCGACGATCTCCTAAATGGCATGCAGGTTGATACGCTGTTCATCACCGGCGGCGAGACGGACGTCTGTGTTCTCGCCACGGTTGACGGAACTCTATCGATCGCGGTTCAGCGAACAGCTTGAAACAGTCACGGCGAAAGAGGTCCTCAACAATTGGCGTCCGAGCCAGCGAGATGCGCGAACTATTTTCTCGCGCGTTTGAGAGGATATGTCGCGCCGCCCTATGCCGTAATCAGCGAGGCCTGCCTTCAGCAAAGCGAATCCACGTTCCGACCTACCCAAGCCACCAGATCCGGTCGTTTGGCCAAGACTGAAAACATGCCGTGGACTCACCTAATCCTGCGCGAAGCGAGTTCCAAGAACACAGCTTCTCGATCACCGCGGTGCTTGTTCAGGAGTTCAATGACTTCCTCGCGGCTGAGCCTACCAATCTTGCTGATGAAGTCGATCTCGTGACGGGGAACAGCTTCACGTGTCAGCCGGGTTAGGAACGGTTTCGGCGCTCCGGTTAGCGAAACTTCTTTTGGCGCCATTGATCCTCATCCCACCGCCACAAACACCTCCAAATTCGCGGGCGCGCGATTTGTTCCGATAGCAGATTGAAATGAACGCCAGGTCAGGATTTGCGGTCACGCCTGTGGGGCAAAGTACCGGGGCGGCACGTCATTAGTATCGCGGTCAGGCTATCCGATGAAAGTTGTTTAGCTTTGTGGCTTAGGCACGCCGACTGGACCGCAAATGTTATTGACCACAGGACAGTTCCGCGAGGCGACGGCCGTCCGTAGAGCCCTCTTTCGCGCTCACTAACCTATGTAATTTGCAGCGCTTGATATGTGTGCTGATAAGCAAGAAAAATCAGAGGCAGAGATTGAAGATGGCATCAGGCGCCGAGAATACGCCAGCGAACGATGTGCGCGTTGAACGGCTCGACGGAGAGTGGGCCGTTCAGATCGTAGAAAACGGCAACGTCACTCAACGACTTTTTGAGAATGAACAGTTTGCCAAAAATTTTGCGAATGGACAGCGAATGCGGCTGGCACCTTCCGGTGCTGCCTCAACATGCGGGTACGGGAAAGTGATGATGTGTCTGTTCCGCGCTTTCGGGAGATTTGCCGGGATACAATGGACGCGAACTCTGGAGCGTTCTCGATTGGCACACGCTTCTGATTGTGCACTTGCAGCTGATCTTTCAACGCGGATCTTTTCAAGTCTGACGGCGCGCTGGATCGCGAGGCGACTTTTTTCTAGACGGTTTCGGAACGCTCTCCCTCGCCGGATGTTTTGAGACAGCGGCCTGTCCTCATCAGGTTCATGGCGCTGGCCATGATGTCCTCGTCCTGGTCGGCCCGTGCAACCTAGACCGAAAGCGCGGGCCATCTCTTGAAAGAGCGTAACCTATGACGAACAATGTTCCTGAAAATCGCGCCCGCCAAGCCACGCTTGGCCGTCCGGTTCTTTTCGTCCTCCTAACTGCCCTGCTCCTGGCGATCGTCGCCTGGGGTGTTGCCGAGGTCTATGGTGTCCTTATCAAAGATCCTTCGACGGATCAGCAGCACAACCTGCCGGCGGCTACGTCAGGTGCCAACCCGGCTGCGAACGATCCCGTTCAATCCAAAACCGACACCATGAACAGCCAACCAGTCGACCAAAATCCCGAGGTCGACAAGAATCCTACGCCCCAAACGAGCACCGGCGGCGACCAGCAAGGCACACAACCGTCGCAACCAGCCGCGCAATGAGATTGCAGCCAAAGCCTTGGAACTCTTGGCTGAACCGCTCGGCAATCGTTGATCTCCGGGCTCTCGGCGGGTCGCACATATGAGAGCGGAAGAAACCTGGCCAGTTTCGACGGCGTTAGTTGCGGCGTGGACCGCCGGGGCCCGCGTTCGCTTTGGGTGGCGCGGGCCTCTTTGTATTGTTCTTGGCCGTTTGCGGTTCGTAACAATGATTTCGGATTTCCTCACATCATCCGGAACATTTCCGGTCAAGCAAGGTTTGAGCCAGCTTGATGCTCCCATCTCGTCAGGCCATCTAGCCCGCCTTCGCAATTGTGCGAGGCGGGCTTTTTTTTAGCACATTTTGACGCCCCAGGGACTCTGTCCTGTTTGAAGATCCTCTCTCTCTCTTTCGGGTACGGGAGCCAGCAGAGAGGTGTGAGACTTTCAATCCCTTGAGCCCCCCATCGGAGCGCTGCCAAGGGCGGAGATCCCCGTAGCCAAGAAATCTTATCGCCCCTGTCTGTCGGTGGAGTGTCGCGACGGGCGTAGACGAACTGCTACCTGACGGAGGCAGGGCCCCAGTGTTCTGCCTTATCGCGGAGATCCTCGAAAAGAAGCCCCTGTCGCAAACCGAAGCGCCGCTCATCAATCGCCCTGCTGCCTGCGATAGCGCTCTTTTTCGATTTCCTCAGGCTCTTCGTCGTCGATCCGTGTGATGTTGGAAGCATTGTGATCTGATCGCAGGATCTCGTCCAGCTTGGCGTGAATGGCTTGGGTGTCGCGGTGCTCTGCCCGCTGAATGAATAGCGTCATGGCCCAGGTGAACAAGGTGGCCGCTCCATGCCAGTCGAGGCTCTGTCGCTCGAAGATCATCCAAAGGACTGCATAGGCCAACAGGATCAGGAATGCCGCGGGGCGGGAGGTCAATGTGCCGATCGAGGTGAGCACGCTGGTGACGGGATGGTTGGCCATCCCAAAGAACTTGCGGCGGCGAGCCTAGTTCCCGAGCGCACTACATTGCGCCGCCATGAGCCTGCCAGGCGCGGCAGACCATTTGCGGGTTGATGATTCGCCGGTCGTGCGTAGCTACAACGCGGACCACTCAATTGCCGGACGTGCAATCATCAGCCAGAAGATGGCGAGGACGGCGCCGAAAGCCGGGAAGCCGAAGACAAACCAGCGTCTGAACAGTTGATCGTAGCGCTCGGGCGGGGCCTGGTTGGACAGGGCGGCCTGTGTCGCCAGATTTCGCATCTCGATCTGCATCCACAGGACAGGCAGCCAGAACACGCCGGTTACGATGTAAAGCAGGATCGAGAGAACGATCCAGCCTTCCGACAGCGAATACCCCGCAAGCCGAGCAAGGCCCAGTCCGGTCAGAGGTTGTGCGACAACAGCCGTAGCCGTGAACAGGAAATCAGCCAGGACGACCATGCGGGCGACGGCGGCGATCGTCGCGGCGTTTCCGGTCCGGTGTGCCATAAGCATGAAAAACGCATTGCCGGCGCCAGTCCCGAGCAGCACAGCCGCACCGATGACGTGAAGGTATTTGAGCACAAAGTACATTATCAGCGTTCCTCCAGAATGGCCAGCGCTGCAAAATGCAAAGCGAGGATCGGGAAGATTTTCAACAGGGGCCCGAGTGGTTCAAACCAAAGATCCGGCCGCAAAATGCTCCCAGCGATCGCATAGAAAAGCGATACCGTGATTGCGCCGAAAAGACCAAGCCGGCTGGTTGGGCGGCAAGCGATAAGCGCTCCCACGAAGATGTCCGCCAGTGCGCCGGCGACGACTGCCGGTTCGGCCAACCCGCCGGCAGCAGTGCCAATCAGCAAGTCAACTCCGCTGCGCCAGCCGATGGTGAGGGAAATGATACCGGTCAGAATCCAGAAGAGCGGCAAAACGACAAACAGCGCCGGCTTGACGAGGTAAAGACCGGCGAACCATCGCTCCTGCACCGTCGCAGGATTTATACCTAGTGCAGCTGTGAGACTGGACGGTTGAATGCCGGTCGCCGTCATCCACGGCCGGGGATCACCGACAGCGCCCCGCGTGATCTCTTTTGCAGCATTGGTGCGCATCGGCGGGCGCCAGCCTAGCTGAGCCGCGGCATCCCCCAACCTGTACAAGATAGCTGCGGTCCAATTGGGCAAGGTGAACTCCCGAGCACTGCGCCATCCGAACCAGCGGCGATAGCAACCGACTACCTCGCTCATCGAAAGCGCCACGGGCCCAGCAACTTCCAGCGTGAGGCGCGATGGGCTGCCGGGTTTGAGGAAAAAGAGAACGGTGGAGATCACGTCATCGAGCTGAACGACCTGGAGACGGCCCGTGTCGGGCATCAACGGCAAGAGCGGCAAAGCCGCGAGGCCGCGAAAAAGCGCACTTGCGCCGAAAGCCGGCCTTCCCAGCACCACTGAAGGGCGCAGGATTACCCACTCAAGTCGACGCGCCATCAATGCTGCATCGCCGGCAAGCTTGCTGGCGGAAAAGGCGGAGGGCTGCTGGCGATCGACCCCGATGGCGGAAAAGTGAATGACCTTGTTCACACCTGCCTGCTCACACGCGACGAAGAGAGCCGAGGCGCCGGTCAAATGGACATGCCGGGTGTTTTCCCCGGCACTATCCTGCAGAACGCCAGCACAGTTTACAACGGCGTCCACACCGGTCAGACAGGGCGTCCAATCCTCAGGTCGCAAGGCCCGCGCCATATCCAGTAAAACCGTTGAGGTCTCAGGATGGATGCCGGTATCTGCGCGGTGAAGCACGCGAACCACCTCATGTCCCTCACCTGTCAGGCGCGCGCAGAGCGCGTTCCCAATCAGACCTGACGCGCCAGTGACGAGAACTTTCATTCCTTTCTCCCGCCGTTCGCCGGCGCGTGCGCCTTCATAAACCTGCCACCGCGCCTAAGAGAACTTGATGAAAGCCGAAGCCAGAAGTATTACGCCGGGTGGAACAAGCTCCGGGTCACAATGGAGCGAAGAGTTGAGCGGCGGTAGAGTGCGTTCGCAGGTCGACTTCATCGACATTTCGTCGCCGGCTCGGCGCACTCGCCCAGGTCGTGGTGAATGTGAGCTGCAGCCGTGGCGGCGTGTCCGAACCCAACAGCAATTTGATTGAGCCCCTCCGCCACGTCACCGATGGCATAGAGTCCTGGCGTTGAAGTCTCAAGATGCTGGTTGACCAGGACATAGCCCTCTTCGTCACAGATAGCCCCGAGCGCAACCGCGAGTTCGGAGCGTACGTCGCAGCCCATGGAAGGGTACACCACATCGATGTTGCGCAGCGGGGCGCCCTCGGCCATGACGACATCGAAGCCGGTTCGTCGAGGGATCAGGTCATCGACAGCGTCCCAGATTTCTACTCCGCCTGCCAATGCGACTGCGCGGGCAGCTTCGGAAACATCGTCCGAGTAATTGGCGAGCAATGCAACTCGGCTGCCATATTCCTTCAGGAACAGAGCCTCCCTGACGGCGAGATGCTCCGGGCCAACGACGCCGATGCAGCTACCCCTGGCCTCGTATGCATCGCAAACCGGGCATAGTCTGACAATGCCATCTGCGATCGCCTGCTGCAGTCCTTCAATCGGAGGTGCCTTGTCCACAATGCCCGTTGCCAGAATTACACGCCTTGCTTGCACCATCCCGCCGGCCGTCGTCAGAACAAAACATTCCTCGCGTTTTTCGGCGTGCGCTACGTAACCATCGGCGATGCTCGCCCCGTATTGGCGTGCCTGGGCTCGCAGGCGGCCGAGTAGTTCATCCCCGTTGATGCCGTCTGGGAAGCCGGGGCAGTTATGGGATTTTGGAATAAGCTTGGCGCGCGCATCCCCAGCGTCGAATGAGATAACGGACCGCAGAAACCTGGCCAAATACGTGGCCGCGGCGAGCCCTGCTGGGCCGCCGCCGACGATAGCAACGTCAAGAATTTGTGAGCCGGACGAACGTGTCATTGCGCCCAACCTGCGCGAAACAACCTTGTTCCACGTGGTGTCAACCGGATAGCGATAAGAGCGAGTCTCCAACCGAGGCGTGAAGAGAAAGGCCACTGCCCATCGAGCCCCTCGCGCAGGTCGCGGCCGCAACCGCTGTCACAGCGCCACCGCGAAAGTTAAAGCATCATGGAACTTCGGATCACCGCCGCACTTAATCTGGCGAAAGGGTCTGAGATGAGCGCGACCAGAGAGTTCTTTGAAAACTGGCTACAGGAGAATGTCGGCACACTTCCTGGCCAAGAGGAAGTTAGCGTCGCGGTGCTCGCCCAGCAATTCGAGCAGGATGCCGAGGTGGCTGGTTACGGCCGCGACGTAAGGGAGGACGAACTCGGAAACATCGAGGATGCTATCGAGCAAGCGATAAAGAACGCCGGGGTGCAGAGCGTGAGATCCGAAGGGGACGATCTGGCGGCTGTAATGGACGCGCTGGAGGTCGATGATCCCAAGAGCGGACCGTAGGCCCAAACAATCGCCTTCGCTTGACCATTCCCGCGCAGTGCATGGCGAGCCTTCTCGCAATGGCGCCAGGTCAATTCCCAGGTAGTTCCATGCACTGTCGAGGAACATTCCTGCTGCCGCAACGTTAGGTGAGTTCCTTCACATCGGTGCGCCCCGTGATAACTGCGAACCCCTCATGCGAATGGCTGCCCCGGCACGATCAGGGTCGCATCTCGCGGCGGACGGCTCTTGCAGGTATTGCTTGCTGGCCGTTGGCTGTTTCAGCGGAAGCCGCGGCACAGCCGCGCGTGCGGTTCGGCGTGCTGGGATATGGCACCGCTGCCTGGGAAGTCGATGTCATGCGGCGGCAAGCGTTGGACACCGAATACGGAGTATCAATCGAGGCACAGCGGCTTGCCGGCGCCGAAGCGGGCAAGACTGCATTGCTGGCGGGCAGCGTCGACGTCATCGTTTCGGATTGGGTGTGGGTTATGCGCCAACGAAGCGAAGGCGCCGATCTGGTCTTCTATCCCTATTCTCGTGCCGTAGGTGCCCTCGAATTGCCACAAGACTCGCCCGTTCGAAGTCTTGCGGACCTCAAGGGCAAAATGCTGGGGATCGCGGGTGGTCCGCTGGACAAAAGCTGGATTCTGTTGCGCGCGCTTAGCCTCCGTCAGCTGAAGCGTGATCTTGCTGAAGAGGTGCATCCGGTGTTCGGCGTGCCGCCTTTGTTGGAGCAGGAATTCCTGGCGCGGCGACTGGATGGCCTGCTGACATTCTGGAATTTCGCTGCCCGTCTCGAGTCAGGAGGAGCAAGGCCTCTGCTCAGCGTCGCGCAAATGCTGCAATGGCTTGACGTCTCAGCGGAACTGCCGATGCTCGGCTACGTCTTCCATGAAAGCTGGGCCCGGGCCAACCCGACTGCCCTCGCGCGGTTCACGAACGCAACTGCGGCGGCGAAGTCGTTGCTCGCGTCCTCGGACGGCGAATGGCGCATGCTTGCGTCGCAATTGGGTACCGACGATCCTCTCCTGAAGGCGGCGCTACGCGATGCTTATCGGGCCGGAATCCCTCGCCGCTTCGGCAAAGACGAACGTGATGGCGCGGCCCGGTTGTTTGCAATCCTGGCCGAATTGGGCGGCGAGGATCTGGTCGGCAAGGCAACGAGCCTGGATCCCAGTGTCTTCTGGACCATACCGGCTTGAGCTGGCGATCATGACCGAGGTCTCTGCCATTACCACCAACATTCACCGTTGGCAGTCGGCTGCGGCATTGCTTGCCCTGGTGCTTGCCTGGCAGATCGCGGCATCGGTCGCCGCCGATCGGCTGTTTCCCGGTCCGGTCCAGGTTGTTTCGGTTCTCCTGCACGAAGCGGTCAGGGGCGAGCTGCTATACCATCTCGGCATCTCGCTTGCACGCGTCGCCGCAGGCCTCGGGGCGGCAATCCTGATCGGCGCGGCCCTTGGCTACGCGGCAGGCCGCTCGCGCAGAGCCGACATCTGGATTAGGCCCTGGATCGTGTTGCTCCTCAACATGCCGGCGCTGATCACCGTCATCATGATCTATATCTGGATGGGTCTTGCCGACACGGCGCTTGTCCTGGCGGTTGCGCTCAACAAGATCCCCAACGTTGTGGTGACTATCCGTGAAGGCGCCGGCCGGCTGGACAAGGAATTTGCCGAAATGGCCGAACTCTATCGTTTCAGCCGTGCTGCGATGCTGCGGTATGTCGTGCTGCCGCAATTGGCGCCTTTCTTTTTGGTCACCCTGCGCAGCGGGCTGGCACTGACTTGGAAGATCGTGCTGCTCGCTGAATTGCTCGGCCGCTCCAACGGCGTCGGATTCCAGCTGCAGGTCTATTTCCAGAATTTCGATGTCACCCACATCCTGGCTTATGCCATCAGTTTCGGCGTCGTGATGCTTGCGATGGAGTATGGGCTGCTTGTGCCGTTGGAACGTCGTCTGTTCGCATGGCGACGCTGATGCTGAGGATCAGAATCGAGGAGAAGACTTTCCCGGGTGACGGCGGCCAACGCCGGACGATCTTTCGCGCGCTGTCGCTCGATATAGCAGACGGGCAGGTCTGCGTCCTGACCGGCCCGTCGGGTGTCGGCAAGTCGACGCTGCTGTCAATCGTCTCTGGGATCGACCGCGAATTTCTCGGCAGCGTGAGCGGCCGCGCGCGTCTGATAGGCATGCTTTTCCAGACGCCGAGGCTGCTGCCGTGGCTCACCGCCTTGCGCAATGTCGAACTCGCCGTCCCGGGTCAGGCGCCCGATGCCGCCCGGTGGCTCGCTGCTGTCGGCTTGAAAGGTCATGAGCAGGACTATCCGCAACATCTCTCAGGCGGCATGGCGCGGCGCGTAGCGCTCGCCCGGGCGCTCGCCGTTGAGCCCGCGCTCTTGCTCCTCGACGAGCCGTTCGCGTCACTGGACGAAGCGACGGCGCAAGCCATGCGCAACCTGCTGCAGGACAGTTTCGCCAAGCGGCGCCCCACCACGCTGCTGGTCACCCACGATCTCGCATACGCCTCGTCGCTGGGCGACAGGGTCATCGTTCTGGAAGGATCGCCGGCGCGCATCGTGCGCGACGTCGAAATTTCACGTCGCGATGAAGCGGGATCGGCGCGCTTTAGGCTGGGAAATTCGACACAATGAGACTGATGCTGGCCCTTTTCTTTCTATTGTTGATGCCCGGCCCTGGCGCCGCCGAGGAACAGACAATGGTGATCGGCTATATCGGCCAACAGCGCAAAGACGCTCTGCCTCTGGGACCCCTTGACGAAGCCGTCGCCGATGACGGCCTGCAAGGCGCAAGGCTCGGTATTGCCGACGACGACAGCACCGGTCGGTTTCTTGGGCAGAAATTTCGACTGGAGGAAAGGATCCTGGCACCCGCTGAAGCTCCGGCCGACGCTGTAAGGCAATTCGCCGATGCCGGCATCGCCTTTGTCATCGCCGATCTCGATGCCGGTCAGCTTCTGCAGGCCAGTGCCGCGCCCGGGGCTGAGCGGATGACGTTGCTCAACAGCCGAGCGCCGGACGATGCGCTGCGCCAGCAGGATTGCCGCAGGAATGTTCTGCACACGATCCCGAGCCGCGCCATGCTCGCCGACGGGTTGGCGCAATATCTCGTCTGGAAACGCTGGCGGCGTTGGTTCCTGCTCGTGGGGCCACATCCGCAGGATCAGGCCATGGCGGCGGCCTTTCGACGGGCGGCGGCTCGCTTCGGAGCCGAGATCACGACCGACCAGGCATGGGCCTTCAGGCCAGCCAATGGACGCGCCGACACCGGGCATGTCACGCTGCAGACCGAAATACCGGCGGTCACGCAGGTCAGCGACTATGATGTTCTCGTGGTCGCCGATGAAGCGGATGAATTCGGCGCCTATCTGGAGGGGCGCACTGCTCTGCCGAGGATCGTCGCCGGCACCCAAGGTCTGGTCGCCACAGGCTGGAGCGCGGTCAGCGAGGAGTGGGGCGCCACGCAACTCCAGGATCGTTTCCATAGGCAGGCCGGGCGCTGGATGCTGCCCAGCGACTACGCCGCCTGGCTCGCTGTGCGCAGTATCGGCGAAGCGGCGACGCGTCTGCACAGTCTCGATACCGCGGCAATCGGCAAATATATACGCGGCGATGCGTTTCTTCTCGCTGGCTTCAAGGGGCAGGGGCTCACTTTCCGTGCCTGGGACGGACAGATGCGCCAGCCCATTTTGATCGCCGGGCCGCGCCTGCTGATCTCCAACTCGCCGCAACCGGGCTTCCTGCATCAGCGCACGCCGCTCGACACGCTGGGCATCGACCTGGAGGAGAGCACATGCAAGTTCTAATGGCGTTGTTGCTGGCGGCGTTCGCTCTTGCTGTTCCCGCCGCCGCGGAGACCATTTACGTGTCCAATGAGCAGGACAACACCGTCGCGGTCGTCGATGGCGCGACGATGACTTTGCTGGCGACGATCGACGTCGGCCGACGTCCGCGCGGACTGGCGCTCTCGACCGACAACAAGATGCTGTTCGTCGCGGAAGGCGACGACAACCGCATCGACGTGGTCGACGTCGCAAAGCGCCAGCTGCTCGGGCAGTTGCCGTCGGGAGCCGATCCGGAATTCTTCGTGGTTCATCCTGACGGCAAGCGGCTGTTCGTCGCCAACGAGAACGACAATCTGGTGTCGGTCGTGGACATCGCTGCCGCCAAGGTCATCGGCACCGTCGATGTCGGTGTCGAACCGGAAGGGATGGCGGCCAGCGCCGATGGCCGCTATGTCGCCTGCACGTCGGAGACCACCAGCATGGTGCACCTGATCGACGCAGGCACGCTCGAACTCGTGGACAACCTGCTGGTCGACACGAGACCGCGCGCGACTTTGTTCTCGCCGGACGGCAAGCAGTTGTGGGTCTCGTCGGAGATCCGGGGCACCGTGACCGTCTTCGACACGGCGACGCACGTCCAAACCGGAAAGATCGAGTTCGCGGTGCCGGGTATCCGACGCGAGGGCGTGCAGGCGGTTGGCATGGAGATGTCCCGCGACGGCGCGACCGCCTATGTGGCGCTTGGACCGGCCAACAGGGTGGCTGAAGTCGATGTGAAAACACTGGCGGTCCGCCGGCTCTATCTTGTTGGCCAACGACCCTGGCACGTTGCGCTGTCCGCGGACCAAAAGCGTCTGGTGAGCGCCAACGGCAATTCCGGCGACATATCCTTTATCGATCTCGAGAACCAGGAGGTTGTGAAATCGCTGCCGGTAGGCCGCGGGCCATGGGGCGTTGTGATCGGCCCATGAACGCCTTGTCGGTCGAGCATCTCAGCCACAGCTTCGGAAGCCGACGGGTTCTGGATGATGTGTCATTTTCGGTGCCGGAGGGCGGAATGTGCATTCTGCTCGGCCGCAATGGCGCCGGCAAGACGACATTGTTCTCGCTTGTTACAGGTCTCTATCACGCTCGCGCCGGGTCAGTCCTTGTCTTCGGCCATGCGATGAAGTCTAGCCCATCAACCGCGCTTGCCGAGATGGGTGTCGTCTTCCAGCAGCCGACGCTTGATCTCGACCTGACAGCTGGCGAGAACCTGCGCTATCATGCCGCCCTGCATGGGCTCCCCAAAAGGTTGAGCAAGGAACGTTCCGGCGAGGAACTCAGCCGGCTCGAAGTGGCCGACAGGATTGATGATCCTGTTCGCGCCCTGTCGGGCGGCCAGCGGAGGCGTGTCGAGATCGCACGGGCGTTGATGCACCGGCCGCGTCTTTTGCTACTCGACGAGCCGACCACCGGTCTCGATGTGCCGGGCCGGCGCGCCCTTGAGCGGCATGTGCGCGACCTCTGCCGGGACGGTGGTATTGCCGTGCTTTGGGCCACGCACTTCCTTGAAGAAGTGGCCCCCACCGACAATGTCGTGGTTCTGCATGAGGGAAGTGTGCGTTGGGGCGGCCGCGCCGACCGCATGGCCGCCGCTGTCGGAGTGGCCAATACGGCCGAGGCGTTCGCGTCCTTGACGAGGTCGCCATGAAGATGCATCACGCCTGCCGGGCGCTCACGGGCATCCTGCGACGGGAAATGCTGCGCACGCTCAGGCAGCGCGGCCGTCTGTTCTCGGCGATCGTGCGGCCGCTGGTCTGGCTGGCGATCTTCGCCGCCGGCTTCCGGTCCGTGCTGGGCCTGTCGATCACGCCGCCCTACCAGACCTACGTGCTTTACGAAGTCTATGTCGTGCCCGGCCTGGCGGCCATGATGCTGCTCTTCCACGCCATGGCGAGCTCGCTGGCCATGGTCTATGACCGTGAGATGGGCAGCATGCGCCTGTTGCTCACGGCGCCGTTGCCGCGCTGGTACCTGCTTGCCGCGCGACTGCTCGCCAGCGTCATTGTCGGACTGCCGCTGGTCTATCTGTTCCTGGTTATCGCACGCTATTGGGACGTGCGGCCGCCGGCTCTCGGTTATGTCGCGGTGTTTCCGGCGCTCTTGCTGTCGGGACTGATGCTTGGTGCCTTCGGATTGCTGGTATCTTCGGTCTCGACGCAGATGGAGAACTTCGCCGGCGTGATGAATTTCGTCATCTTCCCGATGTTCTTTGCCTCGACGGCTCTCTATCCGCTCTGGCATCTCGCCGAGGCGGGGCCGGTCCTGGCAACGATCGCCGCCTGGAATCCTTTCAGCTCGGCGGTCGAGTTGATCCGCTTTGCGCTGTATCTGCGGTTCGATGCCGCCTCAGCCTTGGTCGTACTCATCGGTCTCCTAGCGTTCTTCCTGGCAGCCGTGGTCGGCTATGACCCCGGTCGCGGCCTGTGGTCGCGACGCCCCGGAAGCTAATCACTTCAGGGCGTAGAGGTAGGCAGCGATATCGCGCGCCTGCTGCTCCGTAATCCCGGTCGATGGCATGGCCGTGCGCGGATTGATTTCCCTGGCCGATCGTATCCAGCGGACCAGGTTCTCCGGATTGTTGGCCAGGACGCCGCCGATTATGACACGGTCGGCAAGGCTGGCGTCGAGGCGAGGGCCAACTTGCCCCTGCGCGCCCGGCACACCCGTAATCGTATGACAGCCGGAGCAGCCATTCGCGGTCATGATCGGCAGGGCGCGCGCTACCTCACCGCCCGTGGACGCCTCCGCCTCGTGCCGGATGCGCGCGGCGCGATCGGACCACCAGGTCAACCCGGCCACGACGGTGATGAGCAGCACCAGCGCGGCGCTGGCGGCGGCAAGCAGTTTAGACAGGCCCGAGCGCATACGCCGACACCCTCCTTCCGCTCGTCTTGATCCACAGCCCGGCCAGCAGCAATGCTGCCCCGCCGTAGATCAACCCGGCCGGCACCCACATCACCAGCCCGGCAAGTTGCTGATCTTCCAGCGGGCTCAAATTCCACAGCGCGGCACCGATGGCATTCTCCGGGTACCAGAGCCGCGGCGAAACCAACAGGAGAACGCCGAGCAGGCCGGTATGCAGCGAGGTGACGAAGAGATGCATAACCGCGCCGCCATAGTTCTGCTGACGGCCGGAGCGCGGCAAGATCACCCACCAGAACAGCAGGCCGGTTCCAAGGAAGCTCGCGTGCTGGGCATAGTGCAGCACGCCGCGCTCCAGCGCTGCCACGAACAGCGCCGGAATGTGCCACATCCATATGGCGATGCCATGCATGATGGTCGCGCTTAGCGGCCGGGTAGCGAAAGCCCAGGCCGCGTTCGACCATCCGGCGTGCCCGGCAATTCCCAGAACGCGGCGGAACCGGGCGGGGAGACCCCACATCAAGGCCGCGGCCGGGCAGGCAGCGACCAGTAGCGGCGCAGCCACGGCCATCAGCAGTTCATGCTCGATCATATGAGCCGCGAACACCTGCTCGCCGAGCGCATGAATGGGACTGACCAATGCGGCCGTCAACACGCCCCATCCGGCGGTGAACAGCAGCGCCTGACGCAGCCGCAATGTCCTGCCGCGGCCGCTGCGCCGCCAAAGCCGGCTCGCTCCCACGACATAGATGATACCGAGGACGGCAAGCGGCAGCGTGATGGGCAGCGCGAGCGTCCACCCGGCTTCTGGCGCGCCGGCACCATAGCAGATCGAGGTTGAGAACAGCGCGTCGAGGTTCATCGCAAGCACTTGTCCAGGATGAGCGCGGCGCTGCCTTGCATGACGATGACAAGTGCGAACAGCAGCGCCGACAGCATGCCGAGATTGGCGACGAACCGCTCGGTGTCGGGCGTACGCTCCGGTTTGAAGGCCGCGCCTCTTTCACGCTTCGCCCGCCATGACAGCGCCCCGCCGAGCAGCGAAAACAAGACGAGCAGCAGCGCTAAGGGGAGCACCACCGGCACCTGGCGGTTGCATTGCCAGGGAACCAGCGCATAGTTCAGCTGCGTCGAGAGTGCCCAGGCCAGCGGGCCTGACAGTAGGCCACCCCAAGACGTTCCAAAACGCAACGCACGCATCTCAGCCTAGCCTCGGCATCCAGTAGATGAGCAGATAGATCGGAATCCAGGTCAGGACCACGAAGTCCCAGTAGAAGACGTTGTCGCCGACATCGCCGAAGCGCCGGCCGCTATAGCCGTGACGCGTGAACATCAGCACCGTCAGCACGATGGTGTCGCCGACATCGGTTATGAGATGCGTGGTGTGCAGCCCGAGCAGCACCCAGAGCATTGATCCATAGGCATTGGTGTCCCAATAGATGTTGAGAGCCGGGAATTCGAACCAGCGCACCATGAGCGGAGCGATGCCGAACAGCGACATGACGATCATGCCGATCCGCACCGGCAGCATGGCACACCGCTCGGCATAGCGATGGAGGATGTGGTTCGGCACAAGGCTGACGATGAGCAATATGGTGACGATCGTTCCCGGCCAATGGTTGGGCTCCGGTGCGCTTAGACGCCAGTTGGGCCAAAGGGTCGCGAGATAGAGATAAGCGCCGGCCGCCAGCGCGAAGCCCGTGCCTTCCAGCGCCATGAAGCCGAGCGTGCCCCACCAGGTCGGGCTGCGTGCGCCATGTCCAAAGGTCGGCAGGCCGGAAATATCGGCGGCGGGGCGCTGCTTCATTCTTCGTCCTCCGGATCGCCCTTGGGCCAAAACCATCCGATCAGCGTGATGGCGATCGGAGCGGCGCCCCAGACAACCGCCCATGGCGTGAAGATCGAATAGACAAATGTCGCGCCGACGGAGATCGCCGCCAGCAGCGGCCAGATGGAGGGTGCCGCCGATTTCTCGCGAATGTCTGGATGGGCTTCCGCCACGGTCGAGATGAGGAGCTCGCGCACATCGACCCGCAGCCCGGTCGCCACGAGCAGCGCCTCGCGCTCAGCCCAGAGCGGCTCGACATGCGTGACGATCGGAATGCGCGCGAAATTATAGCTCGGCGGCGGCGAAGACGTCGCCCATTCCAAGGTTCCGGCATTCCAGGGATTGTTCCCGGCCGGTGCGCCTTTCAGCCCGCCATGCGCAAGATTGAAAATGAAAAGGACGAAGCTCAGGAAGAAGAGCACAGCCCCGGCCGAGATGAAAAGGTTGATATTTCCCCAGCCAAGCTCGGCCGGATAGGTGTATACCCTTCGCGGCATGCCCCACAACCCGACGAGATGCATCGGGAAAAACGTCGCGTTGAATCCGATGAAAGCCAGCCAGAAGTGCCAGCGTCCGAGACGCTCGCTCATCATCCGGCCGCTGATCTTGGGGAACCAGAAATAGGCCGCGCCCAGGAGCGGGAAGACAGAGCCGCCGATCAGCACGTAATGGAAATGGGCGACGACGAAATAGGTGTCGTGTACCTGGAGGTCGAGGGGTACCGAGGCGAGCATGACGCCGGTGAGGCCGCCGATGACGAAGATGAAGAAGAAGCCGAACACGAAAAGCAGCGGCGTTCGGACCACTGGTCTGCCGTCCCACAGGGTCGCCAGCCAGCAGAAAATCTGCACGCCGTTGGGAATGGCGATCATCATGCTGGACGCTGTGAAGAAGCTGGCGCCAAGCTTCGGCAATCCCGTGGCGAACATGTGATGGACCCACAGCCCGAACGACAGGAAGCCGACCGCGACCAGCGACAGGACAAGCCCGAGATGACCGAATGTCGGTCGCCTGGCAAAAACGGGAATGATCGAAGACACCATGCCCGTAGCGGGCAGGAAGATGATGTAGACTTCCGGGTGGCCGAAGAACCAGAAGAGATGTTGGAACAGCAGAACATCCCCACCCTCCGCCGGGTTGAAGATGTGCGTGCCGACCAGCCGGTCGAGGATCAGGAAGGTGGAAGTGATCATCACCGCCGGCATTGCGAAGACGACGACGAAGGAGGTAACCAGCATTGCCCAGACATAGAGCGGGATCTTGTCCAGCGACATGCCAGGGGCTCGCTGCTTGAACACCGTGACGATCGTCGCCACCGCGACGGCCAGCGAGGATACTTCAGTATAAGTGATCATCTGCGCCCAGACGTCGGCCCGCTTGCCCGGCGCGAATTCGGGGCCGGACAGCGGCACGTAAGCAAACCAGCCGACATCGGGCGCCATGTTGAGCGCGAAAGATACCCAGGCGAAAACGCCACCTGAAACGTAGATCCAGTACCCGAACGCGTTCAGGCGAGGGAACGCGATATTGCGGGTGCCGACCATCAGCGGTACGAGATAGATTCCTGTTGCTTGGACGATGGGCACCGCGAACAGAAACATCATAGTAACGCCGTGCATCGTGAACAGCTGGTTGTAGAGGTCCGGCCCGATCAGGCCGCGCTGTGGACCTGAGAGCTGGATACGCATGGCGATGGCGTTGAGCCCGCCCAGGCACAGGAATACGAAGGCCGTGATCAGATAGCGCCGTGCGATCACCTTGTGATCGACGCTGGACAGCGCTCCGACGATGCCGGGGGGCGTGCGCCAGGTACGTTCCAGCCAGCGATGCAGGCGGGCATCGTCCATCCCCGTATCGCGCGGCCCGTCGCGTTCTGGAGCAATGTCGCCCTTGGACGCTGTATCCGGTTCCGAGATATCGCGGTCGCCTGTGATATCGGCGCTGCTCATTTCAGGCCCTCGAGATAGGCGACGATGGCGTTGAGCTCGTCGCCGTCAAGATCGACCACCGGCATATGGGATCCGGGCTTGACGCCTTGCGGGTCGGCTATCCAGGCGGCGAGATTGCCGCGACTCATCGTCAGTGTTCCGGCCGCCAGCGTCTTCCTGCTGGCTATATGGGTGAGATCGGGGGCGACGGTTCCTCCCGCGGGCGTGCCACCTATTCTGTGGCACATCACGCAGGGGCGCCTCAGAAACAGATCTTCGCCGGCTTTGGCCTCGTCACCTGCCGGGGCCACGGCCGGCTGCAACTGGTCGTTCCACCAGGCATCGAACTTTGCACGCGGCTCGGCGATGATGAAGGTGCCCATGTTCGCATGTTGCGCGCCGCAGAACTCGGCGCATTGGCCCCGGTAGACGCCGGGCTTGTCGGCCTTGATGTCGAGCACGTTAATGTGGCCGGGGATGAGGTCGAGCTTGCCGGAAAGGCTCGGGATCCAGAACGAATGGATGACGTCGGTCGAGGTCAAAAGAAGCCGGACCGGCTCGCCGGCAGGGATATGGATCTCGTTTGCCGTGGTCAAGATGCGGCTTGGCGTTGCATCCTCGTAGCGCACCTCCCACCACCATTGATGGCCCGTAACCCGAATGGTCAGCGAGGCATCCGAGCCGATCGCGGCGAGCGTCCTGTTGGCGAAGAAGCTCAGCAAGGTCAATCCGATCAGAATGGCGGCGGTCACCGCGACGGCGGTCAGAACCACGCGCAGCTTCCGTCCTTCGGCGCCGGCGTCGATCGCGAGCGGTTCCGCCTGCGCGCGCGACCGCATCATCAGCGGCGCGGCGAGGGCGATCATCACCAGCACCCAGACCACCGCGCAGAGGCCGGTGAAGAACCAAATCAGCCATGCCTGCTCGCTCGCCGCGGGACCTTTCGGGTCGAGGGCCGATTGCCAGCCCGCGCACCCCTGGAGCAACAGAGCACCAGCGGTGGCGAACGCCATCGACACGAGGCGCTTCACGGCGACTTCCCCAGCGTGGCGGCATCCGGCATGCGGTTTTCCGACGGATGCACCATCATGTCGTCATCGCGTTGCGGCGCGGCGGAAGACGGCGCGTTGCCGCTCAGCGAGCGAACGTAAGCCGCAAGCTCCCAGATCTGGTCGTCGGGGATCTTGTCGCGGAAACTCGGCATCCCATTCGGCCGACCGTCGCGGATCGTAGCATGGATGCTTTCCATCGAGCTGCCATAGATCCACTTCTCGTCCATCAGCGCCGGCCCCATGCCGCCCCCACCGTTGGCATGGCAGCCCGAGCAGTTGAACCAGCTGAACAGGCGCTTGCCCTCGCTCATATGGAAGGCGTTGGCCTCGAAACTCGCCGCCTTATTGTCGGTGGGAGAGGGTCTTTCGCCGCCGGGCTCGAGCGTGGTCACAGGCGTCGGCTGCTCGCCGGATCCAAGCGCCGATTGCGGCCGCGTGTCTCGCTCCTCGCGCTGGCAGGCAGCCAGGACCAGCGTCGCCGAAACCAGCACGGCAACCCGGCGCATCATCGTGCCTTGCTCCCGGAAGCGTCGAGGCGGGGAACGCTATATTGCGCCAACACGGCGTCGATGTCGGCCCTGTGCCTGGCCAGCGCTGCGTTCACCTCGCCGCGCAAGGCGTCGTCCTCGCGCCGTACGCCCATCGAGATATCGTAGACCATTGGCAGCAACGGCCCATCTATGGCTGGCCTGACGGGCGTAATGCGGAGCGGCACCTTCTGCCTGGCGGCAAAATAGCCGGCAAGCGGTCCCCAAACGACCGCGAGGTCGATCTGACCTGCGGCCACCGCTTCGACGATGCGCGCCGGAGGATTGGGTACGGAATAGTCGCCATAGACCGGATAGCCGACGAGACGGCCGACGACGCCGCGGCGGCCAAGCGCCTGGACAGGCGGGGAATTGGCGCCGTCATCGCCGATAAGCTGCACGCCTATCCGCATGCCGCGCAGGCGCGGATCGTTGAAAGAACTGATGTCCGGACCGTCCTGTCGCGTGACGAAAACGTAAGACGACCTATAGTAGGGCGTGGTGGTGCGTAGCATTTCGAGATTGGCTGGGGTGCCGGGAACAAGATCGCACAATCCCGCCTTGAGGGTGTTGCGCACGAAGCCGCGACGCTGGGCCCACCAAGTGTAGGACAACTTTGCGCCGAGCTCGCCCGCCACGATTTGCGCAATTTTGTTCTCGAACCCCTGACCGGCCGCGTTGGAGAACGGCATGTTGTTGGGATCAGCGCATACCCTGAGCTCGCGTCCATCGGCTGCTCTCGCCGCATGCAGGGAACCCAGCATGCCGATGCCGATCGCAAGCAGCACGAGGGCCCTGCGTCCCAGCCGCACGACCGTCGCAGATCTATCAAGGCAGCCGAAACACATAGAGCGTGCCTCCGGCCGTTGTCGCGTTCTTCAGGTCCTTCATCGCGTTGACGAAGCCCAGTGCCGCCGTTGCATCGCGTGGGTCTAGGTCGCCCGAGACGATCGCGCCGGCCCAGCCGCCCACGCCCGAGAGGATGGCGACATATTGGTGCCCGTCGGGTCCGCGATAGGTGATGGGCTGGCCGATGATCCCCGACGAGGTCTTGAACTGCCACAGCAGATCGCCGGTCCTGGCGCTCACCGCCTTGAACCAGCCTTCCATCGTGCCATAGAAGACGACGTCGCCGGCGGTCACCACCGCGCCGCTCCACACCGGGAAATTCTCCTTGAGGCTCCAGGCGGGTTTCTCCGCCGCGACATCCCAGGCGGTGAAGGCGCCGCGATTGCCGCCGGGCCCCGGGATCATGCGGACGTTCATCCCCACATAGGGCGTGCCGGCTATGTAGTTCACCTCGACGCCTTCTTCATCCATGCAAAGATTGTTGTGCGGGATGTAGAGCAGGCCGGTCTTCGGTGAGAACGCGGATGGCTGCCAGTCCTTGAGGCCTGATGCCGTCGGACAGATATCGCGAACCACCTTGCCGGTTCCGGTCTTCTTGTCAGGGTTTTCGATCAGTCGGCCCGTCTTGAGATCAACACCTTTGCTGGAGTTGACGGGGCCGAAGGGTTTTGCCGACAGGACTTCGCCTGTGGTCCGGTCGAGGATGTAGAGATAGCCATTGCGCTCCGGCCGGACCAGCACCTTGCGCGGCTTGCCCTGCCAGGTCATGTCGAGGAGAATCTGCTCGTTGATGCCGTCATAGTCGTGGAGATCATGGGGACTCCACTGATAAAACCATTTCGCTGCACCGGTGTCGGGATCGCGCGCGAAAATGCCAGACGTCCATTTGTTGTCGCCAGGCCGCAAATCCGGATTCCATGGGCCTGGATTGCCTGTGCCGTGGAAAATCAGGTTCAGATCGGGGTCATAGGAAATCCAGCCCCACATATTGCCCCCGCCGATCTTCCAGGCTTCCGGTGGCCAGGTGGTCACACCAAGGTCCTTGCCCTTGTCCACGTCGTAGTGCGGCTTGAAGTCCGGTCCGATCAACACATCCTTGTCGGGGCCGGTGCCGTATGCCGTCCAGACGACATGGCCGTCTCCCGCGTCGAGCGCCTTGACCCAGCCCCGCACGCCCAACTCGCCGCCGGAATTGCCGACCAGCACCTTGCCCTTCACCACAAGCGGCGCCATGGTGATCGTCTCGCCGATATTGATGTTGCCGATATGCGTGTTCCAGATCGGCTTGCCCGTGTTCGCGTCGACGGCAATCGTGTGGCCGTCCAGCGTGTTGAAGAAAATGCGTCCGTCGGCGAAGGCCGCCCCTCGGTTGACGACGTCGCAGCAGGCCACCCCCTGTGCCGCCGGCTCGGGATTGGGTTCGTACTTCCACTTCATCGGGGCGCCGGGCTTGGAGAGATCGAGCGCATAAACGAAGTTGGGGAACGGCGTGACGATGTACATGGTGTTGCCGATGACAAGGGGCGCTGCTTCCTGACCCTTGTTCACGCCGGTCGAGAACGTGAACGCAACCTGCAGGTTCTTCACGTTGCCTTCGTTGATCTCTGAGAGTTCGCTGAAGCGCGTGGAAGCGTAATTCTTGGCCGGCATCGTCCATTGGCCGTCATCGGGTGGCGAGGCCGCAGCGGGCGGTACGATCGCTCCTGTTTCAGGAGGCTCCGAGGCAGCGCCCAGAAGCGGCAGGCAGGCGAGCAGCGTCACCAACAGCATAGCGCCAAAGGAATTCCCGGCTGCCGATTTGCGGGTATGTCGTTCTGCGTCAACGCACATTAATGCTAATTGCGGCATAGCTTTCATTTATTGATCGAGCCTCCCACGCCGGCACCGAGTTCGGCCGCGATGTCGGCTTCTGTTCCGGCACAAAGCGGGTGACCCCAGCCCGAAGCGCTTTTGCCGCCGGGGTCCAGATCATAGACAATGGCGTCTTTGCGATCTGGATTGACGCCTGCCGGGACCTTGTCGAAGCCGAGTGCCGCGCGGATACGCCAGGCGACATTGTGATCGGCGCATGAGGAATCGCCTGAAACGCCGAGGCCACCGACGATGCTCTTGCCGTCGTAGAGGGCGAGCCCGCCCCCAAACACCACGACCCCTCCGATCGGCTTGCCGACCAGCGGATCGCTCCCGCTTCCGAACGTTTTGGGATCGCCCGCGTAAGCCGCGGCCTGGTTGACCGGATTGGTCGCCTGCAAGCCGAATAGTGGCCCGCCCGGCTGCACCCCCGCATAGAGATTGGCTGTCGACAGGGCCATCTGGGTCAGGCTGAGACCGTTGGCCGTGTTGGCTTTCTCCGCTGCGATCAGGCGGCTCCCAGGCCATTGCGAGTCGGCGGTGGGGCCACTGAAGGCAACCGCGCAGACGGTGCCGTCACGGGCAACGATGGCTGCCCATTCGTTAGTTTCAAAGCCGCCATTGGCTGGGCCGCCGCTTGCCTTCACATTGGCCCTAAGGACTGCAAGCAGCTTATCGTGATTGGCAGGACAGGGCTGCTGCGCCATGGCCTTAACCTCGTGGAAGAGGCCACCGATCAGCAACAGCAGAGCAAAGACAGGTACGGAAAGCTGAGAGCGGTACATTGTCCTAGGCATTCGTTCTAACACCAAAGAGCATCCAGGCACCGGAGCGTGCGAGATGAGTCCAAATGCGGTTGGTGCCTAACTC
This sequence comes from Mesorhizobium sp. B2-1-3A, assembly GCF_006442655.1. Classification (NCBI taxonomy): domain Bacteria; kingdom Pseudomonadati; phylum Pseudomonadota; class Alphaproteobacteria; order Hyphomicrobiales; family Phyllobacteriaceae; genus Mesorhizobium; species Mesorhizobium sp. B2-1-3A. The sequence goes on from NZ_VFWK01000004.1 coordinate 629,507, forward strand.
GCAAAATCCTTCTATGTTCCTGCTTTGGGATAAATTCGTGCAGTTGGATTTAAAGGCTGATGTCCCTTGGATGGGAGCTAGCCATCCGTGCAACAGGCCCACTGAAGCGACGTGACCGGGTTGCACGGACGCACTCGCCTCCCTGACAACCCCGTTGCCGTGTCACGGCGTTCGACGATGGACGATCTCTTCAATAAGTTTCGCGTCGGCTTCGTATTCTGCGGCTCGGGCAGCCATTTGGCTGGCCAAACTGTGTCTTTGTCGAGCAGCCTCTCGTTTTGCCATCCGTTTCGCCAACTCGGCGCGCTGCTGGTGCGCTCTTAGTAGGCTCCAAAGAGCCTGCTCCGCATCGTCCGCCTGAGCCTGCATCAAAACGTCTGCTCCGAACGAATGTCCGGTGTGACAACGGTAGCGGGTGATCGGCCCGTCTTCGATCTCCCAAAGTGGCCCGTGACATTCGGGGCAGACGAATGTCGATGGAATGCCAAGCTCGCCTTCTATCTGTTCCATTGTGCCGTGCTCCTGAGCAGCAATCGCAGCCTCGATGCGGATAACAGACGGGATTTCTGGCGTCGGTCCCGCCATTTCGGAAGCAAGCCTGTGTAACAGGCCAGCCATTTCGGACAGGACCAAGCAATGGTCGACGTCGACATTCTGCAAGGCGCTCAGCGGCATATCGGGTACTGCAGCGTCGTCGGGATCCTGGACCACGCTGACGCCGCCGCAAATCTTGATGGCGCGGAGGCCGGCGGTGCCGTCGGAGAGGCTGCCTGTGAGCACGACCCCGATCACGCTGCCACCAAAGCTGCAGGCCGCTGATCGGAAGAGGGGGTCGATGGCGGGGCGCGCCAGGTTCTCCCGCGGCCCGCGTCGCAGCAGCATGTGGTCGTTGTGTAAAAGCAGGTGAGCTCCTGGCGGTGCAACGAAGATGTGCCCGTTCTCAATCTTCATGCCGCTGGCGGCATTCGCTACGGGCATGTTGGCAGCACGACCGAGAATGTCGCCGAGGTAACTCGTGAGGCCGACGTGCTGTACGATGAGCAGGGCCGCCGGAATGTCCGGCGAAATATCCCGGACAAGTCTCTTCAGCGCGTCGACGCCCCCCGCCGAGGCCCCGATTGCGACAATGCACCGGTTCTCGCAACCGTGAGCACGGACCTTCTCCGGCTGTCCCGCATGTTCCGACAGCGGTAGCGGTGCGGCGGTGGCCATGTGCTTCACCCACGTTCAGCAAAGATTTCTTTGCGAGCACTCCCGCCAGTCCGCCGCTGCCTGTCGGATGCCCTGCTTTCGTCATCAGCTTCCTGACCCGTCGCCGAACCTAGGTGTCCGGCAACGACGTTCGACTCCGAACTAACGCTTACCTGCGCGTTTGACAGCAGCCTCTGCCACGGCCGGGGCCTCCTGTATGCTTGCCGCGCCGCCGAAATCCGCGTTCTTGGTACGGCCAGCTCCTGGGCCAGCACCCAGATCAGCGCCTGTGGTAGGATCGGAAGCGGGATCGGAAAGGGTGCGATCGGCCATCTTGGCTACCACCTTCATGTCTCTGGCGCCCAGCTTCACAGTTGCCAGGCCGTCTCCGCCGTCGACAGGCATCACCTGCTCAAGGTCATCGATCCGATCCCACTCTTCGCCGGAATTCCATGGGCCAGTGACATCGCCGTCACCTTGAGAGGTGTTGACGTACATGCTGGCGTACTTCTCTACGCCTGGCAGCTTGCCTGACGGGAAATTGTTTTCGATCGCGTAAAGGGCTTTCTCAAATGATTTCTGGTGAGCGATCTCGCGCGTCATCAGGAAGCCGAGCGCGTCCTTGATGCCCGGGTCGTCGGTAATGTTGATGAGACGTTCGTAAACGATCTTGGCGCGCGCTTCGGCGGCGATATTCGATCGCAGATCCACCGTCGGTTCGCCGCGCGAATCGACATAGGCGGCGGTCCAGGGAACGCCGGCCGAATCGCAAAGCGCGGGAGCGCCGCCGAACAGAATTGATTCCTTGGCTGTCGTGCCGCTGGCGCCGATCATCAGGTAAAGGTCCGCTTCTTTCATCTGGCCTTCGGCAAGTTGTGCCTTGAGCCCCTTGTTCAGCATTGTGACGATCGATCCCACCACTTCGAGGTGGCTGAGTTCTTCAGTCGCGATGTCGAGCAACATATCGCGACGGCCGAGATCATCTTCCCCAAGGCCTTGCGTGAAATAGCGCATCGCGGCGGCAAGCTCACCATCGGCGCCGCCGAACTGTTCCATGATCATACAGGCCAAGCGAGGATTCGGCTCCGAGACGCGGACGGTGTATTGCAGGCGCTTGTTGTGCATGAACATGGACGTTTCTCCGGTTAGACCGCCCGAACCTCCCCGCATTATGATTGTTCCATCCGGCCAAGCCTCGGCACCTTTTTTTGGTGGTGATCGATCTCAGCCAACGGGTATCGACCTCCCGATAGTCGTATATCGATGCACTCCACCGGCGGCGGCATAGTTGGCGGGTCGAGGCAACCAAGGTACAGTCGGAGCGGTCACCCAAAACGGTCCCTCTCGAGCCGAGAGTGTGCGACGGCAATGGTCTTCTTTACGAGCGATACGCATTTCAACGATCCGCGTGTTCTCAGGATCGATCGCCGGCCGTTCGGATCGCTGACCGAGCACGATGAAGCTCTGATTGCGCGGTGGAACGAAACTGTCGGCCCCGAGGATGAAATCTGGCACCTGGGCGATTTCGCGCGCCTTGGCAAGTCGAGCGTCGAAGCGCTGCTGGCACACCTGAAGGGTCGCAAGAACCTCATCGTCGGCAACAATGATGCTTCCGAAACAACGGCTGCACACGGGTGGAACAGCGTCCAGCACTATAGGGAGCTGATGCAGGAGGACCAACTCACCGTGTTGTGCCACTATCCGTTCCGGACGTGGAACCGGATGGGCAAGAGGTCGATAAACCTGCACGGACATTCGCACGGCAAATTGAAGCCGCTGACGCGCCAATTTGATGTCGGTGTCGACAGCTGGGACTTCCGACCCGTTTCGTTGCAAACTTTGCTCGGCAAGCGCGGCATCCGCTCACGCGGCTGATCTTGAGAGTGAGCACCTCTGCGCGTTGCCCATTCACTTTCGGTCCAGCACCTTGCGGATCTTCTCAGCCAATTCGTCGATCGTGTAAGGCTTGGTCAAAAGCTCCGTTCCAAAATCGAGCGTGCCGTTGTGAACAATCGCGTTTCGCGTGTAGCCGGTGGTGTAGAGCACCTTTAGCGACGGGTGCGTAGCCTTCACGCGGTCCACCAGTTCCCGGCCGGACATCTCCGGCATGACCACGTCGGTGAACAGAAGCGAGGGCAATTGCCCGCTTTCGATGGCCGCCAGCGCGTCGCGTGGCCCTTGCATTTCCAACACGGAATAGCCGAGTTCCCGCAGCGCTTCCGCCGCCATCAGCCGGACGCGTTCTTCATCCTCGACAACCATGATGATCTCGTCTGCACGGCCGGGGTGCTCGCCCGCTACTGCCTCGATCCGGCTGTCGAGCACGCCGCGATGCGAGCGCGGCAAATAGATTTTCAAAGTGGTTCCGATGCCCTGCTCAGAATAGATCTTCACGCTGCCGCCGGACTGACGAACAAACCCATAGACTTGGCTGAGCCCCAGCCCAGTGCCTTTGCCGACGCCTTTGGTGGTGAAAAACGGATCGAAGGCTCTGGCCAGAATGTCAGCAGTCATGCCGATCCCCGTATCCGTGACGGCTATCATCACATACTGACCGGAGGGGATCGCATTCTCCCGGGCATAGCGATCGTCCACATGGGCGTTGGATGTCTCGATCGTCAGCTTGCCGCCTGCAGGCATGGCATCCCTTGCGTTGACGCAAAGGTTGAGCAGTGCGCTTTCCAATTGCCCTGCGTCGGCCTCCACATGCCATAGGCCCGCAGCGAGCACGGTCTCGATCTGGATGGTCTCGCCAAGCGTGCGGTTCAGCAGTTCGCTCATGCCGGAGACTAGGCGATTTGGATTCAGCCGTTTCGGCGCCAGCGGTTGCTGGCGGGAAAAGGCCAGCAGGCGCTTGGTAAGTTCTGCCGCACGTTGCGCTCCATCGATAGCGCCCGTTACGAATTGATGGACGTTGGTATCGCCGTTTCTGAGCTTGCGCTGCACAAGATTCAGGCCGCCGATGATGACGGCCAGCATATTGTTGAAATCGTGCGCGATGCCACCGGTGAGCTGTCCGACAGCTTCCATTTTCTGGGCCTGGCGCAAATGCTCTTCTGCTCTGGTACGTTCGGCAACTTCGTCTCTGACACGTTGTTCGAGCGTGCCGTTGAGTGCCTGCAGTGCCTTGAACAGGCGGGAGTTGTCGATTGCCGTAGCTGCATGGCCCGCAAGCCCCAGCAAGGCCGCCTCTTGCTGTTCGGCGAAGACGCCGGTCTCTGAATGGCCAAAGAAGAGGCCGCCCAGCACCTCGCCCGAACGTGAGACGACCGGCACGGCGAGATAGGAACGGACCGGCAGATGGCCCTCCGGCATTCCCTTGCGGGGCCAGTTCTTTCCGTAACGCGGATCGGCGAGGATATCGTCGGAGCGCACCACGCTAGTTCCGCGGAAAGTGGGCTCGAACACCGCGGTGTTGCGCGGCATGGGGAAGTTTTCGAAAGCTGAACGAGGCGCCCCCGACAGGGCGTAGAGCATATAGCTGTCGCCCTTTTCATCGATCACATTGTAGAAGAAAGCGCCGAATTGCGCGCCCGACAGCACCACGCCGGCATCGGTGACCGTCTGGACTATTCGCTCCACATCGAGCTCGGCCGCCACGGTCGCCGCAGTGGCATTCATCAACTGAAGCTGATGCTCCACCCGCTTTCGCTCGGTGATGTCTATGACGGTGCCGATGAAGCGAACCGCGCGGCCGGCTCGGAACAGCGATTCGCCCGTTGCGGCAAGCCAGCGCTCCTTGCCATCCCGCAGGCCGATCGTGCGGTATTCGATGTCGTAACGGGAAGAGGTGCCCGGCGCGAGCGACTGGCGTACGGCCTCGTCGGCCCGTGCCCGATCTTCTGGATGGAGTCCGGCCAGGAAGGCGCTTTCATATGTCACCTCCGCCTCCGGCGGCAAACCAAAAAGGGCTTTGCACCGGTCGTCCCACCGCAGCACCCCTGTAACGGGATCGTAGTCCCAGGTCCCGATGGCGGCCGAGACGGTGGCAAGCCTCAGCCGCTCCTCGCTGGCCCGGGCGGCCTGTTCCGAGCGGACGCGCTCGATGTGAGCCCAGGAACGCTCCGTCACCTCGGTCAGCAAGGACAGTTCGCGCTGCGACCATACGCGGCGCTGCTTGTCGTGGATGGCCATCAGGGCGGTCAGCCGGCCCTGCTTGACCAAAGGCATGCATATGGTTGCGGTTATGCCGATGTCCTGAAACGTCTTTGCTTCCTCGGGGGCAATTTCCTTGAGGTTGTTGTTGATGACAAGCGGCCGATTGGCGCTGAGGTTGCTGACTGCTAGGCGACCGAAATTGGCAAGACTGTAATATCCTCTGATGCTGGGCGAGCCGGGGGCGCTCCAATCGCCGCGGATGGTGAAATGGTCCTGGTCCTGCTCCATGTCGGCGTAGGCGCAAATCGAGACGCCAAGATGTTCGCCCAGCAGCCGTGTCGTGGCCTCCATGACAGCATCGGCATCGGCTGCGAGGGCAATCTCCTTGCCGAGGCGGTCCAGAAAGGCGAGGCGTTCGGCGTTTTCACGCAGCGCCAATTCGGCGCGAAGGCGTTCTATCGCCGTACGCGTCCGGTCCGCCACTTCCGAAATGAGGATCACTTCCTCCTTCGCCCAGCGTCGGGGCGTGGAGTGATTCAGATATAGCAGCGCCACCAGCCCGCCATGCTCGGTAACGGGCATGTTTATGACGGATTGAGCGCTGATGGCTTTCAGGGCCTCCGCATGGCCGATGGTTCGCGGGTCTGTCTCTGCATTTTCGAAAACAACGGTGTCGCCCCGCTTCAAGTCCTCGATATATGAGCCGTAGTTCCTGAAATTCAGCGTCCCAGCCAGGCTTTTTATGCCTGGCGCGTTCCAGCCCCTTTCGACGGTGATCGTTTCATTCTCCAAGTCGATCGTGCCGTAACCGGCTCGGCTGACGCCAAAATGGTTTCCCAGCAATTCCGCGGCTGCGTAGGCCAGCTCCGTAGGATCCGTAATCTCGCGAATCCGATCGCCCAACGCCGCCAAAAGCTCGAAGCGCTGCAGTTCAGATCGACGATTGCGTGAAGTGGCCCCCATATCGCCCCCGTTTTGCCCGGACTTAAATGCAGTCTGCGGCCAAGAGTTCCCGGCGGGCGGCAGGTTTCTTGGCGGACCGGCTTTGCCGGGCCGTCATAGGTTAATGACAGTTTGCTGCGGCGGGGCCCACAAACGAGAAATCAGCAGGGCATTTTCAGCGAGCTCCGCTGCTTGAGTGCCAATCGCACTCTCACTCGTTCGGAGACCCTTGATGTTTGACCGACCCATTCCCATGAATACGGAAGCTCTCTACCCAGATGATCTAAACACGCTTCGGGCGGTTTTCGATGCGATGTGCCAGGAATTTGCTGTCCTGCCGGACAGCGCCGCAGCCAATTCCATCGCGAGAGAGCTGGTCAGGCTCTTCCAGACCGGGATGACGGAAGCGGCCATGCTGATGATTGCCGTCCGCGCACGCTGGCAAGGCGATTGGAAATTGGAAGGCAGCAGCGCTGCCTGACGCTTGACGGTCGGGCGGGCATCCTTTCCGAGACGCTAGCGTTGATCCTGTCAGCAATGGCCATCCGCTGACGCCACCGTTGGGAGCGATCGATGCCGAAATTTCGCTTCGAGTTCCTCGAAGGCGTGCCGAAGGATGCAATCTTCGCCGACATGGCTGATCGACATGAGGCTGTCAGGGAGGCGAAGTGCGCTGCCAAGGAGGCCATGCTCGACGGAATTGCCGATGGCACAAACCCAACCGGTTGGGTCGCGAAAATTTGCGACGAAGCGGGTTATCTCGTCGCTACCCTTGGATTTCAGGATATGGTAGCCGTGTCCGAGAAATCGCAACAGCCAAAGAAACGGACGAACCTGGCGTCATGCGCTCGGGCTGAAGCTCGGATTGCGATTCATCAGGGCCAGTCCAATTCGATCCAGGCTGGCGCGTGATCGCTTGGTTTTTCCCATCCCCGCACCGCAACCTCCACGCCCGCTCCGCTAAGCCTGTTCATGAGGGAGGGGCTTACGAGAAGGTGGTCCATCCGAAGGCCGGAGCTTCGGTCGAAACCGCCCCGATAGGCGAAGTTCCAATAGGTGTAGACGCCTCTTTCGGGATGGATCAGCCTGACTGCGTCGATCCAGCCCTCAGCCAGCATGTCGGCGTAAGCGTGCCGGCTCTCGGGAAAGTAGACCGCGTCACCTAGCCATCGTGCCGGGATCGCGGCGTCGATTGGCTTGGGTACAACGTTGTAGTCGCCGCAGAGCACGCTGGCAGGCGCGTCGCTGATCAGGAGCCGTCCGTAGTCGATCAATCGCTCGAACCAGCGGAGCTTGTAGTCGAACTTCGGACCAGGCGCTGGATTGCCATTGGGCAAGTAGAGGCAACCGACGACAAGGCCGTCGATCTCCGCCTCGATGTAACGGCTGTGCGTGTCATCGGCGTCACCCGGCAACCCGCGGCGACGTTCATGCGGCTGCTTGCCTCGAGCGAGAATGGCCACGCCGTTGTAGGACTTCTGTCCATGCCATATCGCACCGTAGCCGGCGTTGCTGATGGCGTCGGCCGGAAACTTCTCGTCCGATGTCTTTAGTTCCTGGAGACAGACGATGTCGTAACGCGTCTCGCCCAGCCATTTGAGCAGAACCGGCAATCGCCCATTGACGCCGTTCACATTGAAGGACGCGACCCGGATCATCTGACGTTTTGAGGCGACCCATTCAATGGTGCTCTCCACTTGGTGAGTTCATCTTGCCAATCAGCATTAACCCCCAATGGCCAGGAAGGTTTCGCCGGCTGTGTAGCGTTGTCCTTGTCTGGCGGAACAAGCTGCGACCCCGAAGGTTGGGGTCACGCAGGCAGCTTCTAACAGGCACGCGCATGGCGTTGGACAGAGACGGAATGAAATTCGCAACCGGGTTGCTCGTCGCCGCATTGGCGGCACTGGCGGGATACAATGCCATCAGGGCCAAACGTGCGATTGCCAGCATGACATGCGGACGTATGATGGCAATTGATGGGCTGCGTCTGCATTTTATCGAAGCAGGAACCGGCACGCCGCTGCTTCTCCTGCATGGCAATGGATCCATGGCGGAGGACTTTAAGTCGAGCGGCGTCTTCGATGAGGCGGCACAGACCTACCGGGTGATCGCATTTGACCGTCCCGGCTTTGGGCGAAGCTCACGACCGCGCGGCCGACGCTGGTCCGCTTGCGACCAAGCCGACCTCATACATGCCGCCGCCGGTAGACTGGGTATAGAGAAATATCTCGTGCTTGGACACTCCTGGGGAGCTTGGATCGCCCTCGAGTTGGCGCGCAGGCATTCTTCATCGGTCGCCGGCACTGTGCTGGTCTCAGGCTATTACTATCCGCTACCGCGGCCGGATCTTGCACTGGCCGCACTCCCAGCATTGCCGGTGATCGGCACGGCGTTTCGCCACACCTGGTTGCCGCTGCTTGTGAGGCTTGCCTGGCCTTGGGCAATGGAAAAGATATTTCGACCCGCCGTGATCGCAAGCGACTTCGCCGCATCCGCCAAGGATGCCGCCAGCCGCCCTTCCCAACTGCGAGCGGTTTGTTCGGAGTCTGCATCGATGCTGGCCGCGGCCCTTTCTAGGAAGGCCAGCTATAAGGACATTTCCGTACCGACCGGCATCCTGGCGGGATCTGGAGACCGGCTGTTTGATGCGGAACGGGATGCACGGCGCCTGCATGCCGAAGTTGGCGGTTCTTTCCTCGAGGTGGTCCCGGGCGCTGGCCATATGCTTCATCAGAGCGCCCCGCAGGCAGTGGTCGGAATGGTACACAAGATTGCAGCACGGCACGCCTTTTCCCAATCGGGCCGTCGGCAGCGACGTAAGCCGCGTGCCAACGCGTTCAAGCCAGGTCCGGCTCCGCAAATGTTCCAGGCGGGCGACAAGTAACGCCGCTTGCACGAAATCGCCGTTCGAACGAGCTTTTCCAAATGAGCGACCAACGTCCAGCCAACATGCAGTCGGTGGTTCACCAGAACATAGAGGCACTGGTCGAGCACAGGCGACAACAGGAGGAGCACCAAGGCGTTCAGGTGCGGATTGCCGGCGCTATTTCGCGCTTCGCGGGGAGCATGACTTTCGTTTATCTGCATCTCGCAATTCTCGTCGCCTGGATCCTTGCGAACCTAAGCGCGATACCAGCTATCCCAGCTTGGGACCCAACTTTCGTGATCCTGGCCATGGCCGCTTCCGTCGAGGCAATCTTTCTGTCTACTTTCGTGCTGATCAATCAGAACAGAATGGCCGAACACAGCGAGCGCCGAGCGGAACTGGATTTGCAGATCAGCCTTCTCAACGAACATGAAACCACGCGGCTGATCGAGATGGTGGCTGCCTTGGCGGCGCGTCTGAATGTCTCCACCCCGGCTGACAAAGAGCTGCCGCAACTGGCCGAGAATGTCGATCCCCGAAAGGTGATGACGCAAATCCAGCAGGCTTCTGAAGATCAGTAGGAAGCTTGATCAAAGCGACCACGCCGGAAAGCCGCCGCAGCGTACCGACCCAACACGAGCTTACAGCCGAGGACCATTCGCTACGGCTGCTGTGGGCCTTCAATCGCCCTCATCGTCGGGCCCTTGGCTGTTGAAGCAACCAAGCCCGTCTTGGCGTTCTCCAAGGCGGCCGGCCTCAGGGCGTCGGTCAATCGCGGCAGCGTAGAGGTCCGAATTCAAGCAACAGGCCAGTGTGTGTGTCCGATGGAACCAAATTGGGCAAAAACCGTAATATCGGCCGTGGCTTGGGAATTTCCCGGATGAGCGACGGTTCTGTTCTGATCGTAGAAGATGAGACAATGATCCTGCTCGACCTCGAGCCAGCTTTGGAGGAAGCCGGCTTTCAGGTCGTCGGCACTCGGAATGCCGCCGAGGCGCTGGCGGCTTTCGATTCTGACCCAACGAAGTTCAAGGCCGTGCTCACGGACATCCGTTTGGGGCCGGGACAGTCGGGGAGGTTGCTCGGCATCTGCGAAGGTCCAACTCGTCCATCGCGGTCGTCTACATCAGCGGCGATAGTGCGATACACTGGGGTGCCGAAGGTGTGCCCAACAGCTTAATGATCACCAAGCCCTTCTTTCTGCCGCAGATCGGCGGTTTCTCAACGTTAAACGCTCAGCAAGGTCCAGAAGCTCACATCTAGGAATCGGACCTTGGCCCGGGCTGTTGACTGGGTCGCACGCCGGTAAGTCTTACTTGCGGTACCGTGCGCATGCTTCTGGGGCTCTTGGCTAATTGTTTTCGGCCTAACCAAAACTCACGGAACATTCTGTCCTATCCGGCGTTAGGCCGCGCCGGGCAATCCTTTTTGCACAATCGCCTGTTGCCCCGGGATCGGAGGCTGGCCCCGCCAGTGTGAGCCCGCCTCGGCTCCCCTCCGAGGCGCGCGGTGCGGAGTCGACGCAATGCATAGAGACGCCTTCACCCCATCAGAGCTTGCCGTACTGAGCCGCGTCCTGGCGCGCAGCAATCCCAAAAACGAGACCGAAACCGAGAGAGAACGGCGAGCATCGCGCATTTTGGCTTACTACCAAGCTGGGATAACGGACGAGGACGAACTCGAACAGCTTTCTCGACAATCCTTGGGAAGGTGATGACTAGGTTTTCTTGTTGAGGACCTCCGCTCCGTCTTTGAGCTTCGGCCAATCGGCACCGTGCCGGCGAAGGAGCGTCCCCGCCTGCTTGGGGTCAATGTGCGTGACCTCGACCAGATGTTCGATTCCTGTCCCTTGGCTACCCGGCTCGATTCATTTGTCTGTCGCTTGATTTCGAGCGCCGTTACTGGTTGAGCTTTCGGTCGAGTTCGTCAAGCAACGACCGATGCTCTCTGGGCATTTCCGCGTCTGTCGGCAAGTCCAGCAAATAGCGAAGCTGGCGCCGATTCGATGAAATCCACTGCCGTATGAGGTGGGCTAGGACCTTTTGTTGTGCTTTGCCGACTTCTTCCGTGTTGAGATCCCGCGCTTGTCCACTGGTCGAACTCGGCGGCTCTTTGATGGTTCCCGGTCGTGCATAGCAAACCCGAGACGGTCGAAGAACAATCTGCAGGTTGGACGGTTACAGGCCGCATGACGGTGTCGAGACGCAGCTTGCAGGCGAGGGCGCGGCTCACCACTCGGCTTGGCCGACCATCAATTTGGGTTTGTCCAATGTTGTGCTCATCCCAGCAGGGCTGCCAGTCTTGTCCTTGCGCGCTGCATCGACCCTCGATCGTATGTCGCAATCGGAAATATTAGCGGCGTCTTCGTGTGACAATCCGCAGCGGATGTATGCAGTCCAAAATCCGCTCGGCCAGACGGGAGGTTATAGTCCAAACCTACTTCAACAATTCGACCCGAAGTGAGAGGCTCAGCCGCAAAATCTTGTCGCTATTTTCATCACGGACTTCGACAAACAATTGCTGGCCGTCGACACTCTTCAGTGACTCCCTCGTGAGGTCGATAAGGCCTTCGAATCCCGCGCGGCGGACCTCTTCAAGGCCAGCGCATTCGACGCCTATCTCGTCTTCGAAGGTCAGATCGCGATCGCCGCTGTCAAAGTAAAATCGTGCCATCGGAGGGCTTCCGTCACCTGTCCGCAGGGTTCCGTTGATGCAGGTAGGTCGCGTCGAAATCTCCTGCGTGAGTGAGGCCGTTCCAGTCCAGTGCATGCACTTTCGATCCCGAGGTAGCGATCAGGCCCCTTCGTCTTAGTTCCTGGAGCATGCGGTTGACGTGGACCGTAGACAGTCCCAACGCATCGCCAAGGGCTGCCTGAGTGATGGGAAGGTCCGCTACGTGATCCTCAATGCGCCCGATCGAGCGCAAGCGAAAAATCAGTTCGCAGAGAATGTGAGCCATGCGGGTATAGGCTTCACGTCTTCCCACATTGGTGACCCACTCCCTGTAAATCGCGGCATCGATCAATGTCGACTTCCAAAAAGCGGTGGCGATGCGAGGGTGCTGATCGCAAATGCTGCGTAGTGTGTCGTGCCGCATGAAGCCTATTCGGGCCGGCGTAAGGGTCGTGAAGTTACAATCCATCACCGGCAGATGCAGCCCATGCAGATCAGGAATGTCGCCGGCCACGAAAAATGAGGTGATTTGTCGCTTGCCTTCGCCTGTATGTTTGGTGGACCCGACCAGCCCATCCAGAACAATAAACGAATAAACAGGACGGTCGCCCTCACGCACCAGATCGTGGTTGGCCAAATAGTCCCTCTCCTGGATCGGAATGCCTTTCAGTACGCCGATGTCAGCCTCTCGAACATCCGAGATGGTCTGAAGCTTGCGAATGAGTACATCCGAGGATGAGGTGGGAGACAAATTGACTACCTGGCTGATGTTGGTGACCGAACTACTATTCGCCCCAAAAGTTCCGCCGGCAGCGGGGTTTCGCGACGAGATCGTCGCGTGGTTATCTTCATTTCGGCAATTCGGCATGTGCAGATAGTAACGGCGGCGGACGGCGCCACCGCACGGCACGGCAATGCATCAAGGCCGCACCGGCTGCCCGTCCTGGAATACTTTAGTGCGCGCCGCCGGGAACGGGGTCGCTGCGCTGACGTTCTCCCAGCCAAAGGTAAGATTTTCAGTGAACAGGCATATTTCGCGGACGGATGTCGACCAAATCGATCACACGGATGACAGTGGGTCTGCGATAGAGCAGGGTGTCCCGCCATCTTCAGCAATCGCGGCAGCGCTGGCCGGCGGGCTGGAGGCCAGTCCGGAGAAGCACATCATTCATATAGCTGCCTCGGAACGCAGCGCCGAGGAGATCGCCGGGGCTTTGCGTCAGTTCCTGCCGCACGTGGATGTCATCTTCCTGCCGTCCTGGGATTGCCTGCCTTACGACAGGGTGTGGCCCACACGCGCCAATATGGGGCGGAGGCTTCGTGCGTTGCGTAAGATGGCAACGAAGCCCGATCGTGCGCGCATCGCTGTGATGTCGATCGAAGCCAGTCTGCAGCGGGTGCCGCCTGCTCAGGTCATTGCCGGCGGGTTCGCAATACTGGAGGTGGGACGAAAATTCGACCGGGATGATTTCAGAACCAGGTCCGAAGCAATTGGCTATGTCGTCGACGAGAGGGTCGACGAAGCGGGTGAAATAGCTTTTCGGTGCGACCTCATGGACATTTTCCCCGCTGGCGCGGATGGCCCCGTTCGCGTCGTCGTTGGTCCAGACAGCTGCATTCGAGAGCTTAAGACCTACGATCCGATCAGTCAGCTCAGCGAACAGCTTCGAGACTCAGTTGCTGTCGGGCCGGCATCCGAGCTGATGTTTAAAGCTGGTGAGCATCCTGAGCTGTCAGCAAGGCGCGCGACGTCGATGGAGGAGCGCCTGGTCGCATTATATGGCGCTATGCCATCTGTCTTCGATACGGCGCCGAGCGCCTCGATCTCCCTCCTTGAAGGGACCGACGGGCAGCCGCTCGGCAAAATTCTGGACCTGGTCGAGGATGCACGCCGTGCCAGGCAGGAGGCTGCTGGACGGGACAAACCTTTGCCGGAACAATTTTACCTGTCGCGTGAAGAGTGGGATGCTGCCGTGCATAACCGCTGCACGAGACTTGCCGTTTCTGCCATCCGAGTTGCCAAATTCTTTCGCTTAGCTCGACCGGGGCATGAATTCGTGGAATTCGTGACAAGGCAGACAAGCGCCGGGGCCAGGGTGGTGTTAACCGGCGATGCCTCTGAACTGCAGCGAGCAGATCGCCTGCTCAATAGAAAGCTCGGCCGGCGGGCAGAGGAAGCGGCCGCCTTACCGCAAATACTTTCGGCCGCTAGGGGCTCTCTTCTCAAGGCTGGCTTCGTCCTCGATGAAGGGTTTGTCGACGCGCAATCCGGTATCGCGATGGTCGCCGCAGCCGACCTGTTTGGCCCCGCGTTGAAGGCGGATGCCGGCATGGCCACGAATATACTCGAACCCGAGTTGCGTATTGGCGACGTCGTCGCCCATGAAGACCATGGCCTGGGCGTGCTCGCGGCCGTCGAACAGATCGACTTGGCTGGTCAGCACCAGGATGTTGCCAGGCTGGAATATCATGGCGGGGCTTCCTTGCTGGTTCCGGTCGATGAGTTTGGGAAAATATGGCGCTACGGCTCGGAACCGGAGGCAGTTTCGCTCGATCGCCTCAACGGCGAGGGCTGGCCCAAGCGACGCGAAGCGGCGTTGCGCGAGATCGACAGGCTGGCCAAGCGCTTGGTGGGCCTTGCCAAGGTCAGGTCCACACAGCCTGCCGAGATCATGAAGCCCTCCCGCGCGGATTTGGCCCGTTTTGCGGCGAAATTTCCCTATACCGAGACTCCTGACCAGGCCGCCGCCATCCGCGCCGTGCTCGACGACCTTTCGTCGCGGAGAACAATGAACCGGCTCATCTGCGGTGAAGTTGGCTTCGGCAAGACAGAGGTGGCTTTGCGTGCTTGCGCCGCCGCCGCCCTCTGCGGGAAACAGGTTGCGGTCGTAGCGCCGACAACAGTGTTGGCACGGCAGCACTATGAGACGTTCAGCCGCCGTTTCGCAGGAACCGGCCTGCAGGTCGCCCACCTGTCAAGGATGGTCGGGGCAGCGGAGGCAAAAGCGGCAAAAGAGGGCCTGCGGAGCGGCCAGATTGCGATCGTTGTGGGTACTCAGGCCTTGGCGTCCAGGAGCGTCACCTTCGCCAATCTCGGACTGCTGATTATTGACGAGGAGCACCGGTTCGGCGTCAAGTTGAAGCTGGCCCTGCGGAACATGGCGCCCCGTCTACATACTCTGAGCATGAGCGCGACCCCGATACCGCGGACGCTGCAATCGGTCCTGTCGGGCATCCAGGATGTCAGCGTTCTAAACTCTCCGCCCGCCAAAAGGCGTCCGGTCCGTACGATCCTGGCGGCGTTCGATCCAGCATCTGTTCGCGCGGCCCTCTTGCGTGAATTTCATAGGGATGGACAGAGCTTCTTCGTGGTTCCTCGCATCGAGGACATTGGCCCCGTCTCTGACCAGTTGAACAGGCTGGTGCCGGAACTCGGCGTCAAGACGGCGCATGGTGAAATGAAAGGGAGGCAGCTGGACGAAGTCATGGTCGGGTTCGCTGACGGTGATGGCGACATTTTGTTGAGCACCGACATTATCGAGAGCGGGCTCGATGTGCCGCGAGCCAATACCATCATTGTTTGGCGCCCGGACCGGTTCGGTCTGGCGCAGTTGCACCAGCTACGGGGTCGGGTCGGTAGAGGAGCGGTACAGGCCGCGGCTTTTCTTCTGACGGAGCCTGGCGTCGAACTGGCCGAGAGCACCAGGGCCCGGCTTTCGACGATGCTTGCGCTCGATCGGCTTGGCTCCGGCCTGGCAATCAGTCAAAGGGATCTTGACCTACGCGGAGCCGGAGATCTCTTCGGCGAAGATCAGGCTGGGCATATGAAACTGATCGGAGTGGGGCTCTACGTGCACTTGCTGGAGCGGGCGGTTTCGGCGGCTGGAGGAGTGGCCGAGCCTGACAAGCAACTTGCCGACATCAACGTCCCTGCAGAAGGGGCCTTTCCCGAAAGCTATGTCAACGAGCCTGCGGTGCGTGTTGGTCTCTACGCGCGGCTCTCTCGCATGCGTTCGGAGCCGGACCTCGACGCGTTCAGCGAAGAACTCGAGGACCGCTTCGGAGACATGCCCGGCGAAGTGGTGGTTTTGCTGGAACTTGCCAGGTTGCGGATAGCAGCGTCGGAGCTGGGTGTCGGCAAAATCGACGTTGGGCCCGAAGCCGCCGCGATCACCTTGCGCAAGAAGCCGTTGGCTTCCCAATGGCTGGACCGAAAGGCGTTGGGCCTGGAGTACCGAAACGGTCGCCTGATTTTCAGGTTGGTCGAGCCCCGCGTGTCGAGCATCGATGCCGTTCGCTTGGCGCTTGACGCCATGCGTACAGTCCAGCCAAAGCACGAGGTCTGACGCTTTTATCCTCACCCGCGGCGGCACAATGCGACCAGCTTCAGATCATCTCAGGCGTCAGGGCGGGTTAAGGCATAGTTCCGGCCTGGTGGGGTGGCATGGCAGCCATGTTCTCATTCAGGTGACCCATAATCCAGATGGAGCCTAGAACGACCAGCGCCACGATCAGCACGCAGAAGTGCGCCACGAGGAAAAGGGAGTTGTGTAGGATCCAGCAGCACTAACTTCACCAACAATCCCGGAGAGGACGCGTCCGTAGGGCACGCGCTCTGCGCACTTTCCATCTGAAGTTCTTTGAACCAACTTCAAGGCGCGACCTAACTGTCACCTCCCGGGTTTGTCCCGCCTTTACATGGTCATCGGCGATCATGCAGTTTTCCGGAACGAGCAGGTCGCCGTCATCTGGCATGACCCTCCGGGATTTCGACCTGGCCTGAATTGGAACAGTGGCGGCTCGGTTACGCCCAGGTATTCCGACCGTCGCTAGCTCGTGCGCAAATTCAATTCAGCGGCACGGCGATAGGGCAGAGCTAAGTCGACCACTCCATGCAAGCCTGGGGAAGCCATGAGCGGGGTGAGTTTCTCAACGCCCGGTAGATGTGCGGCTGACAGGCTCTGCGACTTGCTGAATCCGACCCGATGTAAAGTTGCCACTCTGGACCTTGGCCTGCTGCCGGCTCCTGGCTATATCCTTACGATACATTGTCGAGCAGTGTCGATCCGGCCAAGCCCTGTGTCGGCTCGGGCGGCCATTCACCGTTCGGCGTCATCTCGTCGATTGTCTCAGGTAGTTCCCGCGCAATCCTTCTGATTAGCTCCTCGCGCGAAAGGCCCGTCTGCAGCGAAATGGACGTGAGTGTACCTTCGTCCCTTGCCGCATCGACGTCCCTCGAATCGAGGCTGGTTTGGCCCACTGCCGACCCACGAATCGACCTTCGATCCCGCCCCCACCTCCTTGAACTGGTCGAGGATCTCACCAAGGTCAGCCCTGGACACGCCGATTGTTATCTGATCCAGAATCCCGCGTTGCGGGTCGTTTGGTTAAGATATCCCGCTCCCGGAATCAATTCGTCGAGCTTGTCACGATTTGGTAAGCCATGACGCCACGCATCGCGATCGCCAATCTTCCATGATTTGCGATTTGGTCTCCTCCACGGTTTGGCCCCATGAGCGAATCGACGCTGGTCACGGCGAATGCCGACGCGTGTGGGCTCGAGCAACTTCTTGCCGTTCGCCGCGCCAGCGAAGAGCACGCCCTAAGGGGTGCTCGTTTTCGATCTGACGTAGGCTCCTGACGAAGGATTTCGGGCCACTGGCCGCAGTCGCCTGCGCCGAGCAACGCCTTAACTGGCGCCTCCCGCGATTGTTCCGCTTGTTAGAGTTGTGGGCGATGGGCGCGCAACCGTATCTACCTGCTCGGGAGATGGGGTCTGTTCAACGTGACCATATTCAGAACGGCGGCGGCTCGGTTGCCTCAGCTATTCGCAGCCGTCGCTGGCTCGCGCACGAATTTCAATTTCGGCGGGACGGCGAAGACCGTGAAGCGTTCAGCCAGGCTTTCAAGCGCTTTGCGCATGCCCACTCCTGCAGCAGCCGCACCGTGTCCAGTTATGACCATCTGCGGGTTCAGGGCAGCCAGGTGCTTCACAGATCTTTCCGCCGCGTCCCAGTCCGGCGTGAAGTAGCGCGGTGGACCGTGCATCTCGAGATCCTGAACGGCGACCTCATAGACTGACTCCTGACCAGTGGTGATGAAAGCGTCCCCTACGATCAGCGAACGGTCTTCCTCGCGCCAGAGCGAAATGTGCCCAGGGGCGTGCCCGGGTGTGTGCAGCCATTGCCATCCGGGCATACCGGGAACCGATCCGTCGGTAGGCAAGAGTTGCAGCCGGTTGCCAAGATCGATTGGCCCACGTGGAAAGAGCGGCGAAAGCAGCGCCATCAGACCGCCCCCGACCCAGGGATCCGGTGGCGGATAAGATTCGGTTCCATTCAAATAGGGGCGT
This sequence comes from Mesorhizobium sp. B2-1-3A, assembly GCF_006442655.1. NCBI lineage: Bacteria > Pseudomonadati > Pseudomonadota > Alphaproteobacteria > Hyphomicrobiales > Phyllobacteriaceae > Mesorhizobium > Mesorhizobium sp. B2-1-3A. The sequence continues at coordinate 647,629 of NZ_VFWK01000004.1, forward strand.
TCGAGTGGATGCGCGAAGACGGGCACATCCCATCTTTTCGCGAGGTCAAGAACCGTTCCCACATGGTCGAAATGACCATGAGTCAGGATAATCGCGGCAGGCCGTGCGTTGATGCCAAACCGCTTTTCCGCGACCGCAAGAATGCTGCTTCGCGACGTTGGCAACCCCGTATCTATCAGCACCCAGTTTCGATCTCCGCTGTGCGGTGCGCCGAAGAACACCACATTGACGATTGGCAGCCGCAAATAGCCCAGGTCCGGTGCAATGCTCCAGGCGCCGTCGCCATGATCCTCGCGCCTGGCGTGGTCGATCTCGGAAAGTCGAATCTGAACGGTCATAATCCCGTGCCTCTGTTGTTGCTGCGCAGCCGCTTAAGTTATCGGCGGCGGTGGTACATCGCCTCGAACTTGGCACGGCCCTCCTTGTTCCTCATTCTCCACCCGGATCGTCGACTATCCACCATCGGAACAAAGGCTCGGCCAATCGGTTTTGGCAGAACATGCAGGGACGCTGGACCGAGCAACGAAAATAGCGCGCGCCCGATTTGGATGCGGCATTTCGCCAACACGGTTTACGGTCCGAACAAGGCGGCCCAGTTCGAAGCCGACTGTCCAAAGGAGGCTTCCAATGAGGGAAGTGGGATGCAAGGATAAGCACCGGATGGAAGCTTCGGTTCCGGAAGCTTCGCGCTTCGCCAGCTTTTTCATGGCAGGCTTTGAGTGCTCGTCGCACCGGCGCAAGGACGGCGTTCGCCTCGATCTTGTACGGGCGACCTCGCATAATCTGCATGCGCTGGGCGACTATCGCGGCTGCGCCGAACTCGGCCTTCGCACCGTCCGCGACGGACTGCGATGGCATCTGATCGAAACCGCTCCCGGAACATATGACTGGTCAAGTTGGGCGCCGTTGGTCGAGGCGGCCCGATCGGCAGGTGTCCAGGTTATCTGGGACATCTTCCATTACGGATCCCCAGACCATGTCGATCAGGGATCGCTGGATTTCATCGATGCCTATGCCTCGTTCGCGGCAGAAGCCGTTAGGGTACACCGTTCGATCGCCGGAACACCCCCTCTGTTGTGCCCCATCAACGAAATCTCCTTTTTCTCCTGGGCTGTCGAGGTCGGGTATTTCCCGCGCGTCGGGCCGAACAAACGCGGATGGTTCAAGCGCCATCTGGTGAAGGCCGCCATAGCGGGTGTTCATGCAATGCGGGAGATCGACCCCGCCTGCAGATTTGTCTGGGCCGAGCCGCTCATCCATATCGCTCCTCGCGACCGGACCCGCAGCGAACGGCGTCGCGCCGAAAACGCCCGTCAGGGGCAGTTTGAAGCTTACGACATGTTGCTGGGCCGCGTCGAACCTGAGCTGGGCGGGAGCGAAGATGTTGTCGATGTCGTGGGCCTGAATTTTTATCCACACAATCAATGGTACATAAACGGGCCGACGATTCCCATGGGCCACCATGAGTACCGCGCTTTGTCGGAAATGTTGCTCGAGGTTGCTGATCGGTACGATAAGCCGATGTTCATTGCCGAGACCGGCTCGGAGGGGTCTGGCGGGCCGGCTTGGCTCCACTATGTCTGCGACGAGGTGCGTTCCGCCATCAGTCTCGGAGCGCCGATCGAGGGTATTTGCCTGTACCCGATAACGGCGTACCCCGGCTGGGACAATTCGCGACATGCGGAGGTGGGTTTGTTTTCCGTCATTCAGGCTGATGGCAGGCGACACCTACGCAAACCCACAGCAGATGAACTGGCCCGTCAGCAAGCCCTCTTTGTGGCGAACACGACGCCCTAGACACTACGCCTCGAAGAGGCGGCCGATAACGAGGGAAGGGCGAGCGAGCGTCTGTTCGGACGCTGCCCGCCCCGTGGATTAGATGTTTGATCCCAGGTTTTGATGGTGCATCCTTATCTTCCGAATCAAAGGAAGCGCTATGGGCCAAGTTCTGCATGGGAGCGCCACAACGACAGAGGCGGTCCGTCGAGCGATACAGCATAGTCAAGAGAGCCTGAGGACGCTGGCCAAGCGCTACGGGATCAACCAGAAGACGGTTGCGAAGTGGAAGGGGCGAGCTTCGGTCGCCGATCTACCGACTGGTCCGAAGGAACCGCGATCGACGGTGCTCTCGATCGAGGAGGAGGCGGTCATTGTCGCTTTTCGCCGCTATACGCTGCTGCCGCTCGACGACTGCCTCTATGCGCTTCAGGCGACTATCCCGCACCTGACGCGGTCTTCATTGCATCGTTGCCTGCAACGCCATGGCATCAGTCGGCTTGCGGATGTCGAGGGCGGCAAACCGGCGAAGAGGAAATTCAAGAGCTACCCGATCGGCTACTTCCACATCGACATTGCCGAGGTCAGGACCGAGCAGGGCAAGCTGCACATGTTCGTCGCTATCGACCGCACCTCGAAGTTCGCCTTCGTCGAGTTGCACGAGAAGGCCCCCACAGCCATCTCTAAAGAGTTCCTGCTCCGGTTGATCGCGGCCGTTCCCTACAAGATCCACACTGTGCTTACCGACAATGGCATCCAGTTCACCACCCCCGGTGCCGGTGGCTCGGCCGTGCCGCTGATCAAGGAGGCAATCGCCAATGGCGAGATCTTCCGCGCTCACGCCTTCGAATACGCCTGCGCCAGGAATGACATCGAGCACCGCACGACCAAGGCTAGGCATCCGTGGACCAATGGCCAGGTCGAGAGAATGAACCGAACTATCAAGGACGCCACCGTCAAGCGGTTCTATTACGAGAGCCATGACCAACTCCGCACCCATCTCGCCGACTTCGTCGCAGCCTACAATTTTGCCCGTAGGCTCAAGACCCTCAAGGGTCTCACACCCTACGAGTTCATCTGCAAGGCGTGGGCCTCACAACCGGAAAGGTTCAAACTCAATCCGCTCCAGCAAATGCCGGGACCAAACATCTAGCTTTTTGCGGTTGCCCCGGCCTCGCGCAGCTTAGCATACCGCATGGTGACGTCACCCAGATTCGCCCTGAGCCAATCGGCCATGGCTTCCTCTTCGCTCAGATTCTGCTTAAGCGCCTTTTCAGCATCATGGAAGCCCCCGGCCTCGGCGAGTACGAGTAGCGAATTGTAGGCAGCAATCTCGTAGTTCTCGAATGCGAAATTCGCCAGGCTGTTCTTGATGATTTCGTCGCCGGCCATCGAATGTCCCATGGCTGCAACGCTGCCAACCATCGACAAGGCAGTGTCCTTCAGAGTGGAGTGTTCCTCATCGAGGCCCTCCAGGACCGACTCGAGTCTCGTCATCTGGCCTTCGGTTTCCTGGATGTGCCGGCGCAAGCGATCGGCTACCTCCGGATAGTTCTCTATACGCTCGACCTGAGGCTTCATGATCGACAGTGCTTGATTTTCCATAGCGTGCGCGTTGCGCAACCCAACGATGAATATTTCTCGGCTTTCCGAGTTGAAGTGCGTGTCCATTGCATTCCTCCTTCTGGTTCCCGCCCGATCTGCCGCTTCGAAACCTATCTTCCTGGCTCAGCCACCAACGGCTCCTCCGTGCGCGCCCATGCCGGGACGCTTTTTTGGATGCGCGCGAATGTGGCCAAGGCCTGTCCGACTACCTGGTCCATGTTGTAGTAGCGGTAAGTTGCAAGCCGACCGACAAACCACACGTCGGGGCAGCTTGCCGCGAGTGCTTCATAGCGCTTGTAGAGCATTTCGTTTTCGGCCCTCGGGACCGGATAGTACGGGTCGCCGATGTCCGTGGGATATTCGTAGGTCAGGCTGGTCCGCGAGCTCTGCTGGCCGGTCAGATGTTTGTACTCGGTAATGCGCGTATAATCCTCGGTCTGGGGATAATTGACGACGGCAACCGGCTGAAACTGCTCGCGGTCCAGGGTAACGTGCTCGAAACGAAGCGAGCGGTAGGGAAGATGCCCGAGCTGCCAGTCGAAGTATTCATCGATCGGGCCGGTATAAATTGCGCGCCTGAACGGTATCTCGTCACGAATTTCCCGGAAATCGGTCTGCAGCATGATCTTGATGTTCGGTTGGTCGAGCATGCGTTCGAACATCCGCGTGTACCCGCCGGCCGGCATCTTCTGGAAGCTATCGCCGAAATAGCGGTCGTCACGATTGGTCCTGGTCGGCACGCGTGCCGTCACCGATTTGCTCAGTTGGCTGGGATCGACGCCCCATTGCTTCCTCGTGTAACCGCGGAAGAACTTTTCATAGAGCTCGCGTCCCACGGTGCTGACGACGACGTCCTCGGCCGTGCGGACGTCCTCTACCGTCTCGCGCCGCGAAGCGAAGAAATCCTCCAGCTGCGTCGAGGTCAGGTCCAGCCCGTAAAGGCGGTTGATCGTGTCGAGATTGATGGGGATGGGAACGAGCTTCCCGTCCACCGCCGCCAGCACCCTGTGCTCGTATGGCCGCCACGCAGTGAATTGAGACAGGTAATCGACGATTGCCTGGCTGTTGGTGTGGAAGATGTGCGGCCCGTAACGATGAACAAGGATGCCGGCTTCATCGTAGCAATCATAGGCGTTGCCGCCGACATGACTGCGGCGGTCGATCAGGAGAACGCTTTCGTGACGCTGCGACGCTATCCTTTCGGCAAGCACGCTACCGGCAAACCCCGCGCCGACAATCAGCCAGTCGAACATGGCTATGCACTCCTGCGAAGCGGGACAACCTTCTTGCGCTGATAGGCGCGCTCGATGTGACCGCCCATGGCAGCCCACGTTTTCTCCCAAGACATGTCTTGGAGATAGGCGTCGACTTGCTGCAGGAGCATCTGGCGCGGTCGCGAAAGAACGGAGCGCAGCTTGATTTCCAGATCGTCAGAGTCGGCGATTTCAACCAGCCCGGCAGCGCCATAACTGCGCACCACGTCGACGATCGCCGTCGAGACCACAGGCAGACCCGCCGCGAGGAATTCCGGCGTCTTGGTCGGGCTGATGAAACGGGTCGCCTCGTTGAGTGCAAACGGCATCCATCCGGCGTCCCAATGGCGCAAATAGTCGGGCAGATCGCGGTAGGCTTTCGGGCCTAACCAATGCAGGTTTTCGGCTTGTGGAAGGCTTTCAGGGTCGATTTTGACGACCGGGCCAAGCATGACGAAATGCACGTCCGGCATGGTCTTTGCCGCCAACGCCACGAGGCCTACGTCCAGCCGTTCGTCGATGACGCCGAAATACCCGACCCTGGGAAAAGGAATGCCGGCCTGATCGGCTGGCTCCGTTCCTGGCTGTCTTGCGGTGTGAAAATGCCTCACATCGATACTGCTCGGAAAGGGAAAGATCGCATGATGCAGGTGACGCTTGGTCTCGAATAGGCTTAGTCCGCCGGTGAAAACGAGATCGGCCCGGCGCAGAAGAGCCTTTTCCATCTGACCCAGTTCGGGAGGCGCATTCTTGAACGCGGAGAGTTCGTCCATGCAGTCATAGACGCATATGTCCGGATTGAGGTACTCCGTGAAGCGGAGGGCCATCGGCGTGTAGTACCAGGCGGTCAGCCGGCTGTACGTCCTGGAAGCTATGGTCTGCTGAACGAATCTCCGTTGAACGGCGTCTGCTTTGGCGGCCGACATGCCAAGCGGCAGCACCGGTGTCGCAACCAGAATGTCGGGCGATACCTCGCTTGTTCGCAGCAGCGGATGAGCCAGGTCTTCGAAGACAGGTTCTTCAAAGTATATCACCGTCTGCTGCGTGGAGGCGAGAGTGAGTAGATGCTGCGGACGCTGGTGAACGAAATTCCATCGCAAATGGGAGAAGCAAACCAGTAGATCTTGGCGGCGGGTATTTTTACTAGCGGTTAACCTGCCAAATGCTGCTTCCATAGACATATTCCTTTTTATAGACGGTTATTTTATGCTGCGATTAACATTTGTTAATGGCAGGTGGAGGGGAAATAAACTTCGTTTCCCGCTCCTAACTTTCGACGAGGTGAGTTGTTCCAGCGTGAGCGGAGAGGGCGCAGCGCTTGCGTTGGTCGGCGGGGCGAAGATCGTTGCGGGTAAGAACGGCTGTGGATCTCCGGCGCGAGTGAAAGCCTGGCGAACATAGGGAATGCCGGTGGAGAACCGCCTTGCCGCATTTATGTTGAACTCATTTGTTTTATTGTGCAGTCCACTAATTGATTCGCCCGCCTCGCTGCGCGACAGCGAGTCCTGGGCGGTTTCCGGGGCCAATATGAAGATCGACTTTGAAAGCAACATTTTTCCGCTGTTTCATCCGCAAAGCGTGGATGATCTCAAGGACCCGTGTCCTGTCTTCGACGGCAGCGTGTGGCACGTCTTCGGGTCAAGCGGCACGGTCACCACCGAAACGTGGAGAATCCTGCATGCCTCGGCGCCCGACCTCTATGGACCGTGGGCCGAGCATGAGCCGATCGAGCTTCCGATCAGCGGCACTGGCGTTGCGGCTCCCGGTGTGATCCATGAGAGCGGCGTCTTCCACATGTTCATCCAGACCGAGTTCATGAAGTCTGGCGGCCGTTGCGAGCACGCGGTTTCCAACGACGGGTTCCATTGGGTGGTGCTCAGCCCGGCTATTCTCGCCATTCCCGACACGGAGGAGGACGGCATTTACGATCCGCATCCAGCAGTCATTGGCAGTGGGCGCTACCTGGTCTATTCGGCCATGCCGAAATTCACCAGGGTGCCGCAGCCCGACATCTATCTGGCGCGCAGCCAGTCCGACTCGTGGTTCGGTCCCTGGAAGCGGATCGGCAAGATCCTCGACCACAATGAGGTCCCTCACCACAATACCAAAGATGATCCCGACTACGAATGGGGCATAGAGGGCGCGCAACTGATCGAGTTGCCGGACGGCCGAGTGCTTCTCAATGCCACTTGCTTTCTTCCGAATGGCTTGAGGGGAAGCCGGCAACGGGTGTTTTTTGCCATCGCCGACGAGGTTGGCGGGCCTTACGTCTCGATCGGTCCGGTGCTGGAACCTGGCCAACCTGGAGAGAACGGCCATTCGACAGTGGTGATCGAAGGCAGCCAGCTTTCATTGTTTTACCAGAGCCGGGTCGCCACGACCGACCATCGGTGGCGCTACGGCTTGGCCAAATGTGACGTCGCTCTGTTTTCAAAAGTTGCCTGATCCCAAGCGGCATCAGCATCCTGCGTTAACGAGCCGAACGGCTGTTCTCGTTATGCCTTAAACTCCGCTGACGAACGAGAGAATATGCGTTCGCCGCCGCGAGCTCGGTATCGCCTAGGGACCTAATGACGCCGCCGCCTCGGCCCTCGGTGTCGGATGCCGTTCCTGGGACACAGTTTCTCCGCAAAATACAGACGCGTCTCGGGATGCCTGGGGTCATCGTCGTCGTCCTGGCAGCGGGCGGCAAGGCAAGTCGCACTTGGCCAAGCGACATGGCTCAAGCACGGATCGCCGTATTTAGAAAATCGACTGGGGAACCATTCCGGCTCGGAACTTTCAGACCGGCAGCAGCTTTTACTTTGAGCACATGAACACAGCCAGACGAAGATGCAGGTGCTCGATACAGCGGTACATGCCGAGCCGGAGCACGTCGTGGTCGAGTTTCTTGGCGAGGGCAGTGAAAAATCGCCGTAAAAATGATCTTGCCCGACCCGCAACTCGCCCGTGATGCCGCGTTGCTCGGTCAACAAAAGTGCTATCGGGCATTTTGTGAAGGCAAGACTAGCAAGTCCGCGGTCGCCTGAGGGAGATGATCCCGGCTTGCCGATGAAAGGTCAGATGGATGGGCATTTTCATGTCCTTGCATGCGCTCGCCGCCCACAGAGGAGACGGGCTGCGCCCGGAACTAGCACGTTTGCTGCAGGCGCGCGCCTGCCTCGATGCAGTCGGGATTGCAGACCTTCAGCTGTACAACGGCAAAGGCATTGAGCAGGCCGGACCAAATCCCGTCGGAGATGTCGAGGGAACGCAGGCCAATGTGACCCACTTTCCTGTTCGACAAAAAGCCACAGATCTACGCCGGCGTCGCTAGGCCGTTGAGGCAGGGATCGCGGCAGAGTTAGCGCTGCTTCGTGTGGTGCCGAATGGTCCCCAGCGAATTGCGAACTGTAGTCGGCCGCTGCACCTGGCGGCGAGCCACCATTCCTGATCTGCAGTGTTGCTGACGACAGGCGCCGTATGAGCGCTCGATCGCAAAGCTCTTTGCTCATGGAACATCGCTGGCGATTCGAAGTTTGGGGAGTAAGGAGGAACGAGTTCATGAACAGTGTCATTTATCTCATCGGTCTCATCGTTGTCGTACTCGCGGTCCTCTCCTTCCTCGGTTTTCATTAGGTGACCCATGCAGAATGATGATGCCCAGGGCTTGCAGCCCGCTGATTTCGATAAGGCGAAAAGCGAAGTTTCAGACACGCTTCTTCGAGAGAAACAACGTGCGAGCGAATTGCTCCACGATGCTCGCGATGAATTGACCAGCAAGGCCGGCGACTACGCAACAGAAGCCACGCATGTCATTTCCGACAAGGCGGAGGAGGCGCAGCGCGACATTGCATCGAGCCTTGCGGCGTTGAGCGGTGCGCTGCGCGCGGCCAGCGATCACCTGGCCAACAACGATGAAAGGACCGCTTCGAAATTTTCTCTCGACGCAGCCGGTGGCCTGGAGCGGCTTTCGTCCTCGTTGAAACACAAGCCGTTTGGACAGGTCCTTGAGGATGTACAGTCCTTCGGTCGCCAAAATCCGGGTGTCTTTCTTGCTGGGTCAGTGTTGGCCGGACTGGCGCTCGGGCGGTTCATCAAGGCTTCTGCGCCGGCAAACCGTCAAACACCTCAGAATACTTCGGGAGAGACCGTCTCGCAGACTGCTGCTGACTCGGCTGACGGGTCTGGGGGATATGACCGTATCGGCGATGATGTCGCCGAGCAGCAAGCGGAGCAAGGCAGATGAACACACAAGACAATCCCAGCCTCGCGGCCCTGGTGACCGATTTGGCCCAGCACGCCACCACGCTGGTGCAAACCGAAACCAGGCTCTTGCGCGCAGAGCTGTCCGAGAAGCTTTCCAAAGCTGGATCTGGCGCCGCTGAGGTTTTGGGCGGTGCGATCTGCCTGCTCGCGGCGCTGCTCGTGCTGCTGCAAGCACTCATTATTGCCTTGACGCGGGCAGGGCTAGGCGCCGGGTGGTCCTCCCTGTTGGTAGGCGTCGTCGTGGCAATTCTTGGCGCCGTCCTGCTGCGCACCGGGATGGCAAGCATGGCGCCTTCCGAACTTGCTCCCGATAGAACCCAGGAACAGCTCAGGCGCGACGCGAGTGTGATCAAGGAGCAGGTAAAATGAACGGGAAATCCGCAGCCGAACTTGAACGCGAGGCGGAGGCCGCGCGTGCCAGGGTGGTGGAAACAGCCGAATCCATTCGAGGCAAAATGACCCCGGGACAATTGCTGGATGAATTCGCCGGCATCTTCTCGGGAGGAGAAAGCTCAGCCATGCTCACCAATCTTAGAACGCAGGTCAGGGATAATCCCTTGCCGATCACCATGGTGGGCGCGGGCCTGGCTTGGTTGATGTTCGGCAACGGCACCTCGAATTCCCGTGGTCCATCGGCGCCTGGGCAACATGATGAAGCGAGGGGCGGCGGCTTTGGCAGTACGTTCTCGGATGCTGTTGAATCGCTTTCATCGGCTGCAAGCAGTGTCGGCGATACCCTATCGAGCACAGCAACGGGCGGCGCCGAGAGACTGAAGAGCAGCACCGCCGGTGCAAGATCGGCGACTGGCGATATCGCTGCCAAGGCCGGCCTCTCGGGGCAGGAGCTACTGAATGACCAGCCGTTGGTGGTCGCGGCGGTCGGTCTCGCCATAGGTGCCGCGATAGGTGCCATGCTGCCCCACACGGCACTGGAGGATGAGCAACTGGGCAGCTATGGAGATAAGGTTCGTGACAAGGCCGAAGCCACGTTCAACAAGGGTCTTGATGAGGCGAAGGAGGTTGCCGCCGCGGCCTATGAGACAATTAAGCAGGAAGCTGGCCGGCAAGATATGCACGGAAGCACGATGGCCGACCAACTCGGCGATATCGTCAGGTCCACAGCTGACACGGCCGAGAATTCGGTGCGCGAACGGTTTTCCAATTCCGGGCAGGAGGAATCTTAGCCGGGTGCGATTTTGGTCCTAATCGACCACGGAGGTCCAGTCGACCTCGACCGATCTGGCAATGGAAACGTCGCGAAACCGGGGCTAGTACCCGGCCAAGAGCGGAGCCGATCCTTCGGAGTCGGTGGGGGTCTCGCCGTTGGTGGCGAGGATGGATGTGTCGAGTTCCGGGTGCACGATCAGCGCCCCATGAGGCGTCCTGGAAGACACAACTTCATCGCCGGCCGCAGATGCCATGGCATGATCGCGCCGTGGATCATCGATCAGCCAATGAACGGGCCAGCTTCGAAATCTATGTTGAGACCCAACTCGCTCCCGAACTCACGCCAGGCGATGTAGCCATCCGCGACAACGTCGCCTTCCATAACAGTGAGCGGGGGGCCGACCTGGTGCGTAAGCGCGGCGCATGGCTCTTGCCGTTGCCACCTACTCACCCCGTCTCAAATCCCATCGAAATGGCGTTCTCGAAACTCAAGGCTCTGCTCAGAAAAAAGGCCGCACATCTTCGACGCCATCTGTGAAGCGCTCGCTATTTGACCCGTTCGCAGGCGGCCCGGCACGAGCAAGTTCTTACGTCGCCGTGTCGCGCTTTGGAGCGCGACGATTTAAGCTCCTCCTGTTGGAACCGCGCTCACCAACACACGTTGCTGATAATCAAGCGACAGAAGGAGATCGTATGATGACCGAGCATCTCTCACAGGAGCAAGAACGGCGGGGTACCGGCAAGATGCTCGGTTGGGGCGTTGTCATTGCGGCTGTGGTGTTTGCCGCTTTGCTTGCCTTTTTTGTCTTCACACCTCTTTCGGGTGGATCGTGGCAAACATCGCCACTGAAGCGAGCGCCGGAACAGAACCAAGGCGGCAATGCCCCAGCCGACACATCCCCGGCAGCCGGCGTGAAAAAGAATCCGCTAGACAATACCGAGATGCCAGGGCAGCAGTGAACGGTCTGGAATCTCGGTTGGGCACTTGGTTATCGTCCATCGACATCACGAGCAAAGTTCTGCCCTCAGGAACGGCTGGCCATTCATTTCAAGAGGCGATGTTCCATTGTGGAACTCACTCCAGCATTGCGGGCGTTTGCGCACACATTCCACCAGGCCCCGAACGATGCGGACGACCTCGTTCAGGAAACTTTGGTAAAGGCACTCAACGCCTTTGAACGCTTCGAGCCAATACGCATTGACTTGGTCTTGCCGGGCTCGAAAACAAGTTCCGCGGCAACTACTGATCGATGGTCATGATGCGGTTGAGGACGCCGTGCGCCTTGGCATGCACCGCTCGAACCGCATGGCCGTAGTCGTTTGGGCGCTCAATCGCCGCCTCCTTTGCCGGAACTGGATGCCAGTCGCAGCCCGCACATAACTGGACCGGACGCACTTGCCAACGTTCTCGACACCGCCATGTGGCTTCCAGGGGAAGAGAAGGCTACCCTTTGGCAGGCCGATTATCTCACCTACGCAACCGACTGGTGTCATCCTGAATGCGGTAATGGTGAACCCTTAGCGCCGGCGGCTACAAGGCAGATTTGAGTTGATTGTCTGCTGGGATCGCTGAGGGCAATCTAAGGAGAATTTAGTGGAACAATCGCAGGCGCGGACCGTTCCCAACCGGTTCCACTCCTAGGATTTTGCTCTTGTTTCAGCGACCAAACGACAGTCTCAGTAAAGCCTCGCAAACGACTGGCTTTAGCATCGAGCGCGAAGGCGGATTGAGCGAGGCCAAGCAAAATGCCAGTGATGCGCGTCGACTGGTTGTCGTCTCGAACCGGTTGGGGAATATTCGCGACATGTCGCAAGCCGGCGGGCTGGCAGTCGGCGTCGCTGATGCATTGGCCCAACGTGGCGGTCTATGGCTCGGAGCTAGCGACGAATATTACGACTCTGCCGCGGGCGACGAACCGCTGATCCGTGTCGAACGCCTGGGGAAGATCGAGATGGCGGCGCTGGCCCTGCCGCGCGAGGAGTACTCTTTGTACTATAATGGATATGCCAACAGTACGCTTTGGCCGCTGTTCCATTACCGGCTCGATCTGGTGAAACACCAGAGGGAATTTCTACAAGCCTACAGGCAAATCAATGCGCGCTTCGCTAAGGCGCTTGCAGGACTGCTATCAGGCAACAACGATCTGATTTGGATTCATGATTATCATCTGATTCCTCTGGCCGCCGAATTGCGACGGCTGGGTGTCGGGAACCGGATCGGTTTTTTCCTCCACATATCATTCCCTCCGCCTGACCTCTTTGTCGCTACGCCTGACCACGAAGAACTCATCGATGACCTGCTTCAGTATGACGTTGTTGGCTTGCAGACCGAAACGGACCTGGCCAACTTCCGGCGATCTGTAGAGACAACCAATTCTATCTCCTTTGATATCAAGGGCGCAACGGAGGCCAAGGGGCGGGCAGTATTGTCGAGAAGCTTTCCGATCGGCATCGACGTCGATTCGTTCGCACGCATGGCCAACGATGCGGCGGAGGATGTGCAGATCGATTCAATGCGCCGCCAGATTCTTGGCCTCAAGCAAATCATCGGCGTCGACAGGCTGGACTACTCCAAAGGATTGCCCGGCCGCATGCAAGCATTCGCACGGCTTCTGGAAAGGCACCCAGAACACGAGCGGGCTGCAACCTATTTGCAGATTGCTTCACCCACGCGCGAGGAGGTCAGCGCCTATGCCGAGATACGCTCCCAGCTTGAGGCGACCGCTGGCTCGATAAACGGAAAATACGCGGATTTGGCCTGGACCCCGATCCGCTACATCCACCGAGCCGTGCCACGCTCGCGGCTAGCTGGCCTGCTGCGCGCAAGCCAGGTCGGCTTGGTCGCGCCCCTGCGTGATGGAATGAACCTGGTCGCAAAGGAATACATTGCCGCGCAGGACCCAGGCGATCCCGGAGTTCTTGTGTTATCCCGGTTCGCTGGCGCGGCGGAAGAGCTTGCAGAATCCCTGATCGTGAACCCTTATGCGGTCGATGAAGTTGCAGACGCGATCGCTAAGGCGCTCAAGATGCCGCTTGAGGAACGGACGGCCAGACACGGTGCACTGCTTAAGCGCATCAGCCGCAATGACGCAGCAGAATGGCGACGATCTTTCCTCGCCACGCTCGCGGGCGAGGGGTAGTTTGCCTGCAGGAGCCGCCTGCATACTGATCCATGACACATGTCAGCCGAGGACTAAGCCGATCACCAGAAAGGTAACGGCTGCCGCGAAAACCGGTGCGATCCAACCAGCGTGCTTGGCCAACACTCTTGTCCATGTGCTTTCTCCAAATCGGACGAACAACTAGGCTGGACGTAGGCCGTTCCGCCTAGCCCCAAGAGGTAAGACCATTGCGTTTGTGGCCGGACTTTGGTCTTGGCCCGGGTGGGACCGAAGCCCGTCCGAGGAACGTTTGGCATGCCGTGAAGTTCGAGTGGCTGGCGCACAGACGATGGTCTGTCGCCCGATGCAAGAGGAGAAAAAACCATGAAGATGCACCTTACCGGCACCGCTGCGGCGCTGGTGCTTTTGGCCGGCGTTGGCGCAGTTGCGGCACAAGACGTTGTCATCACGCCGGAGCAGGACACCGTCGTGCGCGAGTACGTGAAAAAGCAGCCGCTGGCTTCCGTAAAGATACCCGGCGTCGAGCTGAACGTCGGTACGGCTCTGCCGGACACGGTCGAACTGCACGAGGTTCCCAACGTGAAATACCGCTATGTGGTGGTCGACAACCGCACGGTCCTGGTGGATCCGAGCACTCGCAAAATCATCAAAGTCTACGACTGAACACCGAGTTACCATTGCCCGCCGCCGCTTCCCATGGCGGCGGGCTGTGCATTCCAATCCCCTCAACTGGACAATGAAGATGATGAACCTTGAAGTCGAGACGACAGAAGCGCTTATGGCGCGCTTGGCCGATCTCCAGGCGAGAGTGCGGGCAGCACGCATAACCGACGCCGAAATAAAGACCTTCCAAAAGGTCGCTGCCATCATGGACGACGGCCGCGGCCGGATTGCCGGCGACGATCTGATCGCAGCATCGTTCCTCGCTGAGCCGATTTGATTGGCAATGCCGGGCGACCCCGCACGTGTTGCAAGAACGCGCTCTCCCGAAGTGGTCGGCGGGGTTGTGATTAGGACACCACAGGAGATTTAGATGCCGCTTACGGCTTTCGCACTCAATTGCTCGCTCAAAGCTTCGGGTGACAAGGAAAGATCTTCCACCGACCGGCTATTGGCCGGTTTTCTGGCGGCGCGGGTGTCGTACGAGGTGAAGGGCGAATCGTGCGCGCTGGACCACGACATAAAGCCCCTGTGTACTTTCGGATATGGGCATGGGTGACGGTTGGCCGAAACTCCGTAGCAAAATACTGGTGGCCGACATCTTCGTGCTCGGGCTGCCAATTTGGCTCGGCCAGCCCTCAAGCGTGGCCAAGCGCATCCTGGAGCGAATGGATGCGTTTCTCGAGAAACCGATGACAAGGGGCGCATGCCGGCGGTAGGAAAGGTGGCCCTGTTGCCGTCGTCGGCAATGAGGACGGTGCGCCGCATCGGGAGAGAAGGCTATGAGTCTCGGCACCATTCTCATCATTATCTTGATTATTGCACTGCTTGGTGGCTTCAGCGGGCTCGGCGGCGGGCCGTTCTACGGCACCGGCTATTATGGCGCGGCGGCCTCGGTCTGGTGCTGCTTATAATCATCATTCTGGTCGTGCTCGGGCGCATCTAGCCCGGAACTTCTGGCGGTCTTCTCTTCGCCATGCGCCGTCAATATTGGCTCTGGGGGCCGCCAAAACCCAAGACAGAATCTCATTAATCTCATTTCATCGCATGGAACGTCGCAATCAAAACCGCGGTTGTTGGTTATTTAGTCGGAATTTAACAGAATGCGTCAGGAACGGTCGCCGCGCGCGTCCCTTCATCGGCGACCGCTAATCCCCGCTATCTTCACCTCGAGGATAGCGGGTTTTCTGGCTCGGGCGGGGTGATGCTCGTGTATCACCTGCCGACTGTGATCCTCTCTAAGCAATGGACCCGTCACTCCGGAAGGGCGGACCACCGGTCGGATACGCTAGGTCAGAATCAACACGATCTTGAGCGTATCCGGATCGACGATGACGATCCGACCGTCGGCGAGCAGGAAATACTCGTAGGCCTCGTAGGCCGGGACGATCTTGACGATGCGCGCCGGCAAGCGATGCAGCCTGATCTTGTGCCGCGGAACTTCGACGCCCACGTTGATATCGAAATCCACGCTGGCTACCGGCTCTACCTTGGTTTCCTTGATCGCCTGGGTGATCTGGGTTTTCTGCTCAACCGTCACGTTGTTGATGGAGCTCGTGGACGTCTTATCCTTCGTAGAGGTCTTGCCCTGCGCCTGATCGGTCTGGACCTTGGCCTTTCCCTGTGCCTGCTGATCGGTCGTGGCGCCAGCCTTGCCTTGAGCCTGCTGATCGGTCTGAACCTTGGCCTTGCCCTGCGCCTGCTGGTCGGTATTGCCGCCAGCCCCGCCCTGTGCCTTTTGGTCTGTCTGGACTTTGGTCTTGAGCTGTCCTTGCTCGCCCATCTTTGAACCGGTCTGACAGGTGGCCTTGCCGGAGGCGCAATTGGTGTCCGCTCCGGATTGGCTTTCGGCGGGCTGCTGTGTCTGCGCCATTGCCGTTCCGCAGCCGAGCCCGATCGCCAACATGCTGGTGATGAGAACATGTTTCATAGGAAATCTCCCTGAAAAAATCGTCCCTTCAACAGGTAGAACTGCGACCAAAAAGCTTTGTTCCGAGATCGGATGCGTGAGTGTCAAAGAACAGCCAATGAGATCGCATGATGGCCGGCAGATCGACCCCGATGCGCAATTCAAAACAACCTTTCCAACCTCTTCGATTGCCCTAGCTCTCTGGTTGAGAGGAGACTGGATATGGCAATTTACGGTCTGAGGGTGATCAGCTTCATCTTCGTCGCATTGGCCTTCGACCCGGCCGGCGCGCACTTCTTCTCTATGTTCAACAAGATGAAGCTTGACGGGACGAGTTACCTGGCCGCGCAACGCGCCTACGACGGCTGGAGCCTGTTCGGCATCGTGGTGCTTGGGGCATTGCTCTCCACAGCCGCTCTGGCAGTCCTGCTCTACCGGTCAGGTGGGCCTTTCGGCCTTGTAGTCCTTGCCTTCATCAGCATCGGTGCCACCCAACTTGCCTTCTGGACGCTGACCTATCCGATCAATCAGGCAACCCGGAACTGGACCGATCTGCCCGAAAACTGGGAGCTGCTGCGGCGCCAGTGGGAATATTCGCACGCCATCGCCGCCGGCCTCAATGCCTTGGCATTGCTGGTGCTTTTCATATCAGCGCTTCGCGCAGCGGGGCGTTGAACGACCCGGTATTCACCAGCGCGGTAATCGAGCGGGCAGATCGCGATCCGTTGGAGGCGTCGCTTATCCTGATCTCCGGATCGAGCGTGTGACGCAGTCAAATCAGTGCATCGGCTCGCGGACCAATTGGAATTTTGTGATTTCGGCGTGCTGATCGATCAGCGAAAGCAAATCCGTTGGGGGGCCGCTGCGATCCGGCCGAGTCCAGCGAATTTCGAAGGAAAATACAGGATCGTGGCGATCCTGGCGACGCTCAAGGCCGACCAACCGCGCCCGGTAGCCGAGTGGCTTGACGATTTCGGGCAGATCGTGCGCCTTTGCATCCTTGCATGCGACATCCAGTTCAGCACGGTGGTCGCGTGGGATACGCACGTCGATCCATTTCAGAACGAGAAGCGTCAACAAGGTCAGCAATGTCCCGGCGGCTCCCAGGCCATATTGACCACCGCCGAATGCCAAGCCGATCGCCGTCATCACCCATAAGGTGGCGGCCGTGGTGACCCCACTGACAAGATTGCCGCGGCGAAGGATGGCGCCGCCACCGATGAAGCCGACGCCTGTCAGCACGCCGAGCGGAAAGCGCAACACATCCATCGAGGCAAAGGAATCGGGATTCTTGCCGCCAACTCCTAGTAAGATATTTGCCTGGACCATCGTGAGGGCGGCGGCCAGTCCGACCAGGATAGTCGTCCTGAAGCCCGCCGAATGACCGCGCGCTTCACGGTTCAATCCTATCAACGCACCGGCAAGCACAGTCAAAACCAGTCGCGCCGCGATATCTTGCCAGTCTGGATTTAGAGGCATTGGAAGGACCCGAATTGGAAGGTCGATTGTCGTGCAATCCAATTCTCGGGCGTGCGTTAGGTTCCCGCGCCGTGTCGGGGTGCTGTCGCAACGGCGGTATCAAATTGAAATCCGCAGTACTAGCGGCGCGGGCGGCGCAATGGGATGCGCACGACGTTCTCCGATGCAGGCAGATCAAAGGCCATGGCCAGTTGGCGTACAGAGGCCATCTTGACGATCAGTTCTTCGATCGAACGATTTGGCAAACCGGTCTTCACCCGCTCCCTCACCCTGGTCGCAAGCTGATGAACCCGCACCGGGACTAAAAGCGTGCTGTCGTCCAGCAGCTTGCTGATTTCGATGACCACATCGGCGTCAATGTCTTTCGGCAATTCCCGCATGGGCGTCACCTTGTTCCCGAAGCACCGGCCGTCACGTCTTCAATCCGACGGGCGTTCAGGCTCGCGCGTCAGGCGTGGGACGGGAGAGGCGGATGCACGGATCGATGACCGGATTCATAAATCTGCCGGCGTCGGTGTGTCACCAAAAAATGTCAGTACGGAAATTACCAAGCGGGTCCTTCACGCAATCCACAGGCGCCTTGCCAAGATCGCGGCTTCGGCAGAGCCGCTGCCGAAGGAACAAAAAATATCATCCGGAATTGAGACTGATGATCGGAGGATCGAGTCATGGACAGCAGGGAAGAGCGCATCAAACGGCGAGCCTATGAAATCTGGGAGCGGGAGGGGCGTCCTGCCGGCCGAGAGCAGGAACACTGGGACCAGGCCGTGCAGGAAATAGAGGCGGAAGGCCCGGAGGCCGGGCGCGAAGCGGTCGATCCAGTGGTTGGAGTTGGCTCGAAAAGCACCAGCGGTTGAAGACCCGGCCAGGCAACCAATACGGCGGAGCTTCGTTGGTCGATATCAACCAGAGGAGGCCTCGACAATGAGAACCTTGTCATTGCTGATCTTGGTCGCTGGTCTGGCGCTTGCTGCCTGCGACAACAGCACCAATCCGACGAAAGCCAACACCGACACGGTCAACAAGAATCCGACGGTTGACCAGGATGTCAGGCCTAAATCCACGACTGGCGGTGACCAGCCAGCTACCGTGCCGCCGAGCAAATGACCTTCGATCTCATAACGCCTGTTGGCAAGGAGAACCGATATGCAAGCTTCAGTCGCAACAGCCATAGGCCACCAGGGCCAACTGATCATAGAGCCGTTTGCCGGCACGGTGACGGTGCGATTTTCCGACGCCATAGTCGCTGCCACGGAAAGAGCCAAGGTGCTGCGCGAAGAAGGACACGAGCCTGTCTTCTACATCCCTTTCGAAGATATCTATTTCGACCTTTTCGAAAAGACCAACACCACGAGCGAAAGCCCGCTGAAGGGCGTCGCCAGCTACTGGCGCGTCCATGCTGTGGGAAGCTCGGCCGACGATTTCATGTGGGCATATGAAACTCCTAACACCGTGGCGAGGGCAATTGCGGGTCACGGTGCGTTCGATCCTGAAAAGGCGCGCATTGATGTCGAGCCGTCGGAGGACAAGCGGCACACGCCCCATGTGATGGAATAGGGACGCCCTGACCAGGGTTAGCGCCGCGGGAATTCCTCGTCGAGGATACGCAGTCCCTCCTCGTATTTGGCCGCCGATGCCCCGATCTGCCGCGACTGCCAGACGTTGTCTTCCAGATCCGCACGCTTCACCGGCAGCGCCAATGGGTTCGATGCAGCGCGTCGCACGAAGGCAAAGTAATCCTCGCCATCCCTGCGCGACATGGCATCGACGGCGGATGCAATCGCCGGGCCAAAACCAGCCTCTTCCAACCTGTTCCGGTTCCAGCCTTCACCCTTTTCCAGCACGTCATGAAGATAGGCGACCACCTTCTGATCCATGGTTTCGACAGCATCAACGACACGCCGGCAATGCTCGATGTAAGGCTGCCCGGTCTTGTCGCGTTGCGAAGCATGGACCTCTTCCGCGATCTTGGCCGCCCGGTAAAAGATGCTCATCTGGCTTCTCTTTCAGGCATGGTCTCACCATCGCTCATCGGTATCGTGGTGCGGCAGGTCTATTCCACAGCAAACCCAGCCAAGTCGCTGTCTCGACCCATAGTTGTAGCGTGGCTCCAGGCGAGACGGATCGTCGAACGTCCCAACATGCAGCGCGATCTCGCCGGGCGAAGCGTCATAGAAAAGGCTGAGGGGCGATCCGCAGGCGGAGCAGAACCCCCTCTGGGCGATCGGCGAAGACCTGCGATAGGTTGGCGTCACATTGATCCAGAGGACGCTTTCAGAAGACACCCAGGCCAGAACCGCGAATGCGCTGCCGGTCGCTCGCCGGCACATGTCGCAATGGCAGTAATGCACTCTCGGTTCGCCTCCGACGCGAAAGCGGACCGTGCCGCAGAGACATCCTCCGCTCAGTTCCATGTTGGTGTTCCGGCTCATTTACGACCCTGCGACTCCCGCGGTTCCATGCGAGTAGCTCCGTTCGTCCAGCGGAAACGCCACTCATTTGCGTCGGTTCCTGTGTCGTCTCAGGAACCTGTCCCGGCACCTGGCGTTGCGTATCTTTGTTAGGGAGCGGTCGTGGACACATACTGCCGGTCGGAGAGGCGCTGATGTCGATGCCAGGCTTGGCTTACGGTCCCCTTGGCGATGGATGCATGCATGTCTGCGTGGATATGCAGAGGCTGTTTGCCGAGCCGTCTCAATGGGCAACACCCTGGATCACCCGCGTTCTGCCACAAATCGAGAGACTGGTCGAAAGACGCGCGCCGCAGACGGTCTTCACGCGATTCCTGCCCGCCAAAAAGGCCGGGCAGGGCGTCGGCACGTGGAAGCGCTACTACGAGCGCTGGGCTTCGATGACGACCGAGACGACCGGGCCCGAGATGGCCGAACTGTTGCCGTCATTGGCCCGTTATTGCCCGCCAGCGGCAATCATCGACAAGCACATTTACTCGCCCTGGTTCGAAGGGAGCCTTCGAGCTCTTCTGATGGCGCGCGATATCGATACACTGGTCATCACGGGTGGCGAAACAGATGTATGCGTTTTGGCCACGGTGCTCGGGGCCATCGATTTCGGCTATCGCGTGGTTCTGGTCACGGACGCGCTGTGCAGCTCTTCCGACGCAACCCACGACGCGCTGCTGACCGTCTATCATCAGCGGTTTGCACAGCAGGTCGAGACAGTCGAGATGGAGACAGTTCTCTCGAACTGGACGTAAACCGCCCTGCCGATCGGTCCTTGAAGCTCAAGCGGTCCGGATCGAGCAGCGCAACACCGAGTTCCGGACGCGGCGCAAATGGCTTGGGGCTTCCACCGGCGTGACTTCCAACGTTTGGGCCGAACGATTGCCTTCAAGCAGGTGCCCACCTCTTATGGTTCCGTCGCTCAATCCGAGCACGCCATCGGCCCAAGAGCGCGCGCAACTCGGCTACCGGCGACTTGTATGCGCAATCTATGGCCAGCCATCCCTGAAGAGCTTCCTGTGGACGGGTGTCGAATCCGGCAATCCCTTGACCCGAGACGAAAGCTATCGATGGGATTCCCTCGACGACCAGGGCCTACTCGAAAGCGAACGGCGGCGGCAACGAGCCAAGGGGCCAAAGCTACAGATCAGTCAGCTCTTCCCGGCATCGCCGGAATGGCTCGTTGGCTCGGGCCCTCACCTTTGGGCCGAGCCTCCGCGCAGCCGCCTGATATGGTCCAGTACGATGGCCGGGTCATATGGCTTGGCCAAATGAGGACCGTCCTCGCATAGGTCGCCAGCGGCTTTGACGGTCCGCTCCTCGGCAGCCGACAACAGAACTTTAATTTCGGGTTGGTGTTCACGTATCCAATTCGACAATTGAAAACCCGTCATATCACCCGGCAGGTTGACGT
Source organism: Mesorhizobium sp. B2-1-3A (assembly GCF_006442655.1). Taxonomy (NCBI): domain Bacteria; kingdom Pseudomonadati; phylum Pseudomonadota; class Alphaproteobacteria; order Hyphomicrobiales; family Phyllobacteriaceae; genus Mesorhizobium; species Mesorhizobium sp. B2-1-3A. The sequence goes on from NZ_VFWK01000004.1 coordinate 668,721, forward strand.
CGGACAAAATTAGATCGACGTGGAAGGCTTGGTGCTGCAGTGCCAGCTGCGCCTCATGAGCATCGTTCGCCTCAAGCACGCGGTAACCGCAGTGTCGTAGGTAGTCCGCTATAACCGTACGAGTTATAATGTCTCCGTCTACGACAAGGATCGTCTCATTCTGTTTCGCTTGATTCTCCATCGAAAGGATCGGTCTGGGCAATGCCCGGTTCCATCATCAGGTTCTGTATTGTTTTTGCCATCACCTCAGGAAGAAACGGCTTGGGCTGGAAAGCGTCAAAAAGCTGCTTCTCCTCTGGAGGAGGTCGGTAGTCGCCGGACATCACGACAACCTTAATACCGGGCCGCTTTTCACGAATGTAAGCCGCCAACGCAATGCCGTCGGTTCTGCCGGGCATTCTCACATCTGTCACGACCAGATCGATCTTAAAGGGAGACTGCAGAAGCTCTATTGCTGCATCGCCGGTCGCGGCTTCGTAAACGGTATATCCCGCCTCGCGGAGCTGGTCGGCCAAATCTATTCTGATCCAAACCTCATCCTCCACCAAGAGAATGATGACGGATCCGACACCGAGCCCAGACTCGGCCAACGGACCTGTTTCTGCGGTCACGCTCCCCGCCCCCACGCTCAACCTACCCGGTAAGAGAACGCCGGGAGCACAAAACGATTCCCTGTTCGTCTTCGAAGCCTGCAGTGCGTTCCGTATTTGCATCCTCCTTTCGGCCGATATCATGCGTTGTTCCATCAGTGAAGCCACCAAGTCTCTGCGCGTGGCGCCCTGCAGGCGAAGCGTTTCGCGAAGCATCGACGCTTCCGCTAGCGCATGAAACAACCGCGCGCGCACATCGTCAAAGTCGTTTAATCGGTCGCTCAAATCCGCCCTCCCAACGATTGGGTGTCTAACCCCTCATTGTTGGATACGATCGGCCGAGGCCGACGGTTCACCCGATCTGACGAATTTCCAGTCAGCATCATCCGGCTTGGAGGGCGAAATTAAATAATCGCCAGCGAGCTGCGCGGGATATTAAGTGTCATCGCTGCGTGGGGTTAGCTCCGTCCGGACGACATTAAGCCAACTTTGCATTTTACATAATGGATATAAACTAAGTGGTTGATATTACTATAGAAATAGTGGTTCAAAATAGGATGCCGGTCTGATCATTGCCAGTAGGAAACAGACATTTCCGCGGCGCACTAGATGTTTGATCCCAGGTTTTGATGGTGCATCCTTATCTTCCGAATCAAAGGAAGCGCTATGGGCCAAGTTCTGCATGGGAGCGCCACAACGACAGAGGCGGTCCGTCGAGCGATACAGCATAGTCAAGAGAGCCTGAGGACGCTGGCCAAGCGCTACGGGATCAACCAGAAGACGGTTGCGAAGTGGAAGGGGCGAGCTTCGGTCGCCGATCTACCGACTGGTCCGAAGGAACCGCGATCGACGGTGCTCTCGATCGAGGAGGAGGCGGTCATTGTCGCTTTTCGCCGCTATACGCTGCTGCCGCTCGACGACTGCCTCTATGCGCTTCAGGCGACTATCCCGCACCTGACGCGGTCTTCATTGCATCGTTGCCTGCAACGCCATGGCATCAGTCGGCTTGCGGATGTCGAGGGCGGCAAACCGGCGAAGAGGAAATTCAAGAGCTACCCGATCGGCTACTTCCACATCGACATTGCCGAGGTCAGGACCGAGCAGGGCAAGCTGCACATGTTCGTCGCTATCGACCGCACCTCGAAGTTCGCCTTCGTCGAGTTGCACGAGAAGGCCCCCACAGCCATCTCTAAAGAGTTCCTGCTCCGGTTGATCGCGGCCGTTCCCTACAAGATCCACACTGTGCTTACCGACAATGGCATCCAGTTCACCACCCCCGGTGCCGGTGGCTCGGCCGTGCCGCTGATCAAGGAGGCAATCGCCAATGGCGAGATCTTCCGCGCTCACGCCTTCGAATACGCCTGCGCCAGGAATGACATCGAGCACCGCACGACCAAGGCTAGGCATCCGTGGACCAATGGCCAGGTCGAGAGAATGAACCGAACTATCAAGGACGCCACCGTCAAGCGGTTCTATTACGAGAGCCATGACCAACTCCGCACCCATCTCGCCGACTTCGTCGCAGCCTACAATTTTGCCCGTAGGCTCAAGACCCTCAAGGGTCTCACACCCTACGAGTTCATCTGCAAGGCGTGGGCCTCACAACCGGAAAGGTTCAAACTCAATCCGCTCCAGCAAATGCCGGGACCAAACATCTAGACACAATGGCGCCCCAGGGCGGTGCTGAGGTGATCACCCCTAAATGCGCTACGGCGTGTATCCTGCCATCGCCAACGTGGCCACCGACCACCAATCCAGCCACGATCACCAAATCGAAATGGCGCTCTAGGAATTCCCGGCCTCTCTGCCAGAAGTTACGCATGAGCTCGAACGTTTGGCGCGAAGTTGGGTCACCACGTTTAACCGCCTGCGCTCGGTATCACGCATCCAGGACCACGTGCCAGATATTCCCATTACACAGGCAGCCTTAGGCGGTGCCCTGAGCCAGTCCAGGGTCCACGTCAACCGAATGCTTCAGGAATTGAGGGGCTGCAGGCTTACGATGCACTTTGGGCAAACTTGATTACAGTGGGATGGCGCACGATCAGGGCATCGTTCCGGCTTGATGGGCGGTCATGGCAGCCATGTTTTCATTGAGGTGGTTCATGATCCAGACCGAGCCCAGAACCACCAGCGCCACGATCAGCACACCGAAGGCCAGAGCCAGTATGTTATTGGTGTTATCCGGTCCGGTAGTCAGGTGCAGAAAAAAAACGAGATGAACACCCATCTGCGCAATAGCGAGCACCACCAGGGCCGAGATCACCGCGGGTCGGTAAATCAGATCGGTTTGAGCCGCCAGGAATGACGCGATCGTAAGCAGGATGGCCAGGCCATAGCCGATCAGATATCCCGACAGCCCCCCAGCCATTTCGTGCTCGGTTATGCGTTCCTCGCCCGGCGCTGAATCGCGGAGGTCCTGCATCTCGCCAGGCTTGCTCTCGATGTCGGTCATGGTGATGCTCCCAACAGATAGACCAGGGTGAAGATGGCGACCCAGATGATGTCGAGTGCGTGCCAAAAGAGCCCGAAGCAGTGGAGCCGCCGCAGAATATCGGACCGAAAACCCTTGACCCACAGCTGCGCCATCATGGTGCCCAGCCAGACCAGGCCGAGCCCGACGTGGGCGCCGTGGCAGCCAACGAGCGCAAAGAAGGCTGATAGAAATGCGCTGCGCGAGGGCCCTGCCTGCTCGCCGATCATCGCCGCGAATTCCTGCACCTCCAGAAACAGGAAGGCTGCACCGAGCAAGCCCGTGACGAGAAGCCAGGCCTGCGTGGCAGCCATCGACCTGCGGTGGGTCGCCAGCGTTGCCAGGCCACCGGTGAAGCTCGATGTAAGCAGGAGGCCCGTCTGCACCGCAACGCGGGTCGGCTCGAACAATTCCTTGCCGGTGGGTCCGCCGGCGGTCGCCTTGGCAAGCACGGCAAAGGCGGCGAAAAAGGCTGAGAAGATGATGATGTCCGACAGGAGAAAGATCCAGAACCCGTAGGCCACGGTGACGAACTTTGAGGCCGGGCCGCCTTCTCCGTGGCCGGTCGCAGAGTGCATGGCATCCCGACCGCCTTGACGGAGCTGATAGGGGTCTCGTGTCTGCGTGCCGGCGCTGATGTCGCTGGTGAAGGCGTGATCGCTCATACCGGACGCTCCCAGCTGCGCAGGAAGGCAAGCTGCGCGGCTCTGCCGTTTCGGTCTATTCGGGCGACCTCATCGGCTGGAATCTCGTAGTCGCCATGATCGCGCCAGGCGAAGACGACGAAGGTGATGTAGGCGCCGATGAAGCCGACGATCGCCAGCCACCATATGTGCCAAATCAGCGCGAAGCCGATCAGCGTGCCGAAGAAGGCGGTGACGAAGCCTGTCGGAGTATTGCGCGGCATCTCGATAGGATCGTATCCTTCAGTATCGGGCCTCTTCTCCTCCCTGCCCCGTTGCTTGATCCGCCAGTAGGGCTCTTCGTCCTCGACGTGAGGCAGCCGCGCATAGTTGAAGGCGGGGGGAGGGGATGACGTTGACCATTCCAGCGAACGCCCATCCCACGGGTCGCCTGTCTCATCGCGAAGCTGGTCGCGATGCCGAATCGAAACGAGAAGCTGTGTGATCTGCAGTGCGGCGCCGGCGATCATCACCAGAACGCCTAACGCGGCCATCGTTAGCCACGGCGTCCAAAGATCCATGTCGATATGTTGCAGGCGCCGTGTCATCCCTAGCAGACCGGCGATGTAGAGCGGGACGAAGACCAGAATGTAGCCGGCCAAGGTGACCCAAAATGCCGCTTTTCCCCAGCCTTCGTGCAAGCGGAAGCCGAACGCCTTGGGAAACCAGTAAGTGAAGCCGGCGAAGGCACCAAACAGCACGCCCGAGATGATGACGTTGTGGAAATGCGCCACGAGGAAAAGCGAGTTGTGCAGCACGAAGTCGGCCGGTGGGACGGCAAGCAGAACGCCGGTCATGCCGCCAATTGTGAAGGTGGTCACGAAAGCCAACGCCCAAAGCATCGGCGTGTTGAAGCGAACCCGCCCGCCATACATGGTGAACAGCCAATTGTAGATCTTTACGCCGGTGCCGACGGCGATGACCGACGTGGCGATGCCGAAGGCTGCATTGACGTCCGCTCCGGCGCCCATGGTGAAGAAATGGTGCAGCCAGACCATGAAGGATACGATGCAGATGAACATCGTGGCCGCGACCATCGAACGGTATCCGAACAGCGGCTTTGACGAGAAAGTCGAGAAGATTTCGGAAAAGATACCGAAGGCGGGAAGCACCAGAATGTAGACCTCGGGATGGCCCCACGCCCAGATCAGGTTGACGAACATCATCTGATTTCCGCCGGCTTCGTTGGTGAAGAAATGAAAGCCCAGATAGCGGTCCAGTGTCAGCATCGCGAGCGTGGCGGTCAGGATTGGGAATGCCGCGACAATAAGCAGGTTGGCCGCGAGAGCGGTCCAGCAGAACATAGGCATCCGCAGATAGCCCATTCCCGGTGCCCGCATCTTGAGGATGGTCGTCACCAGGTTGACGCCGGTGAGCAGCGTGCCGACGCCGGAGATCTGGATCGACCAAAGATAATAATCGACCCCCACACCCGGGGAGTAGGTGGTTTCGGACAAAGGGGCATAGGGCAGCCAGCCGGTGCGGGCGAACTCACCGATCACGAGCGAGATGTTGACCAGCAGGGCTCCGGAAGCCGTAAGCCAGAAGCTGACGGAATTCAGCGTCGGGAAAGCGACATCGCGTATGCCAAGCTGCAGCGGCACGACGAAATTCATCAGGCCGATCATGAAAGGCATCGCCGCGAAGAAGATCATGATCGTGCCGTGCGCGGAAAAGATCTGATCGTAATGCTCCGGCGGCAGGTAGCCCGGTCCGTGGATCGCCAGCACCTGTTGCGTGCGCATCATGATGGCATCGATGAAGCCACGCAGAAGCATGAGCATCGCCAGCACAATGTACATCACGCCGATGCGCTTGTGATCGACCGAGCTTATCCACTCGTTCCACAGGTAGGGCCAGTAGCCTTTCACCGTTATCCATCCAAGCACGGCGGCGGCTGCCAGAAAGACGCCGAGAGCCGCGACGAGCGGGATGGGTTGATCGAAGGGAATGGCCGACCAGTCGAGCTTGCCCAGCATCGTCATTGCGCCCCTTGTGCCTGTGGATGATGCCCCGTCGGCGATGCCGCCGCGGGCAATGCCTTTGGGCTCACCTGTGGCTCGCCGCCGGCGGCACTTTCAGCGGGCCCCGGACCCGGCGGCAATGTCTGCTGAACAACGGCATCGAACAGCCCAGGCTGTACATGGCCGAACGTGGACGGCGGCACCTTTGTGCTTTGCCGGGCGAGCTCGCGATAGGCAGTGGCGTTGAGCACGCCGCCGCCGCCCCGCAGCGACGATGCCCAGCGGGCGAAGGCGTCGGCTGAAACCGCGTTCACGCTGAAGTTCATATCCGAGAAGCCGTCGCCGCTGAAGTGCGCCGATTGACCGAAAAAGCTGCCCTCACGGTCGGCCTGCAGATGCAACTCGGTCTGCATGCCGTTCATGACGTAGACCATGCTGCCAAGCTGGGGCACGAAGAACGTGTTCATCACGCTGGCGGAGGTCAGCCTGAAATGCACTGGAACGCCGGCGGGGATGACCAGTTGATTGACCGCACCCACGCCCTGCTCGGGGTAGAGGAATAGCCATTTCCAGTCGAGCGCCACCACCTGGATGTCGAGTGGCGGCTGAGCGGAAGGGATCGGTTTGCGCGGGTCGAGCTGGTACGATCCGTAATAGATCAGTCCGCCAAGGAAGAGGATGGTGAGCGTCGGGATCGACCAGACGATCAACTCGATGCGCCCCGAATAGGTGAATTCCGGGTCATACCGGGCGTTGCTGTTCGACGCGCGGAATTTCCATGCGAAGGCCAGGAGCGCAACAAGCGTTGGAACAACGATCACCAGCATCACCGCCAGTGAGTTCAGAAGGATCGTGCGATTGCCGGCGCCTATTGGACCTTGCGGGTCGAGCACGCCACCTGCGCAACCGGGCATGAATGCGGTGGCCGGTATGCACAGCAGCGGGCGGGTCAAGCTGGTGCTCGGCTGCGGAAATGCCAACTCCGCCATGCGAATTGGAGAGAGCCTATCGCAGGGTCGCGGGTCCTTCGCGTTTTCCATATGACAGTCTCCCTTCGCCGAAATCCGAGGCAGTTCGCTAGGTGCCGTCCACGGCCGAACGAACGCCCTAACAGGCGCCTCCCGAATTCGTTCCGCCGACGCCTAGCCACAGCGTCGGCAGAGCTTTTGGAGAACCTGTCGTTCCGCTTGCGCAATGCGAATGAACCTCTAACGAGGTAGCGCGAAAGCGATTATTGAATCGCCGGCCTTGGTGCCGGTTGATCCATGGCCGCCGGCAACGACGACGAGATACTGCCGGCCGTCAGCACCCTGGTAGGTGGAGGGTGTTGCTTGCCCGCCCGCCGGCAGCCGTTCACGCCAGATCTCGCGTCCAGTACGAAGATCGTAACCGCGAACATAGTTATCCATTGTTCCGCTCAGGAAAGCGAGGCCGCCCCCTGTGATGATCGGTCCACCAATTCCTGGCACCCCCATCCTAAAGGGAAGCGGGATCGGCGAAAGGTCACGAACGGTGCCGTTGACATGGCGGTATACCGTTCTGCCTGTCCGCAGATCCACGCCCGCGACATATCCCCAAGGTGGCTGCTGGCATGGCAGATTCAGGAACGAGTAGAACGGGCCCATCTTGGCCGCATAGGGGGCGCCGAAATTTTCATTGAACACTGGCGCATCCTTCTTGCTCACCACACGCGCTGTGTTGTCCGGCCTGGTTAGAAGCTGGGATGTGAACGCCAGATAGACCGGCATGGCAAAGGCAAGATCTCGTTGCGGATCAACCGCGATCGCGCCCCAATTGAAGACGCCGAAATTTCCTGGATATACGATGCTGCCCTGCGTGGATGGCGGCGTAAATACCCCGTCATACCTGAGCTGACGAAAGCGGATGCGGCAGTAGAGCTGATCTATGAGGGTAGCGCCCCACATGTCCGCTCCGGTTAAAGGCCTAGGCCGGAAAGACACCGCGGAGTGGGGCTGCGTTGGCGACGTGTGATCGCCGTCGACGGCGCCCTGCGGGGCGGGCTCTTCCTGGACGGGCAGAAGGGGTTTTCCGGTGAGTCGGTTCAGAACAAATATTTCACCCTGCTTGGTCGGCGCAACCAAGGCCGGAACGTCCTGCCCGCCCACGGTGAGATCGACCAGGCTCGGCTGAGCCGGCACGTCGTAATCCCAAAGGTCATGATGGACGGTCTGGAAGACCCAGGCTACCTTGCCCGTGTCCGCGTGGAGTGCCAGGATTGAGGACGAGAACCGCTCGGTGTCCGGTCCGCGCTTGGCGCCAAATTGATCCGGCGACTCGTTGCCCATCGGGAAATAAATCAGTCCGAGCTTGGCGTCGTAGCTGGCGACACTCCATGAATTCGGAGCATTGTTGGAATAGGTCTGGCCGTTGGGAATCGGAGCGGTTGCATCGGGGTTCTTGCTGTCGAAATTCCAGACAAGGGCGCCCGTATAGGCGTTGAAGGCCCTGATCACTCCAGATGGAGAAGTCGTCGCCACGTTGTCATTGACCGCCCCGGCAACGACGACCAGATCGTGAGTTATGACGGGAGGCGACGTTGAATAGAAAGAACCCGGCGTCACGTTGGGCATGTTGGCCCACAGATTGACGGTGCCGTCAGCGCCGCCAAACCCCGGACAGATCTTGCCGGTCTCGGCGCTGATCGAGATGAGCCTGCCATCCGATGTGGGGACGAAAAGCCGCTTCATGCATGCTCGTGTCAGAGTCACGCTGGTTGGCGGCTGGTCGCGATTGACGACCGGGTTGGGAGCCCCAGGCTGTGCCTGTCCAGTCACCACATTTTGCGGAACGCCGGCGGCCTGCGTCGTCACTTCGTCCACGCTCTGCTGGACATCGCCCCCGGCCTGTGCAGCCGCCCCTGCAACGTCCGGCGCGACCGAGACGGTTGGGGGCAGGTCGGCCGGGCCGACCTCCTGGTATGCGACACCTCTGCAGGTCATGTGTTGAGTGGTGGCCTGAGGCGGCTCTTTGAGCTTGGGATCAAACCGCCACTTCTCCTTGCCGGTCACGGGGTCAAGAGCTACCACCGTGCTGAAGGGGGTGCAGATGTATACGGTATCGTTGACCATGAGCGGAGTGACTTCATAGGTCGTTTCCTGCGGGTCATTAGGCCCGCGGATTTGCCCCGTCTTGAATGTCCACGCCACCTGCAGTTTGCCGACGTTTTCCGGCGTAATTTGGGCTAGGGGCGAGTAGCGCTGGCCCATTGATGTACGTCCGTAGGCGACCCATTGTCCTGCGGGAGTGCCGTCGCCTGAGGATGACGTCGCCGTCATGCGCTCCTGGTCAAACGTTCCCGTCACGTCCTCCGGATCCTGAAACATTGAATAGATGCCTGCAGCAGCGGCGAGGACGATCACCGCTGCCAAAGCGGCATAGTTGACATCGACCGGGCGAGCATGATCGGCACCTGCCGCCGCCAGCTCGGAACGGTTGAACTTGTTGACCATGGCTGGCAGGAGCAGCAGAACCCCGATGACCAGCAACAGCCCGCCCCGAGGCGCCAGGGCCCACCAGTTGAAGCCGACTTCCCACAACGCCCAGCAAAGTGTGACGAGTGTCGCCAGGGCGTAAAGGCCCACCCCAGCGGGCTTGCGCAGCGCCGTCAGAACACCGGATATGGCGAGCATCACACCCAGCACGAGATAGAACCAACTGCCGCCCAGCGCTGCCAACCAGACGCCCCCGACCGTGAGGAGTGCCCCTATCACAATAATGGTTGTCGACAGCACGAACTGGTACATAGGGCAGTCCTCGCTTGCTTGTTTGTTGACCCGCCCGATCACGCGAGAGCGCAATGTGCGCGGGTCGGCCGATCAAGGTGTTTGCTAGGGGCGCTGATCGAGGGCGTGTGGCGTCTGTCCGCCCGAACCTCCACTCGTGAAGCCACCGCCTCGAAGAACGAGAAATCCTATTATCAGGACGGCAACGACGACCAGGGCAATTGCTATTCCGCGATTCACGCTTCAGCTCCACATCAGGTACTTACTTTGCGCACCCCAGCGACAGGCCGCTCACGGCGCCGATGAAGTCCGCGCGGCCGCTTCTGCTGAGACAGCGTGGCCGACCGTCATGCGTTCAGTGTCCTTTGAGGGACTGGGCCAATTTCAGATGCTTGCGCAGTGTCGGCAAGGTCTTCTCGGCGAGCTTCGCCACCTCGCCGCGCCCGGCCTTCGCCTCATCCTGGAATTCCGAGATGTCCTTCTGGTGATCTGACACCATGTAGGCCGCAAACTCCCTGTCGAACGCGGCTCCTGAGAGGGCTTCAAGTTTCTGCTGCTCTTGTGTTGCTTCATCGGTCAAGCCGTTCGGCACCCGCGAGTTCACCTTGCGGGCGACGGCGGTGGCCTGCCGCTTCGCCTTGCGGTGATCTCTTTCAAGGGCGCGACCGAAGGATTTGACGGCCCTGCTGGAACTTTTCTCGACCGCCAGCTTACCGAGGACGATCTCCGAATTATCGCCCTTAATCGCATCGCCCAGGAATTCCGAATCACTCTTTGCCTGAGCTGAAGCTGCGCTGAGGCAGCTAGAGAAAAGGGCGACAAGCGCCCAAACTGCTTTGCTAGCCATGACACTGCCTTTCAATGGATTTCGCGCCGAACCGCTCTCGAGGCCATTTGTTCCGCCGGAGACAGAAATTTGGGTCTGCCGAAAACTTTCATTTGAGCTCGCCTTCCGCTCCGAACAGTTAAGCGGTCCGGTCCAGGTGTCCTGTTGGAGCAAGAAATTGTGTGAGCATCCACCTAGGCCCTCTGCGCCCCGAACGGCCCATATCTTCTAGGCGCTCGTGAGCGGCCCGCCCTTGGAGAAAGCCCTGAGCTGCCGTGCCGCCGCGATGAGCGCGGCGCGATCGTTGCCGGTTTCCCCTATCAGCTCTCGCACCTGTTGGAACCATGGCGGCAACGGGCCATACGGTTGCCGGAGATGATATCCTCAAGAACAGCTTTGCCAATTTCGCGTTCGAGAACTTCGAGATCGCGGCTTACAACTCCTTGCTGGTAATTGCTGACTTGGCTGGCGAGACACGGGCCGAAGGCCCATTGCGCCAGAACCTGTCCGAAGAAGAAGGGATGGCAAGGTGGCTTCAGTCGAACCTCGCCGAGGTGACCCGTCAATTCGCGGAACTGAAGAGTGTCGGCGAAGAGGCAAAAGTCTGAGATGGCCGGCGTCCAAGCCGTCCCTGACCTGCTGTTCTCACCTAGCCTCTCGATCAACGGCTTGATCACCGCCGACACCGTAACGTTCGTGCTGGAACGGCTGCAGCAGATCGCAGTGGGAATGGCCCGCTGGGGGTGGAACTGAACAGGGCGGGGACGCCGATGCCGCTCGCCGCATTGCGCTCGAACTTCAGTTATTTCAGCACCACGCCGGACGTGCCTCCGCGTGCGCGGGCAAGACGAACGTCTATTCCGCCGGCATCACGATTTTACCCGCGTTTCCCAATGAAGCGCGATACCTGACGCGAGATACAGTCCTCGGTTGCGCGCTAGCCAGGTCGGCTTGGTCACGCCTTTGCGTGACGGGATGAACCTTGTCGCAAAAGAATACATCGCCGCCCAGGATCCAGCCGATCCCGGAGTGCTTGTATTGTCTCGTTTGCAGGTGCGGCGGAAGAGCTTGCGGAGTCCCTGATCGTGAATCCTTATGCGGTTGACGAGGTTGCCGATGCCATCGCAAAAGCGCTCGTGATGCCACTTGATGAACGAATTGCTAGGCACGGCGCACTGCTCAAGCGCATCAAGCGCAACGACGCAGCAGAATGGCGGCGATCATTCCTCGCCGCGCTCGCGGGGGCGTAGTGTTCGTTTGCACTAATCCTGCAAGCGGCTTGACCACACCGAGTTTACAAAGGGAAGCAGCTGTGTGGCGGCGAGCACGCCGCTTTCATGCGGAATTAAGGCGGCGCGATGCACGCCGGTGCGCGAAAATATCCGGCGCCGCCGTTTCCGAAGCAGGCGGCGCCAGAGTTCCAACCGAACCACGGCAAAACCGGACTGGAATGCCGCGGACCGAACCAAATGTCGCCAAAGGCGTTGAGTCGCGTTGCGTCATCGGGGCATTTCCATGACAAAGGGCGAGCTATCTACCTATCGGACCAAACGCGATTTCACCAAAACGAAAGAACCCAGTGGCGAGCGTTTGATCGCGAAATCAAACCGGCTACGGTTTGTAATCCAGAAACACGCAGCCACGCGGCTCCACTACGACCTTCGCCTCGAGCTCGGCGGTGTCTTCAAGTCCTGGGCCGTCACCAAAGGTCCGTCGCTCGATCCTCAGGATAAACGCCTTGCGGTAGAGGTTGAGGACCATCCGCTGGACTACGGCGACTTCGAAGGCACGATCCCCAAAGGGCAATATGGTGGCGGCACCGTCCAGCTGTGGGACCGCGGATATTGGGAGCCAGAAAGCGCTATGTCGCCTGAACAATCCTTGGAGAAAGGCGATCTGAAATTCACGCTTGACGGCAAGCGCCTGCATGGAAGTTTCGTTCTCGTGCGCATGAAGCACGATCGCAATGGCGGAAAGCGAACCAACTGGCTTTTGATCAAGCACCGCGACAAATACGCGACTGATGGCAATGGCGACGCAGTGCTGCAGCAGGACCGGTCCGTCGCCTCGGGCCGGAGCATGGAAAAGATTGCTGCCGGGAAGGGGGCTAGCCCGAAGCCGTTCATGATGCAAGGCTCATCGGTGCCCGATGCGGACGCCGTGTGGGACAGCAATCGCGGCCTCGCCGCCGAGGAACGCGCAAAGCCGTCAAAGGCATCGCCAAAGCCGTCGCCGAAAGCATCGCCACGTCCGAAACGCGCCGTTCGTGCCGATGCGGCCAAGATGCCCGACTTCATCGCACCACAGCTTTGCGCGACGCTCTCCCGGCCGCCTGTAGGAACAAACTGGGTTCACGAAATCAAGTTCGATGGCTATCGCGTCCAGCTGCGGGTCGAAGATGGCGTCGCCGCGCTGAAGACCAGAAAAGGCCTGGACTGGACTGAGAAGTTCGGCGCCATTGCAAAAGAGGCAGCCAGCCTTCCCAACGCTATCGTGGATGGTGAGATCGTGGCGCTCGGCGAAAATGGCGCACCGGATTTCGCCGCCTTGCAAGCGGCGTTCTCGGAGCGCCGGACAAAAGACCTGATCTTCTTTGCATTTGATTTGCTGTTTGCGGACGGTGTCGATCTGCGAAAGCTGCCGCTTTCGGAACGCAAGGTAAGGCTAAGCGAGATGATCGGCGAGGTCGAGCGCGGTGAGGAGAACCACCTCCGCTATGTCGAGCACTTCACCAATGGCGGTGACGCTGTGCTGCAGTCTGCCTGCCGACTGGAACTCGAAGGCATTATCTCCAAAAAAGCTGATGCACCCTACGTTTCTGGCAGAACCGACACCTGGGCAAAGTCGAAATGCCGCGCCGGGCATGAGGTTGTTATCGGCGGCTGGTCGACGACCAACGGAAAATTCCGCTCATTGCTGGTCGGCGTCAACAGGGGCGAACATTTCGCCTATGTCGGCCGTGTCGGAACCGGTTACAGTGAGGCCAAGGTCAAGCAGTTGCTGCCGAGGCTGAAGGAGATGAAGGCCGCCAAGTCACCGTTTACAGGCGATGGCGCACCGAAAAAGGATTCAACCGTCTTTTGGACGAGGCCGGAACTGGTTGCGGAAATCGAGTTCGCCGGCTGGACCGGCGGCGGCAATGTCAGGCAGGCGGCCTTCAAGGGCCTTCGCGAAGACAAGCCAGCAAAGGAGGTTGAGGCCGAACGTCCCGCCGAGCCACAGGACACGCAGATTGCCGAACCTGCCAGAGGACCCGGTCGGACCGGAAAAACCCCAATCGTCATGGGCGTCATTATCTCGAAACCTGACAAGCCACTTTGGCCGAATGCCGGTGATGGTGGGAAGCCAGTCACCAAGCTCGACCTCGCGGAATACTTTGAGGCCATTGGCCCTTGGATGATCAAGCATCTCAAGGGCCGCCCCTGTTCACTCGTGCGCGCGCCGGACGGTTACGCCAGCGAGCAGTTCTTCCAGCGCCACGCCATGCCTGGCACGTCCAATCTGCTGGAATTGGTGAAAGTCTTCGGCGACCACAAGCCGTATCTGCAGATCGACCGCGTCGAAGGCCTGGCTGCGATCGCCCAGATCGGCGGCCTGGAACTGCACCCCTGGAATTGCCACCCCGCTCATCCCGAGGTTCCCGGCAGGCTGGTTTTCGACCTGGATCCCGGTCCGGAGGTTTCCTTTGGCGAAGTTGTCGCGGCCGCCAAGGAGATGCGCGACCGTCTCGAAGATTTGGGGCTGGTCAGCTTTTGCAAGACCACGGGCGGCAAGGGCCTGCACGTTGTGACGCCGCTGGCAGGCCAGCGCAGCAAAACGAACTGGCCCGAGGCCAAGGCCTTCGCGAAGGCGGTGTGCGTGCAAATGGCGGCGGACCGTCCGGATCTCTACCTCGTCAACATGGCCAAGAAGTTGCGGACGTCCCGGATCTTTCTCGACTACCTCCGCAATGATCGCATGGCGACGGCCGTTGCACCCCTGTCACCGCGTGCCAGAGAAGGTGCAACTGTTTCCATGCCACTGACCTGGAGCCAGGTGAAGGCGGATCTCGACCCGAAAAAATACACAGTCCGCACCGTGCCGGGGTTGCTGAAGAAGACGGTTGCCTGGGCCGACTACGACGATGGCGAAAGGTCTATCGCGAGCGCGATCAAACGGCTCGGTTCAGCAAAGCTAGCGGCATGACATCGAAACATGCAAAACCGTCTTTCGCCGTCCCATTGGACACGGAACCGATGGAGGCAAAGGCTGCCGCCACGTTGCCTGACAGCGCTGGCCAATGGCAGTACGAACCCAAATGGGACGGCTTCCGCTGCCTTGCCTTCAAAGCTGGCGATGAGGTCGACCTGAGGGCAAAGTCTGGCAAGCCGCTCGGCAGATACTTTCCGGAAGTCGTCTCGATGCTGCGTGTTCAGAGGGCCACTGATTTCGTGGTCGACGGTGAGATCGTCATCGAGGTGAATGGCGCGCTCTCTTTCGATGCGCTGCAGATGCGATTGCATCCAGCGGAAAGCAGGGTTCGAAAGCTGTCTGTCGAAACCCCCGCCAGATTGATCTTGTTTGATATGCTGGCTAGGGCGGACTTCAACGTGATGGACCAGCCGCTGTCCGAAAGGCGCCAAGCTCTGGAACTGTTTGTAGAATCGGCTGGTCATGCCGATATCGAACTGTCTCCTTGCACTCGGGATTTGGCGACAGCAACGAAGTGGCTTGACGCGTCCGGTCACGGTTCGACGGACGGCGTTGTCGCCAAGCTTGTCGACGACGAATATCGGCCCGGCGAACGCGCCATGGTCAAGGTCAAACGGCTGCGTACAGCCGATTGCGTGGTCGGCGGCTTTCGCTATCTGGCAAATGCGCGTGAGGTTGGTTCCTTACTGCTGGGTCTCTACAATAACCAGGGCAAGCTCGATCATGTGGGGTTCACGTCGACAATCGCGCGGGAGGATCGACCGCAACTGACCCGACAACTCGAAGCTTTGCGGTCGCCTCCTGGTTTTACCGGCAAGGCTCCGGGCGGCCCAAGCCGCTGGAGCACCGAGAGGAGTGGGGAGTGGGAACCGGTTCACCCCGAATTGGTGGTCGAAGTCCGCTTCGATCACGTCACGAATGATCGCTTCCGGCACGGTACCAAATTTCTGCGATGGCGCCCCGACAAGAATCCCAAGCAGTGCACCTTCGAACAGATGCTGAAAACATGAAATGGGCACGCCGTCTGTAGCGCGCGCGTTGCGCTTAAACCTTGGCCCTATGCGCTCGACGGCCCATGTTCGCTTCTTGACCCCTTTCGTAGTGAGGCTGGGCCTCTGGCGTGATTCCCGCAACGACCCACTGGCTCCGGCGGCGGCGCTAATCGATCAGCGTGTCAATTCGCCTGGAACTATCCATTCCTGAATCCGCCGAGCCAAATTCCGCTGCAGTGACTCGTTCGGCGTCACCGAAAGTTCTCATACCCGCTTGGTGCCTTCGGTGAGTGCCGAGGTTGCACCGCCTGCTGCTGACCGGATTTAGACAGCGGGGAGCTCTCCCCCGTTGATGGTCCGAGGAACCTCGCTGGCAGGCTGCTCAACCATTGGGTTAGGTGGCATCGGTGTCGATTGCGTCATTGCGGAGTCCTCCGGTTACTGCGCTGCACGTGCGCCAATGAGCGTTACTGTCTGCGTAATTGCGGGCCTGACCTAAGCAGCATCGACGCGCTGGAGATCAGAGACGCGGACCACGCCGTGCTGGCTTACGAAGGTCAATGTCGTGTCCGTGCTCTGGCTCTGTGAAACACCAGATATGCGATGATCTCCGGTATCGTAGATTATCGTGTTTCCATGATCGTCGATGACCAGACGGCGCTTCTCGTTAAACGCCGCGTAGCGCATATGGTTCTGGGAGCCAGCGGCAGACGGGCTTCCAAACTCGTCAGGCCACCACGAGCCGGCGGTTGCCAAACCAGCCGAGCGATAGCTCACATTCGTATCGTCGTTGCGCCCCTCGGCTGGATGATCGCGGAGGTAGGCGGAAAGCTCGCCCGCGATAGCGTTGAGCTTCGCCTTGAGGCTGCCGTTGAACATGTCGCCGACCATCGTCATGCCGGAAGACCATTGCGACATGCCTCCGAAGTCGACGTGACTGAACTGGGCCATGGTCCCGCCCCCACGCCGCAAAGCGTCTAGAACAGCGGTGACAGCGCCTTCGGAGATGCCATGCTCGCGCGCAAGACGGGCGGTCAGTTCGGTCTCGTTCTGGGTCATCATGATGTCCTGAGATCGATGGAACAGGTACGGCCGCGCATGCAAGCCTTGTCGGGCCGTAGTCTGCGCAGCACGGAAGTAACGAGCGTCGAGAGGCGCGGTTCCCGTACCCGGCAGAACGGCAACACATTCGTTAGTCACCCCACCCGGCAATCGTGTAATCCGCCGCGAAATATCGCGGAACATCCGTCAATGTCATTTGACGGAAACGCTTGTTTGTCGTGAACATTTGCATCCAGTCGTACTTTTGGGGGGCAGACCAACGGAGGCTGCCTGACAAGACGCATCGATCGCGAGAAGATCGAGAGAGCGGACCGCGAGAGCAGATGTGTCCGCCGGCTCAAGCCGAGTCGGGGGTTTCGGTCTCTTGATCATGTTGGAATTGCTCTGCCCATTGCAGATCCATCAGCCAAGGCTCGCGCCGGTCGATCCAGAGTTCATAGCCTGGAATGATGTCGCTCGGGGCGAGGTCCAGAGCGCCCAGCATGATCTCCGCCTCGTCGTCCCGCAAAGAGGCGATGCGCGATCCGCAATCGGGGCAAAAGCTTCGGCCATTGAACGCCCGTAGGTCGCCAGTCCCCTGATAATCCGACCGCGCCCAAACACCGAAGAAGTTGAAGGCGCTGCCGCTCGAGCGGCGGCAATCCTGACAATGGCAAAGGCCAACACGAAGCGGAGCGCCGTTGACCGAGAAGCGAACCGCACCACAGAGGCACCCACCCCTGCGAATATAATCTTCGCTCATGTCAGAGCTCGCTTTGGAGGGCCACGGTTCTCGTCGGGGTTGGGGACGGGCAATTCGTCCGGCAAGAGGTCAGGGTCAGGCTCCCGCACATCTGGGGTCCAGCTTGGTGCATCCACCGGCGGTTCTTCGTTCGGCTCTGGTTTGGGCGGCATGCCTATTCTCCTGGTGTGTCGGTTGGGCGAGGTGTCTTGCCAGCCACCGGACGTGCGTCGCTTCGTCGGGTCGTGAAGGGGGCCGCCAAAGCGCTGGCACGTTCGGGCGGAGCGCCTATCGTCTTGGGGCTGGCTGGCGCCTGGGCCGGAGTCATTGGTGCCAGGGCCTTTACGCTGGATTTCGACACCGGCTGCCTCTGGTTCCTCGGCAATTGCAGCGTTGAGGTTTTGATCTTGGCCATCCCGTCATCTCCTTTGCTGGCCAACGACCGGCCGTCAGGAATGTTCCATGCCGCGCGGAACTCGCAGGGGTGCAGGCCTGTTATCGATGATCACAGAGGAGCACCGAAAAATGTCTGACAATGAAAACCATCGCGAAACCGGCGCGACGAAATATCCCGCCAAGACGGGTGCCGACCCATCGGATGCGTTCTCCCAGGACGCAGCTGGAAACAAGAAGCCCAAGGGCGGAGTTGGATTGACGCGTCCCGTGGACGAAGTCGATGACAAGACGCATCAATCGGACGGACAGAACCCATCAGGACAGGTAAAGAGTGCTCGGCCATGAACGTCGCCAATCTTCAGCTTGAAGGTCTGATGATGGCAGTCGCGTCGATCAACAATTTGCTGGTCCACAAAGGCCTGCTTTCGATCGACGACATCGACATCGCGCTGCGAAAGGCCGAGGCCAATGTGACGGGCGATGAGCGGACATATGAGGATATGTCGCCGGCCAATCGCGACGCCATCTGCTTCCCGATTCGGCTTTTGCAGATCGCGAACAATGCCCAGGGCGAGGCCGACATTCCACCGTTTTCGGAACTGGCGAAGATGGTTGGACAAACGAAAGAGCCGTACAATGATCAGCGGTAATGACGGGCTCGACTTGTTGCGGCTTACATTTCGCTGTTCTGAATAATTCCCGCTTCGCTATCCTGGATAGGCGTGCGCGACGCCGTTGACCTCTTGAGCCGAACGCCGGGTCCGCCATGGACCGTCCCGCCATCACTCAGAAAGGCCACCCCCGCCAGTTCGAGCGCCGATCGCATCGCGACAATCATGCCGGCGGCCGGAATGCGCTTCCCTTTCTCGAAGTCCCGAACCGTCCCCTCGCTGACCTGCGCTTTGGCGCCAAGCCTGGCTTGTGACCAGTCCAGCAAAGCCCGCGCCGCCCGACATTGCTCCACAGTCAAATGGGTCACAAACGTCTCCTCGGTCGGCTCTGTGTCCGGTTGTACTAAGCGCTCTTGCGCTTCGGAGCGCTCTTTTTAGGTGTCGCTAGCCCTTCCTGCTTAAGGCTTTTCTTAAGCACCTCGGCTAGGTTGATGACGTTCTCCTTCGGCTTCGGCGCCGCTTTCGGTGGCGACTTGCCCTTGCGCTTCGCATCAATCATGGCAATGAGCGCATCTTCGTAGGTGTCCTCGAATTTCGAGGGATCGAAAGTTGTCACCTTTTTGTCGATCAGCATGCCTGCGATTTCGAGCAATTCGGGATCGTATTTCGCCTTGGTCAAACCATCGAAGACACTGTCTTCGGAGACCATCTCGTTGTGGTTTCGCAACTCGGTCATCACCATGCCCTTGCCGTAAGGCTGGATCACAACTTCCCGGCCGCGCTGATAGAGCACGATGCAGGATCGGGCTGCGACTCCCTTGTTCTTCATCGCATCGCGGATCACGCCGTAGGCCTCGACGGCCGCGCCGTCGGCTGGAATGAGGTAGTAGGGCTTCTCCAGATAGCGGGTGTCTATCTCATTGATCGCGACAAACTCACCGACTTCAAGCGTGTGATCCGAGGTGAGCTTAAGCGCCTTGATATCCGCGGGCTCGATCTGAAGGAATTCATCCTTCTCGACCTCGAACCCCTTGACCTGGTCTTCTGCGTCGACGGTCTTTCCTGTCTTCTCGTCGGCATAGACGCTTTTGACAGGAAGACCGTCCTTGCGGTTCAAAATTTTGAAGTGGATCTTGGATGCCTCGCTGGTGGCGCCGACAATCTTCACCCCGCAGGTCACCGATCCAACCTTCAAAAAGCCCTTCCAGACAGCACGTGGCGCAACCATGTCGTTCATCCTGTTTCCGGTCAGGGCAAACGAGTTTTCTTTCAAATCGTTCCCTCTGCCGCGGGTTCGGCGGAGTCGACTGAATCCAGCAAGAAGCTTGAAAGCCAAACCAACCGGGAGATGCGGACCGCCGCGGACGGGGACAGTCGGTCCCGCGTCCGAGCGCCGGAAAAACCGGCAAGGAATAGAATGGTGATCCATTTCAGTGAAGGAGTAGCAATCCACATTGGCTCCGAGCCGTGCGCCTACGCCCGCGAGGTCGTTGGTGAAGCGTCGGTAGGAGAAAGCACAGGCCAGCCATTGAGCCGCGTAAGGGACCTAATCTCGAGTGCCGACGGCGTGGATGCTCCGGAAGGCAACATGGTAGGGCGCGTTATTGCGAGTGCCCGACCAACTCGGCGTGGTCGTAGAACCTGGCATGTGCGGAAATTCCTTGTTCGGGAACCGGGAGATCTCACGATTGACCAAGGCGGTATCACCTTCCTTGGTCCGTATCGGGAAAGCGAAAGCATGAGCCGATGATGAACGATCGTGAGAAGTCAGACGTTGTCATAGTAGCTATGAAGCTGACGAACAAGGCCGGGGAACCGGCTGCGGAGTCGGTGGAGCCAAGGGCAGCGACCAATGGAAATGCGGATCAGCAAACCACGCGCCGGGCACAGGACCGGGAAAGCGTGTCACATGCGCTGGACCGCATACGGCAAGTCGCAAGACTTAGGAAGCAGGAGAGGTTCACCAGCCTCTTTCACCATCTCAATCTCGAAACGTTGAGGACGGCATTCTACGCTTTACGGCGTGATGCAGCCCCCGGCGTCGATGGGCTGACATGGCGAGCCTACGAAGCGGACCTTGATCACCTGATCGAGAATCTGCGCGATAGGCTCCAAAGAGGTGCATACCGGGCAAGCCCGCACAGCGGCAGTACATACCAAAGCTGGACGGACGCCAACGCCCGCTCGCCATCGCCGCCCTTGAGGATAAAATTGTCCAAAGAGCGACGGTCGCGGTGCTCAACGCGATCTACGAGGAAGACTTCCTCGGGTTCTCGTATGGTTTCCGGCCCGGACGCGGCCAGCACGATGCGCTGGACGCACTCGCGGTCGGGACCGAAAAGCGAAAGGTGAACTTCATACTGGACGCTGATATCCAGCAGTTCTTCGACCGGGTCAGTCGGGAATGGCTGGTCAGGTTCCTGAACCATCGGATCGGCACCAGCGCGTCATCCGTCTCATCCAGAAGTGGCTGAAGGCGGGCGTTTTGGAAGAAGGGATCGTCACGACGTCTGAACAGGGAACGGGTCAGGGATCGGTGGCTTCGCCACTGCTCGCGAACCTCTACCTGCACTACGTCTTCGACCTTTGGGCTAACCGCTGGCGACAGCGGTCAGCCACGGGCGACATGATCATCGTGCGCTACGCGGACGATATCGTGGTGGGCTTCGAACGAGAAGCCGACGCACACCGATTCCAGATCGAGATGCGAGAACGGTTGGAGAAGTTCTCTCTGTCATTGCACCCTGAGAAAACGCGCCTGATAACGTTTGGCCGCTACGCGGCCAGTCGTCGTCGGGAACGTGGTCTCGGAAAACCGGAAACCTTCGACTTTCTCGGCTTTACCCATATCTGCGGCAAATCACTGCGGGGAGACTTCATGCTTCTGCGGAAGTCCCGCCGCGACCGTATGGGCGAAGCTCCGGGAGATCAAGGACCGGCTGCGATGGTTGAGAAACCAGCCAATTCGCGAACAAGCGAAATGGCTCAGGCAGGTCGTCTGCGGATACTATGAGTATCACGCGGTGCCCGCCAACCTGCGATCACTTCGGGCATTTCGGGAGCATGTCATCTTCCTCTGGAAGCTGGCTCTGAGACATTCGGGCTTTCTCGCCGGTTCATGGTTGGTCGACGACGGTACCTTCGATATCGTCAAAGCCGCGCCGCAGGATGCGGAAGGGGCGGTGCGCTTCCGGCAGGGGTTTTTTATCGGCGACGGCACCGGCGTCGGCAAAGGCCGGGAGTCCGCCAGTATCGTCCTCGACAATTGGCTGCAGGGCCGCCGCAAGGCCGTTTGGACATCCAAGTCGGACAAGCTGCTTGAGGATGCTCAGCGCGACTGGTCGGCGCTTGGAATGGAGCGTCTGCTGGTCACTCCACTGTCGCGCTTCCGCAAGGCCGCCCCATCACTCTGGCGGAAGGCGTCCTGTTTACAACCTATGCCACGCTGCGTTCCGACGACCGCGGCGAGAAGGTTTCGCGGCTCAAGCAGATCGTAGAATGGTTGGGCTCCGATTTCAATGGAGTGGTCATTTTCGACGAGGCGCATGCAATGCAGAACGCCGGCGGCGGCAAGCGGGAGCGCGGTGATGTGGCCCCCTCGCAGCAGGGCCGCGCCGGCCTGCGCCTGCAGCATGCGCTGCCGGACGCCCGGGTCGTCTACGTCTCCGCAACAGGCGCGACCACCGTCGACAACCTGGCCTACGCCCAGAGGCTCGGCCTGTGGGGCGGGGAAGACTTTCCGTTCTCGACCCGGGCGGAGTTCGTCGAGGCGATAGAGGCAGGTGGCGTGGCGGCGATGGAGGTGCTTGCCCGGGACCTGCGGGCGCTGGGCCTTTACACCGCTCGTTCGCTCTCCTTCGACGGTGTCGAGTATGGAGTTGCTACAGAGCGACCTCAAGCTCCGTCAGTTGAAAGTCTTCCGAGAAGTTTTGCGGGCCGGTTCGACAAGGCGAGCAGCGGTTGCGCTCGGGATAAGCCAGCCTGCCGTCAGTCAACATGTGAAGCAACTCGAGAGCACGCTCGGCATCACAGTCTTCAAGAGGTCGGCCAACCGCATCGTGCCCTTGCAGGAGGCCTGGGAACTCCTGCGAAACGTAGAACTTGCCCTGACGTCCCTGGATCGGCTGGAGGCGTCGATTTTCGCAATGAAGAACGAGGAAAAGCAGAGGATTGCGATTGCCGCGCCTTCTGTTTTCGGTTTCGTGACCTTGCCCAAGGTCGTGGCGATCATCCACGCAAAGACCGCGTCGAATGTCCGCTCGATTTCGGGAAGCTACGAGCAGATCGGCGAGCACATCCTGGCCGGCCGGGCGGATATTGGAATCTCGAGACTGCCCCGGGATCCAAGCCTGTTTGAGTGGGCGCCGCTTGGATCGGCACGAAACGTATGCATCTTCCATCCCGACCACCGTTTTTCAAAACAGGCCGGTATCGAGGCTCACGACCTGGCAGGCGAAACGATCGTCGATATCGATCCCCAGTTCGCGGCCCACCAAATGAACTTCAATGCAATGCGCTTCGCCGGCGTCGAGCCGGACATATTAGTGGAATTCGATTGCAACGGTCACGAAGCCGGATACGTTTCGGCTGGCCTCGGCATTTCGATAACCAATGAGATCATTGCGCGCGAATACGCGGCGTTTCACCTGGGGATAAAGCCAGTGGAACCATCCGCTCTGTATCATTACGTGGCCATTTGGCAGAAGGGCAGGACCTTTTCGAACGCCCTGAATGTATCGCTCGAGGCGATCATCGCTGCGTTTTCCACGGAGCACCTGCGAGAGGATGATAGGTATTCCTCAGCAAGCGCCAACGTTTGAAATTTTAAGGATGCCCCCGCAACTTGAACCGTATGCTGCGTTTCCGGCTTGCGAGGCGTATATCGACGCTACATCGACGCAGGGTACGCAGGGCCGAAGAATTGGTCGCCGAGATGGGTGCCGCGTTCCTCTCCGCCAAGCTTGGAATTGAGGGGACCCGCGGATCAAGCCAAGTACTTAGCCAACTGGATTACGCTCCTGAAAGGTGACTGCAAGGCCTCACCGCCGCCAGCACACGGCGGAAGCCAGAGGCTACCTGTTGGCCTTAGGGGTCTGCAACGTAGACGAGGTGAGCTGACGGTTGCCTTTCCCGGGCAGCTTCCCTTGGTCGATGTCACCGGGGCTCGCAAAACTGGCTTAGGTAGGTCGGGTCAAACTCCGCCAACTCCGCAAGCCGGTCCCAGTCAAGGATCTTGATGGTATGGTTGACCCATGTAACGAGACCAGCTCTCCGAACCTCGCCGATCACCCTGTTCATATGCACGACGGACAGACCCAGGACGTCCGCGACCTCAGCTTGAGACAATGGAAAATGGAAGCTCATCCCATTGGTGTGCTTGACCACCTGCAATCGCAAAAACAGCTCGCAAATGAGATGGGCAAGATGTGAAGTCTTGGAGCGGCGGCCCATGGCCACGATCCATTCGCGGTGAATGGCTCCGTCAATCAGCGTGTCGAGCCACAGGTGGCGCGTGAGGTGGGGCGCCTGTTCCGTGACCATACGCAGGCGTGCATGATCCGCGAACAGAACACGGCAAGGCGACAGTGCTATGATGCCGTGGTCCATCGTCTTGAGCAGAAAGGCATGGAGGTCGACGAAATCGCCTGCCACCTGCAATGATGTAAACTGCCGGCCACCGTCTTCCAGCACTTTGTAGCGGGCTGCCAGGCCCTCAAGCAGCAAGGTGCTGTACGCGGGTCGTGAGCCCTCCGAAACGAGGTCCTGCCCCACCGCAAAATCACGCCCCGGAGAAAGGATGTCGGCCAAGAGAGCTTTCTCTTCGTCGGAGAGCTTATCGTGTTGGCCAAGCTGCAGGTAGAGAGGTTCAAGCATGTTAGGGCTCGCCGTGTCCGGATTTGAGTGCCGGTCGCCAGGCCTTCTGGGCGAGGCGAGGGTTCAATTGCCCTTGAGAACGGGCCCGTCGCTGAATGCGAAAAATGCCCGCTTTTACGATGAAATGCCAGCGTGAACAGGAACCAAGGCCGTTGACGGGAATTGACCCAAATCCCTGATGCAAATGGCGTGACATGAACCGGTACTTTTTCGACGTCTATAACAGCAACGGCCATGTCCTCGACGACGAAGGCCAACTGCTGGAATCACGGGAACGTGCGCGGGTTGAGGCGGTGCGGATTCTCCATGATGTCACCCGCGAAGAGATGCCGGACCACGAACTCGTGAAACTTACCGTCAAAGTGCGTAGCGATACGGGGGCACAAGTTTTCGAGGCGTCACTCATCCTGACGTCGGGATGGAGCGCCTAGTCATCAGTCGGACGGACCGTCTCCCGGCTGAATCGGCGGCTGGTTCAACAGCTGCGAAAGCGCCGTTATGATTTGCGCGATCACAAAGGGCTTCTGGATCATGACGCTATCGGGGACGCCTTGAGCATGCCATTCGAACGCGCTGTCGCCGCTCATGTAAACGACAGGCATTGAAGGCCACGTCTCCCTGACGTGCCGCGCTATATCCCATCCGGATTTTCCGTCGCCGAGCCTGATGTCCGTGACCAGCCCTGCAAATTTAGCGGGCTCGGCATCGAACTGTGTGAGGGCTTCGGCTGCGTTCTTGGCTCCGACGACCTCGAAACCGGCTTCGGAAAGACCGGCTTCAACGTCGAGCAAAATCAGGGCTTCGTCTTCGACAAGTAGAACGACGTGCGCATGCATGCTCTATCCCCGCCCCATGTTCCAGGCGGGTGACAATGCGTTTCAGCAATTTAAGTTCCAGTCATGCGCCCTGCGCACGCAAAAGTTAGATCCGTAGATACTCCTTGAGGTTCAACCGCGAACACTGGCCCTCGGCGTAATTCAGCGCGAAAGCCTCGACGTCAAACGACCGCGTATGGTCTCGGCCGTCCTCGACAACATGAACGAACCACTCGCTGCAGGCTTCGACCACCTCGACGCGTGTAGACAGGAGAGGATCGGACTCAGCGATGCGTTGGACAGTTGGCATGGCATGTTCCTCTGAGCGGAGCGTCATCAATGGCTGACGGCCCAGCAAGCCGCATTTAACTTTGATGTAGATCGGCAATTTTATCGATGGCAACCTCGCGGAGGTCTCACCGCCCGCGTGACCTCCGCGAGGGCATCAGTACCACCTGCTTCGTCGCAGAGAGCAGGTGACAGAATGAAATTTTCGGCAGGGCTCTTGAAGGCGTTTTGGTCGGCTCCTAAGTCATCCGCCGTCGAGGCTGTATGGCTCGACAAAACGGCGGCGCCGCATGGTCGGCGTCCCTTGTACCCATGTTGCTTCAAGGAGAATGTGGCTATGAGAAGCTTTGACTCTCTGTATCGCACCACCGTCGGTTTCGACCGTCTTTTCGACATGCTCGACAGCGGCGCCAGGACCGACTGGCCGCCCTACAACATCGAGAAGGTCGGCGAGAACGACTATCGCATCGCCATGGCGATTGCGGGGTTCAGCCCGGACGAGGTTGAGCTGACCCAGCATGGCCCGGAGCTGGTTGTCGTGGGCCAAAAGGCCGATGACCAGAGCGGACGCCAGTTGCTCCACCAGGGGATCGCCTATCGCAGCTTCAGGCAGACGTTCAGACTGGCCGACCACATGAAGATCAAGGGGGCAACCCTTGAGAACGGCCTCCTCGCAATCGACATCGTCCGGGAGATTCCCGAGGAGCTGAAGCCGCGCCGCATCAGCATCGGGGCCGGCGATGCTGCGGTCAGCAAGCAGATCTCGCAGGACACGGAACGCGCGCGCAAAGCCGCGTGATCATCGCGTCCATTCACCCATAACACTGCGGTCCGCCTCCCGGTTTCGGCCGGGAGGCTCAGATTGCGGAGAACGGAGATGAACACCCAGAACCAGACTTCGATGAATACTTTCCAACGCTTGCCACAAAGCGAAGCGGTTTTGTACCTGCTCGGCGATCCTGAGGAGGTCATCCGCCATCCACGTCTCAGCCGTGCCGAGAAGCGGGCTTTGCTCGCCTCGTGGGCATCCGACGCATATGCGGTGGAAAATCAACCGACGCTACGCCGGCTGGACAATGGAACCGTCATCCCTGTCGAACGGATTATAAGTGCCTTGAAGGCCTTGGATGAGATGCCCGAAGCAGGGGACAGATTTTCGGCACGCGTTCTGCCTTGGCGGCCCTCTCCACGTCGCGACGCCTGGCGACGGAGCGGCCGGTTCTTCGGCCCTGACGATGACGATGACCCGCCGCCATGCCCGGTATCAGCCGCGCCGCGTCCGCGCGCCCCAGGGGGAAGGGGCGCAATGGCCAGCGTCGACCTCGCCTATGCCTAAGTTTCCGCATACTCATTCATGCGGCTGCCCCGGGCGGGGCAGCCGATCCGCTGCCTGGCGGAAGAGGGCTAGGTCACCGAATGCGATGGCTAAAACGGCAGCAGGAGAGCGGATGACAATTCAAAAGCGCACTTATCGTCTCCAGATCATGCTGAATTCCGAAGAACTCGCGGTTCTCGACCCGTGGCGCTTCGACAGAAGAATGCCGAGCCGTTCCGACGCGGTGCGGGAGTTGCTTCGACTTGGTCAAAATGCTTCTGGCCACGGCAGAGACCGCTCCGCAAAATCCGTGGATTATGGGGTTATCGATTCGACGGTCGACTGATCTCGCGCGGCCGTCTAGCGCAGGCGCTGGCCATATATCAGGCGTGCTTCGCGCAGCAGCGAATTGCGATCAGTCCCAAGCATGTTGATGAGGTCACGTGCCTGCGCTTCGGAGATTCCGGTTTCCTTGGCCAGACTGATTGCCAGCCGATCACGCTCCGCCGTGCGGGCGTCGTCTTCGTCTTTGCCCATGGATTATCCCCGTTCCCTGCTTCAAGCTGCAGACGCAACGGCGGGCGGCGCAATTCGTTCCGGCGATACTTACCGACCTCCGGTTGTGGAAGAGGGCCCTTCGCACCCCGAGTAATGGACCTCGACTTTGGGGATGGCGAAACCTCACGAAGCCGGGAGGTCTAGTTACGTGCACCCCCAAACGCAGTTGGGTAATTGCACAAAACTGTGCTACGGACCGCTTGCCTCCCCATCCGGAAGGTCCGAGACCGTGCAATGCGCCGCCAGGTGAGTGCGTCGCAGAACACGATCCTATTTCCTGCGCTCATCAATCGCTTCCCATGCCACCCGTCCAAGGCGTGCCCTGAAAGCGAAGAAGGTATTCACATGGACGAAGCCAAAGCCAATGCGCGAGAGCATTTTTTCGCGGCGATACGCACCCTTGCAGCGTCGTCTGACAGCATCCAGACCCGCCTGATCAACGCCACAGAGAGCATCCTGCAGGTCACCATCAACGAGTTCGAAGGGGACCGGGAACTCAAGATCAGGTTCGCCCGGATCCTCGATCTTTTGGCCGTCGATCAGGACGACCTGGAACGGACGGCGGTGGAAACAGCCGCGCATATGACGGATTTCGAAGCCGTCAAGGTTGCGGATCTGATCTGCGACTTTTTCATCGACCTTCATTGACCTCCGGCTAGTCAGGCCAGTGTTCCAACTTCGAAGCCGTTTCCTGCTCTTCCGAGATTCTTGCGAGTCACAATGACAACCACCGCTGAACATCTCAAGCCACTCCTTTGGGAACCCAAGAACCTCATCCGGGCTGTCGAGGCCGCAGGGGTGACCCTCTGGTCGTGGAATGTCGACACCGATGCGCTGGCGATGGATGACCGGGCCTATGACCTGTGGGGCATTCCGCGCACCAAAGACGTCAAGTTTGAAGACCTGTCCGCGCACATCCATCCGGCCGACCGCGATCGGGTGCGTGCCGCCTTCAACGCCACCCGGTCGATCGTCGGCCCCTACGAGATTGATTTCAGGATCATGATCGGCGACGAGCTCAAGTGGATCTCCGCCCGGGGCCAGGGCGACGACGAAGGCATGGTCCAGCGGCTGATGTTCGGCATTTTCATTGATGTGACCGGCCGCAAGCAGGCCGAGGAGGGCCGTGAGCTTCTCGCCGGCGAAATGAGCCACCGCGTCAAGAACCTGCTCACCATAGCGTCCGGCCTTACGGCGATCACGTCCGACGCGCGAGCGTTTCTTGAACGTGCCTCGATGGTCACCGTTGTGACCGTGACCGACGAAAAGCCACTTCCCGGGCAGGGCATCGGCGAACGCCTTGCGCTGGGCCTGAGGACGCGCGGTCTGGTGGCCAAGGCTGTCTCCATCCAGGCAGGGGACAGTTCAATCGGAACAGCGCTTCAGGAACATGCCCTGAAGATCGGCGGCAACCTGCTTGTCATGGGCGGATACGGCCACTCCCGCGTCAGGGACTTCGTGCTTGGCGGCGCCACCGAAGACATTCTCGCGGATTTGCGCCTGCCTGTCCTCCTGTCGCACCGAGTTCGATCAGATGTCGTGTACGCTTGCGACGCTCGACCTGCCAGGCGCGCATGTCATTGCGAGCCTGTGCCGCTTGCCGGCGATTGTGGGCTGCCCGGTTGCGCTGGAGCGCCGCGTGGGTTGCGCTGAGATGCCGGAGCAGTTCGCCGGGACCGGCTCTCGAAAAACATCACTCCACGCTTGGCCCATGCCTCACGCTTTGAGGTGTCTTTCGTCTCGGCAATTGCGACCAGTGCGCCGGCCAGTTCGTCGCTGCTGAGCTGATCGGCACCGGTGGCGATCACCAGCTCGCCAAGTTGCTGGACCTTTCGCGTTTTTAACCCGCGCGCCTTTTCTTCCAGCGCCTTCAGTTCGGTGTTGAAATCGCGTGGTTTACGCATGGCTGTCTCCATTGATTGTCGATGTGGCGATGATAGGGGAGCGTCCGCCAGAAGGCTTCGGGGTTGCCGAGACAGCCCGGGACGGGCTGGTCCATCCCGAGAATTTTTCGAGGGAGGGCGCGCTTATACGTCGTGCCGACGTACGCTTTGACATGCAAATGATCTGGTCGCGATGGCGATCTATCATCTTCATGTCAAAGTCATTGGCCGCAAGGCAGGCTCAAGCGCTGTCGCGTCAGCCGCGTACCGTTCGGCTTCGCGGTTGCGCGATGAGCGGATCGAACGCACGCATGATTTCTCCGCCAAGCGCGGTGTCGTCCATTCCGAGGTGATGCTGCCTGCGAATGCACCGGAGGTCTGGCGCGACCGCGAACGGCTGTGGAACGATGTCGAGGCTTCCGAGGTCCGCAAGGATGCCCAGCTCGCCCGCGAGGTCGAGTTCGCCCTGCCGCGAGAACTCAGCCAGGTGCAAGGCATCGAACTGGCGCGCGACTTTGTTCGGGACGAGTTTGTCAGCAAGGGCATGGTCGCCGATCTCAATGTGCATTGGGACAGGGCGGAGGATGGCAGTCTAAAACCGCATGCTCATGTCATGCTCACCATGCGGTCCGTGGACGAGAATGGTTTTGGGTCAAAGGTTCGAGACTGGAATTCTACCCGGATGGTCGAGCGTTGGCGCGAGCGATGGGCGGAGCTTGCCAATGAACGCCTTGCCGAACTCGACATCGACGCCCGCATCGATCATCGCAGTCTGGAAGCGCAGGGCATTGCCCTGGAGCCGCAAACGCAGATTGGTGCACCGGCTCAACGCATCGAGAGCAGTGGCATTGCTGCTGTCGATAGTGAAGCAGATCGCGCCGAACTGCATCGCGAGATTGCGCGCAACAATGGTGCGCGCATCATTGCCGATCCATCCGTGGCGCTCGATGCCATCACCCATCAGCAATCGACCTTCACCCGAAAGGACATCGCGAAATTTGCGCATCGGCACAGCGATGGAATGGAGCAGTTCGGCGATGTTGTGCAAGCCATCAGCAACGCGCCCGATCTGGTCGAACTCGGCAAGGACGGACGCGGCGAAGACCGGTTCACCACCAAGCAGATGATCGAGACCGAACAGCGCCTTCACCGCGCTGCCGAACACATGGCCGGGGACGAGCGACACGCGGTGAGTGACGTACATCGCGAGGCAGCTCTGGCGCGGGCTGCGCAACGCGGGCTTGTCCTGTCAGGCGAGCAGAGCGATGCGCTTGCACATATCACCGACTGTCGCGGTCTTGGTGTCATTGTCGGGTTTGCCGGAACGGGAAAGAGCGCCATGCTGGGCGTTGCGCGCCAGGCATGGGCAGCGGCAGGCTACGAGGTTCGAGGCGCGGCACTCTCCGGCATTGCCGCCGAGAATCTGGAAGGCGGATCAGGCATCTCGTCACGCACCATCGCCAGTATGGAGCATGGCTGGGGACAGGGCCGTGACCTGCTCACCACGCGCGATGTCCTGGTGATCGATGAGGCCGGCATGGTCGGCACGCGCCAGTTGGAGCGCGTGCTCTCCCATGCGGCGGACGTTGGCGCAAAGGTCGTGTTGGTTGGTGATCCGCAGCAGTTACAGGCAATCGAAGCCGGCGCTGCATTCCGCTCTATCCACGAGCGTCATGGCGGCGTCGAAATCGGCCAGGTGCGTCGGCAGCGCGAGGGCTGGCAGCGCGATGCCACACGCGATCTGGCAACCGGCAGGATCGGTGCCGTAATCAGCGCCTACGACGCGCAAGGAATGGTGCATCAGGCTGCAACGCGCGACGAAGCGCGAGGTGAACTCGTCGAGCGCTGGGATCGCGACAGGCAGACGCATCCAGAGGCAAGCCGTATCATTCTCACCCACACAAACGACGAGGTGCGCGCCCTGAACCAGGCAGCGCGCGAGCGGCTGCGCGCTGCTGGAGCACTCGGCGACGATGTTCACGTGGATGTGGAACGAGGTGCAAGGGCCTTCGCCAGCGGTGACCGGGTCATGTTCCTGCGCAACGAGCGCGGGCTTGGCGTCAAGAACGGCACGCTGGGCATCGTGGAGGAAGTCAGCACACAGAGCATGACAGTTCGCGTCGACGATGCGAGGTCGGTGCGGTTCGATCTGAAAGACTACGCACACATCGACCACGGCTATGCCGCGACCATTCACAAGGCGCAGGGCATGACCGTCGACCGGACCTATGTGCTCGCCACGCCTGGCATGGATGCGCATGGCAGCTACGTCGCACTGTCGCGGCATCGAGACAGGATGGACCTGCATTACGGAGGTGACGACTTCAGTACGCGGGACCGGCTGGACCGAACGCTGTCACGGGACCGCGCGAAAGACATGGCGTCGGATTACGAGCAGATCGACCCGGCGCAGAGCTATGCCGAGCGGCGCGGCATCACGTTCCGACAGCGCGTGGTCGAAATCGTGCGTCGGATTGTTCCGGAGAAGCTGCGCGACAGGATCGGCGGACTGCTGGACGGGTTGCGCTCGCCCGGAGACGGCGAGCTGAGCCAGGACAGTGGGCGAAGACCGGGAAGGGAAGATGTTGGGGTGCGGATCGGAGATCCAGGCCCGACGCCGGAAAGAGATCCTTCTGCCAGGGGAGCGCAGCGCGACACGAATGTGCCCGAGAACCTCGAAGCAGAAATGCGCCGAGCCCGCACCCAGGCGCTTGTGCGTCACGCGCGTGCTATCGATGCGATCCTCAGTACTGGAAACTCGGACGGACAGGGCAGTCTCGAGCAGATGCGCGAGTTGAGGGATGCCCGTAGCGCTTTCGAGAAGGTGCGGCCTCATGGCTGGCGCGATGCCGAAGCGGCCTACGTCAAGAATCCCGAGCTTGTCCGCGAGGCGGGCGCCGGCCGCGTCAGCCGCATCGTGATTGCTCTCCAGCTTGAGACGGAAATCCGCACCGGAATGGACATCGATCCCGGCCGCCGCGCCGACCGGTTCGTGGATCGTTGGCAGAAGCTCCACCGGGCAAGCCAGGACCAATATCAGGCCGGCGACATGTCGAGTTATAAGTCAACGCGCACGGCCATGTCCGATATGGCCAAGAGCCTTGAACGCGATCCACAACTGGAATCCCTGCTCACCAACCGCAAGCGCGATCTCGGCATTCACAGCGAGTCCGGCCGGCGCCTGGGTCTGGAGCTCGCGTTCAGCCACGGCATCGGCGTGGGAAGGGGCCTTGGACTTTGACCTTTCTCCGTTTTGCCGTCGGCTACACGCCATAGATAGGCGAGGTGACAACTTCGATTGCGTCGATCATCGGTTCGCGCTGTCTGTCCCAGCAGGTACCGGCAACAACCAGTGAGAAGCAGGCGAGCTATGTCCGAGCCGGATCGCATCATACGCCTGAGAACCGTCCTTGACCGGACCGGCCTGTCCCGCTCAACCATGTATCGCAAGATCGTCGAAGGCACGTTCCCAGCTCAGATCAAGATCAGCGTCAACGGGGCGGGCTGGCGAGAATCCGATATCAATCGGTGGGTGGAGGATCCAGTTGCATGGCGAGCAGAGCGTTAGCTCTGATTGCGAGACAAACGAACGCCAGGGCCACCGCCATTCTCTGGGATAAACTCTATTCCCGCCGCTTCGTCGGTCAGGGCCGCCGCAATCTGACGCCCGGATGATTGCCGTTAGTGAATTCCACACCCTCTGCCTCAAGAACAACGCGGATTTTGTCCTGGGTTTCAGCAGAGACTGCAGCGACGCGCGCACTGTCGCTCTCACAGCGTTTTACAGTAGGAATTGAAACGCCGGCCCGCTTGGAAAGCTCCGATTGTGATAGGCCAATCAAAGCTCGGGCCGCCCGCATTTGTGCTGCTGTCACCAATTTCTGTTGATCCCTTTAGATCATTGCGCTATGATCCAAAGGTATCAGTGGATACCCTTGGCCGGTTGTCGAGGGTGCGGCTAGACGCAGTGTTGACGCACCGTGCCTAGCCTGACCACGCCAAAGCTGTCTGGAGCTCGGATCATGGCTGATTCCGACAATACCACGACTTTGCCTTTCGTCATCGACCGGCAAGGCGATAAGCCGGACGGTCACGAACGGCAAACAATAGACCCGGCTTTAGGTCTCTGGAGCGGGTGGCGACAAGCTCGATATGCCTCATTGCTGTTGTGTCGGGTTCAGCAACGTTTAGAGGCACGAATGATGGCCAATACCGGAATTCCGGTATTGACCCCAGGCGAATCCTTGTCTTGGCGGATGTCGGTGGCCGCGCCGGATGCGAGCGCCGAATATGCGGCGGCTCGCGAGGCAGAGGTGTTTGCCATGACCGAAGCACTCAAATTTCAGGATGCAATCCCCAGCGTTGCTGCTCTGTCGCTCGCTGGGATCATCGCAAAGCTGGAGATGATTGTTGGCGCCGATCGGGACATCGGCGATCCGACGGATTTCCCATGGCCGCACATTGCGTCCGTATTGCACGACCTGAAGGCATTTGCGGGCGATCTGGCAGCCTACCGACCGGACCGCACCATCACCCGTGCTGACGTGGCGCGACACTGGGACGAAGCCATCAAGCTCGTGACGGCGCTTTCGTCCGAGGAATCCGAACAGCATGCGCCTGTTTTGTGAACTTCTCGTGGGCGTCATATACGTGGGGCTCCGGCTTGGCGGCATCTCTCCCGTGGAAGAATGGCAGGTTGGAAAGTTCGGCAACGCCGGCATGCTCCTTACTCGGTCCACCAGCCATTTCAGATGCTTATATTGAGTTGCATCGCACCAATCTTGCTGATGTAACTCTGATGTAACCAAGGCTTCATACTGGGTTAGCCATCTCGGCTGGCAGGCTGCGCGACGAAGCTCGCTTTGAGCCGCATTGCGAACGATCTCATCCAATCCTAAATAACTGACCCAAGGGCAGCGGGAGGATTCAGCCAATGGCAGATGAGATTATTTCTGGCCGCGAGTTTGCGACCCTTCCTTTCGAGCCGGATGCGAAATTCGCCGCACTTGAGGAAATTTGCCGTCGCAACATGAATGCCATGATAACGGGGGAAAGTCCCGAGCACTATGATCGGGGGATCAGAACTCAGTACATGGCTGTCATAGCGGCTGCTGCGGAAGAGCTGGGGTTTGTGGGCTTTGCCTACCCGTCTGACATGCAAAACCCCATGGAAGAGTTTGATGATTTCCTGTTAAAGGCGACCGCCACGACAACACGGATTCGTCTCCGCAGCACGGTCGGAGCCCCGGAAACTTCAGTTCGCTTGGCGAGCAAAACACGGGGACGCATCGAGCAGCAGCTTAATAAGCTGCGCCAGATTATCTCGGCCGGGGATCTACCTGAAGACCGTCGGAAACGACTCCTCCGCAAGTTGGACGAACTATCGGTGGAACTCTCTCAGCCGCGCGTTAGTTTTGCGAAGGTCTTGGCAGTCATTGCTGCTGTCAGCGTTGGCGTCGGTGGGGCCACCGGTTTCCTAGCTGAGGCGCCGCAGGCCATTGCCACTATCACAAGCTTAATCGGCGCCGACAAAGAGGCAGAAGACGCTGAGACCACGAGGCTTGGACCTCCGCCATCACCCAAGGCTCTCCCTGCGCCAGCCAGGCAGATCGCGCCTCCGGCGGTCAAGCACAGAGAGCTTGATGACGAGATCCCGTTTTGAATCGTTATTTCAAAGCATCGCGATTGTAGCCGCGGCTATCCATCGGAGGCGTTCAACGTCGCCGGAGATTGCGGACTGATACCGCCACTCGCGTCAACTATGCAGCCCTCGCTGCTTGGATAGTGTGGAGCATTTCCGGCTTGAGGTGCGTATAGCGCCGCAACATCTTCCAATCCTTATGTCCTGTAACCAGCGCTACCTGTTCGATTGTGAACCCAGCTTCGAATAGCCGGCTCGTCCCTTCGTGACGCAAGTCATGAAAATGAAGATCGTGGATTCTTAGGTCAGTACATCCTCGACGGAACGCAGTTCCAACTGACCGATGGTTGAACGGGAAAATTCGATCGTCGTCATTGCTACGCTTTGTCAGCCGCTCTTCAACAATGGCCCACGCATCATACCCAGTGGCTGCAAACAGCGGTATGCGCTGGTTGTTACCGTTCTTGTTTCGAGGGTCCTTCCTGTCGCGGACAAGGAGCATCCGCGTGCGAGATTCCAAATCGGACCAACGCGCCTTGCAGATCTCTTCCTGGCGCATCGCGGTTGCGATAGCGAACCTAATGATCTGGCTAATCGGTGCAATCTGGCGAGCGTTTGCCTCGAAGTGAGCGATGAGCTTGTCGAGTTCATCCTGTGTCGGTCGTCTATCTCGCTGTAGGCCTTTGCCAACGAGACCGAGCCTCGTTAGGGCGACACGCGCGAAATCAACCGGTTCGACCTTGACGGGCAGGCCGTGGACCGCAGCGGCGTGAGTAAGAACAAGTTTTATAAAGCCGATGTCGATACCGAGGGTCATCGGTCCGGCACCTTGGGCGGCGCGGTCACGACCAAAACGAATGAGCCGTTCGCGATCGAGCACTGCTAGGTTGCACTTCCCCAAATGCCGTTGGAGCATATCGAGGGCCGCGGCCTTGGAGCGGCGAGGGGACTTGCCTACATCGCACATGTCGTCGATATGAAGGTCTATCAGTTCGCCGAAGGTTTTGAGGCGCGCTATGCGGGACTTGGTCGGCGTCTCACCTCGATCGACCTGGCGCTCGGTTTCGGTGGCCCAACGCCGGGCGTCGTCTCGGCGCAGGAAGGTCTCGCTGACGTAGCGACCCTTGCGACGGACTTGGACACGCCAGGAACCGGACGAGAGCTTTGTGTAGGTGGCCATTTTTTCGTGTGCGCTCCGTGTGCACTGAGAGATCGAAACGTGGCGAAAAGGGTCGTATTCTGGCGTAAATTCGTGTGCACTCGTCAGGTTCTAACGATTTGATGTTAAAGAAAAAATGCTGAAAAATCAAGATCATAGAGTGGCCGTGGCCCCGATGATGGACTGGACGGACCGACATTGCCGGTTCTTCCATCGCCAGCTGACGAACCGTGCGCTGCTTTACACCGAAATGGTGGTGGCAGACGCGGTCCTCCACGGCGCGCGCGATCGATTGCTTGGCTTCGATGC
This sequence comes from Mesorhizobium sp. B2-1-3A, assembly GCF_006442655.1. Taxonomy (NCBI): domain Bacteria; kingdom Pseudomonadati; phylum Pseudomonadota; class Alphaproteobacteria; order Hyphomicrobiales; family Phyllobacteriaceae; genus Mesorhizobium; species Mesorhizobium sp. B2-1-3A. The sequence goes on from NZ_VFWK01000004.1 coordinate 704,815, forward strand.
GGTGGAACATCCGGTCGCCTTGCAGCTCGGCGGTTCCGATCCCGCGAAACTTGCCGAGGCGGCGCGCATTGGCGAGGCTTTCGGCTATGATGAAATCAATCTCAATGTCGGCTGCCCATCCGACCGCGTCCAGTCGGGGACGTTCGGTGCCTGCCTGATGCAAGTGCCCAACCTTGTCGCCGAGTGCGTCGCGGCGATGAAAGCTGCGGTGACGATCCCCGTCACCGTCAAATGCCGCATCGGCGTTGACGAACAGGATCCCGAGCCGGCGCTCGATACGCTGGCCGACGGGGTCTTCGATGCCGGCGCCGACGCGTTGTGGGTGCATGCGCGCAAGGCATGGCTGGAAGGGCTGAGCCCCAAGGAAAACCGAGACATTCCGCCGCTTGACTATGACAGGGTCTATCGGCTGAAGGCTGGAAAACCGGGCAAATTCATAGGCATCAATGGTGGTGTTCAGTCACTTGAAGAGGCGCGGGCGCATCTCGATCGGGTTAACGGCGCCATGCTTGGACGCGCCGCCTACCATACACCAGGCATTCTGGCCGGTCTCGACGCCGGCTTCTATGGCGCAAAGCCCGAGGCGTTCGACTTCGCAGCGCTTATCGACGCGATGGCGGGTTATGCAGCGCGCCACATCGAACAGGGCGGGCGGCTCGGCCATGTCACCCGCCATATGGTCGGGCTGTTCCATGGGCTGCCCGGCGCGCGCCGTTACCGCCAGATCCTGTCGACCGACGCGAACCGGCCCGGTGCCGGGCCTGATGTGCTGAAGACGGCGTTTGCGGCCGTCGACTTTGGCGCAGGGACCGCCGAAGCGGCCTGAGCTGGAGCAATTCCAGGACAGTGTAAAACGGTTTTCCGTCCGTGAATTGCGTCGAAGCAAAGAGTGGGAGCAGCTCACCGTTTCCATGAAACGGTGAACTGCTTTAGTCCCTGAGGATCATGCGGTCGCCGCGCACGTCGAAGCCTGACAGCGAACCGATGAAGTTCATGCCGAGCAGGCTCTGGCTCAGCATGCCAGGGGCCGCGACCATCACCGACATGTCCTTGCGCACGATACCGCCGATCGCCACCGCGTCGGTTTTGACCGCCGCGGCGCGCGCCATGCCGTTGGCTGTCGACACCGGTATCGTGTAGTTGAGCGCGGCAGGGTTGAAGCCGGCGGCTTGCGCGTCCTCCGACGTCAGCACCGTGCTGGTAGCGCCGGTATCGACCACGGCCCGCACCGGGTTGCCGTTGACCAGGATGCGCGCCTCGAAATGGCCGTTGTCGGCCTTGTCGAGGGTCACGGTGGCGTGGCCGTCTTCGACGCCAAGCGCCAGCGGGCTGCCGGGAACGAGGCCCGCCGTCACCCGGCTGGCGACGTCCTGCAGTTCGTAGCGATACTGGTAGCCGGTGATCAGGGCGAGCACGATTGCCGCCCAGGCGCCAAGGTTGCGGGCCATCGCGCCCAGCGGGCGGCCTGACCGCAGCAGGCCGGCACCGATCAGGGCGCCGAAGGCGCCAAGCCAGATCAGCCGGCCGAAATCGTAATTTTCCACGCCCAGCGTGCTGCCGGCGGAATCGTTGAGCATGAGCAGGACCGCGCCCACGCCGATCACCGCCATCATTATCCAGAACAGCCGGCTGCTCATCCGTGCCTCGCTAGAGTGCGTCGCGTTCGCGCGCCATGCGGGTGCGGCGCGTTTCCCGGCGCGGCCGGCGCTCGACCGTTTCCAGCCGGGCCGGCAGTTCGGCCATCACATTGCGGCGCGTTTCGGGCGTCATCCCCATCCAGGCGCCGATTTCCTCGCGCGTGCGGCCGCAACCGAAGCAGAAGCCGGTTTTCATGTCGATCGAACAGACGAGGATGCAGGGCGATTCGATGGCCGTCATGACTTTCTCACGAGCGACCCGTTTGGAATCCGCTCTTCCATCTCCACATGGTGCAACGGCAAAGCCAATGCAAGCCCTCGCAATCGCGCCGTCCCGGGCCATCTTTGCGGCAATCAAGGCGGATGTTTGGGGGAGGTTGTGCTGATCACGCAACGCGGCTATGCCGCTCACCAAACCCAGGAATGATTGCTCACGACATGACCAGCGCGTTACCTTTCGACGATTTTCGCAACCTGCTCGACAATTTGCCGGCTGCCGATCTCAAGGCGGAAGCGCGCGTGCATGCGCTGTTCGCCAAGGCGGACAAGCCAGCGCATTCGCTCGGCCGCATCGAGGAGATCGCCGCGTGGCTTGCGGCCTGGAGCGGCAGGGCTCCGCCCGCCGTGACAAGGCCGCTGATGGCGGTCTTCGCCGGCAATCATGGCGTGGTCAGACATGGCATTTCGCCACGCCCGGTGGCAGCAACAGCCAATGCGGTCGAGCTTTGCGCCGCCGGTGGCGCGGCGATCAACCAGATCTGCATCGCCAACGATCTCGGGCTGAAAGTGTTCGATCTTGCGCTGCACATCCCGACCGGCGACATCACCGATGATGCCGCGCTTGACGAGCGCGGTTGCGCGGCGACCATGGCCTTCGGCATGGAAGCGATCGCCGGCGGCACCGACCTGCTTTGCCTCGGGGATCTCGGTGTCGGCAATTCCACCGTCGCTGCCGCGCTGTTTGCGGCACTGTTCGGGGGCAGGGGTGCCGATTGGGTCGGTCCGGGATCCGGCGCGGATGCGGCCACGCAGGCGCGCAAGGCGGAGGTGGTCGATGCGGCACTGGCGTTTCACGGCGACCATCTAGAGGACCCGCTGGAGGTGTTGCGCCGGGTCGGCGGCCGCGAGTTCGCGGCGATAGCCGGCGCCATCCTCGCCGCGCGGATGCAGAAGATTCCCGTGCTGCTTGACGGCTTTGCGGCAACGGCCGCAGCGGCGGTGCTTTATGCCGCGAACCCCGCAGCGCTAGACCATTGTCTTCTCGCCAGCCTGTCGCCGGAGCCCGCGCACGCAAGAGCCGCCGAGCTCCTCGGTTTGCGCCCGCTGCTCGACCTCGGCATAAGCCATGGCGAGGGGGCGGGGGCGGCGCTTGGCGCAGGCCTCGTCAAGGCCGCGGCGCTGACCAGTTCGGGCATGGCGGCGGCTGTTCGGGGTTAGCCACGAGGCATACGCGGCGTTGACGAGGTAGCGCCTATCGCCGCCGTGCCGCTACTGCCGCGGTCGGCAATGCCGGCAGCTCTTCCATCACTCGGCTCAGCGGGAAGATGGCAATCGCCTCGGTGCCTTCGCGCAGCTTGGAATGGAGCTCGAATTCGCCGCCATGCATGGCAAGCAGCCCTTGCACGATCGGCAGGCCAAGCCCGGTGCCTTGCTCGGCGCTCTTGATGGCGATCGAGCCCTGGCCGAAGGCTGAAAGCACGATCGGAATCTCGTCCTCGGGAATGCCCGGGCCATTGTCCTTGATCGAAATGTATTGCCCGCCGCCCGCCGTCCAGCCGACGCGGACGCGGATTTCGCCGCCGGTGGCGGTGAATTTTATGGCGTTGGACAAAAGGTTGAGCGCGATCTGGCGCACGGCGCGCTCGTCGGCGAACAGACGCGGCAATGTCTGTTCGAAATCCTGGATGACGCGGATGTCCTTGTTGCGCGCCCTCAACTCCATCATATGGCAGCAATCCTCGACGATGTTCAGCAACATCACCGGCTCCTCGTTGAGCTGGTAGCGGCCGGCCTCGATGCGCGACAGGTCGAGGATCTCATTGATCAAGTCGAGCAGATGCTGGCCGGAGTCGTGCACGTCATGGGCGTAGTCGCGATAGGTGGGGTTGCTCATCGGCCCCAGCACTTCGTTCGCCATCACCTCGGAAAAGCCGAGAATGGCGTTGAGCGGCGTGCGCAATTCATGGCTCATCGAAGCGAGGAAGCGCGACTTCGCCAGATTGGCATCCTCAGCCCGCCGCCGCGCCTCGTCCGACATCGATTTCGCCGTCTCGAGTTCGGCGATCAGCGCGTCCTTTTCGGAGCGGAACGACAACAGCATCAGGGAGGAGCGGTTGAGTTGACGGGCGACATAGGCGAAGAAAGGCAGCGACACGACAAGCAGCCCTGCCATGATCGCCTCGACCGGCATCCACAATCTGGTGCCGACATAGGCATAGAGCGCGACGGGCACGGCAAAGGTCACCAGCAGTGCTCCGCTGAGCGACGAGGCCATGAGAGCCGTCCCGGCCATGGCAAGCAGCATCACCACCGCCTTGACCACCTGGAACTGGTCGACCTCGCAGGCGGCGCAGCCGAGCAGGACGAACCAGGCCCAACCGAGGCCGCAAAGGAAGTGGCCGACCAGGAATTCCCTTCGCGTTTGCAAGGGGTTGAGCTCGGAAGCTTCCGTGCGCTCAATGCGCCGGGCCATGAAGGCGACGATGGTATAGCAAGTGAGCGTGAACAGCGCCCAGAGCCCGATCTCGTTGCCGACGCCGGCCAGCCGGCCAGCCGCGGCGATCGCCAGGACCAGCAGCGGGATGGCCACGGCGCCGCTTGTCATGGCGCGGGCGTGGAGATTCAGCAGTTCACGGTCGAAATCGGGATTGCCCGCCTGCTGCGAAAGACGGTCGCGCGTCTTGCGCACCGCGCGCGCCACATCGCTGTTGCGATGAGGTTTCCTGCGGTCCACAATGAACTTGTCCGCTGTGTTCGAGCGTTGCAAGGGCATCAAAAACTTCAATTTATGCGTGCAGCGGTTCCAAGGTGTTAAGCTACGTTCGAATGATTAACCAACCGTTTGCCATATGAGCCGTTCCTGGTCGCCAAGATCGCGCCGGTACGCGGCGCCGCGCCCGAGAAGCCTGTGGCGCAAGCTCATGGACTACGGGCTGACTATCGTCATTCTGGGGCTGCTGATCCTGCTGGCGGCACGCCTCGACCGGTTCGAGACGCGCAAGACGCAAGGCGCGGCCGTCATCAATGACGGCGATTCGATCACGCTCGGCACCGAGCGCATCCGCATGCGCGGCATCGACGCGCCTGAATACACCCAGACCTGCCGCAGGAACGGCGCCGATTATGCCTGCGGCACGCTTGCGCGCCAGTCGCTGGTGCGCCTGATCGCCGGCAGGCCGGTCACTTGCAGCGGCTGGCAACGGGATCGTTATGGCCGGCTGCTTGGCAACTGCAAGGCGGGTGACACGGATCTCAACCGCGCCCAGGTCGAGGCTGGCTGGGCCGTTGCCTATGGCGATTTCGAAAGCGAGGAAGCGACCGCTCGCGCGGCAAAGGTCGGCATCTGGGCAGGCACGTTCGACCGGCCGCAGGACTGGCGCGACAGCCATCGCGGCGAAGTCGTGGAGCGAAGACACGGCGCGCTGGCATCGATCGGGGATGCCGTCCGGGAGATTTTTCGCCTCTGGTGAAACGCATCTGCGGAAGGGAAGGAGGATCGAATGAAGCTCTTCGACGGCGGCCGGGCGCCCAACCCGCGGCGGGTACGCGTTTTCCTTGCCGAGAAAGGGATCGCGGTTCCAATCGTGTCCGTCGACATGGGCGCGCTGGAGCACAAGAGCCAAACAGTGAGTTCGCGCAACCCTTTACAACGCCTGCCGGTGCTGGAACTTGACGATGGCACCATCATCACGGAATCCGTCGCCATCTGCCGCTACTTCGAGGAGTTGCAGCCCGAACCGGCCCTGTTCGGACGCGGCGCGCTCGGCAAGGCGCAGGTCGAGATGTGGCAGAGGCGGATGGAGCTCAATCTGCTGAGCAGCGTCGCGCAGGCCTTTCGCCATATCCATCCGGCCATGAAGGAATGGGAAATCCCGCAGGTCCCGGAATGGGGCGAGGCCAACAAGCCGAAGGCGGTCGAGTTCCTGAAGATTCTCGACCGCGAGCTGGCGAGCCGTGAGTTCGCCGCCGGTGACAGCTATTCGATTGCCGATATTACCGGCCTGATCGCGATCGACTTCATGAAGCCGGCCCGCATCAAGGTGCCGGAGGAATGCACCAATGTGTTGCGCTGGCATCAGGCGATCTCCAGCCGGACGAGTGCCGCCGCTTGAGTGTGGAACTGGACAGCTTTGCCGCGACGGTCCGGGCCTGCCGCATCTGCGTCGAGAACCCCGTCGGCAAGCCGCTGCCGCATGAGCCAAGACCGGTTCTGCGGCCGTCGTCCAGCGCGCGCATCCTGATCGCCAGCCAGGCGCCGGGAACCAAGGTGCACCTGTCAGGCATGCCGTTCACCGATGCCTCCGGCGACCGCCTGCGCAACTGGCTTGGTGTGACCAGCGACGAATTCTACGACATAGAGAAATTCGCCATCGTGCCGATGGGCTTCTGCTTTCCCGGTCAGGATGCCAAGGGCAGCGACTTGCCGCCAAGGCGCGAATGCGCACCGGCATGGCGCGCGCCCTTGATGGCCCTGATGCCGGCGATCGACCTGGTGCTGACGATCGGCATCTATGCGCAGTCCTGGCACATGGGCGCCGCGCGCCGACCCTCGCTGACGGAAACGGTGATGGACTGGCGTGCCATCTGGGAGAATTCGGTCGGCACGAAAGTGCTGCCTCTGCCGCATCCGTCCTGGCGCAACACCGGCTGGCTAAAGCAGAATCCATGGTTTGAAATGGATTTGCTGCCTTTCCTTCGGTCGGAAATCCGCTATCGCATTGGCTAGGCATTCAGCAAGAAATCACTCGCTTTAGTGGCGATTGGCAGAATTTCTTTCTTGTGAAAGCCTCGAATAAGAGGGAATATAGATAAACTATTCCCCAGGAGCCTCTCATGGACCGCCTTGACCGAAAAATTCTACGCCTCCTGCAGGAGGACGCGACGCTCGCGGTCGCCGATGTCGCCAAGAAAGTCGGCCTGTCGACCACGCCCTGCTGGCGCCGCATCCAGAAGCTCGAGGAGGAAGGCGTCATCAAGCGGCGCGTCGCCATTCTCGACCATGAGAAGGTCAATGTACGGGTCACTGTCTTCGTCTCGATCCGCACCAATTCACACAGCCATGAGTGGCTGCGGCGGTTTTCCGAGGTCATCCAGGAATTTCCCGAGGTGGTCGAGTTCTACCGCATGAGCGGCGACGTCGATTACCTGCTGCGCGTCGTGGTGCCCGACATCGCCGCCTATGACGCCTTCTACAAGCGGCTGATCGCCAAGATCGAGATCCGTGACGTGTCGTCGTCCTTCGCCATGGAGCAGATCAAGTACACCACAGAGATCCCGCTCGACTACATGGTGTTGGACAAGGAATCGGGTGCCAACGCTGCCTGAGCGCCAAGCCGTTAGAGCATTTCACCGTTTCGCGGAAACGGCGAAATGCTCTAACTCTTTGTTTTGACGCAATTCCTGTGGGAAAACCGTTCACACTTTTCCTGGAATTGCTCTAGTTCTTCTTTTTGTTGAGGAAACTCCAGGGCGAATTCACCGGCAGGACGATGGTGTCCGGCACGGTGTCGACGCCGACAACCTCCGCCTTGCGCACGGTATAGCCGGACTGGATGACACTGACGCCATCCAGAATGAACAGCTGGCTCTTTTCCATGTCCGGCCTCAGGGCGCCGGTGACGGCGACCGACTGGTAGGCTTGCGACATCTTGTAGGGATGGGCTGGCGTGACCAGCACGATCTGGTTGGGTGGCGGCGTCGGCATGTGGCTGCACGCGCCCGTCCATGGCACCAGCAGGAACTGATAGACGAGGTCACCGTCGCGATCGACCGGCAATGCATAGCCGGCTAATTGTATAGTCTCGTCCTGCAGGCCAAGCGACAGCGTCTCGCCATGATCGGGCAATTTTGCCGCGATCATCGGCAGGCCGGCGTCTTCGGCAACCGCCTGGCTCGCCGGGCGCAGATCCTTCCAGAAGATGTGCGTGGTCTCGGCCGAGGCACCGGCGGCGCAGAGAGACAGCGCGGCCGCGAGCGCCAGCACTGATTTGAAATGGATGCTCATGCCGCTTCCTTTGCGGGCGAGTAAAGACGCCGTGCCCAATGACGTCAATGCTCGAGCCGCATCACATGTCGGCGAGAACCGGCCATGCCGTCCTCGCGGAAGCCACGCGATGCAAACATGTCGCGAAAACCCATGAAACGGTAACTCGGCGACGCCTCGGACACCGGATAGGCCTCGATGATACGCGCGCCCTTGGCGAAGGCATGATCAATGGCGGCATCGAGCAACGCCGAAGCAAGGCCGCCGCCGCGCAAAGCCCTCGGCACATAGAAGCAGACGATCGACCATACGCCGCTCTCGCCGTCATCCTGCTGCTTTGAAAGCTTGCGATAGGTCTCGCGTGGCGCGACCGAGCACCAGCCGATGGTCTTGCCGTCGAGCTCGGCGGCTATGCCGACCGGGGTGCTGGCATCGATGAGCGCCATCATCCGCCGCTTCTTCTCGTCGCTCTGGGCGTGCTCGCGGCCGGACTGCCGCCAGGCCATGCACCAGCAATATTTTGGCGCCCCCGGCTGCTCGAACAAAGTCTCGAAGCCGCCACGGGTCGCCCGCGTCACCTCGGTGAAGCGGATGTTGGCGAGGTCAAACGTTTCTGGCGGCGATCCGCGCGAGCGTTTTGGCATCGGTCAGTTCCTTCACGGCATTCCTGCCGTTCCAGCGTGCCGTCTTGTCGGGCGATCTCGCGAGCCGTTCAGCGACAGCAAGGGCCGCGCCGTGCATATTCATCGATCGCTTGCCGATCGAACGAAGCGCCCAGTTCACGGCTTTCTTCACGAAATTACGGTCGTCCGAGGCATGCGCCTCGATGATCGACAAGAAGGTGAGAAAGGTCGCCTCCGGCTCTTTCTTCCGGTGGACGACAGACCAAGCCATCATGGCAAAGGCCGTGCGTCGAACAAATTCCCGTTCATCGGCCGCGAACTCGCCGATCAGATCCTTCCAGGCGTCCGTGTCGACGAAGAGATCGGAGACGCCGTCGACGATATCCCAGGAATCGAAACTCGACGCCCATTGCCTTGCGTTCGCGGCGGAAAACCGGTTCGGGTCGGCCGTGACGGAAGCGATGAACTGCGCCTCCATAATGCCTGACTCCCACAGCTCAAAAGCGCGCTCATGGTTGCGTTTGATCTTCCGAGCGATCTGCCGCTGGACGCCATGTGGGATTCCAAGCGCGCGTTCGATCCTGATACCGTAGCGCAGCATGCCAAGACGATTTTCCTCCGAGCCGATCAAGCGCAGATGCGCGACGATTTCGTCGGCACTGGATTGGGGCGAAAGCTCGGCCATCGCAAATCCTACTTCTCCAGCCGCGCCAGCAGCGAGGACGTGTCCCAGCGCTTGCCGCCCATGGCCTGCACGTCCTTGTAGAACTGGTCGATAAGCGCGGTCACCGGCAGCCTGGCGCCGTTGCGATCAGCCTCCTCCAGGCAGATGCCGAGATCCTTGCGCATCCAGTCGACGGCAAAACCGAAATCATATTTTCCCGCATTCATGGTCTTGTGCCGGTTTTCCATCTGCCAGGATCCGGCCGCGCCCTTGGAAATCACCTCGATCACCTTCTCGATGTCGAGCCCGGCCTTCTTGCCGAAATGGATGCCTTCCGACAGGCCCTGCACCAGCCCAGCGATGCAGATCTGGTTGATCATCTTGGTCAGCTGGCCGGCGCCCGCCGATCCCATCAGCCCGACCATGCGGGCATAGGCGTCGATAACCGGCCTGGCCCTGTCGAAGGCGGCCTGGTCGCCGCCGACCATGACGGTCAGCACGCCATTCTCGGCGCCAGCCTGGCCACCGGAGACCGGCGCGTCGAGAAACGAGAAGCCGCCGGCTTGCGCGGCCTCCGCCAATTCGCGCGCGACCTCGGCCGAGGCCGTGGTGTTATCGATGAAGACCGAACCTTTCTTCATCGATTTGAAGGCACCATCCGGGCCTGTCGTCACCGAGCGCAGATCGTCGTCATTGCCGACGCAGGAAAAGACAAAGTCCTTGTCCTTGGCTGCCTCCGCCGGCGTCACCGCAAGGCTGCCGCCATGCTGGCCAACCCATTGCTCGGCCTTGGCCTTGGTGCGGTTGTAGACAGTGACGTCGTGGCCCCCCTTGTTCCTGAGGTGCCCGGCCATCGGATAACCCATTACGCCAAGACCGAGAAATGCCACGGATGCCATAAGCTTGCCCTTCAGACTGAAAATGGAATTTGCTGCGAAAGCTCTAGAGCAATTCCTGAAAAAATGTGAAGCGGTTTTCCCACAGGAATTGCGTCAAAACAAAGAGATAGAGCGGTTCGCCGTTTCCGCGAAACGATGAACCGTTCTAGACTCTGCGTTCAATTCGTCAAGACGCGCGGAAAACCATCGACTGGTGCAGCCGAAGCCGAGAACGGGTCAGCGTTTCAGGTGAATGGTGATGCGGCGCTCGATCCATTCGATGGCATGACGCAAGATCTCGACCATCACCAGATAGACGATGGCGACCCAGATATAGGCTTGAATGTCGAAGCTGTTGGCGAAGGCGAGCTTTGCATTGCCCATCAGATCATAAACCGTGATGATGGCGACGATGGCGGATGCCTTGACCATCAGGATCAGTTCATTGCCATAGGGTCGCAGGGCGACAATCAACGCCTGCGGCAAGACGATCTTGCGCAGCGTCTGCAGTTTGTGCAGGCCGAGCGACGATGCCCCTTCCCATTGCCCTCTTGGCACGCTTTCGATGGCACCGCGCAGGATTTCGGCCTGGTAGGCGGCTGTGTTGAGCGCAAAGGCGAAGACGCCGCAGTTGAAGGCGTCCTTGAAGAAATCCCAGAGCGTGAACCATCCCATCGTAAATCCGACCGGGATGCTTACGTGAGGCAGAACTTGGACCCAGTCGCTGACGACCGGTAGGTATAAGCCAACCGCACTGAGCTCCGGTCTGAACGAGCCCACCCCGTAATAGACCAGAAATGTCTGAACCAGCAGCGGCGTGCCCCGGAAGAAATAGACGTAACAATAGGCAAGACCGGACAGGATCCGGTTCCTGGACATGCGCCCATAGGCGACAGGCACCGACAGGACGGCGCCAAGCACCATTGAAATGGCGACCAGCGACAGGGTGACGCCAAGCCCTCTGAGATAGGCCGGCGCATATTTGGCGAAGAAGGCTGCGTTCCAGGCAAAGAACAAGTAGCTGACGATGCCGAGGCCAAAGGCGATCCACAGGCAAACAAGCGCGTAGCCGACGATGCGCCGTCGCGGCCAGCCGCGAGCACGCGGTGGTGGCCGTTCGACCATGGTAGCTGTCGCGCTCATCGTTGAGCCTCGCGTTTGCCGAGCGAGCGCAAAATGGCGTTGGTGGCGAAGGATGACACGACGGCCAGGCCAAGAAAGACCAGTGCCGCCACGCCGTAAAACAGGAACGAATGCTTAGTGACGCGAGCGGCCACGCCGGCGTTGCGCAATGTCTCTGCTAGACCGACGACCGACACCAGTGAGGTGTCCTTCAACAGGCTGAGCCAGCAATTCTCGAGACCAGGAAACGCTATGCGCAGCAGCTGCGGCAAGATCACAAGGCGCATTGTCTGCCCGTAGGAAAGACCAATGGCATAACCACCCTCATACTGACCTTTCGGTATGGCACGGAAGGCCGACAGGAAAACCTCGCTGGCGTAGGACGAGAAGATCAGGGCAAGCACGATCATGCCGGCGACGAAGCTGTTGACGTCGATGGTCGCTTCGGGGCGGAAATACCGGATGATGTGCTGCAGCAGGATCGGCACGCCGAAGAAGAACAGGAAGAGCGTGACCAGTTCCGGCAGGCCACGAAAGACCGTGGTGTAGATGTTGGCGGCCAGGCGCAGCGAAGGCTCTTCGGATTGCTTGCCGAGCGCAATGAAAAAGCCGATCGTCAAACCAATGGGGAGCGTCGCCAGCGCCAGCAGAACCGTTACTACGACGCCATAGGCAATATCGTCACTCCAGCCATCGGGTCCCCAACTGAGAAGTGTCCATATGCTTTGGGCTGGCATTGACGGGTCTTATCTCCACGGCATTCCCAAGACGAATAGAAAGACGGCGGGGAATTTCCCCGCCGTCTTGATCCAGTCTATCAGGACTCGGCGCCGTAGACGTCGAACTTGAAGTACTTGTCGTTGATTTCCTTGTATTTTCCGCTGGCTCGGATGGCGTCGATGGCCTCATTGAGCTTGTTGACCAGGTCGGTCTCGCCCTTGCGCACGGCAATGCCGGCGCCCGGTCCGAAGATCTCGACCGGTTGCGGCGAGGGCTGGCCGAGAATCTTGCAGCAGGCACCATCGGGCGAGTCCAGCCACTGCTGCAGCACGACGATATCGTCCTCGATCGCGTCGAGACGGCCATTGGCAAGATCCGCCTGCTCCTCGGGGCTGCTCGGATAACCCTTCACGGTGCTGTCGGTGTAGGTCTTCGAGGCATAGTTGAAATGCGTGGTCGTGGTGGCGACACCGATGGTCTTGCCGGCGAGATCTTCCTTGGTCACGCCCTTCAGCGTTGAGTCTTTCGGCACTGCCAGAGCCGAAGGCGTGTTGTAGTATTTGTGGGTGAAGTCGACCTTCTCCTTGCGCTCGGGGGTGATCGACATCGAGGCGACGATTGCGTCGAACTTGCCGGCCTGAAGCGCGGGGATGATGCCGTCCCAATCCTGGGCGACGAAGGTGCACTTGACCTTCATCTGGTCGCACAGCGCCTGGGCGATATCGATGTCGAAGCCGACGAGCTTGCCGTCGGAGGTGAGATTGTTGAACGGGGGATAGGCGCCTTCGGTGCCGATCCGCAGGGTCTTTTCCTGGGCCTGGGCTACGCCGAGCGTCAGCAGCGCGGCCGATGCGGCGAGCGCGATACGCAGTGCAATACGCATGATAGTCCTCTCTTTATGGTCCCGGCCGTCGTTCCGAAACGGCTCTGTGGGGCGGTGCTTTTGACCGCCCGCTGAAGCGATACTCCCACTCTTTCAAAGAAAAAAGCAACTGCAAAACCACCAAAATCGGTAACGGGGTTCTGCCGTTACGTTAGATCTCAAGCAACGAGGCCGGTGGTGCGCTCGATGAAGTCGACTATCGATTTTACGTCGTTGAGGTCGAATACCGGCAGGCTCTTGTCCGTGACGGCGAAATCCGCGGCGACGGCGACAATATTGGGATCGTCAGCCGAAAGCGGCGCCCGGTCCTTTGCCTCCAGCCGCCTCGTTTCGATCTTGCGGTGGGACTCGCGCTTGTAGCCTTCGATCAGCACGATGTCGCATGGGGCGAGGCGCGAAAGGATCCCTTCCAGCGGTGGCTCGTCCTCGCCGCGCAATTCGTGCATCAGCGCCCAACGGTTGCCGGAAACGATCGCGACCTCGGTGGCGCCGGCCTGCCGATGGCGGAAGCTGTCGGCGCCAGGCTTGTCGATGTCGAAGTCATGATGGGCATGTTTGACCGTCGAGACCTTCCAGCCGCGCCGCACAAGCTCGGCGACCAGCTTTTCGGTCAGTGTGGTCTTGCCGGAGTTTTTCCAGCCGGTGATGCCGAAGATGTTCATGATGTCATGCTCTGCAACAGGCGTCTGGCCTCGGCAAGATCGTCCGGCACGTTGATGTTGAAGAAAGGATCGAGCCCTGTGGATTGCTGGATCGGGAATTCCACCTCGACATGACCGTGACGCTCGATGAAGGCCAGTACCCGCCGGCTATCCTCATCGACGAGGAAATGCCGCAAGGCGTCGCGACAATCGGTTGGCCACAGCGCGAAGGTCGGGTGGAGCCGTCCGGCCGAGGAGGCGACAGCGATCGAACCGGGGCTTCGGCCGGCCGCCGCCGCCAGGCGGTCGACGAGATCAAGCGGCAGGAAGGGCGTGTCGCCGGCAGCGGTGACGACAGCCTTGCAAGGTGTGCTGGCAACGGCCCATTCGAGGCCGGTCAGAATTCCGGCAAGCGGCCCGGCAAAGCCTTCGACGGTGTCGGCAAGCACGGCCAGTCCGAAACGGGAAAAGCGAGCCGGATCGCCATTGGCACCGAGCGCCAGGGTTTCAATCTGTGGGCCAAGGCGCGACAGGACCAGGTCAAGCACGCAGCCGGCGCCAAGCGGCAACAGGCTCTTGTCGCCGCCTCCCATTCGCCGTGACTGGCCGCCGGCCAGAATGATCCCCGCGACATCCCGTTTCATGCCGCCCAGCCTCTACGCCAGCCGCCGGAAATCGCAAGCAGCTTCAAGGGCTAGATTCCGTCCGGCGCCATGGCCGGCCCGGTGCTTTCGGCGACGATTCTTCGCCGGCCGACCAGCCGTTCACGGTAAAGCGTATAGAGACCCGAGCCGACGACTATCGCCGCACCGACGATCATCGGCATGTCCGGGAAATCGCCGAAGACGATCAAGCCAAGCAATATGGACCAGAGGAGCGCGGTGTAACGGAATGGCGCGACGAAGGAGATCTCGCCCGAGCGCATCGCCATGATGATGAACTGATAGCCGACGAGCACGAGCACCGCAGCCAGCGCCAGCAGTGTCGTGCTCTTGCCGGTCATCGGCGTCCAGCCACCCATCGGCGACAACAGCACCGCGCCGACGACGGTCATTGCCAGCGCGGTGGCGGTCGAGACCAGCATTGTCGGTATGGCTTGGGGGATACGCTTGGTGGCGAGATCACGCACGGTGCAGCATGCAACGCTGACCAGTGCCACAAGGGAATAGATGCTGAAGCCGTCGAAGCCCGGCCGCACGATGATCAGCACGCCGGCAAAACCGATGGCGATCGCCATCCAGCGTCGCCAGCCGACTGGTTCGCCGAAAAACACCGCGGCCCCCATCGTCACCGCCAGCGGCAGCGCCTGAAGAACCGCCGAGACGCTGCCGATCGGCAAATGGGCCAGCGCCACGAGGAATGACACGGTGGCACCCGCTTCGCCCAGGACTCGGATTGCCACCAATGGCTGCAGCATCAGGCGCGGCTGCCAAAGCGCGCCACGTTGCCAGGCCAGCAGGCCGACGAAGAGCGAGGCAAAAGCCCCCCTGATCAGCATGACCTGCGCCATGTTCATCGATTGCGAAGAGTATTTGGTGATGGCGTCGTTGAGCGTGAAGCCAACCATCGCCACCATCATGAACAACGCGCCGCGAAGATTTGGAGAAAGGGGCAAGAGATCTACCGATTGCCTGAGCAAGCAAGCCTGTAACAGCCCGCCGCGAAACAGCAATGGCAAAGGGCTGTGCCAGAACAGGGAGAATCCGTCGGCGCCGGGTAAAATCACATCCCGGCTTCGTCACGGATCGTATCGGGAGGCGGCTTCGCCTCCCGGAAACCGACCAGCCTGGACGATGCCTATTTCTTCGGCGTCAGCACTTCGGTGCCGTTGCCTTCCTTGCCGGCGATCGTCCACAGGCCATGCAGCGAGCCGTCCTCCTCGACCTTGTAGACAACGAGGCCGATATCCTTGTCCATGACATAGCCGGCGGAGAATGCGTCGTCATTGCGCATGCAGATGCCGTCCGAGGAGGAGCCGCCCGTCTCCCAGTGGATCGTGCAGGTGGTTCCGCTGGTCAGCGTGATGGTGGCTTCGCCGCCATAGGCCGAGCCATCGAAGTTGGTGCCGGCCACGGTGTAAGTGCCGCCGATCGACTGCGCTGCCGCGGGCAGTGCCGTGAAGCCAAGCAATGCAAGAGAAAGAATGAGTTTGCGCATGACGTTTTCCCCCTGTCAGCGAAGAGCCGCTTTCAGGCGAAAAGCTAGGCCGGAACAAGCTGGCCGTAAATCCGGCGGTGGTCGCGAACGAGACTTTTTCTGGGGTGTGATCCGAAATACTCACTGTCCCTCGAGGCTGCCGGCAATGGCGCCAACGAGCGGGTCGTATTTCGACTTAAGGGCCGGCGGGTAATCGATCCAGACCGTGCGAATGACACCATCCCTGCCGAACAGGCGCCGCTCGTAAAAAATCTTTCCGTCCTTCATCCCCGACAGCACCGCCCAGTCCTTTCCGGTCTTGCTGTAGGTGACGGCATAGCCGGGTTCCTTGCTCGCCTTTTCTTCCGCGACAAAGCCCTTCGGCGTGTCGTCGTCGACATTGAGGATGCCGGAGCAGGTCAGGCTGGCGCCATCCGCGCTCAGCCATACCTGTCCGTCGCCATTTTCGGGCTCGGGCTGACGATCGGTGAAGATCTCGTCGGGAAAGATGCAGACGGTGCCGAAGCGCTCGTTCACATAGGTGAAGGGCTTGGCGATTGCGCCGCTTGCCGCAATCGCCGCGAAAGTCGCAATCACTGAAAAAAGCCGCCGCATCTACCTTCCCAAAGCCAATGACCGGGAGCAATCCTTGCACAGATCGGCGGGAAGGTCAGCCGCCGGTGACGCTCATATGCCGGGACACGGACGGGCGGCTGGTGCGGCGGTCGATGATGAAATCGTGGCCTTTCGGCTTGCGGCCGATGGCTTCGTCGATCGCGTCGGCGACAAATTCGTTGCCTTCGGACGCCCGCAAGGGCGCGCGCAGATCGGCGGCATCCTCCTGGCCGAGGCACATGTAGAGCGTGCCGGTGCAGGTCAGCCTAACCCGGTTGCAGCTTTCGCAGAAATTATGCGTCATCGGCGTGATGAAGCCGAGCTTTCCGCCGGTCTCGGCGACGTGGACGTAGCGGGCCGGGCCGCCGGTCTTGAAGGGAATGTCGGTCAGCGTGAACTGTCGCTCCAGCGAAGCGCGCAGCAGCGATAGCGGCAGGTACTGATCAGTGCGGTCGGCGTCGATCTCGCCCATCGGCATGGTTTCGATGACGGTCAGGTCCATGCCGCGGCCGTGCGCCCAGCGCATCATGTCGGGCAATTCGGCGTCGTTGAAGTCCTTCAGCGCCACGGCGTTGAGCTTGACCTTCAGCCCGGCCGCCTGAGCGGCATCGATGCCTTGCATGACCTTGTCGAGATGGCCCCAGCGGGTGATCTGGTGGAATTTGTCGGCGTCGAGCGTATCGAGCGAGACGTTGATGCGCTTGACGCCGCAATCGGCGAGCTCGGCGGCGAAGCGCGACAGCTGCGAGCCATTGGTGGTCAGCGTCAGTTCTTCCAGCGCGCCGCTGTCGAGGTGGCGCGAGAGCTGGCGCACCAGATGCATGATGTTCTTGCGCACCAGGGGCTCGCCGCCGGTGAGGCGCAGCCGTTTGACGCCCTTCTCGATAAAGACGGTGCAGAGCCGGTCCAGCTCTTCCAGCGACAACAGGTCCTTCTTCGGCAGGAAGGCCATGTCTTCGGCCATGCAATAGGTGCAACGGAAATCGCAGCGGTCGGTCACCGACACTCTGAGATAGCTGATCGTGCGACCGAAGGGGTCGATCATGTTCATGTTCGAGCGTTTCCGTGGCCCTTATCGGCGTCGTTATATACAGCTATGTGATACGATCCAGCCCGCCATTCAAGATACCGCGTCTCGATCTTTGGTAACATCCCGGAGCCGACACGGTGTGTCGGTCGTCTATCAGGACTTTTCCCCTTTCGCGAAGCGGCGTAGGGAAGGGCAATCGATACGGGATGAAACTGCATGACCGCGCCAAAAGAACTCAGGGTCTCCAAGGACCGCAAGCTGCTGTCGGTCACCTTTCCCAATCACCAGCCATTCGAATTGCCGGCGGAGCTGTTGCGCGTTGCCTCGCCATCGGCCGAGGTACAGGGGCATTCCCCGGAGCAGCGGGTGACGGTTCCCGGCAAGCGCAACGTGGCTATCCTGAAGATCGAACCGGTCGGCAACTATGCGGTGCGCATCACCTTCGATGATTTCCACGACACGGGTATTTTCACCTGGAACTACCTGCATACGCTCGGCCATGAGAGGGATGAGCGCTGGAATGCCTATCTTGCCGAGCTTGCGGAAAAAGGGCTGAGCCGGGATCGCTGAGCTGGCGTCGTAAAGGCGTCACACATCTGGAGTAGCGCCGGCAAAGGTTCGGAGACGAAACGATGTCGCTCATCACCACGGTCGAACAGCTCGAAGCGCTCTATGGCTTTCCCGGCGAAGCCTCGCTGGTCAAGGAACTCGACCACGTCATTCCCGAATACGCAGCCTTCATCGAGGCTTCGCCCTTTGTTGCGCTTGCCACCAGCGGCCCGGAGGGGCTGGACTGTTCGCCGCGCGGCGATCTCGCCGGCTTCGTGCGCATCGTTGATCCGAAGACACTGATGATGCCGGACCGGCGCGGCAACAACCGCGCCGATTCGCTGAAAAACATCATCAGGGATCCTCGCGTCGGACTGCTGTTCCTGGTGCCGGGCTCCGGTACGACGTTGCGCATCAACGGCCGCGCGCACCTCACCACGGATGCCGCCCTTTGCGCGTCGTTCATAGTCGACGGCAAGGCGGCGCGTTCGGTGACCGTCATCGAAGTCGATTCGGTCTATTTCCAGTGCGCCCGCGCCATCGTGCGGTCGGAACTTTGGAATCCGGCGAAACATGTCGACCCGAAATCACTGCCGACGCCAGGAAAAATCCTGGAAATCACCAGCCGCAAGAACATCGACGGTGAAACCTATGACAAGGAATGGCCGGAGCGGGCGAAGAAGACGATGTGGTGACTGACCGGGCCGTCAGGCTTCCTTCAGCACCTCGTAGATCTTGCGCATCTGTTCGCCGATCATGTCGCATTGTTCCGGCGTCGACTGGCTCATCGCCTTTTCGATCAGAGCCATATGCACTTTCAGCGCCTGCATCAGCAGCGCCTCGCCGGCCTCGGTCAGGGCCAGCCGCAGGATGCGCTTATCTTTCTCGTCGCCTTCGCGGCGCAGCAGGCCGCGCGTCTCCAGCTGCGGCAACAGCATGGTGATGTTGGAGCGGCCGACGAGCAGCTTGCGGGCAAGGTCGTGCTGCGACATGCCGGGATGGCGGTAGAGGTTCATCAACACGTCGAGCTGCGCCGGTTTGAGATCCAGCGGCGCGAGCTTCACCGCCAGCGTGCGCTCCAGCACATGGCAGGCGCGCGCCACCGCGACCCAGTTGCGAAAACGCGGGTTGTCCCAGGGCAGCTCTTGTTTATTGTTCATCTTTGAACTATTATGTTCATGCTTGAACGTATGGATGGATTCTCACTATGGCATCATTCGGGCTGAAGGTCATCCGAGGTGTGTTTGGTGCGGCCGAACATATTGCGCCGCGCATCACCGGGCGTGCGGCCTTCGAATTGTTCTGCCGTACGCCGAGCGCCAGGGCGCTGACCGACGGTGAGCGCCGCGCCATCGGCCGCGCCGCCGAATTCATGACCGAGGCGCGCCATCATCGACTGAAGACGGCGACCGGCTGCGTGGTGGTGCATGAATTCCGGCCGGAGCCGGGCAGGGCGGCTCCCGGCACCGTACTTGTCGTTCATGGCTGGCGTTCGCGCACCGAATACATGCGCGCATTGATCGAAGGCTATCGCGCCGCTGGCTACAGGGTCGTTTCGCTGGACCTGCCGGGCCACGGCCATTCGCAGGGCCGGCACCTGAACATGGTCAACGCGGTTGACGCTGTGCGGGTTGCTGGCGAATGGTTCGGTCCGTTCGTGGCGGCGGTGGGGCATTCCTTCGGCGGCGCCGTCGCCGCCAATGCCATCGCCGGCTCGGTCAAAAACGTTCCGCCGCTGACAGCCGGGCGTCTTGTGCTGATCGCGGCGCCAAGCTCCTTGCCGGCGATCTTTGCCGACTTCAGCCGCATGCTCAATGTCGGTCCCCGCTCGCAGGTTGCCATGGCGGACCGTGTCGAACACCTGTCCGGCCGGCCGCTGCACGAATTCACCGGCGACCGCCAGCTCGCACAGGCGCCCGTGCCGACGCTTATCATCCACGCGCCCGATGACCGCGAGGTGCCGGCTGAGCATGCGAGACGCTATGCCGGCGCCGGCGGTCATGTACGGGTGCACTGGGCCGACGGGCTCGGCCACCGCCGCATTCTTGCGGACAAGGGTGTTGTCGAACGCGCCGTTGCCTTCGTCGCGGGGAACCACGAGCCGTCATTACTGCATTGAGCCGCGGTCCTCGTTCCATGCATGTTGTTGTCTCGAAACCGGGACCGCTTTTGAGCGACATGCATTGGGCTACTTCTTCTCGCCGGGCTCGACCGGCAGTCCGGCCGCCTTCCAGGCGGTGTAGCCGCCAAGGATGTGCTTGACCGGCGTCAATCCCATGTCCTGCGCGGTCTTGGTGGCGAGCGCCGAGCGCCAGCCGCCGGCACAAAAGAAGACAAAGCTCTTTCCCGAGGCGAAAAACGGCTTGTGATAAGGGCTTTCGGGATCGATCCAGAATTCCAGCATGCCACGGGTGACATGTTTGGCGCCGGGTATTCTCCCGTCACGTTCGACCTCGCGAGGGTCGCGCAGGTCGACGAAGATCGTGCCCTCATCTTCGAGCAATCCCGCCGCTTCTTCAGGCGAAACCACTTCGATCTCGGCATTGGCCTCGTCCAGCAGTTCGCGATAACCCTTTTTCACCGTCGTCCCTCCCGGCCTTGCTGGCAGGTCTGAATTTCGAGCACACCAGCCTGCGTTTGTCACGCTGCCTCGGTTGCGGCCATCGTCTTCCACGCCGCCATCGCCCCGGCCACGGTCGCCAGCAGGGCGGCGCGCGATGCACCATCCCGCGCCTGGATCGACATGCCGTGCTGAACCGTGGCAAAGAAAGTCGCCACGGCACGACAGTCGAATTTCGCCGGCAATTCGCCCTCGGCCACGCCGCGCTCGAGGCGCTTGCGCAAGGCTGTGAGGTTTCCGGCGCGACGCCGGCGCAAATCCGCGCAGATGGCGCCGCTGCTTGAGTCTTCGTGCAGTGCACCCAGTGCAATCAGGCAGCCCTGCGGGCGATCGGTCCGCGAATAAGCCTTGGCTGTCTGCCGCAGGAAGTTCTCGATCGCCTTGCATGCCGTCGATGCCTGGTCCAACGCGGCCCAGATCTCTGTTCCTTCGGCTTGCGTGTAATATTCGGTCGCTTCGAGGAACAGCGCCTCCTTGCTGCCAAAGGCGGCATAGAGGCTGGGCGAATTGATGCCCATCGCAGCGGTCAGTTCGGCAATCGAAGTGCCCTCGTAGCCTTTGGCCCAAAAGAGCTCCATCGCGCGCCGCAGGGCCGCAGTTCGATCGAAGGTACGGGGACGGCCTCTTTCCGACATGGCGCCTTTTCTGTGTTGATCGATACATAAATCAGTTGACGCAACCGGGCAAGGCTGCCAGACATTTATGTATTGATCGATACAAAAATGGAGAAACAGATGTCTTCCAGCAATTTGAACGGCAAGGCCGCCCTCGTCACGGGTGGCAGTCGCGGCATCGGGGCGGCGATTGCACGGCGCCTGGCCGCCGATGGCGCGGCTGTCGCACTGACTTATGTGCATGGCGAGGAGCAGGCTCTCTCCGTTGTTGCCGATATAGAGGCCAAGGGCGGCCGTGCATTTGCGATCAGGGCCGACAACCGGGATGCGGCGGCGATAGACAGAGCCGTCGATCAGGCCGTTGGCGCCTTCGGCCGGCTCGACATCCTGGTCAACAGTGCCGGCATCTGGCGAACGGCACCCATCGATACGCTGTCGCTTGCCGATTTCGACGAGACCATGTCGGTCAATCTGAGAGCCCCGTTCATCGCCTCGAAAGCCGCGGCGGCTCATATGGGCAAGGGCGGTCGGATCATCTCGATCGGCAGCAATCTCGCCGAACGCGTCACCGACACCAGCCTTGGCGCCTATTCCGCCAGCAAGGCGGCACTGGTCGGGTTGACCAAGGCCCTGGCGCGCGACCTCGGTCCGCGCGGCATCACCGCCAATGTCGTCCATCCCGGCTCGACCGACACCGACATGAACCCGGCGGACGGACCGCATGCCGAGCACCAGCGCCAGAAGATGGCTACGCCGCGATTCGGCAAGGCCGACGACATCGCCGGCATGGTCGCGTGGCTTGCCGGACCTGAGGGGCGTTTCGTGACCGGCGCCGCATTGACCATCGATGGTGGTGCCAACGCCTGAATTTTGCGGAGTTCCCAGGCGGGAGCGGGAACACCCGCGCTCCCGCCGTCACGATGTTGTGAAACCGTTCTGCAACAGGCTTTCCGAAATTTATGAAAGCTTAACGAAATCGGTATGAATCGGTATAGTCGCGCCTTACATCCGCCATGCGGTGAGCGAGACGGTCTAGCGTGCGGAACGGGAACCGGTTGCGACCGGAGCGGGTGATTCATGAAATTCCTCGGAAACAAAGCAACCGCGATGCCGCTGATGGCGATCGCGGCAACGCTCGCCCTGGGCGCGCCTCAAGCCGGTGCGCAAGGGCTTTTCGACATGCTGTTCGGCGGTGGTGTCAGGCATGAGCCACAAGGCGAATTTCCGCCTCCACCAAAGCACAAACCCAAGCCGAAAGTCCCGGCTGGCGGCGGTGGCGTAAAGATCAGCAGCCCGTCCTATTACACCTACAAGGCCGACAGGCTGGTGCGCGTCGACTTCTCGACGCTGTCGGCGGCGCCGCAACCGGCAACGCCGCAGGACGCGGCGTTCGTTCCGTCCGCCACTGGTGCTGCTTTCCACGACGCCATTGCCGGTCTCAGCGACTACGAGCTCTATGCCGAGCCCGACATCGCCAAGGCACTGATTGCCTACTATTCGGCCAATCCGGACTTCATCTGGGTGAGCGGAGCCAGCCTCAACAACCGCGCCCAGGATGCGGTTCGGGTGCTTGGCGAGGCCGCGAGCTATGGCTTGACGCCAGCCGATTATACGGTCGACGTGCCGGCCGTGAATTCGGCCTCGTCGGACGACGCAGCCAAGTTGAAGGAATTGGTGCGCTTCGAAATGTCGCTTTCGGCGCGCGTCTTGCGCTACGCCCATGATGCCCAGAGCGGCCGTGTCGAGCCCAACAGGATGACCGGCTATTATGATTTCCCGGCCAAGCCGCTCGACATGGTCGGCGTACTGAAGACGCTCGCGCATACGCAGGAAGTGCGCACTTACCTCGAATCGCGGCATCCGCAGAATGCGGAATATCAGGCGCTGCGCGTCGAGTTGGAATCCTTGCAGGCAAGTGCCGAGAACGAGATCGTCGTCGATCCCAAGCTGCTGCTGAAGCCGGGGCAGACCAGCGCCGAACTGCCGAAGCTGCTGTCGCTGATCGCGCGCAATCTCGATGACGACATGGGCGGCACCTATGGCGAGCTCCTGTCGCGGCTGGCGACCAGCGAGGTCTACGTTCCCGAACTGGTGCCGCTGATCAAGGCGGTGCAGGTGAAGGAAGGCATGAAGGGCGACGGCGTCATCGGTCCGCGCACCGTCGCCTTGCTGGCCGGTACGTCGAAGGCCGACAGGCTGCTCAAGGTGCAGGTGGCGCTGGAGGAACTGCGCTGGCTGCCTTCCGATCTCGGCAGCCCGCGTGTCTTCATCAACCAGCCCGCATTCACCGCCAGCTACATCGACAATGGCGAGGAAAAGCTGAAGATGCGCGCCGTCGTCGGTCGGGTCACCAACCAGACGGCGTTCTTCTACGACCAGATCAAGCAGGTCGATTTCCATCCCTATTGGGGCGTGCCGCAGTCGATCATCGTCAACGAGATGCTGCCCAGATTGCGCAGTGATCCCGGCTATCTCGACCGGGCCGGCTACGAGGTGACGGACTCGCGCGGCAAGCGCATTCCGTCGTCGGCGGTCAATTGGGGCGCCTATGGCGCCAACATTCCCTACAGCGTGCGCCAGCAGCCGAGCGAGGCCAATGCCCTGGGCGAACTGAAGATCCTGTTCCCCAACAAGCACGCGATCTACATGCACGACACGCCGCAGAAATCGTTCTTCAAACAGGACATGCGCGCGCTCAGCCATGGCTGCGTGCGCCTGCAGGACCCGCGCGGCATGGCGGCCGCTGTGCTTGGCACCTCGGTCGACTATGTGGCCGAGAAGCTGAAGCACGGACACTCGACCGAGGATGTGACGCGCAAGATCCCGGTCTATGTCGCCTATTTCACCGCATGGCCCGACATGTCCGGCAAGGTCGAGTATTTCAACGATGTCTACGATCGCGATTCGCGGCTGAAGCAGGCCCTGGACGCGACCGAGGCGGTGCGTTCGCCGTCCAGCTGATCGTTCAGAACTGCGACAACGGGCGGCGGAAGCCGGCTTCCCGCCCGGCGATCAGCCAGTAGATCAAGCCGGCGACAAGGCCGGCTGCGGCGATGATGCCGATGTCGGCCCATCGCTCCGGATCCATGTCCTCCGCCGAACTCGGCCAGATCAGGAAGAAGCCGCCGGCGGCGGCAGCGGCGCCGAAGACCATGTGCATCAGGACATTGCGCAACGAGAAGAACTCCGCGATCAGCGCGAAGATCAGCGTCTGCAACGCGGTCACCACAATCGTCAGGAAATAGATGAACATGCCAAGTGGCGGCACCACTAGGGCGGCGATCGGCGTAACGCCCATCACGTCGAAATACGCCGGCGCATTGGGCAAGGAACTCAGCGCGGCGTAGATCGCCACCACGGCGAACAGGCCGACCAGTATCGCGACGAGATAGCCGGCAAGCATCATCAGGATGCGCTTCATCACGTGCTTCGCCGTCGCCATGCCCATCCCCCCATACGGCGCAGTCAACCGGTTCAGTCAGCCATCAAAGACGATCCGGCGCAAGGGCAGGCGCCTTTGCCGGCATGCCAAGGCTTTCCTCATACACCAAGCATGCCGATCAGGCGCCGCCACAAAGATGCTCGGAGTCCGGCAAGGCCCAGGAACCTTTCGCAACCAGATCGATCGAATAATAGACCCGGCCGCGGTCGTCGTCCTTGGGGCAGTCCCTGGGAATCGCGATCAGGCACATCACGACGGGTTCGCCGACCTTCGAGGTAGCGAGGCCAGGCTCGCGATCATAGGAGACGGCCCCGCCGCCATTGGTGAATGTCGCGGCGCTGCCCGCGTCGGGGCTGGCTGTTTCCAACGGATCGTCGCCGAGCCGCGTGGTCAGCGTCTTGATGTGCGTGGACGCGCATTGCCCGACCGCGGAGGGCAGGGGCTGATCCTTGTTGCCGGGGTTGCGCGACGCGACGTCCAGCGCCTTCTTGCCGACCAGAGCGATGTTGTAATCCTGCACCCATGATGGCGCGTTGCCGTAAGTCTGCAAGGCATTGTTGAGTGCGCTGACAATGCAGGCAGTGTCGCTCTTGCAAGCATTGCGGTCGGCGATCAGCCCGCGGGCGATCTTGCGCTTGTCGCCGCCGAATGCCGGCTCGAATCCCTTGTAGGCCTTGGCGACCAGCAGATCGATGGCCGACAGCTGCGGGTCGGCGCAGATCGCCTTCTCCGCCGGCAGGCTCGCCTTGGCACAGTCGAAGGACGGCCCGTCGGCCCGCGCCGAGGGCGCGGCAAGAATGCTGCCGGCCAGCATGATGGCGAGGACGAGCAAGACATCGGTTCGAACGGAAAATCGCATGACTGCCCCCAAGCAAACAGCATTGCCCAAGGCGCTGCCCGCGCCCTGGCGTGCATATCACACTCCAAGGATGGACAATTTGCGGCACTCCGATTGGCCATGAGGGCGAGCGGAGAAAACGGCAGGCCCGTCGAATGGAGAGTGTCTGCCGACGGCTCCTACTTAGGCTCAGCGGTCACCGGATCGTAGGTGATTTCGACCTTCGCCTTGTCTGACGTATAATAGGTGACGGTGTAGGCACCATTGTCCCAGTCGACTTCCTTCACATAGCGGAAGCCGTCGCGCTGCTCGACCTTGGCGATGATCTCCGAAAGCTTCTTGGCGTTGGGCGGCGGCAGCGGCTTGTCATCCGCGGCCAGAGCCGGCCCGGCGGCGAGAAGAACGGCAACGCTGGTCACCACGAGAAATCTGGACATGGTTTTCCCTCAAGTTTCGACGCAAGGAAACTCGCGGGGGTCTCGGTTGGTTCCAGATGGGATGCAATGCTTGGCAGGCCGCGCTCGCGGGTTGCAATTCGCCAGAGCGTCGAAGCAGGGCTGAGACTGAAAAACCATTCCGGGAAAAATGGTGGGCGATGCAGGGATTGAACCTGCGACCCCACCCGTGTGAAGGGTGTGCTCTCCCGCTGAGCTAATCGCCCGCTCGTTGCCCGAAGGCCAAGCGAGCCGCGATATAAGGGAGGCCAACCGGTTAAGTCAAGGCGGTGTCTGGCATTCTCACAGCGATCGGATTCTTCACCCTTTCGGGTCTGTTCCGACAGGATGCCGGTCGCTGCCCGTTAATGTCCAGCGGCGCTGATCAGCCTTTCCGCCAGATCCACGGTCAGCGCGTCGAAATGCGAAATTATCGCCGAGGGCTCGAATTCGCGGACGTGGCGGTCGGTGTAGCCGAAATCGACGGCCACCACAGGAATGCCGGCGGCCTTGGCGGTGTCGATGTCGGTTTGCGAATCGCCGACCATCAAGGCGCGGTGGGGATCGCCGCCGGCCAGCCGGATGGTTTCGGTCAGGTGACGCGGATCGGGCTTGCGGAAGGCGAATGTGTCCTGTCCGGCGATTGCCGCGAAATGGCTGGTCAGGCCGAGCGCTTCGATCAGCGCCAGCGAGTTGGCCTCGTACTTGTTGGTGCAGATGGCCAGGAGATAGCCCGCCTTCTCGAAGCGTGCGATCGCCTCGATGACACCAGGGTAGGGGCGGGACTTGCCGGGAATGTTGTCGGTATAGTGATCGAGGAACAGTTTCAGCAGCCGGTCATGCTCGGTGACATCGAGCGAACGCTGCTGCGCGGCGTGCGCCCGCTCTATCATCACGCGGCCGCCATGGCCGACGAAACGCTTGAAGCCGGCCTCGTCGACGGCGGCGAGTTCGCTGGCGGCCAGGCTGTGGTTGAGGCTGTCGAGCAGGTCCGGCGCTGTATCGATCAGCGTACCGTCGAGGTCGAACACGATTGTCGGGCGAATCATTGTCTGTCCCACGCAGGTTTGTACAGCTGGCAGGCGATAAAGGCTGGCGCGCGTCAAGGCAAGCAGGGCGGTGGTATGGCCGCCAGGGGCTTTGACCGGACCGGCAAAAATGCTAGGAGCCCAAAACACTAAAGCGCGTCGCATGTGGTTCCCAAAAACCGAGGTTACTTTTGGGCGACATGCATCAGGTTTCGGGGCGGCAAAGCAGCATGGATGCGAGGCAATTGAAGGTCGAGGCCGCGCGGGCGGCTCTTGCCCATGTCAGCGATGGCATGCGGCTCGGGATCGGCACCGGCACCACTGCCGAAGAATTCGTCCGGCTGCTCGCCGACAAGGTCGCGACGGGCATGACCGTCATCGGTGTCCCGACGTCGGAGCGCACCGCTGCATTGTGCCGCGAGCTTGGCGTGCCGCTGTCGACATTGGAGGAAACGCCCGAGCTTGACCTCACCATCGATGGCGCCGACGAGGTCGACCCGGAACTGACCCTGATCAAGGGCGGCGGTGGCGCGCTGCTGCGCGAGAAGATCGTGGCCGCGGCCTCGCAGCGCATGATCGTCATCGCCGACCGGTCGAAGATGGTCGAGACGCTCGGCCGGTTTCCGCTGCCGATCGAAGTCAACCAATTCGGCCTGCGCGCCACCGAGATCGCGGTAGCGGCGGCGGCTGCAAATCTCGGCCTTTCCGGTCCGATTACATTGAGGATGACGGGAGGCCAGGCTTTTGTTACAGACGGCGGCCATTTTATCCTCGATGCATCTTTTGGCCGCATTCCGGATACAAGAGCGCTTTCGAATGCTCTCCACGCCATTCCGGGCGTGGTCGAGCATGGTCTTTTCATCGGGCTGGCGTCAGCGGCCATCATCGCCGGTGGCGACGGCATCCAAACCGTCCATGCCGCCCGAAAACCAGGGAGTTCTACCGATCATGATGTTGCATAACCGGGTTCGCGGCCTTTGCGTCGTTCTGGCGGCCTCGGCCGTTTTCGCCTTCTCCTCGCCGGCGTTTTCGCAGGACGTCACCGAGTCGCACCTGAAGGCCGCCCGGGCGGCGGTCGCGGCGATCCATGCGACCGACCCGTTCGACAACATCCTGCCGCAGGCGGCGGCCGCGCTCGAATCGCAGCTCATCCAGAAGAACCCGGACATGCAGGAGTTGATCGGCAAGACCATCAACGAGAAGGCGCTGGCGATGGCCTCGCGCCGCGCCGATCTCGAGAAGGAAGCGGCCCTTGCCTACGCGAAGGTGTTTTCCGAAAAAGATCTCAACGACATCGCGGCCTTCTATGGCTCCGAGGCCGGCAAGAAGCTGCTCGACAACGGTCCGGCCGTGACGCGTGATTTGGTCAAGGCAGCCGACATCTGGCAGAACGGCCTTGCCCGCGATCTCGCCCAGCAGGTCGGCGAAACGCTGGCCGCGGCCGCCAAGGCCAAGGCGCCGGCTGCGCCGGCACCCGCTGATGGGGCTGCTCCTGCGGATGGCGCTGCTCCGGCGGATGGCGCCGCGCCCGCCGATGGTTCGGCTCCCGCCGACGGCACGCAGAACTGATCCTGCGTTTTCAAATACGGCCTTGCGGCCATCTGTGAAGCCCGGCTTGTCCGGGCTTTTCTTTTGGCCTTTGGCGGCCTACCTGTCACTCACATTTTCCGACGTTCAAGGAGCTGCCTCATGGCCGGTTATGATTACGATCTCTTCGTCATCGGCGGCGGCTCCGGTGGGGTAAGGGCGGCGCGCGTTGCGGCGGCACTCGGCAAGCGCGTCGGCATTGCCGAGGAATACCGCTTCGGCGGCACCTGCGTCATCAGGGGCTGCGTGCCGAAGAAGCTCTATGTCTACGCCTCGCAATTTCCGGAGCATTTTGCCGACGCGGCCGGCTATGGCTGGACGGTGCCGGAGGCCAGTTTCAACTGGCAGGCACTGGTCGCCAACAAGGATCGCGAGATCAGCCGGCTGGAGGCGATCTACAAGAAGAATGTCGAGGGCGCCGGCGGCGAGACCTTTCATTCGCGGGCGATGATCGTCGATCCGCACGTGATCCATCTTCTGGGCGAGGACCGCACCGTCACCGCCGACCAGATCCTGATCGCCACCGGTGGCCGTCCAGCGGCGCATCCGGCGCTGCCCGGCCACGAACACTGCATCTTCTCCAATGAGGCTTTCGATCTCAAGGCGTTGCCGAAGGCGATCATGATCGAAGGCGGCGGCTACATCGCTGTCGAATTCGCCAACATCTTCCACGGCCTCGGCGTCGACACGACCCTGGTCTATCGCGGCAAGGAGATACTCAGCCGCTTCGACATGGATCTGCGTCACACCCTGCACGAGACGATGGAAAAGAAGGGGATAAAAATACTCTGCCATTCGGTGACCGAACGGGTGCACAAGCGGCCGGATGGCCGGCTCGACGCCCTCCTGACCAGCGGCAAGACGCTGACGGTGGACCAGGTCATGCTGGCTATCGGGCGCATCCCCAACACCGAGAATATGGGGCTGGAAGGCGTCGGCATCGAGATGACCTCGACCGGCGCGATCAAGGTCGACGATTATTCCCGCACCAACATCGACAATATCTGGGCGATCGGCGACGTCACCAACCGCGTGCAGCTGACGCCGGTGGCGATCCATGAAGCGATGTGCTTCGTGGAGACGGCCTTCAAGAGCAACCCGACCGCGCCCGACCACGAAACGATCGCGACCGCCGTCTTCTCGCAACCGGAAATCGGTACGGTGGGCTTGTCGGAAGACGAGGCCGTCAAGCGTTTCGCGGATATCGAGGTCTATCGCGCCAGCTTCCGGCCGATGCGGCATACGCTGTCGGGCCGCGACGAAAAGATGCTGATGAAGCTGGTGGTCGACGGCACTTCCCGCAAGGTGCTTGGTGCCCACATTCTGGGGCCGGATGCGGGCGAGATGGCGCAACTGCTCGGCATTCCGCTGAAGGCCGGCCTGACCAAGGATGATTTCGACCGCACAATGGCCGTGCACCCGACCGCGGCGGAAGAGCTTGTCACCATGTACAAGCCGACCTACCGCGTGAAGGACGGCCAGCGCGTCTGACTTCGCCTGCCGGCAGCGCCCGCCCAAGGGAGCAATCAATGCCCGTAACCACTAGGCATTGGACCTGACGGTGGCGGCACTAACGAACGCAGCAATTGCCAGCGCCTTCCCCGATGAACTGCGCGACGCCGGCCAGCGGCGGAGATAACTGGCGCGGCTACAGCAGGGTGCCGCGCAGGATGACGAGCGCCACCGAGAAATAGATCACCAGTCCGGTGACATCGACCAGCGTCGCGACAAATGGCGCCGATGCGCTGGCGGGATCAAACCCGATCCGTTTCAGGGCGAACGGCAGCATCGACCCCGAGAGGGAACCAAAGGTAACGATGCCGACCAGTGTCGTCCCGACCGTCGCTGCAATCAGCGGCCAGTGCGGGCCGTAATCGTAGAAACCGAAATACTGCCACAGCGTGATGCGGCAGACACCGACAACGCCAAGGATCGACCCCAGCACGAGTCCGGTCGGCAGTTCGCGCAGCGCAACCCGCCACCAGTCGCCGAGGCCGATTTCGCGTAGTGCCAGCGCGCGGATGACCAGCGAGGTCGCCTGCGAGCCGGAATTGCCGCCGGAACTCATGATCAGCGGGATGAAAAGGGTGAGCACGATCGCCTTCTCCAACTCGCTCTCGTAGCTCTGCATGGCGTTGGCGGTGAGCATTTCGCTGAGGAACAGGGCGCAGAGCCAGCCGGCCCGCTTCTGGATCATGGCGAGGAAGCTCATCTTCATGTAGGGCTCGTCGAGCGCCTCCATGCCGCCGAAGCGGTGCACGTCCTCGGTCGTCTCCTCGATCATCGTATCGATGATGTCGTCGATGGTGACGATGCCGAGAATCTTGCCATGGTCGACAACCGGGACGGCAAGCAGATCGTATTTGGAGATCGTCTGCGCCAGGTTTTCGCGATCGGTCAGCGGTGTGACCGTGACCGGCATGCGGTCCGGCGCCACCGAAAGGATCGGATCGTCCGGCTCACCGGTGATGAGCCGGCGCAAGCCCGTCGACCGCACCAGGAGGTGCGTCTGCGGATCGACAATGTAGATCGCGTAGACGGTTTCGCGCGTCCGCTCGACCTTGCGTATGTAGTCGAGCGTGCGCCCGACGGTCCAGTCCGAGGGAACGCTGACGAACTCCGTCGTCATGATCGATGCGGCGCTACCTTCGGGATAGCCCAGAATGGAAAGCAAGGTCGCGCGCAATGGCGGCGCCAGCGCACCGAGCAGTTCGGAGCGTGCCGGCTCATCGAGCTCGCGCAGGATGTCGGCCGCGCGGTCGACGGACATGGCGGTGAGCAGCTTGCTTGCCTTGGGGCGGGGCAGGGCCTCCGCGAGTTCGGGCGCACCCTCGAGTTCAGGCTGATCGAAAATCTCGACCAGACGCTCGAAGGGTACGGCGCAAAGCAGATCCGTCGCGGTTTCGCGCGATTCATGGTTGAGCGCCTCGACCACGTCGGCGACATGGTCGTTTGCAAGGATGCGGGCGATGGCGACGGCCTCGTCGTCCGCTACAGGGAAGAAATCGTTCATGGCTCACTCCTTGCCGTCCGGCAGGACATGAACCATTCAGGTCACGTCTAGGCGGACGGCGGTTGCGTTCGACTAATACTGTCGCCAGGCATGGCGCGGTGACCTTTCTGCTTGCGGGTTCGCGTTTGACTATCAGCAAGCCGGCGCAACATAGGAGCGCGCCTTGCCGTGTCAATCGTGGTGACGATGGAAAACGGTGCGTGATGGCTTCGATCGCGACACTGTGATCGCCGACTGCCGTTTTGTCCGGCAAGTCGAAGTGAACGCATCGTTATTTCTGTTTCAGCCGGCGCGAGAAACGCAGCCATTTGTCTTCGACCGGCCGTGGCTGGGCCAGGATCGTGGTGAGTTCGACGGGCAGGGTCGGAGCCAGCGGCTTCTTGGTGGCGACACCATCGGCGATCAAGACGATCGAGTGGTAGAACTCGGTACCGGCAGCCGATCTGGGCGCTACCGCCTCATGCATGACGCTGATCACAGTGACATCCGGACAATTGTCCTTGATCGCCTGATGGAAGGCAATCTTGCCCTCCGGGTCGAGCGCGCCGGTCGCCTCGTCGAGGAACAGGAGGCCCGGCTGCTGCAGGATGATGCGAGCCACCACCAGCTTCTGTTTCTGACCGCCCGACAGGACCTGATCCCAGCTTTTGCCCTCGCGGTTTTCATTGGCCATGTGTTCGATGAAGTCACCAAGGCCAGCCTTGTGCAGCGCCGACGCGACCTGAGCATCGCCATGGTCGTGTTCGGAGCCCGGCAGGCAGACCAACTGTTTCAGCGACACCTGCTGCAGCTTGACCTCC
The DNA here is from genome assembly GCF_006442655.1 of Mesorhizobium sp. B2-1-3A. Classification (NCBI taxonomy): domain Bacteria; kingdom Pseudomonadati; phylum Pseudomonadota; class Alphaproteobacteria; order Hyphomicrobiales; family Phyllobacteriaceae; genus Mesorhizobium; species Mesorhizobium sp. B2-1-3A. The sequence continues at coordinate 736,891 of NZ_VFWK01000004.1, forward strand.
TGGGCGGCATAAAAACTCTTTACCCCGTCAGGGAAGACGATGGTGCCGCGGCCATAGGGCCAGAGGCCGTTGATCGCCTTTATCAGCGAGGTCTTGCCGCAGCCGGATTCGCCTTTCAGGAAGGTCCACTCGCCGCGCCGGAAGCGCAGGTTCGCGGCGCTGAGGAACGGTGTCGCATCCTCGCCCTGATGCGCCAATTCGAGTTTCTGGATGGTCAGGCCGAAAACCGGGTTCTGGCTGGCATAGTGGAAGTCGGAGCGGCCGGTCTGGCTGTAGAATTCCTGCGGGTGCTGGACGTTTTCGATCGCATTCGCCAGTTCGGTGACACGCTGGCTGTTGGCGCGCAGCGTGGCGATTGCCGGCATGACATGGATGAACCAGGAACATTGGCCAATCAGCGAATTGACCAGTTCGGAGCCGGTTATATAGCCCTTTAGATCGAGGCCGTTATGAATGAACGGCACCAAGCCTGGCCCGTAGGCGACGATGCGGGCGCCGATGAAATTGTAGATCAGCTCGAACGACATATAGACGGTGTTGACAATGTTCAGCCGCGACCAGGTTCCGTCGATATCAACGTAGAGCCGGCGATGCATTGACTTCTGCACACCTTCACCATGCGATGCCGCGACATGAAAACTGCGGCGCAGGAAGGTGGTCAGTTCGCCGCGATAGCTACCTTCGGCTTGCTGCATCCGCACATTGAGGCGTTCCAGCAGGCTGCCGAGCTTGACCGCGATCCATGTGTTCAACGGCACGTAAGTGGCGACCGCCAGGAAGGCCAGGATGGCGCTGCCGTAGCTGCCGAGGAATTCCAGTCCCTTCACCTCGACGGAGGTTTCGAGCAGCTTCTGACCGACGAAATAAAGCGAGGTGGCGACGCCAAGCACGCCCATGGCGAGGCCTATGGCGCCGCCCGTCATATCCTTGATCGATTCCTGCACGCGCTGGTCGATGTTGTCGGGAGCGGAGGCGCCGCCGCCGGTCGAAGCATGCTGGGCATGGAAATGCGTATGGTTGCCGTCCAGCAGCGCCTCGTTGAAACGGCTGTCCAGCCAGCCGCGCCATTTGCGGTGCAAGGTCACAGAGACAAGATTGCGGATGCCGGTGAAGCCGGCGTCCTTGAGCACGACCAGCAAAACAAGAATACCTGCATTGACCAGCAGTGTGCGAAGCGGCGTGGTGTTGGCGGCGTCGTGGAAGAAGGCGATCGAGTTGACCAACTCACCAGAAGCTTCGGCGAACCAGACGCCCGCCTTGCTGGACAGCGCGGTAAGCAGCGCGATTACCAGCGTCAGCGTCCAGGCTTCTTTCCACCGATCCGACAACCAGTAGGCCCGCATGAGCCCCCAGAAACTGCGCATCGAGGATACCGGCGTCAAATGCGACCGCTCCGCGCCGCCGCTGTGTAGTCCATCCGGTACTGACTCCTGCGATCGTCTGCCGATCCGAATCACGATCCCGCCCAAACCTTTTTTGTTTTGTTACGGATGGTAACACCAATTGATCATTTTCCATTAATTTTTGTAGAGGGACGGCGGGATAAAGGTGCCAGCCGTGTCGGCAAGGCAACAGAACGGGCTTCCCATGCGTCGCGGGCAAGCCCGCCGAAAGGCGATTTAATACAGTGATATCATTCGTTTACCGGGCCCGATAACAGGACACACATACCTTCCCTTGGGGAAGGTATTCACACGATTTCGTGACCCATTTTGGCTTGTTCGGTCGACCGATTTTTCATTGCGGCTAACGAAAATTCTGGAAAACAGGCCGTCATAATGTGTCAACGGCCCTGTCCCAAAGGCCGAGCAATGACCTCAAAAAGTCTTTGCGGCAGGCGAAGGAATGACAGGCGTCAGCCGACCGTGTCCAGTTCGCCGCGCGCCTTGGCCGCCGCCACCTGGCGGATGGCATCGGCCAGCGTGTCGACGTCTTGCGCACCCATCACGGCATATTTGCCTTCAAGCAGAAAACACGGCACGCCTGATATGCCCATGCGCGATGCCGTGGCGATCTCGGTGCGCACCGCCTCGACATCGGCGTCAGTCGGCAAGAGCGTCGCCACCACGGATGCGTCCATGCCGGCCTCGCGGGCGGCTTCGACCAACACGGCATGGTCGCCGATGTTGACGCCCTCCTCGAAATTCAGCTGGAACAGGCGGCGGACCAGCCTGTTCTGCACGGCTTCGCCAGCGGCGCCAGCCCACCGGATCAGGCGGTGCGCATCCAGCGTGTTTGGCGCCACCTTGATGGCATCGAAGGCAAAGGAAATGCCCTCGGCGTCGCCAAGCGGTTCGATGCGGGCATGGATCTCGCGGATGCGCTCGTCGCTGCCGAACTTGGCCAGCATATACTCCCGGCGGTCCTTGCCCTGCGGCGGAATGGTCGGATCGAGCTGGAACGGCCGCCAGCGTATGTGCACATCTACATCGCCGGCCGCGGCAACCGCCTTGTCAAGCCGCTTCTGGCCGATGAAGCACCACGGACAGACGACGTCCGACACCACGTCAACGGTTATGGCGTTCGCTTCGCTCATCTCGATCTCCGGATTTTCAGTTCGGTTTGCGCCACCAGGTCGGCAGCTGATAACCGAATATGGGCGTCTTCCGCGGATGTTCCAGATAATTCCAATACGCAAGCCACTGCTGCGTGTTGTACTGCATCGGCACCATGTAGTTGCCCGAGATCAGCAGCCGGTCGAGAACGCGAACGGCGGCGACATAATCCTCCTTGGTGTGTGCGTTCAGCATGGCGTCGATCGCGGCATCGATTGCCGGGTCGGCGACGCCGGCAAGATTGAATGATCCTTCGGTCTTGGCCGCGGCGGACGACCAACGCCCGATCTGCTCGATGCCCGGGGACAAGGAATTGTTGAAGCCGCTCGAGCCGACCAGCACCTCGAAGTCGAAACGCTGCTTGCGCGACTGGATCTGGTCGCCATCCAGGCTGCGGATGCTGACGTTGATGCCGATCTTCTCCAGTGTGCGCTGGTAGATGCCGGCCAGGCGTTCTTCGTCCTGCGAAGCGGTCAGGATCTCGAATCCGAAAGGTTTGCCTTCGGGATCGAGCATTGTGCCGTCCTGCACGTGGTAACCGATGCTTTTCAGGAGATCGAAAGCGGCCTTAAGCACCTTGCGGTCCTGGCCTGAACCGTCGGTCACCGGCGGTTTCCAGGTGCCGTCCATGATTTCGGCCGGGACGCGGCCGGGGTAGGGGGCCAGCAACGCCTTTTCCCTGTCGTCGGCCGGATGGCCAAGCGCGGAGAGTTCGGAATTCTGCCAATAGCTCATCGTTCTCGTGTATTTGCCGCCGAACAGGTTCTTGTTCGCCCATTCGAAATCATAAAGCATGCCGAGCGCGCGCCGAACCACCGGGTTGGAGAATTTCGGCAGCCTGGTGTTGAACAGGAAACCGGTCACGACAGGCGGAATGCCGGTGTCGAAAGTTTCGGAAACCACCTCGCCCCTGTGGAAGGCGGGAAAGTCGAGATCGCGCTCACGCTTCACCGGATCACTGTCGTCGTCGATGGCGCAAAGGCCCTTCTTGAAGGCTTCGAGCTTGGCGTTGGCGTTGAGGAAATATTCGATGGTGATCTGGTCGTAATTGTCGAAGCCGCGCTTGGCGGGTACGTCCTTGCCCCAGTAGTCCGGATTGCGCTTGAAGACGATGCGCTGGCCGGGCGTCACCTGCGCGATCGTGTAGGGTCCGCTGCCGATCAGCGGCTTCAGCGTCGTCCTGTCGAATGTGTCCATGTCAAAGGCATGCTTGGGGATGATCGGCGTCAGCGCGATGATCAGGGGAAATTCGCGATCGGCCTTGTCGTTGAAAGTGAAGCGCACGCTGTGGTCGCCGGTCTTTTCGAGCTTGGCGATCCTGGCCATGCGGTCGCTGTAGGGCGGGCGGCCCTTTTGCGTATAGACATCATAGGTGAACAGCACGTCTTCCGGCGTCACCGGCTGTCCGTCCGACCATTTGGCCTTCGGGTTGAGATGGAATTCGATGCTCTTGCGCTCCGGGTCCATGTCGGCGGTATCGGCGAGCAGCCCATAGAGCGTGAATGCCTCATCCGCGCTGCGCTGCATCAGCGGCTCGAAGACCAGATTGCCGAAGATCGTGTCCATCATGCCGCGCGCGGTCGTACGCAGGCTTTTCAGGATGAAAGGGTTGAGATTATCGAAGCTGCCGACGACGCAGTAGGTGATGCTGCCGCCCTTCGGCGCGTCGGGATTGACGTAGCTGAAATGCGCGTAGTCCGGCGGCAGGGCCGGTTCGCCTTGCATGGCAATCGCGTATTTTGGCTCCGACAGCGCCGGCAGCGGCAGGGTGAGAAACGATATCGCGGTGATCAGCCAAACAAGAACGCGGCCCATGACCGTCTCCTTAACAGGTCGGCTTGATGATTCGGTGCGCACCCTAGCATGAGGCAGCTGCGTGCCGGCCAATGGTGTCATCAAGAATTACAAGTGAGCGGGCTGGATTCGGCACCGCTTGCAGTGTAACACGCCGTCCGAAGTCATTCTGTTGCCTCATTTCGGCAACAGGTAGCTGGACCACACGGCGCAGAGAAGCCGGTTCCGGGATCATTTGAGAGGAAATGCACGACATGACGAGCCTGAACAGCAACGCGTACCGCCTGTCGGTCATGGCCGCTGGCGTGATCGGCTTTCTGGGCGCAGGACTTCCCGCGGCTTCCGCGCAGCAACAGCAGCAGATACCCCAGGGCTGGTTCAAGGCCTGCACCAAGCAGGAAGACGTCGATATCTGCAACGTCCAGAACATCGTCACCGCCGGCAACGGTCAGCTCGTCACCGGTGTCAGCCTGATCGAACTCAAGGGCAAGGTTAACCGCAAGGTGTTCCAGGTCACGGTGCCGACCGGTCGCCTCGTGCCTCCCGGTATCGGCCTGCAGATCGACACCGGCAAGGCTCAGAAGCTCGACTATGTCATCTGCTTCCCGGATCGTTGCGTGGCGGAAGTGCCGCTGACCGACCAGCTCGTCGCCTCGTTCAAGAAAGGTCAGGGTATCACGCTGACCTCGATCAATTTCCAGAACCAGGCCAACCCGATCAAGATCGCGCTGCAGGGCTTCAGCGGTGCCTATGACGGCCCGCCGCTGCAGCAGTCGGACATCGAGGACCGGCAGAAGAAGCTTCAGGACTTCGTGGCCAAGAACAACCAGGACTTCGCCAAGAAGCTCAAGGACGAGCAGGACAAGGCGAAGACCGCCAACTGATCACCGGCATCCGGCCAAGGCCGGTGCCAAAGAAAAAAGCGGGGCCATGCCCCGCTTTTTTCGTTTCCGGCCTGAATTTCTCGGCGGATAGCTGGAGTGCCGGGAGGTCAGTGCCTGGATTGCCGTTTCGGCTCGTAGCGTCCATCCGGCTTCTTGTCGAACATCTCCTTGATCTGCGGGTGGCGAACGGGCTCGCCCGACCGGTCCTCGAGCAGATTCTGCTCGGACACATAGGCTATGTATTCGGTTTCCGAATTCTCCGCGAGCAGATGGTAGAATGGCTGATCCTTGCGGGGCCGCACATCGGCGGGGATGGCTTCGTACCATTCGTCGGTGTTGGCGAATTGCGGATCGACGTCGAAAATGATGCCCCGAAACGGAAACAGCCGGTGACGAACCACCTGTCCGATCGCGAATTTGGCCGTTTTCATCGTACTCACCACTGAATTCCTTGACTTTATTTGGCGCAGACTCCGAGTCAATTCAATCCCGAAGCGTCTGAGCGTCTTCAAGCTACGCAGAATTCGGCGCAAAGGTTTTGGTTGATGTCGCGATGCCGCGATAAAGTCCGCAAGTCGCTACCGATGCCGCACCGGCTTTCGCAGGCCACCCACGAGTGCTGCAAAGCCGCTGCCCGGACGAAGCCCTTCGCGCATGAAGAAGGCGCGCAGCGGCGCAAAACCGCCGAGAACGCCCAGACCAGCGCCCCGCGCGATCTGCGCCGGCAACATGTCGGAAAGCAGCGACATGTTGAGGAGATTGACCGCACCGCTACGCGCCAGAATATCGGGGCGACGCTTGAAATCGTAGGCGGCAAGGGCCTTGGCGCCGCCGGGGTCCTCACGATTTTCGCTCGCAATACCAACCAGATCGTCAATATCCCTGATGCCAAGGTTGAGGCCTTGCGCACCGATTGGCGGAAACACATGGGCGGCTTCGCCGACGAGCGCCACCCGCTCTCGTGCGAAGCGCAGGGGCGTGACGGTCGAAAGCGGATAGATCTGCCGGCCCGGTTCCACGGTGACCCGACCCAGCATTGACTGCATCTGCTGCTCGACCCGCATTGAAAGCGTTGCGTCATCCAGGGCGGCAAGCGCCTTGGCTGTCTCGGGCTTAACCACCCAGACGAGACTTGAGCGATTGCCCGGCAGCGGAACCTGTGTGAACGGGCCTGTCTCTGTGTGGAACTCCGTCGAGGTGAAGGCATGGTCTCGGCCATGGCCGAAATTGAGCACGAGCGCGGCTTGCGGGTAGGAGCGTGCGGCAGTCGAGATGTCCGCTGCCTCGCGGGCGGGCGATTGGCGTCCATCGGCGGCAACCGCCAGCGACGCGCCAACCTCACTGCCGTCGGCGAGGTCGGCGTGGGCTTTGTCGGCGCCGAGATGCCAGGCCTTGACCATAGACCTGCGCCATTCGATCCCGGAATGCGCGGCCACCTTGGCGGCAAGCTCCGGGCCAAGGACGCTGTTGGGCAAGTTCAGCCCAAACTGCTCCTCATCGATCTCGGCGGCGCGGAAGGTGACGACGGGACTGCGGATCAGCCTGCTCGTCGCATCGACGATGCGCATGACTTTCAACGGCGCGGCCTTGGGTTTGATGTCTTCGAGGAGATCAAGCCGCTCAAGCACTTTCAGGGCAGGGTTCATCAGCGCCGTGGTACGGCCATCGGGGGCCGACGCCTCGGGCCCGACAAGCGTCACCGCAAAGCCGGCATCAGCGAAAGCGAGCGCCGCGATCAGGCCCGCAGGCCCGGTGCCGGCAATCAGTATGCGCGCTGTTTCCTGATGCTCCAAGGTCGGCTTCCGGCTTATGATGCTAGGCGGGCCACCAGACCTGCCAATCTATAGGCATATAGGTCAGATCATGCGGCTTGATCAACGCGGCGATTCGGCCCATTCGGTTGTCATGACCGGCCACCAGGACGATTTCAGCCATCTCGACCGCGCCGGCCGCGCCATGGCAAATGTCGCGCGCAACCCGCGTTTGACGGTCAACATCGTCGTCGGCGCCGGCATCGCATTCGCCTGGCTGTTGCTGGGGGCGATGGCGATTCGGGGCGCCGATGTCCGAGGCAGCGCGCCCGGCGACACCCTCCTGCACGGCCTGCCACAGCTGCCGCTGCCCGATTTCCTGGAGCGGTTCTTCGCCCTCTGCCTATCGCCGGCGCCGCTGGACGCAAGCATCGGCTTTCGTGCCGTTGCTCTCACCGTGATGTGGTTCCTGATGGCAATCGCGGCGATGCTGCCGTCCGCTGCCCCGATGATCCGCACCTATTGCGAGATCGCCGATACAGCCCGGATCAAGGGCGAGCCGGTCGTTCATCCTCTGGTGCTGGTTGCCGGGTATCTCGGCGTCTGGCTCGCTGCCTCGGTCCTGTTCTCGGCACTGACGCTCAGCGTGCACACATTCGCCGCGTCCCGCGAGATCTACGATCCGGTGCTTGGGATTGCCGGCGCGCTCGCATTGCTGGTCGCCGGCCTCTATCAGTTCAGCGGCCTCAAGAAGGCCTGCCTGAAGAAATGCCGCAACCCGTTCTCGATCCTGTTTTCGAACTGGAGCGCCAAAGCCAGCAGCGTCTTCCGGCTTGGTGTCGTGCAAGGCATCTGGTGTTTCGGCTGCTGCTGGGCGCTCATGCTGGTGATGTTCGCCGTCGGCGTGATGAACATCTTCTGGATGGCGCTGATCGGCGTGTTCACCCTGATTGAAAAACAAATGACGGGCAGTCTTCCAACCCGGCTGGCCGGTGCGATACTGCTTGTCTGGGCAGCCGCGCTGCTAGTAGTCTCGCTTTCAGTGGGGGAAATTCGATGACAGATCAGGGCTGGGCAATGAAAGGAGAGCTCGTACTCTCCTGCAATTGCACGGTTTTTTGCCCTTGCGTGCTGTCGCTCGGCAGTCACCCTCCGACCGAAGGCTATTGCCAGACCTGGGCGGGTTTCCGCATCGATGCCGGTCATTTCGGCGAGGTCGACCTGTCAGGCCTAAACCTCGGGCTGATCATGGAAATCCCCGGCTACATGAGCCGAGGCAACTGGACCGCCGGCCTGTTCATCGACAAACGCGCCTCGATCTATGCGGTCAAGGCCTTGACGAAGATCTTCACCGGCAAGGCGGGCGGGACCACGTCGCTGCTGTCGATCCTCGTCGGAAAATTCCTGGGTGTGGAACAGGTGCCGATCACCTATGAGACGCGGGACAAGACGCGTATCTTCCAGATACCGAAGATCATCGATGGCGCGGTGACGCCAATCGCCGGCAAGGATCGCGAGAAGGATACGGTGATCACGAACTCGGAATACTGGATCGCGCCGGAGATCATCGTGGCGAGGTCCGACAAGAGCAAGATGCGCGCCTTCGGCCGCAATTGGAACTTTGCTGGCCGCTCGGCCGAAATCTGCAAGCTGGATTGGCGGGGCCCGTGAGCAAGAACACTACGGCCAGAAAGGCCGCCAAGAAGATCGCGGACCGGATTCCGCGGCCGAAGAAGAAGGTCACCTGGCCGCAGGCAAGGGCGTTCTCCGTCCACCTGCTGACCGCGTCAGGCTCGTTCCTTGCATTCCTGTCGCTGGTGGCGGCGAGCGAGGAGCGCTGGACGGCAATGTTCTGGTGGCTCGGACTGGCGCTGTTCGTCGACGGCATCGACGGGCCGATCGCCAGGAAGCTCGAGGTCAAGGAAATCCTGCCGACCTGGTCGGGCGAACTCCTCGACAACATCATCGACTATGTGACCTATGTGCTGATCCCGGCCTTCGCGCTCTACCAGCGCGGCTTCATGGGCGAGGGACTGTCGTTCCTTTCGGCTGCGATCATCGTCGTTTCCAGCGCGATCTATTATGCCGACACCGGCATGAAGACGAAGGAGAATTTCTTCAAGGGCTTCCCCGTGGTCTGGAACATGGTGGTGTTCACGCTGTTCGTCATCGAACCGGGACAATGGGTGTCGTTCGCTGTCGTGGTGGTGGCTGGCATCCTGACTTTCATCCCGATCAATTTCATTCATCCGGTGCGGGTGGTGCGGCTGCGACGCATCAATCTCACAATGACCCTTTTGTGGTGCGCCTTCGGCGCGCTTGCGCTTGCGCAGGCGGCTCTGGCAGCCTTCTACGATCAGATCGGCGTGCTGGGCGAACAGGTCGGCACTTTCACCAAGATCGGCATTACCATTACCGGGCTCTATCTGGCCTGCATCGGTGGCATCATGCAGTTCTTTCCAAATCTCGGTGCCAAGAAGGCCTGATCAGCCAGAGGAATCCCAATCCATGTCCAAAGCGATCCGTATCCACGCCCATGGCGGTCCGGAAGTTCTGACCTATGATGACGTCGATCCCGGCCAGCTAGGTTCCGGGCAGATTCTGGTCAGGCATACGGCCATCGGCCTCAACTTCATCGACGTCTATCATCGCTCCGGTCTCTATCCGCCGCCCGGAGGTTTTCCGCTCATTCCGGGCAGCGAGGCCGCCGGCGTGGTGCTGGAGGTAGGGCAGGACGTCGATTGGCTGAAGCCGGGCGACCGGATCGCCTATGCCGTGACGACGGGAGCTTATGCCGAAGAACGCGTCATCGATGCCAGCCGGGTCGTCAAGGTTCCGGACGGCATCAGCGATGAACAGGCGGCCGCGATGATGCTGAAGGGCATGACGGCCGAATATCTGCTGCGCCGGACCTTCAAGGTGAAAGCGGGCGACACGATCCTGTTCCATGCCGCGGCCGGCGGCGTCGGGCTTATTCTTGGTCAATGGGCGAAACATCTCGGTGCGACCGTCATCGGCACGGCAAGCTCGACCGACAAGATCGAGCTCGCCAAGGCGCACGGCTTCGACCATGTCATCAACTACAAGGAGCAGGATTTCGTCGCCGGCGTCGCCGCCATCACCGGCGGCAGGAAATGCGACGTCGTCTACGATTCGGTGGGCAACGACACGTTCCCGGCTTCGCTCGACTGCCTGAGGCCGCTCGGCATGTTCGTCAGCTTTGGCCAGTCGTCGGGACCGATCCCGCCATTTTCCATGTCGCTCCTGGCGCAGAAGGGTTCGTTGTTCGCCACAAGGCCGACACTGTTCGTCTACAACGCAAAACGTGAGGACCTCGATGCCTCCGCGGCCGCGCTGTTCGACGTGGTGCTCAGCGGCGCCGTCGAGATCAAGATCAACCAGCGCTATGCGCTGAAGGACGCCGGCAAGGCACACTCGGATCTCGAAGGCCGCAGGACAACGGGGACGACTATTCTCATTCCTTAGTCCCGCCTGCCTTGTTATCCCTTGAATTTCCGCTGAAATTCTTGAAGCTCTTTCAAGACGCGTGCCGCTTTCCGTCCAGAGCCGGCGGCGCCTACCATGCTTGCGGGAACACAGAACATATCTGGCGAACCAGATGGGAGGCACTGTGAGTGCAGATCATGATGGGGCGAACCTGCTTGAGGTTCGTGGCCTGACCAAGATATTCGGCACGCTGACCGCGTGCGATCATGTCGATCTCAACATCGCCAAGGGTGAAATCCACGCGCTGCTTGGCGAGAACGGCGCCGGCAAGTCGACGCTGGTCAAGATGCTGTTCGGCTCGCTGGAACCCAATTCCGGCGAGATTTTCTGGAACGGCCAGGCGGTGCGCATCACCAGCCCGGGTGCAGCCAAGAAGCTCGGCATCGGCATGGTGTTCCAGCATTTTTCCCTGTTCGAGGCGCTGACCGCGGCCGAGAACATCGCGCTGTCGCTCGATGACGGCTCGCCGATCAGCAGCATCGCCGCGAAGGCGAGGGCGCTTTCCTACAGCTACGGCCTGCCGCTCGATCCGGACTCGCTGGTCGGCGACCTGTCGGTCGGCGAACGCCAGCGTATCGAAATCATCCGCTGCCTGCTGCAGACGCCGCAGCTCATCATCCTTGACGAGCCGACCTCGGTGTTGACGCCGCAGGAAGCCGACAAGCTGTTCGAGACGCTGGAGCGGCTGCGCGCGGAAGGCAAATCGATCCTCTACATTTCGCACCGGCTGGAAGAGGTCAAACGGATCTGCGACCGCGCCACCGTGTTGCGGCATGGCAAGGTGGTCGGTCACTGCAATCCGCGCGAGGAGACAGCCGCCTCGCTCGCCCGCATGATGGTCGGCAACGAAGTGCAGGCCGTGGTGCGCGCGCCGGTCGAGGGGATCGAAACCGCGCAGCCGCTGCTCGAAATCCGCAGCCTCAGCCGCAAGCCGGCGACGCCGTTTTCGATTCCGCTCAAGAACATCAGCCTGAATGTCCGCGCCGGCGAGGTGATCGGCATTGCCGGTGTTGCCGGCAACGGCCAGGGCGAATTCTTTGAATCCGTTTCCGGCGAGGTCTTGCAGCAGGATGCCGCCTCGGTGCGTATCCGGGGCAAGGATGCGGGCGGTCTCACCATCACCGGACGGCGCCTGCTTGGTGCCGCCTTCGTGCCGGAGGAGCGCCTCGGCCATGGTGCCGCGCCGCGCATGAAACTCTCGGAAAACCTTTTGCTGTCGCGCCACGCGACCGACGGCAAGGCGTTTGTCGGCACTGGCGGGATGGTCAAAAGCGGCGCCGTCTACGCTGCCGCACAACGCATCATCGTGGCGATGGATGTGCGCAAGAGCGCGCCGGATCCGGAAGCGGCCGCACTTTCGGGCGGCAATCTGCAAAAATTCATCGTCGGCCGCGAACTCGACCGCCGCCCAAGCGTCATGGTGGTCAACCAGCCGACCTGGGGCGTCGATGCCGGTGCTGCCGCCCATATCCGACAGGCCTTGATCGAGCTGTCGCGCAGCGGCTCGGCGGTTCTGGTGATCAGCCAGGATCTCGACGAGCTGTTCGAGATATCGGACGCAATCGCGGTCATGCACAATGGCGAATTGTCCAAGCCGATGCCGATCGCCGAGGCGACCTTCGAGAAGGTCGGCCTGCTGATGGGCGGCGCCGAGCCCGGCCACGCCGAACACACGCTGGAGACGGCATGATGCGCCTTGAACTCGTTAAACGCCCGCAGCGCTCGGCGCTGTTTTCGATGCTGTCACCGTTCATCGCCTTCGCGCTCACCATTGTCGCCGGCGCCATCATGTTCGCCCTGCTCGGCGTCAATCCGCTGACCGCGTTCCGGATCTACTTCATCGAGCCGATCAGTCAGGTCTGGCAATTGCATGAGCTGGCGATCAAGGCGGCGCCGCTGATCCTGATCGCGGTCGGCCTGTCGGTCTGCTACAAGGCCAACATCTGGAACATCGGCGCCGAAGGCCAGTTCATTTTCGGCGCCATCTTCGGCTCGGCCATTCCGGTTCTGTTTCCTCAGTTCGAAGGCCCGCTGGTGCTGCCGCTGATGCTTCTGCTCGGCATGGTCGGCGGTGCCGCCTACGCGGCGATCCCGGCCTTGCTCAAGACCCGGTTCAACACCAATGAGATCCTGACCAGCCTGATGCTGGTCTATGTCGCCCAACTCTTCCTCGACTGGCTGGTGCGCGGCCCATGGCGCGATCCGCAGGGCCATGGTTTCCCGCAGACGATCCAGTTCGGCGATTCGGCGGTCCTGCCGGAACTGATGCCGGACGCCGGACGCGCCAACTGGGGTTTTGTGTTCGCGCTGGTTGCCGCGGTGCTGATCTGGATCCTGATGGGCCGCATGCTCAAGGGCTTCGAGGTCCGCGTGCTGGGCTCCAGCCCGAGGGCAGGGCGCTTCGCCGGCTTCGGTCTCAGCCGCATGGTGTTCTTCGCCTTCCTGCTGTCGGGCGCACTGGCCGGCCTTGCCGGCATTTCGGAAGTCTCCGGCGCCATCGGGCAGTTGCAGCCGGTGATTTCTCCCGGCTACGGCTTCACCGCCATCATCGTGGCGTTCCTCGGACGCCTGAACCCGCTCGGCATCGTCGCTGCGGGCCTGGTTCTGGCGCTGACCTATCTCGGCGGCGAAGCGGTGCAAAGCGCGCTCGGCATTTCAGACAAGGTGGCGAGGGTGTTCCAGGGCATGCTGCTGTTCTTCGTGCTCGGCTGCGACACGCTCATCCACTACCGCATCCGGCTGATCGGCCTGGCGTTGACCAAGCCGCAGGGCGCGGCACCGCTCGAAGCCGCGCCGAAGCTGAAGGAAGCCCGCTGATGGACATCACCGTCAATATCCTCCTGACCATCGCCACGGCGGCGACGCCGCTTTTGATCGCGGCGATCGGCGAACTGGTGGTCGAACGCTCCGGCGTGCTCAATCTCGGCGTCGAAGGCATGATGATCATGGGCGCGGTCGGCGGGTTCGGGGCCGGCTACCTGACCGGATCGCCCTGGATCGGCCTTCTGGCGGCAATCGCGATGGGCGCGCTGTTCTCGCTGCTGTTCGCGGTCATGACGCTGTCGCTGGCCACCAATCAGGTGGCGACCGGCCTGTCGCTGACGCTGCTTGGCCTCGGCCTCTCCGGCATGATCGGAACGAGCTTTGTCGGCCAGCCTGGCGTCAGGCTGCCCAATCTCGACATTCCCGGCCTCAGCTCGATCCCGGTCGTGGGCAGGCTGCTGTTCGGCCAGGATCCGATCTTCTACATCTCGATCGCGCTGACCGCCGCCGTCATGTGGTTCCTGTTCAAGACGCGTACTGGCCTGACACTCCGCTCTATCGGCGATAGCCATGCTTCGGCGCACGCGCTCGGCATCAAGGTCATCCGCTACCGCTATCTCTCGGTCATCTTCGGCGGCGCCTGCGCCGGTCTGGCCGGCGGCCATCTGTCGCTGGTCTACACGCCGCAATGGGTCGAGAACATGACCGCGGGCCGCGGCTGGATCGCTCTGGCTCTCGTTGTGTTCGCCTCGTGGCGGCCGTGGCGCGTGCTGGCCGGCGCCTACATCTTCGGCGCGGTGTGGATCGGCCAGCTTCATGCACAGGCTTTTGGCATTCCCGTGCCCTCGCAGATGCTTTCTTCTCTGCCCTATCTGGCAACCGTCGTGGTTCTCGTTCTAATCTCGCGCAACAAGCGTCTGACGATGATGAACACGCCGGCATCCCTGGGGCAGCCATTCGTTCCGGATCGTTGACAATAATAACAAACGGGAAGCTCCAAGGCTTAACACAGAGAGGTAACACAATGAAAAAACTGCTTATTGCCCTGATGACGACGACAGCGGCATTGTCGCTGGCCGCGTCCGCAGAGGCTGCCGACAAGTTGAAGGCCTGCTGGGTCTATACCGGCCCGATCGGCGATTTCGGCTACTCCTACCAGCACGACCAGGGCCGCCTTGAGGTCGAGAAAGCGCTCGGCGACAAGGTCGAGACCGCCTATCTGGAGAACGTCTCCGAAGGCCCCGATGCCGACCGCGCCTTCGAGCGCCTGGCACGCGAAGGCTGCAAGATCATCTTCGGCACGTCGTTTGGCTTCATGGACGCCGAAGTGAAGGTCGCCAAGAAGTTTCCCAAGGTGATGTTCGAGCACGCCACCGGCTACAAGACCGGTGACAATCTCGGGATCTACAATGCCCGCTTTTATGAAGGCCGCTACGTACTCGGCCAGATCGCCGCCAAGGAATCGAAGTCCGGCGTCGCCGGCTACATCGTTTCCTTCCCGATCCCGGAAGTGGTGATGGGTATCAACTCCTTCATGCTCGGCGCGCAGTCGATCAACCCGAACTTCAAGGCCAAGATCGTCTGGGTGAACTCGTGGTTTGACCCGGGCAAGGAAGCCGACGCCGCCAAGGCGCTGTTCGACCAGGGTGCCGACATCATCGTCCAGCATACCGATTCGACCGCTGCCCTGCAGGTGGCCGAGGAGCGCAAGCTGCACGGCTTCGGCCAGTCGTCCGACATGATCAAGTTCGCGCCGAATGCGCAGATGACCTCGCTGACCGACGAATGGGGCCCCTATTACATCAGCCGCGTGCAGGCAGCCATCGACGGCACCTGGAAGCCGGACAATGTCTGGCTCGGCATCAAGGACGGCGCGGTGAAGCTCGCGCCCTACACCAACATGCCCGACGATGTGAAGGCGATGGCCGAGGCGACCGAGAAGAAGATCGCCGGCGGCTGGAACCCCTTCACCGGACCGATCGCCAAGCAGGACGGTTCGGCGTGGCTGAAGGACGGTGAGGTCGCCGACGACGGCACGCTACTCGGCATGAATTTCTACGTGAAAGGCGTCGACGACAAGCTGCCGCAGTAAGCTGCGCACCACGTTTCGAATGGGAAAGGGCGCCGCGAGGCGCCCTTTTTATATGCCCGGAGAAACGGACGGAAGGCTCAGACAGCCGAACCGTAGAGGTCATAAGCGTCGGCACGCTCGATCTTCACCGTGACGATGTCGCCGGCACGCATCGGGCGGCGCGACTGGATGTGGACCGAACCATCGATCTCGGGCGCGTCGTATTTGGTGCGGCCCTTCGCCGAGGTGCCGTGCGCCTCGTCGATCAGCACCGGCAGGCGCTTGCCGACCTTCCTGGCCAACTGCGTCGCCGAAATCTTCTGCTGGCGCTGCATGAAGCGGTGCCAGCGTGCTTCCTTGACATCCTGCGGAACCTGTTCGAGGCCGAGGTCGTTGGAACGGGCGCCCTTGACCGGCTCGTATTTGAAGCAGCCGGCACGGTCGATCTTGGCCTCGTCCAGCCAGTCGAGCAGCATCTCGAAATCCTCGTCCGTCTCGCCGGGGAAGCCGACGATGAAGGTCGAGCGGATGGCGAGGTCGGGGCACACGTCGCGCCAGCCGCGGATGCGTTCGAGCGTCTTTTCGCCATGCGCCGGACGCCGCATGTTCTTCAGCACCTGCGGCGAAGCATGCTGGAACGGGATGTCGAGATAGGGAAGGATCTTGCCGTCGGCCATCAGCGGGATGACGTCGGCGACATGCGGGTAGGGGTAGACATAATGCATGCGCACCCAGATCCCGAGCTTGCCCAGTTCTTCCGAGAGATCGAGGAATTTCGCGCGCACTTCGCGATCGCCGAACATCGACGTCTGGTACTTGATGTCGATGCCGTAGGCACTGGTGTCCTGCGAGATGACGAGGAGTTCCTTGACGCCGGCCTTGGCCAGTTTTTCGGCCTCGCGCAGCACGTCGGCGGCCGGGCGCGAAACGAGATCGCCACGCAGGGCGGGGATGATGCAGAAGGTGCAGCGGTTGTTGCAGCCTTCCGAAATCTTCAGATAGGCATAGTGGCGCGGCGTCAGCTTGACACCTTGCGGCGGCAGCAGATCGATATAGGGATCGTGCGAAGGCGGGGCTGCCTCATGCACGGCGGCCATCACGCTCTCGTAGGCCTGCGGTCCGGTGATCGCAAGCACGTTGGGGTGCTTCTCGCGGATCACGTCCGGCTCGGCACCAAGGCAGCCGGTGACGATGACCCTGCCGTTTTCCGAAAGCGCGGAACCGATGGCATTGAGCGACTCGTCACGGGCGGAATCCAGGAAACCGCAAGTGTTGACCACAACGAGATCAGCGCCATCATGCTTGCGGGCGATCTCATAGCCTTCGGCGCGCAGGCGCGTGATGATACGCTCGGAATCGACGAGCGCCTTCGGGCATCCAAGGCTGACAAAACTGACGCGAGGGGCGGACATAGGCTAGTTTCCAATGGGAGTACGGGCCGAACGCTGATCCGACCTCAAGTCGCTGTAAATGTCGGTCTGTGGCGCGTGGCTGGAGCCAATACGCGCGGCGCAATAGCATGGCTTCCGCAATCAAGCAAACCGGCCGACAGGCCGATCCGCGCCATAAGGATGGCTCAGTGGCCTCCGGATCCGAACCAGGGTGCCAGGAAAGCGAAGTTTTCGGGGAATTGCTGCACGGCCCCGTCAAGCAGCATTTTGACCGCAACATAGAGGATGATCACCAGGCCGAGATAGGCAATCCAGCGGTATTTGTGCAGCAGGCGCGCGACGAACGACGCGGCAAAGCCCATCAGGGCGATCGACAGGGCCAGCCCGACAATCAGCACCGTCGGATGGTTCATGGCCGCGCCGGCTACGGCCAGAACATTGTCGAGCGACATGGAAACGTCGGCAATGACAATCTGCCAGGCTGCCTGCGAGAAGGTCTTGCTTGGCCCCTTGCCGCCGATGACCCCATCCTTGTCGAAGTCGCCGTTCGATAGCGCTTCCGTGGCGTCACGCTCCTGCTCGTGGCTGACGCGCAATTCACGCCACATCTTCCAGCAGACCCACAGCAAGAGCAGGCCGCCGCCGATAAGCAACATGGGCCCGATGGTGAGCAGCCATTGCGTGATCAAGGCGAAGAAAATGCGAAGGACGGTGGCCGCGGCGATGCCGACGAGAATGGCCCGTTTGCGTTGGCTGGCCGGCAGTCCGGCCGCGGCGAGGCCGATGACGATGGCATTGTCGCCCGCAAGCGCAAGGTCGATGGCAATGACCTGAAGAAGGGCCGATAGGCCTGCGGCGGTAAATATTTCCATCGACCTGGAAGCCCTTCGCCGAGTGTTCGTCGTCGACTATTGCGACGGGCCTAAAGGCATGGTCCGCTGCCGTCAAGGCGCCGCATTGGACAACGCTGGAAAACCACTTTCGTGGCAGTGGCATTACAGGAGATTTTCAGCCGCCGCCGGCTCGTGAACCGAAGCCGACACAAGCCCGCGAAAAAAACTAGTCGTAGAGATTGTATTTTGCCCAGTCGGCTTCTGGAATCTCATCGCCGATCCGGTAACGAAGCTGGAGAACTTCCATATGGTCCGGCCCCGTCTGGCATTTGAACTTCAGCCGGTACCATTGCCCCTTGCTGCGGAACGCCGCACCGGGGCTCCTGATTGCATCGGCGCTCATCTCAGGCGTGGCGAAGGCGTAGGCGACAACACGGTCGGCCTTGAACTTGCGATCGTCGTGGGTGATCCGGTCCAGGATTTCGGCATCGCACCGCTGCTCGAGGCGTGTTTGCGGATCAAGTTTCATCAGCCCGGCACGCAAGGCGTTGTCCATTGCGCTGGCCGGGAAAGCTAGCGTCAGGGACGCCATGGCCATCATGCAGAGTGTCTTCATGGGCGGGACAAGCAGCATATTTTGTCTGAAAAATCAACCAAGAGGGGCGTTTCATGCCGGGCAAGCAGCCGCATTCAGGGGGCCGACGCAATCAAAATCTCGTGTCGGACATCCTCGTGCGAGGCCTGCGGCCAACGCACCAGCGAGGCGCGGCCGGCATCCGTGAGATCATAAAGGCCGCGGTCCACGCGCGCGAACCAGCCATAGACGTTGTGCTGCAGGATTTTCGGCGCGATCGGCGTCAGCGCCTTCAGGTCGCGCGGCCGTTTGGGTCCGTGGACAAGCGCGGCGGCACAGGTGAGGGCGCTCTGGCGGTAGGCGGTCATGATCGGATTGCGCGATCCTCCGCCCGCGACAGGATCACCGCGGCGGCGCTGGTGTTCGTCGACAAGGCGAGAGCGCCGCCGCGCATTCCTGCGTGGCTCAGGCGCGGCCGGGCTGACAAGCACTTCGACCTTGTCATTCGCGGTCACACCGAGCAAGCCGAAACCGAGCCGGCGGCAGAGGTTGCGAAACCGGGCGTCGCTTTCGCGTCCCTTGCCTCGTGCCGACATACGCGCCGCCAGCCACACTTCGTCGCAAGCGGCCGCGCGGTCGACGCCCTGCAGCACCAGTTCGAGGTTGAACTGCAATTTCAGCTCGCAGATGACGACAATCGGCGGCTCGCCCTCGCGCAACGCGACGATGTCGCAGCCGCCAATCTCCCCCTTCACCACGAAGTCGAGAGTTTCGAGGAACCGCTTCACCGGCGCATAAAGGGAGGTCTCGTTCATGCCCCAAGGCTTAGCCGATTCGAGGCAAAAAGCCTTCCCGCTTCAGGGAGCGCAGCGTGGTCGGATGCTCAGGAATGAATATTTCCGAGGAAGGCCAAGAGCACGCTGTTGAACAGCCCGGGGCGTTGCAGCGGTGCGAAATGGCTGACGTCAGGCAGGACGATCAGTTCCGACGCCGGGACGTTTTGGGACAGATAGTTCGCGTGCTCCCGCTTGATGAACTCGTCATGTTCACTTTGAACGATCGCCACGGGCACGCGCGTCCGCGCCATGTCGGCGGCGGAATAATTGGGTTCGGTCTTCATCATCAGGCCGACGGCTTTGACGAATGCGTCGAACTGGCCCGGCGTTGCCGATAGTTCACGCATCGAGGCCAACGCGAAACACCTATGACTATTGCTGGTGCCCGCCAAAACCAACCCACGACGCGATCTCCGCTACCAGGCGACAGCGCCATTTCGAGCAGCAGATGGCAGTCGCCATTGATATTAGCCGTCAGGCTTCCGTGCTCGCCACCGCCCGTTTCGATCGCTTGCCGCGAGGCACGAGCGGGTAGCCGACCTGACCGAAATAGCTGGACGGGATCGGATCATCGACACCGTATTTTTCCGGCACCTTGTTGCCGGTGGCATTGTAGGTGCCGAACACCATGTCGAGGAGGGGGAGTTGGCCGGCGAAGTTCTTGTCATAAGCCTCGCGCTGATTGGCATGGTGCCAGCGATGGAATTGCGGACTGGCGATCAGCCATTTCAAGGGACCAAACGGAATCCGCAGGTTCGAATGCACAAGCAGCGTGTGCCAAAAATATATCACCGAGAAGGCGGCGATCGAGGCTTCGGAGAACCCGAGGAAAAAGATCGGCGTCAGCGATATTGCCTTTGTCGCAATCGCGTCGACCGGATGGGAGTGGAAAGCGCCGAGCCAGTCCAGTTCCTCAATGCCGTGATGTACCGCGTGGAACCTCCAGAGCGCAGGGATTTTGTGGAAGGCCCGGTGTGCCCAATAGACACCGATGTCGGTGATCAAGATGATTTCCGCGACCTGCAACCAGACGGGCTGACCGCCGACGGCGCGCATCATTGATTGCGGGACCACGATTGCGGCGGCGTCAAGCGTGTAGGCCGCTATCAGGACGATGGCTACTTTTATGATGAAGCCGTTGAACAGCACATAGATCAGATCGACACCCAAGCCCTTGCGGAAGGTCTTCTGGGGCCGCTCGTGGAACAGATGTTCGAACGGAATGAATATCAACGCGGAGATCAACAGCGCCTTGATGCCAAAAATATCCATTCGCCCGCCTCTATAGCCCAGCCTTGGCCGGCACCCGCTCGCACTTCAGCTTCTGACAGAACCATATTTCTCCTTTCCAAAGGCTTGATGCCGGACTTTCGTCTTTGCAGCCGGGCAGGTGAGGGATGCGCCCGCCGGCATGTCACACCAGCGTCGCAACCGGGCGATATCTTTGTGGCGCGCGGTGGCGAACGCAGCGCGTCGCGCGTCCTCCCAGGACTAACCCCTCCGGTTCCCTGCCGGCGGGGTTTTCTATTTCAGGAACCACGCGTCCATCGCCAGGGATACGCCGCCCGACAAACCGACATGATCGTTGTCGCGCAACCGACGATGGGTCGAAAGTGAAGCCGTCCAGCGCGATTGGCCGTTCTATCCGCGGTCCGACGCCGGCGGTTGTCGATGCCGTGTGTCTGCCAGATCAAGGTTTGCTCTATAGAAATCGAGACGATCGCGATCTTTCCCCAACCATTGAACCGTTTCCCGCAAACCGGTGCGCAATGGCGTTTGCGCGGTCCAGCCCAGCTCTGTCGCGGCGTGTCGGGTGTCAGCCTGCCAGATGTCCGTGTCCCAGCCTCGATCAGGCATGCTCTGCCAATGCGGTTCAGCCTCGCAACCTGTCATGGCGCGCACGATATCGACGATTTCTCCCAGTGTGGTTTGTCTACCGGTGCCGATGTTGAATATTGCCCCAGGATCCGCCAGCGGACGGCTGGCTGCGATGAGCAAGGCGTCGATCGCATCTTCGACCCAGACGAAATCACGAGCCGTGTTGGGATTGGCAAGCGGCGGCCATTTCCCGGCTGTTGCATGAACAAGCAGTGACGGCACAAGGCGTCGCGGCTCTTCCCATGGCCCATAGATCGAATAGAGACGAAGCGTCGGCATGCGAATGCCGGATTTTCGCGCGAGATCGCGACAGAGCGCGGTCGCCGCGGCCTTGGAGACGGCATAGGCCCCTTCGGGCTCGGTTGGCTCGTCCTCGGAGGGGGCGTGTCTCTTGCGGCCGTACTCCAGCGAACTGCCTGTATGCACGAATGCCTCGACGTCCGCCTTGAGCGCGGCAAGAGCCAATGCGCGGGTGGCCTCCAGGTTTGTACGCGCAATCCTGGCTGCGTCTGTCTGCCATGAATATGCGCCGTGCGCAGCCAGATGGAACACGTAGCGGGGGCGCATCGATGCAACAGCACCTCCACCGACGAAGCGTCCGTCAGATCGACCACATGCGTCGAAAGCTGCGACTGTTGTGTGGGGATACGCCACGTCGCGTAGCCCGGGCGCAGCAGCAGATCGACATGCCACCCCATCGACAGCAGCCGTCTGACCAAACTCGCGCCAACAAAACCGCTGCCGCCCGTCACAACGGCGCGTTGCATCTCAGACGGCTCGCATTCCGGCGAAGTCTCCATAGTCGAAGACATCGAGATATTGCCAGGCGGCCTGCGCCACCGCCGCATGCTCCTGGACAGAGAGTTCCGCGGCTGTCGCCCGATTGGCTTCCGGTGTGGCGCGGCGGATCGTTCCCCAAGGGTAGACTTCACGCAACGCCAGACCGTTCCATGACGGCACCGAAAGCGCGACGTGATCCTCGATGCCCAGCGCGGACAGAACCGGCGCCAGAGCCTTGCGCGGGTCGGACAAAGTATCCTCCAGCCTCACGATGTGAACCCGGTCTGGATGACGATGCCGCGCAAGCAGGGCATGGTATTGGTTCAGGCACCACGCCCGCATATAGTCCGACAGGCGCATGGGAACCGGCCGCTTTTTTGTATCGGCGTAGGCAGAGAACGGATTACGCACCACATGCATCATGTGAGCGGTGGGCATTGCGGCGAGAATCGCCTCGGAGTCGACCGTGATGATCGGACTGTAGCCGACATAAACCTTCTCGCGGCCGCTGCGGTTATAGTCTTTCCAGCTATCGAATGTAGACCTGAAGAAGGCCGCGACGTTGTTCGCGGCGCTGCGGCCGCTAGCCTTCACGCACTCGATGTATCGATCGCTCCGGGCATCGTCGTTGAAGTCGAAGGCCATGTCACGAAACTTGCTGACGTGTGGCGTCCGCGCACGCACTTTGCATTCTTCGTCGATGATCAGCCTGTAATCGTCCATTGGACTCGCATCGAGCGGGAAGACTGGCCAGCGGTATTTGACCGGGAACAGCGAGGTCAAGGCATCACTGACGAACCGCGTGCCGATCTGCGACTCGAACGGATAGACGAACAGCTCCGGGTGGCCGTCAAGAAACCGATGTGTGGTGTTTCCGCCATTCTCATACATGGCGCCGAGCATCAGCAAGCGGAAGTCGTCGGTCATCAATTCCTCTCGACGTTATTCATTGGGACGGCTTGGGCACGGCTTGCCACGCATAAAACAGCGCGTGCTCCGCGTCAGGCATCCGATCAAAGGCATCAAACGGAAGGCGATCGACCATCGACGAAGGGACGGCCTCGATCGCGAAAATCTGGTTGCCGGCCGGCCAGATCAGGCTGGCCACGATACGTCCGCTTTTGATGTCGACCGCGTGGAGTCCGCAGACGCATTTGTCCGCTTCGAGCCCCGGCGCATAGGCGCGAAAGCGCGGAATGATCCTTGAGGTGCCGACGATGGCAAGATCACCGAGCGCGCACAGGCCCCTGGTCCAGCCCGGCAGGCGCGCGACGACCTCGACGCGGCCATCCCGACCACAGTTCACAACGGTGCCATACCCGCTATTGGCCACCCACAAGTCGCCGCCGACGAAGCGGGGCGAGTGCGGGCGGGTCAATCCTCGCGATATCGGCAATCGGGTCGCGCCGCTGAAAACGACACCGCGCCCTTCAGGGGCAAATTCGATCTGGCCTGGCCGCGCGCCGGCAAGATCGTCCTTGGACGCCGTGAAATAGCTTTCGGCGAGGCTCTCTCCGGCCGCGATGCCGTTAAGCTGCAAATGATTCAGGCCAAAATCAGCGCCCGCGATCCCCTCGATGCATGACGGCCACCATACCCGCTGGTGATCGCCGCCTGCCGGAAATGACACAATGGCGTTGTCGCCGACCGCGCTTCCGTGAAGTTGAGGGCCGATCATCGCCAGATCGTGCAGATAGGTGCTGCCAGGCAGGAACCGGGTACTCGCAGGCATCAGCACGCGGCCGGCGATGTCCTTTGACTCGAGGTCTCTGCGTGGCAGAAGCCGCTCAGCCGGTCGCAACGTGTACAACATGTTCGGATTGCGCGTGCTTGCGACGTGGACTTCCGCGCGTGCCGCGTCGAAGGCGATGCCGGACGGATGCGGCAGCCGCAAATAACTTACCTGAGGTGATCCCGAGGCCGTCGAGAGCGCCATCAGGAGATGCTCGTATTCGCGGCTGACCAGCAAGGTGAGGCCGGCCTCGGCAAGAACGTCCCACCATGGTCCGCTTATCTCGGATTCAAGCAGGCTGCTTCGGACCGCCTCCCCATCTTGCCACTGCGCCACGACACTGGCCGGGTCGCGCCAGGCCTCATGGTCGGCCTGGAAGCGTGCGTGATCCTCCTGGTCGCTCAATTCTGCAATCTCATTCGCAAGGCACCGCGATAAAGCCTCATGGCTGTCCGCCATCCGGTTGTCGAGCGACCACCGTGTCGGTGGCCTGATGCCACGCCCAATGGCACTATCGAGTATCCATGGCGGTGACAGGCCACGCAGAATTCCAGATCGATCAGATCGTCATCGCGCTGCAGGTCCAACAGCGCCTTGAAGCGACGATGAAACAGCTTCGGCGTGCCATTGATGTCGCGCGATCGCAGTCCGAACAACAGCCTCGCCTCGAGATTGTACAGCCACGAACCGAGTCCACGCAGCCATGCCCGGCCTTGCTTTCGCTCAGCCTTGAGGACACTTTCCGGCCTGCTTATTCCGGCATCCAGCGCCCGCCGCAGGTCATCGCCCCTGGTGCGGGCCGAATTCGTGTAGCATAGGAACTCTCCCTGGGCCGCTGCCAGGCCAGCCCTCACGGCGCGCCCCCAACCTGCGCAATCGGCGCGCAACGCACGCACATTGGCGTGATGGGTTGCCAACTCCGTACATCGTACCGCGCTTTCGTCACGCGACCCATTCTCGACAAGGATAATTTCCCAGGGCACCGAAAGACCACGCAGAGCGGCACGGTATTCGTCAACCACGGTGACGACATGGTCGGCCTGATTATGAACGGGAAGGATGATCGAGACTGTAGGGTTCATCGCAAATCTACAAAAGCAGTGCCTGAGCAGCGGCTGAAATGCGGTCGGCGGTCAAACCGCTGTGTTCCATCAGCCAGGCCGCACTGCCGCCATGGCCCCCGCCGGGTAGGGTTGCCGCGAGGCGGCGGAAAGGTCTTGCCAATCCGGCTTCCGCGAGAACCTCCGCGACCAATGAGCCAAGTCCTCCTGTCTGCTGATGCGCCTCGATCGTCAGGACGGCGCTGGCATCCGCCAGTGCTGTTCGCAGATCCGCCAATGGCACAGGCGCAAGACAAGGCACTGACAACACCGTCGCCTGCACGCCGGCATTTGCCAGTCTCTCTGCAGCCGTCATGGTCTCCGCAACCTGGGCACCGGTCGAAATGAGCAGCACATCGGCGCCTCGACGCATGGTCTGAGCCCGCTCGAGTTCGAACAGGCCACCCGAAATCGCGACCTGCGGACTGTCCTTGCCCAGCCTGAAATAGATTGGCGAGGGCACCGACCACAGGCACTCCAGCGCCGCGGCGGCCTGAGGTCCATCGATAGGCGCAATAACCGTCATTCCGGGCAGTGCGCGCATGACCGCGATATCCTCGAGACTATGATGTGTCGAGCCGCCCGTACCGTAGTCGAAGCCGCCACCGACGCCTATGATGCGGACGGGAAGTTCGTGCGCCACCGGGCCGTTGCGAATGAATTCGTAAGGCCGCAACGTTGCAAAGGTCGCGATCGAATAACAGAACGGAAGAAATCCGGCTTCCGCCAAACCGGTTGCGACACCAATCATATTCTGTTCGGCGACACCGACATTGACGAACCTGTCCGGATACGCCTGGGCAAACGGCTCCACGACCGAGAAGCCGAGGTCGGCGGTCAGCAGCACTATGCGCGGATCACGCGCGGCCAGTTCGCAGAGCTTGGCAATGAACTCGCGCCTCACGGCAGCGCCTCGCTCTGTGCCAGGGCAATGGCATAATCTTCATCCGACATCGGCAGGTAGTGCCAGCGCACCTGGCCCTCCATGAAACTCACGCTACGCCCCGATACGGTCTGCGCCAACACCACCAGCGGCTCCTGGTGGTGCGGGCGAAGCGCTTCGAGAACGGCCGCGGGCGCATGCCCATCCACCTCCCGCACCATCCACCCGCAACTCATCCAGCGCTCCGGCATCCGGCTTTGATCCATGATCTCGGCGGTCCTGCCTAGCGCCTGCTGTCCATTGACGTCGACGACGACGATCAAGTTCGCGAGCCGATGATGCCCGGCGAACATCGCCGCCTCCCATGTCGACCCTTCATTGCACTCGGCATCGGATAGCAGAACATAGGTGCGGCGGTCCTTGCCGAGCAGGCGTGCGGCGAGCGCCGATCCCGCGCCGATCGACAGACCAAGACCGAGCGAGCCCGTCGAGAAGTCGACGCCGGGGAGGTGACGGGTCGGGTGCACGCCCAATCGAGAATCATCAGCGCAATAGCTTGCCAACTCGGAGCGGCTAAGCCATCCGCGCAAGAACAGAGCGGCATATAGCGCCAGGGCGGCATGCCCTTTTCCCAGGATGAAGCGATCACGATCCGGATCGTCCGGCGATTTCAATCGTATCGCGCCGCCGTAGAGAACTGCGAGCAGATCCACCACGGACAGCGCCGATCCGATGTGTCCGACATGGGCGCGATATGATTCTTCAAGAATCAGCTTGCGGAGAGCCCGCGAACTCAGAATTTGCTGATCAGCGAGTGGCTGATCAGGCTCCATGACAGCCTGCCATGTCCGTGGTAGTGATCGACATCATGCGGCTGCCCTCTCGTATGATACGACACACTAGCGCATTCTTCGCCGATCTTGAAAGGCGGCCTGTACTTCTTCTCTGTTTAGGAATCTTGCTTGCCTGGTTCATGGCGGGCGTCCCGTTCATGAGGTTCGACGTCCCGACCGAATTGTGGGGCGATCGTATCTTCCTGTTGCTTCACGGCAGGCTTTTTCTCGATTGGCCACATATTTTTCGAACAGATGCCGTCGGCTTTCCCGATCGGCTGGATCTGCTCGGCTTTCCGTTCACCGACCTCACTGAACGCGTGGTGCAATTTCTGGCTACGCGCCTGTCGGGTGATGTCGTCGTCGGTGCCAATTTGTATCTTGTCGTCATCGTCGCGGCGAACTTCGCAGCCGCATTCCACGCTCTGCGTGCCTTTCAGATTCGTCCCTGGTGGTGCCTCGCGGGGGCTTTCGCTTTTGCATTCATTCCTTATTTCGCCAAACGTTCAACCGGGCACGATTATCTGGCCGCCTATTATTCGGCCCCGCTTGCGTTCCTGATTCTGCCTCGGATCGTCACGGCTGTTCGCAAGCAGTCCCTCATCGACATCGTGAGGGACCCGGTCACGTTCGTGTGCTGCGTGGTGATCGCGACTTCAGGAATCTATTACAGCTTTTTTGCCCTGCTCACCTGGGCATTTGCCGGTCTGGCCCTGGCTGCACAGGAACGAAACTGGCGCTATTTGCCAGCCTTGGCCCTTCCAGCCGGGGTGATGTTGGTCACGTTGCTGCCGATTCTGGCGTTCTTTGTCGCGGTCGCGCCAGACAACGCCGGCGGCTTCGCCGCAAGAACAGCATCCGAGCAGCCACTGTATGGCTTTCGTATCTCCGACGTAGTCCTCGGGCTGAAGCAATTCGGCATCGCGCCGAACGCACTTTCCGATTACATGGCCATCCGCGGCACGGCCGAGGGAACAGATGCCTGGCCCGGTCCCATCCTGTCGGCTTTTGCATTGCTGGCTGTCCTGTTTGGTTCATCGCTGTTGCGAAGGCGCAGTCCTGGCGCCCAGCCGGACTACGAAGGCCTGGCGCCAATATTCAACGCGTATCTCGTCTTCTGCATGATCTATTGCGTGCCCTTCGGTCTGGGATTGATCTTCAATCTGCTGATCGCGCCAGAAATCCGCGCACAGAATCGGATCTCACCTTTTTTTGCATTCGCGGCACTGCTTGTGTTCCTCGGCCTATGGCGGCGTGTAACGCTCTGGCTGCAGTTCAGATTCGGCCGCTCGATCGGCGGGGTAGCAGCCACGGCGGGCCTGATTGCGCTGCTATTTGTAAACAGCGTCGGTAGCGAAGCGCTTTTTGCGCGGCAGCAGCGCGCCTTGCTGCGCGAGCCGGCTTTCGCCGCGGAGATGACGAGCATTCGCGTGACTTTGGCTGCGGCGGATTCAGCAGGGCTGCAGCGGATCCTCGAGCTGCCGATAGCGGCATGGCCTGAATCGCCCGCCATACGCGGCTTCGCACCCTACAATCACTTCTTGCCTTTTATCTTCAGCGCTCCGGGCAGTTCCCGACACTGGAGTTACGGCGCATTCGCGGGAAGCGATGGCCTGTCGCGCCTGCAAGCCCTGCTGAAAGTCGCGAACTGGCCCTGCGCGCTTGCCGAGCTGGCATCCAGCTACGATGCCGTGCTGATCGATCGCCGTGGCTACGGTGCCGCCGAACTCGCGGCGTGGGACAGCCGGCTGACCGCATCCGGAGCGCGCTTGGTCAGCGATGATCCGGTTCGCCGCCTCTATCGCTTGCCGACTTCGGAATGTTCGCAACCGCTGTTGCCATTCGATCGATGGCTCAGCGCCGCCAAGGGCGGGGAACTCGAGCCACTCCTCGATCGGGGATGGCATTCGCCGGAGCCATGGGGACGTTGGGGCAAGGACGCGATACACCGCATACTTTTGCCCAATCGCGGCCTGGGTAGCCACGACCTTATCCTGGATCTCAAAATCCTCCAGCTTGCCGACAATGCCGACCGAATTCCGCGCGTCGAAGTGCGCGTCAACCAAACCCTGGTCACCACATTGGGTGTTGCACAACCGATGCATCCGGAAGAGCAACGCATCGTCATTTCCCGTCGGCTTCTGCCCCAGACGGGCTTCACGACGATCGACCTGAGGCCCGAGGGCGGCCCCATACCCGCATCGAGGGTGGTGCCTGAGGACAAAAGATTGCTTGGGGTCGGGTTGATTGCAATGCGCCTGCATGAGGCCGCCGAATAGCTCAATATTGTGGCGGAGGGAGTGGGACCCGAACCCACCGTGAACTTGCGCCCACGCCGGTTTTGAAGACCGGTGCCTTAAACCGCTCGGCCATCCGTTCCATGCGATCAAGCTGGTCGAGACGCCATTCGTAGCTCCTCGTCGCATCGGACAGGAAATGCTCGCGTTGAATGTCGAGAAGCGACTGGAACGGATTGGTCATCGCCGGCCTCCTCCGACAATGGCGCCGGCCGTTTCCTGGGAGACGGCCGGCTGGCGCCTTACTTGGTGGTGTAGCCACCGTTGACGAGGATGGTCTGGCCGGTCATCCACCAGCCGTCCGAGACCATGAAGCGGATGTAGGGGACGATATCCTCTATGTCGGTAAGGCCTGTCTTTGAGAAACCCGACAGCGCCGCCGCCGTCTTGTGGTAGGCGACCGCATCGGCGCCTTCGGCAGGGTAGAAGAAGGGCGTGTCCATCGGACCCGATCCGATCGCCGTCACCGAGATGCCGCGCTCGCCGAATTCTTTGGACGCCGCGCGGGTGAAATGCTCCACTGGAGCCTTGGTCCCGGCATAGCTCGAATAAAAGGGTGTGTAAGCGCCGAGTAGCGAGGTGACGAGCGTCACCAGCTTGCCGTTGTCGTTGAGATGCTTGCCGGCTTCCTTGATGAAGAAGAAAGCCGTCTTGGCATTGACTGCGCTCATCTCGTCATATTCGGCTTCGCTGATCTCGACGATGGGTTTCTTCAGCACCTTGCCGACGGTGTTGATGGCGATATCGGGACGGCCAATGGCAGCGACCGCATCGGTGAACAGTTTCTCGACCGCACCGGCCGTCGTCAGGTCCGCCTGGAGGGCAACCGCCTTGGCACCGGCGGCCTTGACGGCCGCCACGGTAGCGTCCGCATCGGCCTTGGTCGCCGCGCTATTGTAATGGATGGCAATCGCTTTCGCGCCATGGCCGGCGAGATCGCGCGCAATCAGTCCGCCGAGGTTCTTTGCCCCGCCGGCGATGATGACGGTTTTGCCTTTGATGCTGTGGTCGGTCATGGGTGGCCTCCTTTGCCGGTTGGCGACCATATCCACGGCCGCTTTCGTTCGAGAGACCTATCGTCTAGATTTGAGAGATAAAGGCGGCTGTTCTGACATCACCTGTCAGAAAACCAGCACAATAGAGAAACAAACCCTTGGACCGTATCGACCTCTTTCGGATATTCACCCGCGTCGTCGAATGCGCGAGCTTCACCCGCGCCGCTGATACGTTGGGCGTCCCGCGGTCTTCCGTTTCAGCGGCCGTTCAGGAGTTGGAGGGGCGTGTTGGCGCGCGGCTGCTTCATCGTACGACCCGCAAGGTGTCTCCTACCCAGGACGGCATCGCCTTCTATGAACGCTGCCAGCGGGTCATCGCCGATGTCGAGGACACGGAGAATCTGTTTCGGCAGTCGGCAGCACAGCCATCGGGCAGGTTATGCATCGACGTCCCTGGCCGGATCGGACGACTGATCATTGCACCGGCGCTGCCCGATTTTCTGGACCGATATCCCGAGATCGACATCAGCCTCGGTGTCACAGACCGAGCGGTCGATCTGGTGGAAGATGGTGTTGATTGCGTGCTGCGGGTCGGACCGCTTGGTGATTCCGGCCTCATTGCACGCCCCATCGGCAAGCTGCCATTGATCAACGTCGCCAGCCCCGGCTATCTAGCGCGGCACGGCACCCCGCGGGCGCCGGACGACCTCGGCGATCACTGGGCAGTGAACTATGCATCTCCATCCAGCGGCCGGATTGAGGATTGGGAGTGGGTGGAAGATGGGAATGCGTACACAGTCCCAATGCGTGGCCGGGTCACCGTCAACAGCGCCGAAGCCTATATCGCCTGTTGCCTCGCGGGTCTCGGCCTGATCCAGATCCCCGCCTATGATGTGAAACAAAACCTGGATGCGGGAGGTTTAATTGAGGTCATGCCCAACCACCGGGCGGAATCCATGTCCATGACTTTGCTCTATCCCCATCGCCAGCATCTCTCACGGCGATTGCAGGTCTTTGCCGATTGGCTTGAAGCGCTGCTTAAGCGGCAGCTTCTTTGATGCGAGACGCAGGTTCTGCCGCCTCCGTGCGGTCATAGAGGAACACGGCGGTGATCGGGGCAAGCCGTTCTCAAAACCAGCCATTTTGGCCGAGGTGGCGGAGGGAGTGGGATTCGAACCCACGGTGAACTTGCGCCCACGCCGGTTTTCAAGACCGGTGCCTTAAACCGCTCGGCCATCCCTCCAAGCAATTGCAATCATTGCGCTTTTGACAATTTGCGTGGGGCCATGGAATGCCCGTTGCTACGCAGTTTGCAACTGTTTGCCTTTTCGCTCGCTGCTTATAGCGGCCTGAAGCGCAACGTCAACTTGCTCTGCTGCATCTGTCGTAAGCACATGAGTTGTCCGGATTAGGCAGCACATGAGTTGTCCGGTTTTATCGCCAGCGAATGGAGGCTGGGGATGGCCCAGGCGCTCGCTATCTTCGGGTGAGTGCCGGCTGAAAGCATCTGTGTCGCGTGGGTATGCCGAAGGTCGTGGAAGCGTGGCAGCGGCGGACTGAGGGCCTTAATACTCGCTTGCACTAATATAAAAGTGACGTAACGTCACTTCCCAGCATCTTGGGGATGCGCAACCGTGGGGAAGTACGATGAGAGTGATCTTGTTTTGCGCGGCACTCGTGATCGCTGCGACTGGTGTCGTCGTTGCCAAGGAGAAGAAGGTCGCGGTCAGCGATGCTGCGGCCCTGTGCTCCACGAAACATTCGAGCAAGAAGCCGAGGCCGGAGCTGGACTGCAACTTGACCGGAACAACTAAATTGCCGGGTGGAACAACGCCGGAAAAGCCGCGCCTGGGATACGACGCCAATCCGTGGATCATGACTGGCCTTTAAAGCCGGGCTTAGGCGGACAGCGGAGTGGCCTAGCGAAGTAGCGCTCATCCAGTGGAGCACTTCAGGACCGATGCGGTCGGCTGGACGAAACTGTTCAGGCCGTACGTCCTTTACGCACCCTTACGAATCCGTAAGTCGCGCATATGGGCATTGTCTCGTAGGCTGCAGGTCGGAGCGGCGATGCCCGTCGATGCTCCACGGGGTGTGCACAGACCACCCTACAGCCCGTTGCCTTTGCCTGCCCCCCAAGCTTGGCAACGGGCTGATCCCATCACCATCAGAGGCTCACGATCCTTATCGTCGGCCATCAGGCTCGCGCCGGGCTCTACGCAAGCCCCGCTCGTCACTGCCCTTTCGCAGTTTGATTGACGACGTTTGAGCGCGCAAAAGCGCTGGTTCACGCAGCAAGCGCCGTCACAATCTTGCCCGGTTCCGGCCACAATCGGTTAATATCGTGATAAACAATTCCTGCGCACAAAGGATCGGGGTTCAGGGCGTCGTTGATATCGTCGAGTGAGTGCTTTGGCTCCTCTGTTGTTGAAACGACGGCGTCTTGATTGAGACTGTAGGGGATTTCAGGAAAATGCTGGCTACGACGCGCCCGCGTCTTCGTCGCGCTTCCACGCTTACGCTGCTTGCTGCGTCGGCTGCCTTGCTGGCAGCCTGCGCGTCGCAGCCCGAGCCGAAAGCGATGGTGAATCCCAAACCTCGTTCCAAGGAATATTTCGCCGAGACCGAATATCGTGTGAAGGCGAGCCCCCGCGCCAACTTCATGCGGCGCGGCGGCGGTCGCGACCAGCTCGGCAAGCCCTACCAGGTTCGCGGCAAGTGGTACTATCCCAAGGAAGATCGGCATTACGCGAAGGTCGGCCTGGCCTCCTGGTATGGCGACGCCTTCCATGGCCGGCTGACCGCCAATGGCGAAGTGTATGACACAGCGCAACTGACCGCCGCGCATCCGACCATGCCACTGCCGAGTTACGCCCGTGTCACCAACCTCGACACCGGCAGTTCGGTCATCGTGCGCGTCAACGACCGCGGGCCGTATCATGAGGGCCGCATTATCGACGTCTCGGAGCGCGCGGCTCAGATGCTCGACTATGACAAGGTCGGCACCGCGAAGGTCAAGGTCGAATATGTCGGTCGCGCACCGCTCGACGGCAATGACGATCAGTATCTGATGGCGTCCTACCATCCGGGCAACCGGATTCCGGATCCGTCGGATGGCCTGCCGACCGGTGTCATGGTGGCCATGAACGGACCGTCGCCAAGCCTGCCCTTGGGTGCGGCAGCCGTACCGTTTCCGGGTCAGTTGACGAATTCCGGCGAGGCGTTCGCCACGCAGCCGGCTCTGTCCGCGCAGGCACCGGCTTTAGGCGACCTGGCGCTGCCTGATTTCGGACCGATCGTTCCCTCGCGCCCGGAAATCGGCCTGCCGCCGCAGTCGCCATTCGCGATTGCCTCGCTGTCCTACGCGGATGACCGCATGCGGCGCGCGGATGTCTTTGCCGCACTGGACGACAACGGCATGTCGCCAGCCGACATCCTGCGGTCGTGGAAAAAGTCCAATCCGCAAGCAGCGCCGTCCAGCGCCGACTATGTCGCCGCCGGCACGTTCGACAGTGCCGCGGAAGCCAAACGCGTGGCAGCAGCACTTCAACCCTTCGGCAGAACGGAGATCCAGCGTTCCGATCTCGACGGCAATGATTGGTACGCGGTCAATCTCTATCCGAATGGCCATGGCGGGCTGGACGAGTTGCTGCAGGCGGCATGGTCGCACGGCGCGCCCGATGCACTGGCCGTGCGCAACTGATTCACGAGCCGGTTTTTCCGCTGAACAGTTGATCCGTCCCGGAAAAAGCCCGATAGTTTCGCGGGCTTGCCGGAGGGACCGGCCAACGGGTCGAATTTCATGCAGTTTCGCTTGCTTCAGCCTTTTGCCGGGTTTTTTCTTCTCGGTCTCCTGATTTCCCTTGCTCCAGCTCACGCGCAGCTTTTCGAGACCAAGGCCACACAGGCCTTCATGATCGATGCCGATACCGGCACGGTGCTGTTCTCGAAAGATGCCGACAAGCCGATCCCGCCGGCCTCGATGGCCAAGCTGATGACCATGGAAGTGGTTTTCAACGCCATCAAATCCGGGCGGCTCAAGCTCGACGACACGTTCGTGGTGAGCGAAAACGCCTGGCGCAAGGGCGGCGCGCCGTCGGGAACATCGACGATGTTCGCCAAGCTCAAATCGGCGATCCGGCTCGAGGACCTGATCCAGGGCGTGACTGTGCAGGCCGCCAATGACGGCTGCATCGTCATCGCCGAAGGCATGGCCGGGTCAGAAGATAATTTTGCCGCGCAGATGACCGAGCGTGCCCGCCAGATCGGCCTCAAGACATCGACCTTCGTCAATTCGACCGGCCTGCCGGCCGATGGCCAGCAGACGACCGTGCGCGAACTGGCGCAGCTGGCCCTGCATTTGTGGCGCGATTACCCGGATTTCTATCGCTACTATGGCCTGAAGGATTTCACCTGGAACAAGATCTCGCAGAGGAACCGCAACCCGCTGCTGGCCATGGACATCGGTGCCGATGGCCTGGCGGTCGGTGCAAGCGAGGCGTCCGGCTTCGGCATCGTCGCTTCGGCCAGCCACAACGGCACGCGGGTGGTCGCGGCGATGAGCGGGTTCGCCAATGACAAGGAACGCGCCGAGGAGGCGCGAAAGCTGCTCGACTGGGGCGCGCGGTCCTTCGAGAAGACCGAGATCTTCGCCAAGGACGAGGTGGTTGGCGAGGCCCAGGTTTTTGGCGGTGCGAAATCCGGCGTGACGTTGAAGGCAAAAGGGCCAATCGCCATCTTCCTGCCGATCACCAACCGCGACAAGCTGACGGCAAGGATCGTCTATACCGGCCCGGTCGCCGCACCGGTGGAGGAGGGCCAGCCAGTGGGTGCACTGCGCGTCTGGATCGGCGACACGCTGAGCCAGGAGACACCGCTTTTCGCCGCCGAGTCGATCGGTGTCGGCACGCTGCCACAGCGCGCGCTCGATGCCGTCAAGGAACTGGCGATCGGCTGGCTGCGCTAATGCATGTCGCTCAAAAGTGGCCACGGTCTTGAGACAACGACATGCATAAAAGCAAAAATCTGACGGCATGGACGTTTCCCCGAACGCGGACTATCTAGAGCGCAACAATCCACTCCAACATGGACAAAGGCCGTTTCGATTGGCGCGCGGATTTTTCATCACCTTCGAAGGCGGCGAGGGCGCAGGCAAGTCGACGCAGATCGAGCGGCTGGCAAGGAAGATGCGCGCCAAGAAGTATGATGTCCTCGTCACCCGCGAACCGGGCGGCTCGCCAGGCGCGGAAGCGGTCAGGCATGTGCTGCTTTCGGGTGCCGCGGAGCCATTCGGGCCGAAGATGGAAGCACTGCTCTTCGCCGCCGCCCGTTCCGACCATGTCGAGCAGGTCATCCGGCCGGCGGTCGAGCGTGGCTCCATCGTTCTTTGCGACCGCTTCCTGGATTCTTCGCGCGTCTACCAGGGCGTCACCGGCGGGATCGACCCGGCATTCATGGCTGCGCTCGAACAGGTCGCCATCAACGGCATGGTGCCCGACATCACGCTGGTCTTCGATATCGATCCCGCCGAGGGCCTCCGGCGCGCGACCCTGCGGCGCGGCAGCGACGCCGGCGCCGACCGCTTCGAAAAGGAGACGCTGGCCATCCATCAGGCTCGGCGCGAGGCCTTTCTGGCGATCGCCGCGGCCGAGCCGGAGCGCTGCATCGTCGTCGACGCGTCCGCCGATCCCGATACGGTGGAGCATGTCGTCACCGCCGCCGTGTTCGCGGCGCTGGAGGCGAGGGCGCCCGCGCGCAACAGGCAGGCCGCACCAGTATGATCTTCGAACGCATCGCGCCGGAACAGCATGATACGCTGGATGGCGTGCCCGAGCCGGCCGAAACGCCTCGTCTGGTCGGACACGGGCAGGCGGCCGAGATGCTTGCCGCCGCCTATCGATCCGGAAAACTGCCGCATGCTCTGATCTTCGCCGGGCCGGTCGGCATCGGCAAGGCGACACTGGCCTTCCATCTCGCGCATCACCTGCTGAAGCACCCAGACTTCGCGCAGGCGCCGGAAAGCCTTGCCGTTCCCGATCCGGCCTCGTCGCTGTCTCGCCAGATCGCGACCGGAGCGCATCCGGGCGTGCTGCACCTGACCCGGCCGCTGAACGACAAGACCAAGAGCTTCAAGACCGTCGTCACCGTCGACGAGATCCGCAGGGTCAGTCGCTTCCTGTCGATGACCTCGCATGATGGCAGCTACCGGGTCGTCATCGTCGATCCCGCCGACGACATGAATGCCAATGCCGCCAATGCCTTGCTCAAAAATCTTGAGGAGCCGCCGGCACGAACGCTGTTCATTCTCATCGTCCATGCGCCGGGTAGCCTGCTGCCGACGATCCGCTCGCGCTGCCAGGTGGTGCGCCTGACTCCGCTCGGGGCCGACGAGCTGCTGGCGGTGCTGGAAACCGCGGAGCCGCCGCCACCGAACGATCCGGCCGCACGGGCGGCATTGGTCGAGCGGGCAGGGGGCAGTGTGCGCAACGCGATCCTGCTGACGCAATATGGCGGGCTGGAAATCGCCCAGACACTCGATGCGCTGGTGGCGGCGGGAAAGACCGATATCGGCGGAGCCTATCGGCTCGCGGAAGTCGTCGCCGGCCGCGACCAGGCGATCCAGTTCGATATCTTCAACCGCCGCGCGCTCGACCTATTGTCGGATGCGGCAAGCCAGGCAGCACTGTCAGGCGACCTCGCACGGGCGAAAACGCTGTCGGACACTTGGCATGAGGCGCTGGACGCGATATCTGAGACCGACACCTACAATCTGGACAAGAAGCAGCACGCCCTGACCATGATCGACCGCCTGAATTCTGCGATGCGAATGTGACGGCCTTTTGGTGCATGCCGTTGCCCCAAAACCGGGGCCACTTTTGGGCGGCATGCATCGGCACCGGGATGGCAAATGCCATTCCGATGCGATATCCACCGCCACGGCTTCCATTCAGACATTCATGACGGTTCATTCATGTCACGCGACACATTCTACATCACGACCGCGATTTCCTATCCGAACGGCAAGCCGCATATCGGCCATGCCTACGAACTGATCGCCACCGACGCGCTCGCCCGCTTCCAGCGGCTCGACGGC
Source organism: Mesorhizobium sp. B2-1-3A (assembly GCF_006442655.1). Taxonomy (NCBI): domain Bacteria; kingdom Pseudomonadati; phylum Pseudomonadota; class Alphaproteobacteria; order Hyphomicrobiales; family Phyllobacteriaceae; genus Mesorhizobium; species Mesorhizobium sp. B2-1-3A. Next base: position 773,441 of record NZ_VFWK01000004.1, read on the forward strand.
AAGCAGGTCTTCTTCCTCACCGGGACCGACGAGCACGGCATCAAGATGCTGCAGACGGCGAAGCGCGAAGGCATTTCGGCGCGCGAACTGGCCGACCGCAACGCGGCCGATTTCAAGCGCATGGCGACCGCGCTCAACGCCTCCAATGACGATTTCATCCGCACCACGGAAGAGCGGCACTACGCGTCCTCGCAGGCGATCTGGAAGGCGATGGACGCCAATGGCGATATCTACAAGGGCGGCTATGCCGGCTGGTACTCGGTGCGCGACGAAGCCTATTACGGTGAGGAAGAGACAGAAGTCCGTCCCGACAATATCCGCTACGGGCCGCAGGGAACGCCGGTCGAATGGGTCGAGGAAGAGAGTTATTTCTTCCGCCTCTCTGCCTATCAGGACAAGCTCATCGCGCTTTACAAAAGCCAGCCCGACTTTATCGGCCCGGCCGAGCGCCGCAATGAGGTGATGAGCTTCGTCAAGTCGGGGCTGAGGGATTTGTCGATTTCGCGCACCACTTTCGACTGGGGCGTGCCGGTGCCGGGCGACGAGAAGCATGTCATGTATGTCTGGGTCGACGCCTTGACAAACTACATCACCGGCGTCGGCTATCCCGATGAAAATGATGAGAAATGGCGTTTCTGGCCGGCCGACGCGCATATCATCGGCAAGGACATTGTGCGCTTCCATGCGGTCTACTGGCCGGCCTTCCTGATGTCGGCCGGCATCCCGCTGCCGAAGCGCGTTTTCGGCCACGGCTTCCTGTTCAACCGCGGCGAGAAGATGTCGAAGTCTGTCGGCAACGTCATCGACCCGTTCACCATGGTCGAGCATTACGGCCTCGATCAGGTGCGCTATTTCTTCCTGCGCGAAGTGCCGTTTGGCCAGGACGGCAGCTACAGCCATGAAGCGATCGTCAACCGCACCAATGCCGACCTCGCCAATGGTCTCGGCAATCTGACGCAACGCTCGCTGAAGATGATCGCCGCGAATTGCGGTGGCGTGGTGCCGCAGCGTGGCGAACTGACGGAAGCCGACAGTGCGATCCTCGACCAGGCGGTGGAAGCGCTTGGCACGGCGCGCAAGGCGATGGCGGATCAGGGCATTCATCTGGCGTTGGCGGCGATCTTTGGCGTGGCCGCCGAAGCCGACCGTTATTTCACGTCTCAGGAGCCCTGGGCGCTGAAGAAGACCGATCCGGCGCGGATGGAAACGGTGCTATGGACGACCGCCGAAATCGTCCGTCGCGTCGCACTTTTGAGCCAGCCCTACATCCCGGGGTCGGCCGCCAAGCTGCTCGATCTGCTGGCGGTGCCGGCGGACCAGCGTAACTTCGAGCATGTCCACGCCGACTATGCGCTTGTGCCCGGCACGACATTGCCTGTGCCGGAAGGCGTGTTTCCGCGCTACGTCGAACAGCCGGGCGCGAACGCCTGATGCTCGTCGACAGCCACTGCCACCTGGACTTTCCAGATTTCGCCGAGGAGCGGGCGGCCATTGTCGCCCGCGCCAAAGCGGCCGGCATCGGCCGCATGGTGACGATTTCCACTCGCGTAAAGCGGTTTCAGCAAATCCTTGAAATCGCTGAAACTTTTGATGAAGTTTACTGCTCAATCGGCACCCATCCGCACAATGCAGCCGAAGAGCTCGACGTCACCGCTGCGGACCTCGTTCGCCTGTCCGATCACCCGAAGGTGGTGGCGATCGGCGAGGCTGGGCTGGATTACTTCTACGACAAGGCGCCGCGCGATGCGCAGGCGCGGGGCTTTCGCAATCACATCGCGGCGGCTCGCGTGACCGGGCTGCCGCTGGTCATCCATTCACGCGACGCCGATGACGACATGGCGGCCATTCTCGAGGACGAAACAGGGAAGGGCGCCTTCCCCTTCATCCTGCACTGTTTTTCCTCCGGACGCCGGCTGGCCGAGGTGGGCGTCTCGCTCGGCGGCTATGTGTCGTTCTCGGGCATCCTGACCTTCAAGAACTCGGCCGAATTGCGTGCCGTCGCCGCTGACGTGCCGCATGACCGGCTGCTCGTCGAAACCGACGCGCCATACTTGGCGCCGATCCCATTCCGCGGCAAGCGTAATGAGCCGGCCTATGTCGCGCACACCGCCAAGGTGCTGGCGGAGACGATTGGTGTCAGCGAGGCTGAAATCGCTGATCTGACGACGAACAATTTCTTCCGGCTGTTCGGCAAGATGCCGCGACCTGCCGAGCTGAGCGCCTGACCGATGACTGACCGGCTGCGCCTGACCATTCTCGGCTGCGGCTCGTCGCCAGGTACGCCGCGCATCACCGGCGACTGGGGCAATTGCGACCCGGACAACCCGAAGAACCGGCGCATGCGTACGGCCATCCTGGTTGAACGGATCGCGGTGAATGGCAACCGCACGACCGTCGTCATCGACACTGGTCCCGATTTCCGCCAGCAGATGCTGATGGCCTCTGTCAGGCGCATTGACGCGGCCGTTTACACGCATCCGCACGCCGATCACATCCACGGCATCGATGACCTGCGCGGCTTCGTCCTCGATCAGCGCCAGCGGATCGATATTCACGCCGACGAGCCGACAATGCTGCGGCTGCGCCAGGCGTTCGGCTACTGCTTCGAGACGCCACCCGGCAGTTCCTATCCGCCGATCGTCAGTGCCCATATCATCGACCACGCCAAGCGGGTGGTGATCGAAGGAGAGGGGGGTGCCCTCACCCTTGAGCCATTGCCGCAGGTCCATGGCGACATCATCTCGCTCGGGTTTCGCATTGGAGCGCTGGCCTATTGCCCTGACATCAGCGACTTTCCCGACGCCACCGCCGAGCGGCTATGCGGCCTGGAGATGCTGGTCATCGACGCGCTGCAGTACAAGACCCACCCCAGCCATCTGTCACTCGGCCAGGCGCTCGGCTGGATCGAGAAGCTGGCGCCGAGGAATGCCGTGCTGACCCACATGCACGTGCCGCTCGACTATGCCACAGTGATGGCCGAGACTCCGGCCAACGTGGCGCCTGCCTATGACGGCATGGTGATCGAAATACCTTATAAATCAGAGTGATAGATCGATTTTCTCGCAAGCTGCAAGCCATGAAATCGTTCAAGCTGGGTAGAAACCTCGGAAACCTGCTCTATCGTGACTGTCTGGCCCACGGTCACGAGGATCTGGTGAGCAAATCCCAGGTCGGATGGCGGTGGGCATCTGGGCTGCCTTCATTGTCGGTAAGCGCACCGTATGCCCGTGCACAGTGGAGTCGCCGATTGCCGGCGGCAAACCGACTTGGCGTGAGTTGCTGCTTAGGATGACAATGCCAAGGGACCTGTGATCTTCGGCGAAAAATCATTGCCGGACGAAGATACGCAACGCCTGCATCAGCAAGGCATCGCCATCAGCATCGTACCGCAGGCCCGGGCATTCCATGTCCTGGGAGAATCCGGGCCGGATTGGCGGGCTCGATGCGGAAAGCGCTGTCCTGATTGCTGCGCCACCTGCGTCCATAAGTTCCATAATCTATCTTATGCGACTTTTGTAGAGCGGCCCGGAAAGCGGGTAAGTTTCAGCCGAATGGCGTCCGCCGCGGTGGAGACGAAACGAGGATATAGCGGCCGCCCTACGGCGCGGGCTTCCTTAGTCGCCCTCGAGCCTGTCGTGCACCGACGACGAAGCCCTTTTGCGCGCACAGGCGAACAGCGCTCGCAAGCGCCGCATCCGCTTCTTCCGGGAGGCCGGCGATGTGGAGAACCTCTCCAAGACCGTCGAGGACGAACGACTGGAGGAACAGAAAGTCCGTCGGCTCGGCGATCGCGACAGCCTCCCGGGCCATACGGAGAGCTCCCTCCACATCGCCCGCACGGACCAAGATCTTTGACCGAACGCATCGCAGCAGGCCTTGCGAGTACGTATCGTCACTGCCGGCGATCCCCTCGCCCAATCGAACAAACGCTTCGGCCTCCTCGTACCGGCCTTGGACATAGATGGCTTGGGCGAGGATGCCGGCAATCGTGGGTAACCATGCGAACTCGCCGGTGCGTTGAAGTGTCTTTACACCCCAGCGAAGCTCCCGCTCGGCGGCTGCCGCGTCGCCCGCCCAGAGCTCGGCCAAGGCGCTCATCTCCGTAAGAGGTCCCGCGCTCCACACGGTCAGTGCGACTTCCTCGACCGTTGACCTGGCCTGCGCTATCAACTGCCGCGCCTCGCCAAATCGGCCGCGCATCGCCTCGAGATTCCCCCAGCTGAAGAGCGCTGCCGCCATCGCCTTGCGATCACCTTGTGCCCTGGCGAGCACGTTCTTGCACCGGCCGATCGCCGCCTTGACCGGCATGCGGCCCGCCCACACGACAAGCGGCACCCATGAGAGCGACTCGAGCCATTCTCTGTCGTTGCCCGCTGCAAACGCATGCGCCGCCGCGCTCTCCCACGCCTCTTCAGAGGCGCCGAAATTGCACTTTGTCAGGTGAAACAGGCCAAGCAAGGACCAACCCTTGGCCAAGCCGTGCTCGTCGTTCTCCTGCTCGAACATCGATATGGCCTGCCGTGCCTCTCGGTACGCCTCGTCCGCCCATCCCTCCGGCTCTGACAGGAAGCGCACCCACAGATCGAGAATGAGCGCATGCCCTTGCAGTCGACGGTCGGCGGAGGCGGTCGCTGCCTCACGCATCTGGGCGATCGCGCCACGCGTGCGCTCGAGGTCGCCGGTCTCCAACAGTGCAAATGCGAGCTCCGGCAAGAGTGCCAGTCGCCCAGGATCGTCGCGAGGGCCGAGCGAGATGGCGCGCGACAGCATGTTGACCGCGGCGGGCATGTCGCCGCGCGCGAAGGCGCGCTGCCCGGCAGAAGCCAGCGGAACGCTCGCACGTCGTGCCAGCGACTCGACGCGCTCGTTCGATAGACCGAGCTCCGCGAGAGACCTGTAGGCCCGCTCAAGGTGGTAGCCGACGATCTCTTCGTACTCTCGGGCCCGCTCGCGCATCCTTGCCTCCAGCCATGAGGCGAAGCGCTCATGCATGTGGGCTCGCACGCCCTTTGGAATGCCATTGTAGGCCGCGTCCCCGACGAGACTGTGAGTGAAGCGAAAGGCATCCTCCTCCTCCAGATCCGAGCGATCCGGGCGGATCAGCTGCTTTCTCGCCAGAGACTGAAGCTGGCCGCCAACGCGGGGTCGCTGCTCTTCGGGCGACATCTCCTCGACGGCCCCCCACCAGAAGATGCGCCCGATCACGGATGCCCGCTCGATGACAGAGCGCTCCTCGCCGCCGAGCCGGTCGAGGCGCGCGTTGATAAGGGCGTTGATCGTGGGTGGAATCGTCAGCCTCGACAGGTGGTCAGCCGCCGTCCACGTGCCGTCGACGGCAATAAGCAAACCGTCGTCGATCAGCATCCGCAGCGTCTCCTCCACGAAGAGAGGGTTTCCCTCGGCGGCATCGGCGATCCGCGCGCGGGCCTCGTTCGCGAGCTCCGCGCCTCCGAGCAAGTTCCGGATCAAGCCATCCGTATGAGCGTCGCTCAGCGAGCGCAGGGTGATGAGGGACGCATTCGCCTTCGACGTCATCCAGCCGGCGCGAACCTCGAGCAGCTCAGGGCGAGCGAGGCAGAGGAAGAACGCCGGCACGCCGTCAAGCGAATCGGCGAGATATTCGAGGAGATCGAGGAACGTCGGCTCGGCCCAGTGAATGTCGTCGAACACGACGACCAATGGCCGATGCGTTGCCAGCTTGCCGAACAGCTTGCGCACGGCCCAGAACGTCTCTTGAACACCAGGCGTCGCACGGGTGAGGCCCATGAGTGCGGACAGGCGTTCGACGACCAGCGCGGCATCGGGACCTTCCAGCAACTTGCCAATCTTTGCGCGAGCATCGTCGGGCGAGTGACTGTCTGTGATGCCCGCCGCGGCCTTGAGCACCTCGATGATGGGCCAAAAGGTAATCCCCTCGCCGTATGGCAGGCACCGCCCCCCGACGACCGTCGTTGTCCTTTCGAGTCGGGGAAGAAATTCACGCGTCAGCCGCGACTTTCCGATTCCCGCCGGGCCCATCACCGTCACGATCTCGCATACTCGAGACTTGACCGTCCTTTCGAACATCTCTCCAATTGCGGCGACTTCTTTGTCGCGACCGATCAGAGGGGATTCGAGACCACGGGCAGCGGGCGCCGCGGGGGCGACATCCATGAGGTTCCACGCGGCGACGGGCTCTGACTTCCCCTTCACGCGAAGCCGCTCGATCGGCGACGTCATCGCGACATCGCGGACAAGCCGATACGTCGCGTCTCCGATCAGGATCTGCCCTGGCTCGGCAGCTTGTTCGAGCCGGGCAGCAATGTTGACCGCGTCTCCGACCGCGAAAGTTTCGCCCTGGCCCGGATCCCCGGCGATCACCTCACCCGTGGTCATACCTATCCGGATCACGATCCTGGTGCCCCAACGCGCCTCGAACTCATCGTTCAGCCGATGAAGCGCATGAAGCATTGCAACCGCGGCTCGAACCGCACGCACCGCGTCATCCTCATGGAGCAGCGGAATGCCGAACACCGCCATGATCGCATCCCCGATGAACTTCTCGGTTGTCCCCCCGTGGCCACGAATTACCGCGGCCATCTCCCGAAAGTACTGGGTCATGAGATTGCGAAGCGACTCGGGATCGAGCTCATCTCCCAACGCCGTCGAGCCGACAATATCAGCAAACAGGACCGTCACCACCTTGCGCGTATCGGCGGCACCGGAAGCTCGTTGGGTCAGCGGCGATTCACAGGACGCACAGAACTGCAATTCGGCTGCATTGGCAGATCCGCATGTCGAACAGATCGAGCTCCCCAGAGCATATCTCATTATGCTCATGGACTGTACGGCCAGGCCTCGCGGAGGGCAAGGCCGCCCTCTTGACAGGCCCATCTTAGTCTAGGATAGTTTAGGATGGTCTAAGATAACTGGAGGATGGGCGATGGCAGTAGAATTGCCAGCACACGTCAAAAAGTATCTCGACGACATGGAGGTCTCGGCGGATGCCCTCCCAGAGGACGCGTGGGAGACATTTGCCAGTCTCTCGGGGGGCGAGATAGCCCTTCTAAGGAAGCTGGGGAAGGACCTGGAGGAAGCGGATGACGGCATCGTCATCAAGGTTCACTAGCCGAGCTTCTTAACCAACGGGATGCTTCTTAACCAGCGGAATGCTTCTTAACCACCGGGATGCCGGCATGGGCGGGATCGAGGTTGGGGCCGCTACTACGCCGAGCGTTCGTCTCCGGCGGAAGATCGACCTTGTGGTCCAACCATACGCAAAGTCATGTCGCACCCTTGTGACGCATCCGAGGCTTGCTGACTTTTGGCCGCAGTTCCTGCTCACTCAGCACCAAATCATTCGTGCGACAGTGCCCTTGACGGAAGTAGCAGCGGAGCGAGCCGAGAAAATGGCGGCTACTGACCCTATCGCGTCCGGTCTGGTCCGATACCTGGAGGAGCACGTCAAGGAGGAGTTGGGGCATGATGACTTGCTGCTCGACGACCTCGAACTGCTGGGTGTGAAGCGGGCGACGGCGCTGAGCCGCATACCATCTCCCTCGGTCGCGAGCCTGGTGGGAGCGCAGTACTACTGGATCCATCACCATCACCCCGTCGCGTTCCTTGGTTTCGTCGCGTTGATGGAGGGACACCCGCCGACACCGACGCTGATCCAGACGCTGATCTCCGCGACGGGGTTTCCGCATGCGGCTTTCCAGACGCTCATCGACCACGGTGAGCTCGATCCCGGACACCGCGACCGGCTCTACCGCACGATCGACGCCCTGCCCCTGACAGCCGAGCACGAAACCGTCATGGGCATCTCCGCCATGCATGGCGCCACGCTTCTTCCATCCACGATCGAGGAGATCCTCGAACAGGGGTAGCGAGGCGGCAATTGGGAAATCAACATGGCCTCCGGCAGCGCGAACGATGGAAATGATCTGCCGCGCCTTGCACGGATCGACCCACGCCTGTTCGATCTTCTCTTCAGCGGCTGCAAGGTCGAACGCTACGCGGCTGGTCAGCATCTCTTCGTTCAGGAAGATCCATCCGATCGCATTTACGGGGTGATGAGCGGGACGGTGGAGATCTCGATCTATTCGCAGGGAGGCCAGAGGCTGGTGGCCAATATCGAGCTTGCGCACAGCCTGGTCGGAGAGGTTGGCGCGCTCGACGGGCGCCCGCGCACCGCAACCGCCATCTGCCTCACCGCTTGCGATCTGGCCTCGCTCGGCCGGGTGCAACTCTTCGATCGCATTGAAAGAAACCCATCACTGGCACGTGCCATGATTGAGCTGTTGTGCGCACGGCTGCGTTGGATCAGCAGCGAACTTGGGGATCATGCTTTCTTCGGCATTGAGGCGAGGCTGGCGAAGCGGCTGGTCTTCCTGGCTGGCGTAATGGCGGATGGGTCAGGCTGGATACCGATTTCCCAGTCTGAACTGGCCGAATTCCTCGGCGCCACGCGCGAGTCCGTCAACAAGACGCTCAACAATTGGCGCAACCGCTCGATCATCGCAATCAAGCGTGGTGGCCTGCGAATAACCAATTTCGGCGCCCTTCGTCATCTGGCCGAGACACAGAACGACAACTGACGTCGCCAATTCACATGGGTGGAACGAGGGCCACCACATCGGATCCTGACAATCCGTGGAAATGTTCGCCTGAGGCGGGAGAGCGGTGGCGCTGACCACCGCTCCCCACTTGTATCTCAGTTGCGGCAATTGGGGCTGACAGGGTCATACTGGTGCGGGCTGACCCCCATGCAACTGGAGTTCGAAACGCCACCAGCCAACCCGATCGATCCTGTCTGGAACCCATACACCGCTTCTTCCGAAGCCAATGGATGTTGGCCCTTGACCTCTCCCGGGGCCTCGAAGTCGCCATTGTCGGCACGAAGGCTGTGGACGAAGGTCGAGTCGATCGCGAACGAAGGTGCCGTAAGCATAAGCAACGCTGATGCAGCTGTAATGATCTTGTACATTTTTATCTCCTTTGTTTGGCTCCACCACAATTATTGTGACTAGAACGAAAATTCATCCTATTTGCAAAAGACCATGTCTCTCGTTTGATCTGATGTTTTTTCTCTAAGATCTATTTGCAAAGGGCAGATAAATTTCTGTTCTGGCACATCTTGTACGCCACGCACGAATTTGTATGTGAAGGACTTCACAAGAGGTCACTAATATGAGGTAGGTCGCCTTTTCGAGAGGCGTCTGGAACAGATCCGTCGCGAGATCGACGACACGACAATCGACTACAATCGCAACAGCTCAGGGGGCGATCGAAGGCGTCGAGCTTCCCGATCCACAAAGACGGCCTACTTTGCGGCAACCGCTGTTACGCGATAACCTCCCAGTCCGTGTCATCAGGACCATCAAGAAAATGTCGCCATCATTCCTCGGCCTTCCCGACCGCCTCGCCGACGGCCGCACGCCCCGTGCGGTGATCTTCGGAGCCGGCCATGGCAGCACCTATCCCGGCCAGGACAGCAGCGGCCATGCCTTGGCCGCCGACGCCATACGCGCGGCCAGCCAGGGTGATGCTCCGCTCGTTGAGCACTGGGATTTCGATCTCGGCGGTCCGTTGTTCGACGGCAAGCCAGTCTGCTGCGTCGACGCCGGCGACATCTCGACCATCCTGCACGACAATACCGAAAACAGGGTCCGGATCGAAGCCAGGACGCGTGAGGTCCTGGCCTTGCCGGCCGTGCCAATCCTGCTTGGCGGTGACGATTCCGTCGTCACGCCGTTCCTTGCCGGCTTTGCCGATCACGGACCGATCTGGATCCTGCAGATCGATGCCCATATCGATTGGCGCGACGAGGTGCATGGCGAACGCTACGGCTATTCGAGCCCGATGCGGCGGGCGAGCGAGATGGCGCATGTCGCGGGCATGGTGCAGGTCGGCCTGCGCAGCGTCGGCAGCGCACGCCTCGCTGAAATCGAAGCGGCGCGGCACTATGGCAGCCGTTTCGTGACCGCCCGCGAAATTCATGCTCAAGGCGTGGAAGCGGCGCTCAGGCATATTCCGGAAGGCGCGCGGGTCGTCGTCACTTTCGATTGCGACAGCCTTGATCCCGGCATCATGCCGGGCGTGGCGGCGCGCACGCCAGGCGGCCTCACCTATACACAGGCCATCGACCTGATCGCGGGCCTCGGCAAGCGGGCCAGGATCGCGGGATTCGACCTTGTCGAACTCTATCCGCCCGCCGATATCGACGGAATGTCGGCCCTGACCGCAGCGCGTGTTCTCGTGAATGTGATCGGCACAATCGTCCGGCAGATTTGAAAACCGACTTTCCTCTGTTTCGAACAAGCAGGCCCCGATTGGCGGTCAAGCAGGACGGTGACCACAAGGCTTGCCAGCTATGTGGCGCCGGCCGCCGAAATGCGCCGATGGACACCGTCCAGGCTTTCCGCCAACGCCTCAAAGACGTTGTGGGCCGTGAGCTCGTTCAGAACCTGCTCATTGATGCCGCCACGGGTCGCATAGTCCTGCGCCAGATGGGCGAAATCCGCATCAGGCGCCGTCTCCGGCGCGTGCCCAAGCCCCTTGAACAGCGCCGCGATATAATCGCGCCCCTTCGTGTCTGGAACGCCATGCGCTTTCAACCAGTGATGGATCGTATCGAGGTATTTGAAATAGGCGGCATAGGTCGCGGTCGCCACGCTCAACGCATCGAACTCTTGCGAGTTCTCGACCTCGATCACCTTCCCCAGCCCGCCGAGCAACGCCGTCACATCCGGATCAGGCGGGTAAATAATTGTCGCCCCCAACCGGTGAGCGACCATCGGCATGGGAAGCGCTTTCGTCACGCGGGTCGCTGGGGCCGTCAGGCCGATGATTTCCTCGCGTGACAACGTGGCGATCAGGCTGATGACATGATGGCCGCGCCGGAACCGCAACTCTGGCAGCACCTGATGGGCAATCTGCGGCCGGACCGCCAGCATGACGGTGTCGCACACGTCGAGGACCGCCTGATTATCGGCGGCGACATGCACATTCGGATAGCGGGAAGCGAGATTCGAGGCGATCTCTTCGTTGCGCGGCGACAACACGACCGAAACCGGATCGTCGGCTACGGATTTGAGCCCGGTAACGATGGCAGCCGTGAGCGTGCCTGTGCCGATGAAGCCAAGTTTCATTTGATGCCCCACGGCGTTGGTTATGCGGTTGGCCGTCCGGTGATCACCGCCGCCCCAGCTCCAGGCTGATCCGGTAGCCCAGAGAACGCTTCGCTCCCGGCTCGATCAGCATCACGCCAGGTTTCTCGCTGAATTCGCCGTCGAAATCGGCTGGGCTTGCAATGCCGTGCCACGGTTCGATGCACAGGAACGGCGCGCCGCCCGGCTTGGACCAGATGCCGAGTTCCTCTGTTCCCTGCCATGACATTTCGATCGCCGGACCGTGGTCGGCGGCGTAGCGCACGCTGGTGCTGGCGGGCCGATCGAGAATGACGGCGTCGTCATCGAACAGGCGTTCGGATAGTGGAAGCGTCTTGCCTTCAATGGGTGTCGGCCGCGCTGCCGGGAGCAAAAGGCCATCCTTCAGCCGGCGGATCGGCGCTGGCTCGGTCTCCGCAAAGGTCAGCCGATAGGCCTCCTTGGGCAATTCCGGCAGCAATGGCCAGTTGAATGCCGGATGCGCGCCGATCGAAGCCGGCAATGGCTCGTCACTGGTGTTGGTGATCGCGAAGGTCACGCCAAGCTGCTGACGGTCGAGCGTGTAGGTCACGGCGAGTCGGAAGGCGAAGGGATAGTGCGCGCGCGTGTCGGCGTCGTCGGTGAGGACCAGCGTGCAGGAGTGGGGTCCCCTCTCCTCCCAGGTGAACGGCTTGTCGCGGGCGAAGCCGTGCTGTGTCATCGGATAGGTGCGGCCACGATGGCGCAGTTGGTCGCCCTTCAGCCGGCCGACGATCGGGAACAGGACCGGCGAATGGCGTCGCCACTCTGGACCGGCCTGCCACAGGAACTCAAACCCTTGCGCATCCTGCAGCGAAACCAGTTCGGCACCCTGCCCGACTATGACAGCCGAGATGCCGTCGCCACGAAGCGTTTGGCTGTCCTGTGCCATATGTCCTCGCGGGCCGGCGTTGAAGCTGGCGGCAGACTAGCAAAAGCCCCCGGGGACTCAAGCCGGGTCGTGTCGGAACGGATTGGGCCGGAACGAATTGTGGCCGGAGGATCTCTCCTCCGGCCACCTCTCCGCATCAAGGGCGAGAACCCCACCCTTGCCCACAGCGGACAGTCGTTACTCCCGTTCGCCGGTGAAATTCAGCAGCAGCTGGAAGATGTTGATGAAGTTCAGGTAGAGCGAGAAGGCGCCGAAGACGGCGAGCTTCTGGCGCGATTCCGCGTCGAAATTCTCAGCATACTGTTCCTTGATCGTCTGCGTGTCCCAGGCAGTCAGGCCGATGAAGACGGCGATGCCGATCACCGAAATGGCAAACTGCAGCGCGGTCGAGCCAAGGAAGATGTTGACGATGCTGGCGATCACCACGCCGATCAGGCCCATGATCAGGAACGACGAGAACTGCGTCAGGTCGCGCCTGGTCGTGTAGCCATAGAGGCTGGTGGCGCCGAACATGGTTGCGGCGATGAAGAAGGTGCGGGCGATGCTGGTTCCGGTGAAGACCAGGAACACGGAGGCGAGCGACAGGCCCATCACCGCGCAGAAGGCCCAGAACATCATCTGGGCGCTGGCCGCCGACATGGTCTGCATCTTGAACGAAAACAGCATGACGAAGGCGAGCGGCGCCAGCATCACCACCCACTTCAGCGGGCTGGAGAAGATCGGCACGTAGAGCGCCGGCGTCGACGACACCAGGAAGGCGACAAGGCCGGTGACCACGAGGCCAAGGCCCATATAGTTGTAGACGCGCAGCATGTGCTGGCGCAGGCCCTCGTCAAAGACGGCTCCGGTTTGGGCGCCGGTGCCAACGCGATATCCCAGATTGGGCGTATTCATCTGCAGTCTCCTTTGGATCGGTCAGTAAAGTGTTCTGGCGAGCGTCTCGGCGGCGCGGTCCAGGTCATGGACGCCGCTCTTCGCGACCACCGCGTAGGCAACTTCGCCGATCTGGAAATAGGCCGAGGAAATATCGCCCGAGGGCGCGACCGTCGGCTTGACCACGTCGAAGGTTCCCGGCCGGATCGCAAACAGCGACACCAGACCCATATCCTTGGTGTCGACAGCCATCTCGACGCTCGGGCCGAAGCGCGACGGATAGATCTGCACGTCGCGCACCTTCCAGTCCTTGGGCAGCGACGGCATGACGATCGCGGTGGCGGCGCGGATCTCTCCGGCATTGTAATTGGGCGCTTCCGGCTGCGAGGGCATGGCTTCGCGCACCAGCGTCGTCCTGTGTGCCCGCACCGCCTCGTCGACATAAGCGGGCGGCTGCGGCGAAGCGACGACCTTGGTCACGGACATCGGGCCGATGATGCCGTTCGCCAGCCAGCCGGCGGCAACGAAGGCGGCAACGGCGGCGGCACGCTGCAACACGCCGAAGATGCGGCCGCGGGCAAGCCCCCTCTCCAGACGCCGCGCCGCGTCAGCGGTCGCCGGCCGCGCCATGCCCTTGGAGCCGGCGAGCGCCACGCGCAGTTCGTCGCGGGTCCGCAGATCCGACATCACGCGGGCGGCAGCCTCCGGACGTGTGGACAGGAATGCTTCCACCTCGATGCGGCGGGTGACATCCAGTTGCTCATCGACATAGGCGTCGAGGTCGGTGTCCGTAACGGGGTCGACAAGAGCGGTCATTGCTCACCTCCCACGATCCTGAGATGATTCTTGCCGCGCCCCGGGGCGGCGTCTTCCATCTGGCGCAAGGCGGCGCGCGCCCTGCCGATGCGCGACATCAGCGTGCCCAGCGGCACACCCGTGGCATTGGCCGCCTGCTGATAGGAAAGCCCTTCGATGGCGACCAGATGCAGCGCCGAACGCTGCTCTTCCGGCAGGTTGAAAAAGGCTTCCCGCACCTGCGCCAGGCGCACCGAATGCTCCTGCGGAGCTGGCGTGGCGGTGTCGGCCAGGTATCCGGCCTGTTCGATGCGCGCCGCTTCCGAGCGGCGCGAGCGCATGCGGTCGACAAAGGCGTTGTGAACGATCGAGAGCAGCCACGCGCGAAGGTTTCCGCCGGAGCGGAAAGTGCCGCGCCGCTCATAGGCGCGCACCAGCGCGTCATGCACGAGATCCTCGGCATCCGCACTGTCGCGCGTCAGCGACTGCGCGTAGCGCCTTAGCGATCCGAGCTGTCCTATGATGTCAAAGCGTGGCATCGACCGTTTCATGCCCTGTTTACGGAGCATGTGGGGATTTTAATCCCGACCTCGCCATTTTTCTTCGACGGGCTCCGCCGGAGGATCGCATTTGCGCCCGTCGCCCGCCCGGCTCTCAGGGGCGAAGCGGCTTTGCCGGTTTGGGCGTAGTCACGCCGCAGGCGCGCAACACCCATCTGCGGCCGTCGCTGCGAAAATCGGTGATGCTCAGCGGCTCGATGTCGATCTTCCAGATGGCGGCAAGCGGCGCGCCGAGAACATGCAAGATTGCTGTGCGAATGACGCTGGCATGGGTCAGCGCGATCGTGTGACCGCGCTCGGCGATTAGCCGGTTCATCAAGTTGGAGGCCCGACGGGCAACGTCGGCCAGCGACTCGCCGCCATGCGGTGCTGCATTGGGATCTGTAAGCCAGGCGGCGATATCCTCCGGCTGCTCGGCCTGAATCTCCTCAAAGCTCTTGCCGGCCCAGCTTCCATGATCCTGGTCCGCCAGGAGCGGTTCGACCGATGCCTCCAGCCCCAGCGCCTCGGCGGTCTGCCGGGCACGAAGCGAGGGCGCGGTCCACACGCGTTCGGCGCGACGCAGCGTCCCGCGCATCGCCTTCGCCAGCATCAGCGATCGCGGCTCCAACGGCTCGTCCGCAGGGAACGCTCCCAGGCGTGTCGCGGCCGTGGCGCCGTTGCAGATCATCGTCAGCCGTACGAGCATAAAGCAGTCATCCCCAAGCCGCTTTCGAAGCGGCGCATACGCAGCGATTAGAATAGCGGCTATCGTTTCGATCGAAAGGCCACACCCTTGGGTGCCGCCTTCTGTTTCGCACAACTAAAACCGCTGGCGAAGCGCGTTCGATTTGCGTATCACTCCGCCGCGCCAACGGAACCATAGTGATGTTTGAAGACCTGCAGCCAGCTCCCGCCGACAAGATCCTGGCACTAATCGGCCTCTATCGCGCCGATCCGCGCCCCAACAAGGTCGACCTCGGCGTCGGCGTCTACAAGGATCGCGACGGCAAGACGCCGGTGATGCGCGCCGTGCGCGAGGCCGAAAAGCGGCTGCTGAACAGCCAGGACACCAAGACCTATCTTGGCCTTGCCGGCGATGTCGGTTTCAACGCGGTGATGGCCAAGCTCGCCTTCGGCCCGGGGGCGGACATGACGCGCATCCGGGCGGCACAGGCGCCTGGCGGCTCCGGCGCGTTGCGCCTTGTGGCGGAGCTGCTGAAGCGGACGCGCTCGGATGCCACCGTCTGGCTGTCTGACCCGACCTGGCCGAACCATATGCCGGTGATGCGTGCCGCCGGCCTGCAAATCCGTGAATACCCCTATTTCGATGCGGCCTCGGGTGCGGTTCGTTTCGACGACATGCTGGCGGCGTTGCGGACGGCACAGAGCGGCGACGTGGTGCTGCTGCATGGCTGCTGCCACAACCCGACCGGCGCCAACCTGAATGCGGCGCAGTGGGAGACCGTCACCGATCTGGTCGTAGAGCGTGGGCTGCTGCCATTCGTCGACATTGCCTATCAGGGCTTTGGCGACGGCCTCGATGCCGATGCCCTCGGCTTGCGCCTGCTGGCGGCGAAAGTGCCGGAAATGGTCGTTGCCTCCAGTTGCTCGAAGAATTTCGCCGTCTACCGCGACCGTGTCGGTGCGGCGATGGTCTTGGCCAGGGACGGCGCACAGGCGGATGTGGCGATGAGCCAGATGCTGTCGGCGGCGCGCGCCATGTATTCGATGCCGCCGGACCATGGTGCGGCGGCCGTGCGCATCGTCCTGGAAGACGCCACCTTGCGTGCCGACTGGGAAGCCGAGCTGGAAGAGATGCGCCTGCGCATGCTTCGGCTTCGCGTCCAGTTCGCCGAGGCACTGCGCCGGCAATCCAACTCCGACCGCTTCGACTTCGTCGCCAGCCATCGCGGCATGTTCTCGCGACTTGGCCTCACGGAAGCGCAGGTCGAGCGGCTGCGCACCGAACATGGCGTCTACATGGTCGGCGACAGCCGCATCAACGTCGCCGGGCTGCCTGAAGACGGCATGGATGACCTCGCCAAGGCCATCGTCTCCGTGATCGACTGAAGCGGCTCACCTGTGGACAAGGCCTCCTCGCCGGCTGACAACATTGGCCGCGCGTCGGGCCGCAGGGTAGCATCCGCCGCATGACGCCATCGAAAGACATTTCGCGCCTGATCGAGATCATGGCGGCGCTGCGCGCGCCGAAAACAGGCTGTCCATGGGACATCGAGCAGGATTTCTCGACCATCGCCCCCTACACGATCGAGGAAGCCTATGAGGTGGCGGATGCCATCGCCCGTGGTGATCTCGATGACCTGCGCGACGAGCTCGGCGACCTCCTGCTGCAGGTCGTCTATCATGCGCAAATGGCCGAGGAAGCGGGTGAATTCGCCTTCCCGGACGTGGTCCAGGCTATCACCACCAAGATGATCCGTCGCCATCCGCATGTCTTCGGCGACGAGAAGGCGCGCAGCGCCGGCATGGCCAAGGGCATGTGGGAAAAGATCAAGGCCGAGGAGAAGGCGGAGAAGCGACAAGCCCGCCTCGCGCGCGGCCTCGACCCGGAGGACAATGGCAAGGGGTTCCTGGACAGCGTTCCGGTCGCCCTGCCCGCTTTGACGCGGGCGTTGAAACTTCAGGAGAAGGCTGCCCGTGTCGGCTTCGACTGGAGCGAGGCGGCACCCATCCTCGACAAGATCGAGGAAGAGATCGGTGAGTTGCGCGAGGCGCTGGCCAAGGGCGAAATGGCCGCGATCACGGACGAATTCGGCGACATGCTGTTCGCCGTCGTCAATCTCGGTCGGCATCTCAAGCTCGATTCGGAAGCGGCGCTGAGCGGTACGAATGAAAAATTCCGCTCACGCTTCCACTATGTCGAGCAGGCCCTGGAAAAGTCAGGCAATACGCTGGAAAAGGCCACCCTGGCCGAGATGGAAGCGCTCTGGCAGGAAGCGAAGAGCGCGAAGTAGGCCTGTCAACCAGCAATTCCGGACGGAAAGCACTGCACGCTTTCCTGGAATTGCTCCGGGCTACCCGTTGTTTTTACGACGCAATCGGCTCTCGATCTCTTCGCGGGCGCTTTGCGTGGCCTTGAGCGAGATGGTGGCGCTGCCGTCGTCATTGTCGGTGCGCGAAACGACATCGCCATTGCGGTAAAGCCAGTCGACAAGACCGAACTGCGCCGGCTCGATCGTCACCGTCAGGTCTTCGAGCTCGCCCGCCATGCGTGTCTCGATGAGCGCTTTCAGCGCGTCGATGCCCTCGCCGGTCACCGCCGACACGGCGATCGGCGGGCCCTTGCTGCCGTCGGCGGCATCGGCGAGCAGCCGGCTCCTGTTGCCTTCGTCCAAAAGATCGATCTTGTTCCAGACCTCGATCACACGCTTGGTATCACTGGCGTCTACGCCGAGGTCGGCCAGGATGCGCTCGACATCCTCTGCCTGTGCGGCCGTGTCGGGATCGGAGATGTCGCGCAGATGGATGACGAGATCGGCCTCGACCACCTCTTCCAGCGTCGCGCGAAAAGCCGCGATCAGATGCGTCGGCAGATCCGAAATGAAACCGACCGTGTCCGACAGGATGATCGGCGTGCCATGCGGCAGGCGCACGCGGCGCAGCGTCGGGTCGAGCGTGGCGAACAGCATGTCCTGCGCCAGCACGTCCGCTCCAGTCAGCCTGTTGAACAGCGTCGACTTGCCGGCATTGGTGTAGCCGACGATCGCCACCACCGGGAACGGCACCTTCTTGCGCTTGGCGCGGTGCAAGTCGCGGGTACGGCGAACCGTTTCCAGCTCGTGCTTCAGCTTGATGATCTTTTCCTGCAACTGCCGCCGATCGGATTCGATCTGGGTTTCGCCGGGGCCGCCGAGGAAGCCGGCGCCGCCGCGCTGACGTTCAAGGTGGGTCCAGCTGCGGACAAGGCGGCCCTTCTGGTAGTTGAGATGGGCAAGTTCGACCTGCAGCGTGCCTTCCTTGGTGCGGGCGCGCTCGCCAAAGATCTCGAGGATCAATCCGGTGCGGTCCAACACCTTGGCATGCAGTTCCTTCTCGAGATTGCGCTGCTGCACCGGGGTCAGAGGATGGTCGACGATGACCAGCTCCGCGTCCTTCTCCTTGACGATCTCGGCAAACTCTTCGACCTTGCCGCTGCCGAGCAACGTCGCCGGGCGTGGGTCGTTGACGGTCACGACAGCCGTATGGACGGGGTCGAGATTGATGGCCCGGGCAAGGCCGACCGCCTCGTCGTGGCGGGCTTCAGCGGACCGCGTCAAGCGAGGACGGTTGGTATCGTCGTCGCCGCGCGGCTGGCGGGTAAGCACAGGTACAATGACGACAGCCCGGGTCGGCCCCTTGGCTTCCGTCCCGGGATGATGTGCTGGTTTTCCGCGAACCGTAGCGTCCGCGTCTTTCTCACGTGCCAATCAGGCGCCCTGGCTTTCCTCGCCATCGAACATCTGAACCGGCTGGCTCGGCATGATCGTGGAAATGGCGTGCTTGTAGACGAGCTGGGAGTGACCGTCGCGGCGCAGCAGCACACAGAAATTATCGAAAGAAGTGACCACGCCGGTCAGCTTCACGCCGTTGATGAGGAAGATGGTGAGCGGGTTCTTGCTCTTGCGAACTGAATTCAGGAACAGGTCCTGAAGGTTTTGCGATCGTTCCGCCATTGTTCTTGTCTTTCGCCGATCCCCTTCGGTTTGCTAGCCAATGCGCCAAATTGTCGGGCACATGTCAAGCGCGCAAACACCGTCTTGTCGTCAGTAACGACAAGCAGAACGAGATATATTGATGTTCATTCCACCTGTGCGGTTATCAGGCTGGACTTTTTTCCGCAACGTCAAAAAAGGCTTGCCGCAACGAAAGTGTTATTGAGCCGGGGTGACCATTGGCGACCGGATCGCCGTCGATCGATACGACCGGCATGGCAATCGTGGTCGCGGAACTGATGAAAGCCTCGCGCGCCACCTTGGCCTCGGCAACGGAAAAACCGCGCTCCTCGATCTTCAGGCCGAGCTTTGCCGCCACCTCAAACATGGTCGTGCGGGTGATGCCGCGCAGGATGCCATGATCGGCCGGCCTGGTGACCAGGACGCCGTCCTTGGTAACGATCCAGGCGTTCGACGACCCGCCTTCCTTGACGTTGCCGTCGGTGTCGACGAACCATGCCTCCTGGGCGCCCGCTTCCTTGGCTTTCTGCTTGGCCAATACATTGGGCAGCAGTCCGACGCTCTTGATGTCCACCCGGTCCCAGCGGTTCTCGGGCACGGTGATGACCGCTATGCCTGTTTCGGCTCGCTTTGTGCCGGCGGCGGGATCGGCCTTCTTGGCTGTCACCACCAGGGACGGCTTGGTGTCCGCCGATGGGAAGACAAAGTCGCGGCTTGCGACACCGCGCGTCACCTGGACATAGACCAGACCGTTTACGACATGGTTGCGGTTGACCACTTCGCGCAGGATGAGCGGCAGCACGTTGCACGCGACCGGCCAGGCGATCGACAGTTCGGTCAGCGAGCGGTTCAGCCGCGCAAGGTGGCGCGGCATGTCGACGATAAAGCCGCGCGCCACCTCGCAGACCTCATAGACGCCGTCGGCGAATTGGTAGCCGCGATCCTCGATATGCACGGAAGCATCCGCGTGAGCGACGTAGCGCCCGTTGACATAGGCAATGCGCGGCATTGGCGACCCCTGGAAAACTCTCGGGCTTTCTTATGCGATTCCGCCTTGGCCGTAACCGGCAAATGCTTGGCCCAGGCGTGGCTGAACAGACATCGCGCCTGTCAGACGCCCAGCGACTTCAGCTTGCGGTGCAGGGCCGAGCGTTCCATGCCGATGAACTCGGCCGTCTTCGAGATATTGCCGCCAAAGCGGTTGATCTGGGCGATCAGATAGTCCTTCTCGAACTGCTCACGCGCCTCGCGCAGCGGCAGCGCCATGATGTGCTGGTCGGACTGATTCGGCGTGCGCGGCATGACATCGCCGATCTCGGACGGCAGCAGATCCGCCGTGATCGGCGCATCGACGTCGTCGCCCCGCGCCAGGATCATCAGGCGCTCGACATTGTTACGCAGCTGGCGGACGTTCCCCGGCCAGTTGTGCGCCTGCAGCACAGCCAGCGCGTCGTCGCCGATGCGACGCGGCTTGATACCGGCCTGGCGGGCGATCTGCTTCATGAAGTTGTCAACCAGGTAGGGAATGTCCTCGCGCCGCTCGGCCAGTCCCGGCACCATCACGGGAACCACCGCCAGGCGATGATAGAGATCCTCGCGGAAACGGCCATCGGCGATCATGGCTTCCAGGTTCTGCGAGGTCGAGGAGATGATGCGGACATCGACCTTGACCCGCTTTGTGCCCCCTACCCGCTCGAACTGCTGCTCGACCAGCACGCGCAGGATCTTGTTCTGCGTCTCGCGCGGCATGTCTGCCACTTCATCGATATAGAGGATGCCGCGATGAGCCTCTTCCAGCGCGCCGACCTTGCGCTCGACACCGTTCGATTCGGTGCCGAACAGTTCTATCTCCATGCGCTCCGGCGTGATGTTGGCGGCGCTCAGCGTCACGAACGGCGCGCCCTTGCGCGCCGACAGCGTGTGAATGGCGCGCGCCGCCAGTTCCTTGCCCGAGCCGGACGGACCGATGATCATGACACGGCTGTTGGTCGGCGCGACGCGCTCGATGGTCTGACGCAGCTGGCTCATCGCCGACGACATGCCGATCAAGTCGAAGGTCTCGCCGCTGCGCTGCTTGAGGTCGGACACCTCGCGCCGCAGTTTCGAGGTTTCAAGCGCGCGCTCGGCAATGAGGATCAGCCTGTCGGCCTTGAACGGCTTCTCGATGAAATCATAGGCGCCACGACGGATGGCGGAGACCGCCGTTTCGATGTTTCCGTGGCCGGAGATCATCACCACCGGCAAGGTGGGATGCATCGTCTTGATCTCGTCCAGCAGTGCCAAGCCGTCCAGACGCGAACCCTGCAGCCAGATATCGAGGAAAATCAACCTCGGCGCACGATCAGCTATGGCAGCCAGCGCGCTGTCGGCGTCGAATGCCGTGCGGGTTTCGTGACCTTCGTCGCTCAGGATACCTGCGACGAGCTCGCGGATGTCTTCCTCGTCATCGACGATGAGAATATCAGACGCCATTACCGACCTTTTCAGTTTCTCTTTCGTGTTCCGTCTTGGCCTCACCGCGCGGCGGCGTGGCAGCCGCGGGCGGCAGAATGATGCTGATCATCGCGCCGCGCCCGCCATGGAAATCCGCAGGTGCATCATGAAGTTCCAGCCTGCCGCCATGGTCCTCCACGATCTTTTTGACGATAGCCAGACCAAGCCCGGTGCCCTTCTCTCGTGTGGTCATATAGGGCTCGAGCAGCCGTTGGCGATTCTCCCGCGGCAGGCCTTTGCCATTGTCGATGACGTCGATTCGAATCGCGCCATTCTGACGGCCGGCTTGAATCCGGATTATGCCGTGCGAACCATCCTTCTGTTCCAGTCCATCGATCGCTTCGGCAGCATTCTTGATCACATTGCCGAAAGCCTGCGCCAGAAGGCGGCTGTCGAACGTGCCCTTGAGCGGTTCGTTGCCGAATATCCGCTCGAAGGTGATGTCGGCGCGGCTGACCTCGACCAGGAACGAAGCCTCGCGCAGCGATTCGCGCAGATCGATGGCCTTCATCTCGGGCTTTGGCATGCGCGCGAAAGCGGAGAATTCGTCGACCATGCGGCCGATATCCTCGACCTGCCGGATGATGGTGTCGGTGCATTGGTCGAAAACCTCGCGGTCCTCGGTGATGACCTTGCCGTAACGGCGCTTGATGCGCTCGGCCGAAAGCTGGATCGGCGTCAGCGGGTTCTTGATCTCGTGGGCGATGCGGCGCGCCACGTCGGCCCAGGCGGAAGAACGCTGTGCCTGGACCAGATCGGTAATATCGTCGACGGTCACGACGTAGGATTTCTCCTCCGAGCCGTCGTCACCGGCCTCGATGGTGATCTGCACGTTGAACGTGCGCTCGGTGCCGGCGCGGAAGAACGTCACCTGCTCGCGGTAGACAGGCTTGCCTGACTGGCGGCCGATCTCGAAGACGCGGCCAACATGCGGCAGGATGGCGGAAAGGTTCTGCCCGAGCGCGGCACTGGCTGAGATGGCCAGCATCGATTCGGCCGAACGGTTGACGATGGTGATGATGCCGTAGGGATCGACGCCGATGACGCCGGCGGTGACACCGGCAAGCACGGCTTCGGAAAAGCGCCGCCGCTCGTCGATCAGGTCCTTTGCCGACAGGATCTCGTTGCGTTGCGATTTGAGCTCGAGCAGCATCTTGTTGAAAGTGTCGCCAAGCGAGGCGACATCGCCATCGGAAGGCCTGACGGGGACAGCGACGTCGAGATTGCCTGTGGCCACCTCGTCGGCGGCACCGATGAGCTGGCGAATGGGCCGCACAAGACGGTCGGCGACGGCAATGCCGGTCCAGATCGCCGACAGGATGATGATCAGGGTCAGCGACAGATACGGCAGCGCGAAGGCCACTTGCGAGGTGCGCCTGTTGTCTTCGAGATTGCGGTACTCGTCCGTATTGGACCTGACGATCTGCCGCGCCTTGATCACCTCGGGATCAACCAATCGGATGGTGTAGAGGTAGAGGCCCTCGATCTCACGCAGCTTGACGATGGCGCCCATGATGTTGCGGGTGCGCGGCTCTATCAGCACCGGTCTGCCGTCGGTGGCGCTGCTGACTGAGCCTTCCGGCGGTTCCGGCATGGCGAAATCGGCATCGGTCTGGGCGCTCATGACGAACGAGCCATCTGGCTTGATCAGCGCGGCGTGGGCCAGCGACCGGCCTACCGCCTCCTTGTTGAGGAGGTCTAGAAAGCCCGTCCGGTCAAGGCCGTAGAGCGTGCGCGACGCATCGAGGTCATAGGCCATCGACAACGTCGTGCCTTGCAGATTGCGGGCGTTTTCCTGGACATAGGCATCGGCGATCGACAGCGAGGAATTGACGATCGTCTTGGTGCGAATCTCGAACCAGCGGTCGAGGCCGATATCGAGCGTGATCGAGGCAATGATCGCCACCATGATGGCGGGAATGGCGGCAACCAGCGCGAACATCGCAACGATGCGCACATGCAGCCGCGAGGCCGCCTTGCCGTGCCGGCGCGCCATCACGATGCGATGCACCTCGCGTCCGACCAGGGCGCTGAGGAACAGCACGAAAGCGGCGTTGAGCGCGATCAGCGCCCAGGTCGTCCTGGCGTCAGGCGCGATCGGCGTCGCGCCGACCAGGATGGTGAAGGAGATGGCCGCCATGACCAGCGCGCCGACGACCGCCACCACGCCGGGCAGCGCCAGCAAGCGGCGACCGTCGCGCGCGCCGGGTTCGCTGAAGAGCGGTTGGTTGAGTACGGGTGCCTGCGGAGCCATGTCGCCGTCTTGGAGCCAATGATTGCGTCCGATCTATGCAACGCATTGTGGCGATTATGCAACAAGTGTGACAATGGCGGAAATCTTTCGCCGCTCAGTCCCCTGAAAAGAGCCGGATCGGATCAGCGCTCAGCCTGGCCGCGACGATTTATAGACATTGACGCCGAGTTCGCGAATCTTCTTGCGCAGCGTGTTGCGGTTCAGGCCCAGCAGCTCCGCCGCCTTGATCTGGTTGCCGCGAGTCGCCGTCATCGAGGCCAGGACCAGCGGATATTCGACTTCGGACAGGATGCGCTGATAGAGCCCGGCCGGCGGCAATTCGCCGGCAAACGAGGCGAAATAGCGCTGCAGGAAATGCTCGACAGCCTGGCCGATGGAGAGGTCGTCGGGGATGAGGTTACCGCCGCCGGGGACCACGGGCCGTTCCCCGGTCTTGAGCTCCGCCTCGATGATCTCGGCGGAAATCTCGTCTTGCGAATAGAGGGCGGCCAGCCGGCGAACGAGGTTTTCCAGTTCGCGTACATTGCCCGGCCATGGGTAGCGCTTCATCAGCTCAATGCCGCCGGACGAGATGCGCTTGGTCTGCAACCCCTCCATCTCGCCAAGCTTGAAGAAGTGGCGCACGAGATCTGGCACGTCCTCGGACCGCTCGCGCAATGCCGGCAGCCTGAGGGGCACGACGTTGAGGCGGTAGAACAGATCCTCACGGAACAGTCCCTGGTTGATCAGGGTGCGCAGATCCTTGTTGGTGGCGGCGACAATGCGCACGTCGGTCTTGATAGGCGTACGGCCGCCGACCGTCGTATATTCGCCCTGCTGCAGGACGCGCAGCAGGCGCGTCTGCGCCTCCATCGGCATGTCGCCGATCTCGTCGAGGAAAAGGGTGCCGCCCTCGGCTTGTTCGAAACGGCCGGTGGAGCGGTTCTGGGCGCCGGTGAAGGCGCCCTTCTCGTGCCCGAACAGCTCTGATTCGATCAGGTCGCGCGGGATCGCCGCCATGTTGATGGCAACGAACGGGCCGCCGCGACGGCGGCCATATTCATGCAGCGCACGCGCCACCAGTTCCTTGCCGGTGCCGGATTCACCCGAGATCATCACCGTCAGGTCGGTCTGCATCATGCGCGCCAGCATGCGGTAGATGTCCTGCATGGCCGCCGAGCGGCCGACCAGCGGCATCGTTTCAGGCTGCTCATCCGGCCGGGCATCGATCTTCGGGCGTCGCGGCTCCGACAGCGCCCGGTTGACGATGTTGAGGAGTTCGGTCAGGTCGAACGGCTTTGGCAGATATTCATAGGCGCCGGTTTCGGATGCGCGAATCGCCGTCATGAACGTGTTCTGGGCGCTCATGACGATAACCGGCAGCTCCGGCCGCGCCTTCTTGATGCGTGGCAGCATGTCGAAGGCGTTTTCGTCCGGCATCACCACGTCGGTAATGACGAGGTCGCCCTCACCCGCCGCCACCCAACGCCACAAGGTCGAGGCATTGGAGGTTACGCGCACCTCATGGCCGACGCGAGAGAGGGCCTGATTGAGCACGGTGCGGATCGCCGCATCGTCATCGGCGACGAGAATATTGCCGCGGGCGGTCATTTGCGGTCTCCTTCGCCGTCTTCATCGGCACCGAATGGCGTTTCCTTCCAGGCCGGCATCAGGATGCGGAAGGTGGTTCCGCGCGGGGTCGAGTCGCATTCGATGATGCCGCCATGCTCGCCGACGATCTTGGCGACGAGTGCCAGCCCCAGCCCCGAGCCGTTCGGCTTGGTGGTGATGAAGGGATCGAACAGGATCGGCAGGATGTCCTCCGAGACGCCGGAGCCATTGTCGCGTACGCAAAACTCCAGCGGCAGCGATACGCGGTCCTGCGTGCCCGGAACCGAAACGCGGATGCCCGGCCGGAAGGCGGTCGACAGCACGATCTCCCCCTGCGGGTCGCTGCCAATCGCCTCAGCGGCGTTCTTGACCAGGTTCAGGAACACCTGGATCAGCTGGTCGCGGTTGGCGAATACCGGAGGCAATGATGGATCATAGTCTTCCAATATCCTGATTTTCTTTGCAAAACCGTTCTTGGCGATCGCCTTGACATGGTCGAGCACGACATGGATGTTGACGGGGTAACGGTCGATCGGCCGCTCGTCGGAAAACACCTCCATGCGATCGACCAGCGACACGATACGGTCCGTCTCGTCGGTGATCAGCCGGGTCAGAGCGCGGTCCTCGTCGGAGGCCGACAGTTCGAGCAACTGGGCAGCACCGCGAATGCCCGAGAGCGGGTTCTTGATCTCATGGGCAAGCATCGCCGCCAGGCCGGTCACCGAGCGCGCCGCACCACGATGCGTCATCTGCCGGTCGATCTTGTCGGCCATCGAGCGTTCCTGGAACATGACCACGACAGAGCCCGGGAATTCCGGAACCGGCGCGACATAGAGATCGACGACCTTCTCGATGCCCAGGCGCGGCGACGACACATCGACGCGATATTCGTTGACCGGAGCCCGGCGCTCGCGCACCTGATCGACAAGGGTCAGCAGCGGACTGCCGAAGGGGATCAGCTTGGACAGGGTGTTTCGCGCCAGCATGGTCGCGCTGGAGCGAAAGAAGTCCTCGGCATCGGCATTGGCGAAGGTGATGAAACCTTCCTCGCTGATCATGATCACCGGACGCCGGATGGTGTTGAGAACGATCTGGGCGGCATCCGCCATTTCAGCGACCTGGCCTGCGGTGGCGTTCATGCGGCGCTCCGCAGGTTCAAGGGTTGCGGATCTCGCGAGAACACATTTCGCAGCAAGGCAATGACGCGGGCCGGCTCGAACGTGGTCAGGATGGCTTTCCGGTCGTCGTCGGCAACGCCAACGGCATGGCGATCGAGATACCAGCCCAGATGCTTGCGCGCCTGCCGCAAGCCACTCTCGACGCCATAAAGCGCCAGCATGTCCTCGTAGTGGGCGACGACATAGTCGGCCAATGCCGCGGGATTTTGCGGTACGTCGACCGCCGTTTCACCTGCCGCCGCGGCCGCGACGCCACCGGCGATCCAGGGCGCGCCATAATGCGCGCGGCCGACCATCACGGCATCGGCGCCGGATTGCTCGAGAATGGTCGCCGCTTCGGCCGGGGAGCAGACATCGCCGTTGGCAACGACGGGAATCGACACAGCTTCCTTGACGCGAGCAATGGCACACCAGTCGGCCTTGCCCTGATAGAACTGGCAGCGCGTGCGACCATGCACCGTCACCATCTTGACGCCCGCTTGCTCGGCACGGCGCGCCAGGAGGGGCGCATTGAGCGCACCTTCGTCCCAGCCCAGCCGCATCTTGACCGTCACCGGCACCTTGACCGCGCCGACCACGGCCTCGATCAACGACAGCGCATGGTCGAGGTCGAGCATCAATGCCGAACCGGCATAGCCGCCGGTAACCTTCTTGGCCGGGCAGCCCATGTTGATGTCGATGATGTCGGCGCCCTCGCCGGCGGCGATCCGCGCGCCTTCGGCCATATGGGCCGCCTCGCGGCCCGCAAGCTGCACCATATGGACGGGCAGGCCGGAATGACGTATGCGCAGGTCGAAGCCGGCCCTGCCCTTGGCGAGTTCGCCGCTTGCCACCATTTCGGACACGACCAGGCCGGCGCCATGCGCATGCGCGCGCTGCCGGAAAGGCTCGTCGGTAATACCCGACATCGGCGCGAGGAACACGCGATTGCGGATTTCCACGCCGCCGACGTCGAGAGGCGCGGCCAATTTGGTCAGGTTAACCATGCACAAAAACCAAGCATGTCCATTCGTTGCACATTCTCTAGCCAGAACCGCCACAATGTGCAACGCGGAATGACGCCACATTAAGGCGCAATTGGGAAAATGCCGGCCTTCGGTGCTGTCGTGACCCGGGCCGCCCTGCGCCCTTGAGGACGCGTTGGAGACACTTTGGAATTCATATTTGACGCACGATCTTTTCGGAAAACCAATTACACTTTTGGGGATCGTGCGCTAAGCCAATCGCCATGACTGACGGAAGTGAAAACTCGAGCGCGACAGGTGGGGTTGCGGTGGTGATCGTCGCCGCCGGCCGCGGCGCTCGTGCCGGACAGGCCAACGGACCCAAGCAATACCAGAACATCGGCGGCCGCGCCGTCATTGCGCATACGCTGGAGATGTTTCTTGCCCATCCGCGAACCGGTCAGATTGTCGTCGCCATCCACGCCGACGACCACGAACTGTTCCGGCAGGCGGCGGGTGCCCAGGCCCAGCGTGTCATCGCCGTCATTGGCGGGCCGACCAGGCAGGAGTCCGTCCGGCTCGGGCTGCTGGCGCTGAAGGGCCACGCGCCGGGCCAGGTTCTGATTCACGATGCCGTCCGCCCCTTCGTCGACGCGGACTTGATCGACCGCACTATCGCCGCCATCAGCGAACACGAGGGGGCGTTGCCTGCCCTGCCCGTCGCCGACACGCTGAAGCGCGAGTCGGCATCCGGCGTCGTGGCGGAAACGGTTTCCCGCAGCGGGCTGCACGCGGCGCAAACCCCGCAAGGTTTTCCCTACGAACCGATCCTTGCCGCGCACGACAAGGCCCATCAGCTGGGCAAGCTCGACTTCACCGACGACGCGGCCATTGCCGAATGGGCGCATATTCCGGTCAAGCTCGTTCCGGGCTCGCCGGACAATGTCAAACTCACCTGGGCACGGGACATCGCCATGGCGCACCAGCGACTTTCCAGCGAACGAACACACTTCCCCGACATCCGCACCGGCAACGGCTACGATGTCCATGCCTTCGAGGCCGGCGATCACGTGACCCTGTGCGGCGTCGCCATCCCGCACGACAAGAAATTGTCGGGCCATTCCGATGCTGATGTCGGCCTGCACGCCTTGACCGATGCGCTGCTGGCGACCTGCGGCGCCGGCGACATCGGCACGCATTTTCCCCCGTCCGATCCGCAGTGGAAGGGTGCTGCGTCGCGGATATTCGTCGAACATGCGGCGAGAGTGGTGCGCGAGCGCGGCGGACGCATCGCCAATGCCGATATCACGTTGATCTGTGAAGCGCCGCGTGTCGGCCCGCACCGCGAGGCGATGACATCGGCCCTTTCGCAAATGCTGGGGATTTCCGCCGACCGCATCTCGATCAAGGCGACAACCAACGAAAAACTCGGCTTCGTCGGCCGCGAGGAAGGTATTGCGGCGATCGCCACCGCCAGCGTGGTCTTCCCCGGCGAGGTGCCGGAATGAGCAACGGCGAGCTGGCAATTGCCCTGTTCGAGGCCTGCCGCGAACGCGGCATCATGATAGCGACGGCGGAAAGCTGCACCGGCGGCATGATCATTGCCGCGCTGACCGACATTGCAGGCTCCTCCGCCGTGGTCGATCGCGGCTTCATCACCTATTCCAACGAAGCCAAGATGGACATGCTCGGTGTTTCCGCCGCCACGCTCGACGCGCATGGCGCGGTTTCCCGGGAGACAGCGATCGAGATGGCGGCCGGTGCGCTTTCCCGCTCGCGCGCAGGGTTGACCCTGGCGGTCACCGGGATCGCCGGGCCTGGCGGCGGTTCGGCGGAAAAACCTGTCGGCCTGGTCTGGTTTGGCGTCGGCCTGGCTGGCCAAACGGTGACCGCCGAACGCCAGCTGTTCGCCGACAAGGGCCGTGCTTTCATCCGCCGCGAGACGGTCAGGCACGCGCTGGAGTTGGGTCTGCGTGCGCTTGACCAGCATCAGGCCGACGGCGCAACCCCATAGATGACGTCGGCGCGCTTTTCGAAAGCCTCGGCGAACATGCGAAAGGCGCGGTCGAACATGGTGCCCATCACCGCGCCCAGGATGCGGCTCTTGAACTCATAGTCGATGAAGAAGCGGACGGCACAGCCGGCCCCATCGGGCTCGAAGCGCCAGACATTGCTCAGATATTTGAACGGGCCGTCGATGTACTTCACATCGATGGCGTTCTCGTCGGGCTTCAGCAGCACCTGCGTCGTGAAGGTTTCGCGGATGGCCTTGTAGCCGATGCTCATGTCGGCGACGAGAACGGTACGCCCATCACGCTCCTTGCGC
This sequence comes from Mesorhizobium sp. B2-1-3A, assembly GCF_006442655.1. Classification (NCBI taxonomy): domain Bacteria; kingdom Pseudomonadati; phylum Pseudomonadota; class Alphaproteobacteria; order Hyphomicrobiales; family Phyllobacteriaceae; genus Mesorhizobium; species Mesorhizobium sp. B2-1-3A. The sequence goes on from NZ_VFWK01000004.1 coordinate 803,166, forward strand.
GAGCGCACCGTCAGCGCTTCGCAAAGCGGCAGGAATTGCGGATAGGCCTCGACATCGGCAACCAGCGCAAACATCTGCTGCGGCGTATGGGTAACGCGGCGGGTGGCTTCGAATTTCGGCATGAACGGCTCTAAAGCGGGTCGCGTCGAAACGGATTCATGCGACGCGCTTCAGAATCTTCGTTTTTATGCATGTCGTTCTCCCAAACCGAGGTCACTTTGGGCGACATGCATCAGAGCGATTTCTGGAGCTGCGCTTCCCGCGCCGCGCGTAGCCGGGCGAAATCGTCGCCCGCGTGGTGCGATGAACGCGTCAGCGGGCTCGATGCCACCAGCAGAAAACCCTTGGTCCGGCCGATCGTCTCAAAGGATTTGAATTCCTCCGGGGTGACGAAGCGGATCACCGGGTGGTGCTTCTTCGACGGCTGCAGATATTGGCCGATGGTCATGAAGTCGACATTGGCTGAACGCAGATCGTCCATCAGCTGCAGGATTTCATTCCGCTCCTCGCCCAGCCCGACCATGATGCCGGACTTGGTGAAGATCGACGGATCGAGTTCCTTGACCCGCTGCAACAACCGGATCGAGTGGAAATAGCGCGCACCCGGCCGGACCTTAAGATAGTTGGACGGCACGGTTTCGAGATTGTGGTTGAAGACGTCGGGCCTGGCCGCCACGACGATCTCGAGCGCACCGTCCTTGCGCAGGAAATCGGGCGTCAGGATTTCGATCGTGGTCGACGGCGTTGCCGCGCGGATGGCCCGGATCACGTCGGCGAAGTGCTGCGCGCCGCCATCGGCGAGATCGTCGCGGTCGACCGAGGTGATGACGACGTGGCTGAGCCCCATCTGCTTGACGGCATGCGCGACGCGTGCAGGCTCATCAGGGTCGAGCGCGGTTGGAATGCCGGTGGCGACATTGCAGAAGGCACAGGCGCGGGTGCAGATCTCGCCCATGATCATGAAGGTGGCGTGCTTCTTTTCCCAGCATTCACCAATGTTGGGGCACCCGGCCTCTTCGCAGACCGTCACCAGCTTGTGGGATTTGACGATCTCACGCGTCTCGGCATAGCCCTTCGAGACCGGCGCCTTGACGCGGATCCAATCCGGTTTGCGCAAAACTTCCTGGTCGGGCTTGTGCGCCTTCTCGGGATGCCGCAGTCGCGGCGCGTTGGTGATCGTGTCGAGGACAGTGACCATCTGAACCCTGGCTTTTCTCGCGATCGCCCGTCGGCGATCGTCACTTTTACGTCATCTAGGACTTTTCGGTATAAAGAAAAAGGCTGCAGCGGCGCATGCCGCTACAACCGTTTTCGCATAGCGGGAACGATATGCCTTTAGCGGCGCACCAGGCGTCCGACCCAGATCAGCAGGCAGGCACCGATGAAGCCGGTGATCAGATAGGCGGTCCAGCCGACGCCGAACACGCCGATATTGAGAGCCTGCAGGATTGCGTTCAGCACCACTGCGCCGACGATACCCATGATAATGTTCATGAAAATGCCGGTGTTGCTCTTCATGACCATCTCGGCGAGCCAGCCTGCCAGGCCGCCGATGATGATGGCTGCGATCCAGCCCACGCCGTTCAAGTGCATTTGCCTTCTCCTTGCGCACGTAAAAATGCATCCGGAAACGAACTACGCTGCCGAAGAGATCCTGCGGCTTTCGCGGCTGAGTCTCTTGTGGCGAATCTATCATGCGTTCAATGCGCGGCCATAGGCGTCGAGCACGCTTTCCTTCATCATCTCCGACAGCGTCGGATGCGGGAAGATGGTGTGCATCAGTTCTTCCTCGGTCGTTTCGAGGTTCATAGCCACGACAAAACCCTGGATCAGTTCGGTCACTTCGGCGCCGACCATGTGCGCGCCGAGCAGTTGACCGGTCTTCTTGTCGAAGATTGTCTTGATGAAGCCCTGGTCCTCGCCCAGCGCGATCGCCTTGCCGTTGGCGGCGAACTGGAAGCGGCCGACGCGGATATCCTTGCCCTCGGCCTTGGCCTTGGCTTCCGTCAGGCCGACAGAGGCGACCTGCGGGTTGCAGTAGGTGCAGCCGGGGATCTTGAGCTTGTCGATGGCATGCACGCCAGGGAAATTGGCGATCTTTTCGACGCACACGACGCCCTCATGCTCGGCCTTGTGGGCGAGCATCGGCGGGCCTGCGACATCGCCGATGGCGTAGATGCCGGGCACGTTGGTCTTGCCATAGCCGTCGACCAAGACACAGCCGCGATCGGTCTTCACCCCAAGCGCTTCAAGGCCGAGATTCTCGATGTTGCCCTGCACGCCGACGGCCGAAATCATGCGGTCGGCGGTGATCTTCTCGACCTTGCCGTCCTTCATCTCGACATGCGCGGTGACCGAATTGGCCCCCTTTTCGACCTTGGTCACCTTGGCCTCGAGGATGATCTTCATGCCTTGCCTCTCGAACTGCCTTTGCGCGAATTTCGAGACTTCGGCATCCTCGACCGGCATCACCGCCGGCAACAATTCGACGACCGTCACGTCGGCACCCATGGTGCGGTAGAAGGACGCGAATTCGATGCCGATGGCGCCTGAGCCCATCACCAGCAGCGATTTTGGCATCTCCTTCGGCACCATGGCTTCAAAATAGGTCCAGATCAGCTTGCCGTCCGGCTCGATACCAGGCAGCGCGCGCGGCCGCGCACCGGTCGCCAGGATGATGTGCTTGGCGGTGTAGGTGCCCTCGCCCTTGACGCCCTTCGGCACCGGGGGTTGCGGCTCCATCGGCTTCTTGGCGGTCTTGGACACGACAATCTCGCCCGGCTTAGACAGCTTGGCTTCGCCCCAGATGACGTCGACCTTGTTCTTCTTCATCAAGAAGGCGACGCCGCCATTGAGCCGCAGCGAGACTTTGCGGGAGCGGTCGACAACGGCCGATGTGTCGACGCTGACCTTGCCGTCGAGCTTCAAGCCGTAATCCTTCAGATGATCGGAATAGTGCATGATCTCGGCCGAGCGCAGCAGCGCCTTGGTCGGAATGCAGCCCCAGTTGAGGCAGATGCCGCCGAGATGCTCGCGCTCGACGATCGCCGTCTTGAAGCCGAGCTGGGCGGAACGCACCGCCGTGACATAGCCGCCCGGGCCGGAGCCGATGATGATGACGTCGTAGTTCTCAGCCACGATTTTTCTCCTTCAATCACAATTCCAGCATGACGCGCACGACCGGTGTCAGCGCCTTGCCGATGTTTCGCGTGTTTTCGGCGTCGAGATGGACACCATCGAGCGGTGTGGTTTGCGCCACGGTGCCGGCATCGAAGAAGCCGCAACCGACTTCGTCGGCCAACGCCGCATATTGCGGTGCCAGGTGCCTTGAAGCATCGTCACCGCCGGCAAACATTTCCTTGAAGTCGGCATTTTCGGTGCGGCTTACAACGGGTGGCGACACAATGAGTATTTGTGGCGCCGGCCAGTCGAACGGATAGTCATGGCCACGCACGATGTCGATCAGCCGCTGGATGCCTTGCTTGGCCGCGACCGGATTGCCGTGGATCCACGGCTTCATATCGTTCGCGCCGAGCATGATGACGATCAGGTCGATCGGCGCGTGCGTCGTCAGCACCGTCGGCAACAGCCGTGCGCCGTTGCGATCGGCTCCAGCCAGATGATCGTCAAAGGCCGTGGTGCGGCCATTGAGGCCGTCGGCGATGACCTGGACGCCGCCGCCAAGCCCAGCCTGCAGCACGCTTGGCCAGCGATCCTGCAGCGGATGGCGGCCACCATCGGCATTGTAACCCCAGGTCAGCGAATCGCCGTAGCAAAGCACCGTCTTCATCCGTTCAACCCGTCCTTGCTTCAATCAAACCGCGCCCTGCTCGCCAGCGCACGAAAAGCCATCGCTCAACGAAAGACGAGGGTGAAGACAACCGTTACCAATGCTGAGAGCAAGAACACCAGGATGTACACTTCCTGTCCGTTGGCGATGACAGCCGGTTGCTGTGCCCCCAACGCCGCCGGCGAATCCGGAAAGGATGAAGGCGAAAAGGCTGGTGAAGAATTTCCGCACCGCCTCTCCCCTTGCCTAGACCAGCATGCCCATCGGGTTTTCGATCAACCGTTTGAAGGCGACCAGCAGTTCGGCGCCAAGTGCCCCGTCGACGGCACGATGGTCCGTCGACAGCGTCACCGACATCACGGTGGCTATTCTGATCTCGCCGTTCTTGACCACGGCCCGCTCCTCGCCGGCACCCACCGCCAGGATCGTCGCGTGCGGCGGGTTGATGACGGCGGCAAAGTCCTTGATGCCGAACATGCCGAGGTTCGACACCGCCGTGGTGCCGCCCTGATACTCTTCCGGCTTCAGCTTGCGGCTGCGCGCACGGCTCGCCAGATCCTTCATCTCGTTGGAGATAGTGGACAGCGACTTTTCGTCGGCATGCCGAATGATCGGCGTGATCAGGCCGCCGGGGATCGAGACGGCGACGCCGACATCGGCATGCTTGTGCTTGACCATGGCGGTTTCGGTCCATGAGGCATTGGCATCCGGCACCGCCTTCAGCGCCATCGCCATCGCCTTGATGACCATGTCGTTGACCGACAGCTTGTAGGCGGGAGCCTCGCCCTTGTCGGTCTTCTTCATCGGGGCTGCAGCATTGATCTGCGTGCGCAATGCCAGCAGCGCGTCGAGCTCGCAGTCGAGCGTCAGGTAGAAATGCGGAATGGTGGTCTTGGCCTCGACGAGGCGCCGCGCGATGGTCTTGCGCATATTGTCGTGCGGGACGAGGTCGTAGGAACCCTCCTCGAACAGCTTCAGCACCTGGTCGTCCGACATCGCCTTCACGGCAGGAGCGGAAGCAGCAGCCGGCGCGCCGGCCGGAGCCTTGGCCGCGGGCGCCGCCTTGGCACCGCCACCGGCAATCGCCGCGTCGACATCGGCCTTCACCACCCGCCCATGCGGGCCGGTGCCGGTCACACCAGACACATCGACGCCGGCTTCCTTGGCGATGCGGCGCGCGAGCGGCGAGGCGAAGGTGCGCTCGCCAGCCGCATGACCATTGGCGACCGGAGTCGCCTCAGCCTTGGGCGTGGGGGCGGCAGGTTCGGCCTTCGGCGCCTCGGCCTTTGGTACTTCAGCCTTGGCATCCGCCTTCGGCGCCTCGGCTTTCGCCGGTGCGGCACCGCCACCGCTTTTCGCGGCGGCGCCTGCGTCCTCGCCTTCGGCCGCGAGGACGGCGATCAGCGCATTGACCTTGACGCCTTCGGTGCCTGCGGGGACGACGAGCTTGGCGACCGTGCCCTCATCGACGGCTTCGACTTCCATCGTCGCCTTGTCGGTCTCGATCTCGGCGATGACGTCGCCTGGCGAAACCTTGTCGCCTTCCTTGACCAGCCACTTCGAAAGATTGCCCTCTTCCATCGTGGGCGAGAGCGCCGGCATGGTGATGTTGATTGGCATTTTGACCTCCCGCCCGGTTCAGCGATACGTGACGGCTTTGACCGCCTCGATGACCTCGCCGACATTCGGCAGTGCCAGTTTTTCGAGGTTGGCCGCATAAGGCATCGGCACATCCTTGCCGGCAATGGTGATGACCGGCGCGTCGAGGAAATCGAAGGCGCGCTGCGAGACCTGGTTGGCGATGTGGTCGCCGACCGAGTTCTGCGGGAAGCCCTCTTCCACCACGACCAGGCGGTTGGTCTTCTTGACCGAGGCGATGATCGTGTCGAGGTCGAGCGGGCGGATGGTCCTGAGATCGATGATCTCGGCGTCGATTCCCATGCCGCGCAATTCCGCTTCGGCCTTGACCGCATAGGTCATGCCGATGCCGAACGAGACGATGGTGACGTCCTTGCCTTGCTTGTGGATGCGCGCCTTGCCGATCGGCAGCACGAAATCATCGAGCTTCGGCACGTCGAAGGACTGGCCGTAGAGGATTTCGTTCTCAAGGAAGATGATCGGGTTGGGGTCGCGGATCGCGGCTTTCAGCAAGCCCTTGGCGTCGGCGGCCGTATACGGCATCACCACCTTCAGGCCCGGAATGTGGCTGTACCAGGCGGCGTAGCACTGCGAGTGCTGGGCGGCGACACGGGCGGCAGCGCCGTTCGGTCCGCGAAACACGATCGGCGCCCCCATCTGGCCGCCCGACATATAGAGCGTCTTGGCGGCCGAATTGATGATCTGGTCGATCGCCTGCATGGCGAAGTTGAAGGTCATGAACTCGACGATCGGCTTCAGCCCGGCCATCGCCGCACCGACGCCGACGCCGGCAAAACCGTGCTCGGTGATCGGCGTGTCGACGACGCGGCGCGGTCCGAACTCCTGCAGCAACCCTTGCGTGATCTTGTAGGCGCCCTGGTATTCGGCGACCTCCTCGCCCATGACGAAGACATCGCCGTCGCGGCGCATCTCCTCGGCCATGGCATCGCGCAGCGCTTCGCGCACCGTGGTCGAGACCATTTCGGTGCCGGCAGGGATATCCGGATCGGCGGCGATCTCGGTCTTCGGCGCCGCCGCGACTGGTGCCGCGGCCTCACTCTTGGCCGCAATTGGCGCCGGTGCAGCCGTTTCAGCCGTTTCAGCCTTGGCAGGCTCTTCGCCGATGCCTTCGCCGGCCTTGTCGGTGTCTTCGCCTTCAACCGCAAGCACGGCGATCACCGCGTTTACCTTGACGCCTTCGGTGCCGGCTGGGACCACGATCTTGGCCAGAGTGCCTTCATCGACGGCTTCGACTTCCATCGTCGCCTTGTCGGTTTCGATCTCGGCGATGACGTCGCCGGCGACGACCTTGTCGCCCTCGTTCTTCAACCACTTGGAAAGATTGCCCTCTTCCATGGTCGGCGAGAGAGCGGGCATGAGAATTTCGATCGGCATGTCCTGGCCCTCCCTTACAATACGATATCTGTCCAGAGCTCGGACGGATCCGGCTCCGCATCGTTCTGGGCAAACTCGGCGGCGTCGGCGACGATGTCGCGAACCTCCTTGTCGATGGTCTTCAATTCGTCCTCGGTCGCCCACTTCTTCTCGATCAGCCGCGCCTTGACCTGCTCGATCGGGTCATGCTCGGAGCGCATCTTCTGCACTTCTTCCTTCGAGCGGTATTTCGCCGGATCCGACATCGAGTGGCCGCGATAGCGATAGGTCTGCATTTCGAGGATCAGCGGGCCATTGCCGGCACGGCACCATTCGGTGGCGAGCTCGCCGGCGGCCTTGACCGCGCGCACATCCATGCCGTCGACCTGGATACCTGGAATCTTGAAGGACGCACCCCGGTGCGAGAAATCCGTCTCCGCGGAAGAGCGCGAAACCGACGTGCCCATGGCGTAGCGGTTGTTCTCGATGATGTAGATCACCGGCAGCTTCCACAGCGAGGCCATGTTGAAGCTTTCATAGACCTGGCCCTGGTTGGCCGCGCCATCGCCGAAATAGGTCAGCGAGACATTGTTGTTGTCGCGGTAGCGGTTGGCGAAAGCCAGCCCGGTGCCGAGCGAAACCTGCGCGCCGACAATGCCGTGGCCACCGTAGAAATGCTTCTCCTTGGAGAACATATGCATGGAGCCGCCCTTGCCCCGTGACAGGCCGCCACGGCGCCCGGTCAGTTCGGCCATGACGCCGCGCGGAGAAAGCTCCATCGCCAGCATGTGGCCGTGGTCGCGATAGGCGGTGATCATCTGATCGCCTTCGATCAGCGCCATCTTCATGCCGGTGACGACCGCTTCCTGGCCGATATAGAGATGGCAGAAGCCGCCGATGAAGCCCATGCCGTAGAGCTGGCCGGCCTTTTCCTCGAAGCGGCGGATGAGCAGCATATGCCGATAGGCGGCAAGCTCTTCGTCCTTGGTGAATTCAGCGGGCTTGGGCGCGGAAAGACCCGATTTGCCGTCGGATTTCGATTTGGCAGGCGCTTTTCTGGCTGCGGTGGCCATGCATCACTCCCTGTTGGCGTCTCTTTGCGGACATTAGGGCAGGATGAAATCTGCCCTGGGAAGATCAGCTCTCCCCACCGATTTATGCAAGGCTAACACGCGTTACAGCGTTGCGCCATGACGAATTTGCATAGCTGGCATGCGCCTAAGCGATTAAAATCATTGAAAATATTGGTGATTAACTGAAATACAGTTATTTCGACGAAGCCGGCAACATGATGGTGATCTCATCAGCCTGGGACAGATTAAGCGCCCTGCGCGCCTGCTCGTCGAGCATGTCCTTTTCCAGCGTACCGTCATGCATGAGCCGAACGCGCCGCTCGAGCTCCACCCGGCGCGCCTTGACGGCATCGAGCTGCGCCTGCAACGCAACCGTCTGGGCTTCCAGCTGATATTTCGAATTGATGCCGAATTCGCCGTGATAGGCATGGAAGCCGAAATAGGCCAGGAACACGACGCAAAGCGAAGGTATGATCAGCCGGCCGGTATTTCTCTGCTTATGCTGACGCGTCCACATCGCCCGTTCCCTCGCGGCCGCGAACTCATGCGGCTCACGATCTTTTTCACCCGATTGTGCTTAACGGACGGTTACGGAGCCCTGCCCGGCGACAGCGAAATGAAAAAGGGCGGGAATGATCCCGCCCTTCGCTCAACGTCCGAGTTCAATGGTTTCGGATCAGCCCTTGATCACCGACTTGCCGGCGTAGCGCGCCTGCTTGCCGAGCTCTTCCTCGATGCGGATCAACTGGTTGTACTTGGCCATGCGGTCGGAGCGCGACAGCGAACCGGTCTTGATCTGCCCGCAATTGGTGGCGACGGCGAGATCGGCGATGGTCGAATCCTCGGTTTCGCCGGAACGATGCGACATGACTGCGGTGTAGCCAGCCTTGTGGGCGGTCTCGACCGCGTCGAGCGTTTCGGTCAGCGAGCCGATCTGGTTGACCTTGACCAGGATCGAATTGGCAACGCCCATGCGGATGCCGTCGCGCAGGCGCGCCGTGTTGGTGACGAAAAGGTCGTCGCCGACCAGCTGCGTCTTCTTGCCGATCAGGTCGGTCAGGTACTTCCAGCCTTCCCAATCGTCCTCGGCCAAGCCGTCCTCGATCGAGATGATCGGATAGTCGGCGGCAAGCTTGGCAAGGTACTTGGCCTGCGCCTTGGGGTCACGCGTCTTCTTCTCGCCCTCATAGACGTAGTTGCCGTCCTTGAAGAATTCGGTGGCGGCGCAATCGAGGCCGAGCGCGATCTCCTCGCCCGGCTTGAAGCCGGCCTTCTCGATCGATTCCATGATGAAATCGAGCGCCACCGGCGCGCTCTTCAGGTTCGGGGCAAAGCCGCCCTCGTCACCGACATTGGTATTGTGGCCGGCATCCTTCAGCTTCTTGCGCAGCGTGTGGAAGATTTCAGAGCCCCAGCGCACGCCTTCGCGCAGCGTCGGCGCGCCGACCGGCAGGATCATGAATTCCTGGAAATCGATCGGGTTGTCGGCATGCGCGCCGCCATTGATGATGTTCATCATCGGCACAGGCAGGATATGCGCCTTGGTGCCGCCGACATAGCGGTAGAGCGGCAGGCCGGCGGCATCGGCCGCGGCCTTGGCCACCGCCAGCGAAACGCCCAGAATGGCGTTGGCACCGAGCCGGCTTTTGTTGGGCGTGCCGTCGAGTTCGATCATCGTCTGGTCGATGTGGATCTGGTTTTCGGCTTCCATGCCGCCGATCGCCTCGAACAATTCGCCGTTGACCGCCTCCACGGCCTTCAGCACGCCCTTGCCGAGATAGCGGGCACCGCCGTCGCGAAGCTCGACGGCCTCATGGGCGCCGGTCGAGGCGCCTGACGGCACCGCTGCGCGGCCCATCGAACCGTCTTCGAGTACAACATCGACCTCGACGGTCGGGTTTCCACGGCTGTCCAGGATTTCACGTCCGACAATGTCGATGATGGCGGTCATTGCGATGTCCCCGATTGATCTGACGAAAGGTCGCGCCCGTCTTAGCCAAAGCGACGCAAAAGGCAATCCGGCCATGGCCGAATAGTGCCGCCGGCCCGATTCACGAAGCGCAAATTTCTGTCATCATAAGTCATGCGCCCGGACATCGATTTCGGGTTATGGCTATTGTCGCGCGGGGCGAAACAGGAGGAGTTTCGCCATGTCCGAGTTGAGCGGTATTGTCAGTTTGTTTCTGATCGCGGTCGCCTTGCTGACATCATGCGACAATCAGCAGTCGCCGCCAAAGGCCAATGTTACCTTGCCGGCCTTGAGCATCAGTGAATGAGGTTGGTGCTGAATCAAAAAGGGCCCCGTCGAAACGGGGCCCTTTTTGCCTGTGGGGTCAATGCCAGTAGGGCGTGACCTTGTAATACTCATAGGACGCATCACGCGCGCTTTCACCGTCCGCGCCGGCCAGTTCATTGATCGAATAGGCGGGCGCCGCCTTCAGCTGTTCCTTCGAGAAGGGCACGACGTAGCCGCCCTTGTCTTCATCATAGTCGAGACTCGCCCAGGGAACGGCGTGGTACTTCTCGCCGATGCCGAGAAAACCGCCAAAGCCGATCACCGCGAACATGATGCCGTTCGACGTCTTGTCGAGCATGATGTCCTCGATGCTGCCGATGCTCTTGCCTTCGGTGTTGTAGACGGATGTACCGATAACTCGCGAAGCGGCGATGGCTTCGGTGTGGCCTGTCTGGGTTGTCATGGTCTGCTCCTCATTGTCGTTGAACACTGCTTTGACAATGAGGCGGACGGGCGAAAGTTCCCGACTTTTTAAGCGTCGGACAGTCACTCCGCGAGAATGAAAGTCACCTTCATGTTGACGCGGTAGGCCGAAATCTTGCCGTCCTCGACGACGATCTTCTGATCCTGGATCCAGGCGCCTTCCACGTTCTTCAGGGTTTTCGACGCGCGGGCAATTCCCTTCTCGATGGCGTCCTGAAAACTCTTCTTCGATGACGAGGTAATTTCGGTGACGCGGGCAACAGACATGGCTTTCCTCCTGCCAAGACGCTCATTTGCCGGCCAAGCGTACAACCGGCCCCTGTCCACCACAAGCGCCGGCAGGAAGCGCCCGCTCAGCGGCCCTTGGCTATCCGGTCGAAGGCCATCAGCCTTTCGAGAAGCGCCGGCATGTCCTTCAGCGGCACCATGTTCGGCCCGTCGGAAGAGGTCGAATTGTCGGGATCCTGATGGGTCTCGATGAAGACGCCGGCAACGCCGACGGCAACGGCCGCGCGAGCCAGGGTTTCGACAAAGCGACGCTCACCGCCAGACGAACCGCCCTGCCCGCCCGGCTGCTGGACCGAGTGCGTGGCATCGAAAATCACCGGAGCGCCGATTTCAGCCATGATCGGCAGGGCACGCATGTCGGATACCAGCGTGTTGTAGCCGAAGGACGCGCCGCGCTCGGTAGTCAGGACATTGGCGTTGCCGGAACCTGTGATCTTGGCGACCACGTTCTTCATGTCCCAAGGCGCGAGGAATTGCCCCTTCTTGACGTTGATGACCTTGCCGGTCCTTGCCGCGGCGACCAGCATGTCGGTCTGACGCGACAGGAAGGCAGGTATCTGCAGCACATCGACATGCGGAGCGACGATCGCGCACTGCTCCTCGGTGTGGACATCGGTCAGCACGGGAAGCGAAAACGCCTTGCGCAGCTCGTCGAAGACGGGAAGCGCGGCATCCATGCCGGCGCCGCGCGTCGCCGACAGCGAGGTGCGGTTGGCCTTGTCGTAACTTGTCTTGTAGACGAGGCCGATGCCGAGCCTGCCGGTCAGTTCCTTCAGCGCGCCGGCCATGTCGAAGGCATGCTGGCGCGATTCGAACTGACACGGGCCCGCGATCAGCGCCAAGGCCGCATTGTTGTCGAAGACGACATTGCCGACCGTTACCGACGAATTGGGCGTCGTCGAATTGGGCTTGCTCATTGGATCTCCCGGAAAATGAAAGCCGCGCCCTGTCCGGATGCGGGCTGCACGACAATGTCAGTGCCCGCTATATCGTGCTGGATGGCATTGGCTGCAAGCAGGCTCGATGTGGCATCGGCGCTGCGCACCGCGAAGACGATCGCGGCGAAGCGGAGCTTGGTGGGTGAACCGGCCGAAACCCCGAAGCGCGCGGCGAAAGACACGGGATCGAGCACGCTCAGCGTTGCATTTGGCAAATGAAACGCTGAGCCCTGCACGCCGGCAGCGGCATTCCCCATCGCCACGGAAATCAGCCGAGACTGTTCGGCTGGATGGTCGCTGATCGCCACCACTTCCACAATGCCTGTCGCGCCATTGGTGTGAACCTGCAAGGCCGCGCGGTCCACATCAGGCGCATTGATGCGCTGGCAGGCAAAAAGGAACGCATCGGTTGTGTCATTGGCCGAGGCGAAGGCCAGCTTGAATGACGCCACGTCGCTCTTGCCTGATGTATCGGTGAAAGCGCGTGAAAAGCTCAGTGTGCCTCCCGCCGACAGGCCGGCCTCGACATAGCGCACATGGTCGGCTTCGGCATTGTCGGTTCCCAGCACCACAGCGGAAAATCCCTCATCGCCGCGGCTTTCGCGGTAGAGACGGTCGCGCGCGACGAAGACATTGCCCTCGGCGGCGGCCTTGATCGCGGCCTGTTCGCTGCCAATCGCGAGCGGCTCCAGATAGGTGCCGTCGGCGAGGAAAACGCAGCAGTTTTCCGTTCCAAAGGGATGGATGCCGGTCGGGGCGACGACGAAGCCGAGCGAAGTGAGCCGGGCTCGCGCCACATCGAGGTTCTGCGTCGGCAGCACCAGATGATCGAGCGGATGAATGCCGGCTGCTGTTGTTCGGGTCATGCAGGCGCGATGTGCATCATTCCGCAAAACGGTTCAAGGTTCTTCTCATCCGCCGCAGCAGGATTTGACGCCGCGGCATCCCCCGCGCGGGAGATGCTCCGATCCGCGCCTTCGACGATTGTCCCGCCTTCGCGATTCACCTTCGAAGAGCGCGCCTTGGGCTATCTGATGGGGCGTCGACAACGGCACCTGCCGGAACAGGCGCTGGATCAGCTGCCACAGGCGCTTGATCAGCTGCCGGCCACGACATCGGCGGAATAGCGCAGTTCGCGCAAGGGTTTGACCTTGCTGGTGGTCTGCGCATAGAGCGGATGCGCCTTGTAAGCGGCCAGCGCCGCGTCATCGGCGAACTCAGCGTAGACGACGACATCGACTTCATCCGACAGCGGGTCGACCTTGGTGTTCAAAGTGACCTCGAAGAGGCTGGAATGAGGAATGTTGCCGAGCGCCAAAAGCCCGCTGCGCACTGCCTCCACATCCTCCTTGCGCCTGGCGCTGAAGAAAACGATATGCCGGATCAATTCCGCCTCCTCGATCTGAATGCAGGGGTCTTTAGTGACGGCGGTCCCCTCGCGTCAACCGTTCATGGCGCCACGCGTCCTTGCGACGCGCCCGCATGGTGCCGGACCTCATCTCGCGGTGACCAACGCCTGCGATCTTCGGAAGGGACGTCCAGGTCGGGAGGGGCTGTTCAGGCCTTGCCGGTGACGTAACGAACGATATGGGAGAGTTCCCTGACCGACATGTCGAGATACCGGCCCTGATTGTACAGGCCATCCCAGATCAGGAAGAAGGCGACGGCGGCAATGACGATTACGTAACGCATGGCTAAAGCTATCGCACAGGCGCGGCGGCGGTCATAGACGTTTTTGGGTTCGGGAAGCCGCAACTCGACGCAGGGCGCAGACACCAATCGCCACGTGGCACAGCCCAGCCAATGGCCTGCCTCTTGAAGTTCCCCCTCATGACGTGGAAGATTGTGACAGGCATTCGCTGGGAAGCGCTGAAGCTTTGGCTAACAGGCGCGCGCTTTCGTTCGAGCCCGCCTCGCGCCGAACCCATGAGCTACCGGGCCAGGCAAGGGTGTTCGAACCTGGCGAATGATCCAAGAGAATCGTGGCTCGGCAATTTGCGCCGGAACCACGGAAATCCAGGGGCGTGAAATGGCACATGGGGAACATCACGGCGCGGCGCTGAGCGAAGCGGTCAGGCTCGACGAGTTCAACTTCGCCGAGATCGTCAAGGGCCTGCCTGCCAAGGCGCGCATGGTGCTGTCGGCGGCGATGAACCTGCCGCGCGGTTCTCTCAAGGTCAGGATGCCGGACGGCCGCGCCGTTCTGGTTGGCGGCAAGGCGCCCGGCCCCGATGCCGAACTGGTGCTGAAGAACTGGCGCCTGCCAGGCCGCGCCTTTTCCGGCGGCACGATCGGCGTTGCCGAATCCTATATGGACGGCGATTGGGAAAGCCCTGACGTGACCAGTTTCCTGGAACTGTTCGTGGTCAACTCGGTGATCGGCGAACGCGTCGCCGGCGGCGCCAGCTGGCTCATCAACACCGTCCAGCGCATCCGCCACTGGTTCAACGAGAACACGCACACCGGTTCAAAGCGCAATATCTCGGCGCATTACGATCTCGGCAACGCCTTCTACAAGGAGTGGCTCGACCCGAGCATGACCTATTCCTCGGCGCTCTACGCCAACGGCGCCAATGATCTTGAAAGCGCCCAGGCCGCCAAATATCGGGCACTGGCCAGGGATACGGGTATCGGCGGAAGAGATCATGTGCTGGAAATCGGCTGCGGCTGGGGCGGCTTTGCCGAATTCGCGGCACGCGAAATCGGCTGCCGCGTTACGGGACTGACAATCAGCCGCGAACAGCACGACTTCGCCAAGGCACGCATGGCCAAGGCCGGGCTTGCCGACAAGGTCGACATCAAGCTGCAGGATTACCGCGACGAGACAGGAACTTACGACCGCATCGCGTCTATCGAGATGTTCGAGGCGGTCGGCGAGAAATACTGGCCGGTGTTCTTCTCGAAGATGAAAGCCTGCCTGAAGCCCGGCGGCACCGCGGGTCTGCAGATCATCACCATCAACGAAGCCGCTTACGACACCTATCGCGCCAGGCCGGATTTCATCCAGCGCTACGTATTTCCCGGCGGCATGCTGCCGACACCGTCGATCCTGAAGGCGCTCGGCAAGGATCATGGCCTTGCGCATCTGCGTGAGCGCGTTTTCCCCGACGACTATGCGCGCACGCTCGCCGAATGGCGGCATCGCTTCTGGGCGTCATGGGAGAAGATCGTGCCGCTCGGCTTCGACGATCGCTTCAAGAAGCTGTGGGAGTTCTACCTGCACTATTGCGAAGCCGGTTTCCGCGCCAGCTACATCGACGTGCGCCAGGTGGTCTACAAGGCCTAGGTCGATATGCCAGTGGGCCGGCCTTTGGTGAGCATCCCCGCATTGTCGAACTTACGAGGTTAGGCCAAAGCGCCAATCGCGGCGTCTTGATGCGACGTGATGAAACCGCGATCGCGCGTCGGCCGTTGTCAGCATCCGACGCCCCGCGCCAAGATTACGCCGAGCGCCTCTGACCATAGGAGGCTTCCATGAAGCGAACACTTACCGCCATTGCCATCCTGCTTGCCGCCGCATCCGCTGCCGATGCACGGCGCATAACCCCACCGACCGTCATGAACGATCCGCTGGGCGTCAGCATCAGCCCAACCATAAGGCCTGGTGCCGGCGATCTCATCGACAACACACCGACCTCGACCATCCACGAGGTGCATGCTCCGGCCGGGATGACGCCCTTGACCGTGCCCAGCGACCCGACTGGCACGTCGCTCGAGCCGACGCAGCCAGTCAGCCCGCAAGCCCCCGCGACGGCACTGCCGCTGACGCCCGAAAACTGAGGGCCGCGCTATGCGCACCAGCCGGGGCAACCCCTGGAAACAAGGCCAATTCCGGAACCGGTGAAAACGATCCGGAATTACCTTCAATCGAGGAGATGGAGCGGTTCGGCTTTTCCGTGAACCGCCGAACCGTTTCAGAGCACCGGATCAAAGCAGGATGCGGTATTTCGCAAAACCGGATTCGCCCTCGCCCGCCGGTTCGATGTTCAGCGACTTCACATCGGCGATGAAGTCCTTTGCCTTGACGCCTGTCTCGAACACGACGCTGGTTCCCGGCAGCGACGCGAACGACCAGTTGCCGTCGGCCGACGGGTTGATCGTGCCCTGGCTCACAATGTAGCGAACGATGACGTCGCGGTTGGTGTCTGGCGCCTCGTAGATGATCTTGGAGGCATTGATGTCAGGAAAATTGCCGCCGCCGCCGGCACGGTAGTTGTTGGTCGCGACGACGAATTTCTGATTGGGATCAATTGGTTTTCCGTCGAACATCAAGTCGACGATGCGATTGGCGCCGGCATTCGCCACGCCGCCCTTGGCATCATATTTCGGCGGCTGCGACAGATCGATCTTGTAGGAGACGCCATCGATGACGTCGAAATTGTAGGACGGGAAATCGGTGTTGATGAGCGTCTGGTCGGGCTTCCCTGCCTCGATCCTGTTGAAGATGCCGGCCGACATTTCCAGCCATTCCTTGACCTGGGCGCCGGTGATTTCGACGGCGCGCACGGTGTTGGGGTAGAGGTAGAGGTCGGCGACATTCTTGATGGCGATGTCACCGGCCGGCACGTCGGTGTAGTAGTCGGCGCCGTTGCGCCCGCCTGCCTTGAAGGGAGCGGCGGCCGACAGCAGCGGCACATCTTTCCACTGCGTGCTCTTGAGAATGTCCTTCAAGTACCAGGTCTGCGCCTGGCTGACGACCTGCACCGAGGGATCGTCGGCGACCAGCGCGAAATAGGAATAGAGCGGCGCGGAGGTCTTGCCGACCGGACGGCGCACATAGGCCAGGGTCGCCTGATGATCCTGCTCGAGGGCGGCGATGATGCGCTTGTCGTCGGGGACAGTCGGCTTGTTCTTGTTGTCGACGCGCTCGAAGATCGGCCGCGCCTCGGAGGTCGCGGACACGACCTTCCATTTCGATCCGTCACGCTCCAGCATCAGGTCGATCAGACCCATATGCGAGCCCCAGAAACCGCCCATCACGGCCGGCTTGCCCTGCAAGGTGCCTTTTTGCGTGTCGACGCCTTCGAGCGACTGGAAATCCTTCTTGCCGGGGAACACCAGATGCTGGTGACCGGTGAACACGGCATCGACGCCATCGACGCCGGCGACGAAGAAGGAGGCGTTCTCCATCATGTCGCCCTGCTTCACATCGATGCCGGAATGCGAGAGCGCGATGACGATGTCGGCGCCCTCTTCCTTCATCTGCGGCACCCAGGCCTTGGCCGCCTCGACGATGTCGCGCGTCTTGACGTTGCCTTCGAGATTCTTGAGGTCCCAGACCATGATCTGCGGCGGCACGAAACCGATAATGCCGATCCTGATCGGCTGTTCGGCGCCCGAACCGTCCTTGATCTTGTTGTCGAGGATCACATAGGGCTTGAGGTAGAGCTTGTCGTCACGCGGGTTTGCGGCAAGCTCGGTGCCGCGGATCAGATTGGCGCAGACGAAGGGAAAATTGGCGCCGGCCAGCACCTTGTCCAGGAAGGACAGGCCGTAATTGAACTCGTGGTTGCCGAGCGTCGAGCATTCGTAGCCGAGCAGGTTCATGCCTTTCATGATCGGATGCAGGTCGCCGTCCTTGAGGCCTTTCTCGTAGGCGATATAGTCGCCCATCGGGTTGCCCTGCAGCAGGTCGCCATTGTCGATCAGCATCGAGTTGACGGCTTCCTTGCGCACCGCGTCGATCAGGGACGCAGTGCGCGACAGGCCCATCGTGTCGTTGGCTTTGTCGGCGTAATAATCATAGGGCAGCACGTTCACATGGATGTCGGTGGTTTCCATGATCCGAAGATGTGCCTGGTTAGCTTGAGCGCGGGCGGAGAAGGGATGAAGCACGATCAGCGCCCCTGAGGCTGCGGCGCCGGCGAGAAAACCGCGGCGGGAGACGGGGTGGAGCAGTTGCGACATGTTTTCTCCTATTCGACTAGCTGACGCCCTGCCCTAGAGCGGAACTTCGCGCCGAAATAGGCTCGAGTCCACTCAAGAAGTCGCGCGCATGCGGACATCAGTCCATCAGCTGGAGATGACGCGCGGATGAATGGAACAGTGAAGGAAAGTCAGGTCTTGTCGTCGTCGCCCTGGGTGATCAGCCGGGCGCTGCGCTGGCCTGTGACGTAGATCCATAGCCAGCTCAGGGAAACCGCAAGCCGGTTGCGAAAACCGATCAGGAAATAGATGTGCGCAATGCCCCACAGCCACCAAGCGAGCCAGCCCGTGAGCTTGATCCAGCCGAAATCGATCGCGGCCGCGCGTTTGCCGATCGTCGCCAGATCGCCGGCGTGCTTGTAGTGGAAAGGACGTGCCGTCGTATCGCCGCCAAGTCTGGCCTTGATGGTAGCCGCGACATGTCGGCCCTCCTGCTTGGCGGACGGCGCCACGCCAGGTACCGGCCGTCCATCTGGCTTCAGCACAAGGGCGGCATCGCCAATGACAAAAATTTCCGGGCTGCCGGGCACGCTGAGGTCAGGCTCGACGAGCACCCTGCCCGCGCGGTCCGCCTTCGCGCCCAACCATTCGGCGGCGGGTGAGGCGGCAACGCCGGCCGCCCACAGGATCGTCCGGGCTGCCAATTGCTTGTCGCCAAACACAACACCCTCGGCGTCGCAGCGCGTGACGGCACGGCCGAGCTCAACCGTCACGCCAAGACGTTCCAACGCCTTGCTGGCGTAACCGGAGAGTTTCGGCGCGAAATTGGCAAGGATGCGGTCGCCGGCCTCGATCAGCACCACGCGCGTTTGCCGCGTATCGATATTGCGGAATTCGCCACGCAGCGTCTCGTGCGCCAGTTCGGCGATGGTCCCGGCCAGTTCCACGCCGGTCGGTCCCCCACCGACGATGGCAATCGTCAGCAGCGCCTGGAGCTTGGCGGGATCGGTTTCGCGCTCGGCCTGCTCGAAGGCCAGGAGAATGCGCCGCCGAATGGTGGTGGCGTCCTCCAGCGTCTTCAAACCCGGCGCAAAAGGCTCCCATTCGTCATGGCCGAAATAGGCATGTCGCGCGCCGGTGGCCAGCACCAGCGTGTCGTAGGCGACCGCGCTGCCGTCATCAAGCAGCACGCGTCTGCCGGCACGGTCGACGCCAGTGACATTGGCCAGCAGCGTCGTCACGTCCTTGCGCTTGCGCAGAAGATGGCGGATCGGCCACGCAACCTCGGAGGTTGCCAGCGCGGTCGTGGCAACCTGGTAGAGCAGCGGTTGAAAAAGATGATGGTTGCGTTTGTCGATCATGGTGATGCGCACCGGTGCGCCGGCAAGCGCACGGGTGAATTCGAGGCCGCCGAAACCCGCGCCGACAACGACGACATGGTGGCTGGGTCCGGTCATCTCGTTCACCCCTGACGGCAAGATCGCCTGCGCTAGATGTAGGTATTTTTGTGCATTGCAGCAACAGAAGGGCGGTGCCCGGGACTCGTCGTCCAATGTCGTGAATACACAAGATGTATCGTGTCGCGAGGTATAGTGTCATCGAACACGCGATGAGGTGACGCATGGCTAACGATCATGACGACCAGGGTCCGGCGCAATATGCCTCGCCGCCCTGCTTCATGCATGAACTCGATCCGGCATTCCAGGCGCCGCTGTCCGACTGGACCGATGTGAGACGTTGGCGCAAGGCCGAGCGCGAACGGCTGATTGCAGCGCGGCTCGCAGTTTCGGCCGACGCGCGAACGGCAATGTCTCAGCGCATCGCCGAAGGGCTCGACGCGATCATCGGCGATATCGCCGGCCGCATGGTCAGCCTCTATTGGCCGTTTCGCGGCGAACCGGACCTGCGGCCGTGGATGGCGGCGATCAATGAACGAGGCGGCCGCACAGCACTGCCCATCGTCGTGGAGAAAGCGCAACCGCTGATCTTCCGCGCCTACAAACCGGGCGACCGGCTGGAAAAAGGCGTCTGGAACATCCCGATCCCGGCCGAGGGCGATCCGGTCCTGCCGGACATCGTCATCTCGCCGATCGTCGGCATCGATCCGGCAAACTATCGACTGGGCTATGGCGGCGGCTTCTTCGACCGCACGCTGGCCGCCATGCCGTTCAAGCCGCTGGTCATCGGCGTCGGCTACGAACTGCAGCGCATCGCGACCATCTATCCGCAGCCGCACGACATTCCGATGGATCGGATTGTCTCGGAAGCAAGGAGCTAGGCCGAGGCTCCCGATTTCGTCATCCCCGGGCGAAGCAGCCGCGTAGCGGCGTCGCGGAGACCCTGGGATCCATTCCGTGACCTCCATCGAGGGTGCAGCAGAGCAGAATTCTGCACCGTAGTAACGCTCCGGAATCCCGGCATGGATCCCTTGGGCTGCGGAGCAGTTCCAGGGGTCTGCGCCGCGTCGCTTCGCTCCTTGCTCCGCCCGCGGATGACGAAGCGGCCAGCCGTTTCGAGTTCAAGCCATTTCCGGCTTCATGCCCATGGCGGTGCGGTCGACGATTTCACGCAAGGCAAAGGACGAGTTGATCTTGGTGACATGCGGCATGGCCGACAGCCATTCCTTGTGGATGCGCTCATAGTCGACAAGGTCCTTTGCCGCGATGCGCAGGATGTAATCGTATTCGCCCGACATCAGGTGGCAGGACAGCACGTTGGGGCAACGCTTGATCGCCGCCTCGAAATCCGACAGCGTCTTCTCGAACTGGCCCGATAGCGATATATGCACGATCGCCGTCATCTGATGACCGAGTGCCGCATTGGAAAGCCGGGCGTGGTAGCCGCGAATTGTGCCGGATTTTTCCAGATTGTCGAGCCGGCGCGAACAGGCCGACTGCGACAGGCCAACCTTCTCGGCGAGCGCCGCATTGGGTATCCTGCCATCCTTCTGCAATGTCTCGAGAATGGCGATATCGATCCTGTCGAGCGGCATTTTTCGTGAATCCTGCGAACATCTGGCCATTTTTCGCAACAATTATCGAAACCTGCCTGTCCGCGCAAGCGCATTCGCAAACACTTGCGCGCCGATTCGTGGTTCACTCAGGCGATACAGGGAGTGAGCCCAAAAGGGCCCGGATCAGGAGAAGACAATGCGCGTCGGCTGCCCCAAGGAAATCAAGAACCACGAATACCGTGTCGGCCTCACGCCCGGCTCGGTCCGCGAATATGTGGCGCACGGCCACGAAGTGCTGGTCGAGGCCGGTGCCGGTGCCGGCATTGGCGCCGATGACAACGCCTATCGCGCCGCCGGCGCCACCATCGCCAAGACCGCCGCCGACGTGTTCGCCAAGTCGGACATGATCGTCAAGGTCAAGGAGCCGCAGCCCAATGAGTGGGCGCAGCTGCGCGACGGCCAGATCCTGTACACCTATCTGCACCTGGCTCCGGATCCGGAGCAGACCAAGGGCCTGCTCGCTTCGGGCGTGACCGCGATCGCCTACGAAACCGTGACCGATGATCGTGGCGGCCTGCCGCTGCTGGCGCCGATGTCGGAAGTCGCCGGCCGCCTGTCGATCCAGGCCGGCGCCACGGCGCTGCAGAAGGCCAATGGCGGCCGTGGCGTGCTGCTCGGCGGCGTGCCCGGCGTGCTTCCCGGCAAGGTCACCGTGCTCGGCGGCGGCGTCGTCGGCCTGCATGCCGCCCGCATGGCTGCGGGTCTTGGCGCCGACGTCACCATCATCGACCGCTCGATCCCGCGCCTGCGCCAGCTCGACGACCTTTTCGCCGGCCGTGTGCACACCCGCTACTCCACCGTCGAGGCGCTCGAGGAAGAATGCTTCTCAGCCGACATCGTCGTCGGCGCCGTGCTGATCCCGGGTGCCGCGGCACCCAAGCTGGTCACCCGCGAAATGCTGTCCGGCATGAAGAAGGGCTCCGTGCTGGTCGACGTCGCCATCGACCAGGGTGGCTGCTTCGAAACCTCGCATGCGACGACTCACGCCGAGCCGACCTACGAGGTCGATGGCGTTATCCACTATTGCGTCGCCAACATGCCAGGTGCCGTGCCGGTCACCTCGGCCCATGCCCTCAACAACGCGACTCTGCACTACGGCCTGCAGCTCGCCGACAAGGGCCTGAAGGCGCTGGTCGACGACCATCATTTGCGCAACGGCCTCAACGTCCACAAGGGCAAGATCACCAACCGGGCGGTCGCTGAGGCGCTCGGCTACGAACTGGCTGAGCCGAAAGCCGTTCTGGCCGCGTAATACACCCAGAAAAAGTCAACTTACGATTGTTGCCCGCCGGTTCTCTCCGGCGGGCTTTTTGCTGCCTATCTTGGCCGACAGCCTGGTTACCCGACAGATCGCTGTCAGCTGCAGAGGCAGGTTGCTCGAAACTGTTGCATTTTTGTCATACCCAAATTGACCGACTCCCTGTTAGGAACAGCTCGGGTTTATTATTAGGGGTACGGGCTATGCTTACTCGCGTTTCCGCGAAATCTTTTCTCCTCGGTGCTGTTTCTGTCGTGGCTTTGATGTCCGCGGCCCATGCGGCAGACGTCGTACAGCCGGTCGAGGCAAGCGGTTTCAACTGGAGCGGTGCTTATATCGGCATCGGCGGCGGCTTTGGCGCGACCGTGCACAAGGTCAGCGCTCCGGATACAAGCTTCAACGGCATCGGTGGGAACGGCGTGTTCGGCGAACTGACCGCCGGCTATGATTACATGGTCAACGAGCGTTTCCTGCTCGGCGGTTTCATCGATGCCAACTACGGCAATATCGGCCCTTCGCTGAGCGTTCCGGGTGCCGATATCGACCTCACGAATTCCTACGGCTTCGACGTCGGCCTGCGCGCCGGCTATCTCCTCAATCCGAGCACGCTCGGCTATGTGCTCGGCGGCTATAGCTGGCAGCATTTCAAGCTGGACGGGTCTGGAGACGCCGATGGGCTCGAATTCACCGAGAACCGCGGCGGCTATGTTCTTGGCGTCGGTATGGAAACCGTGCTGCGCGGCAACTGGACGCTCAAGACCGAATATCGTTATGCCGACTACGGCGACAAGTCGGTTCTTGATCTCGGCGGCGCTTCGCTGAATGTTGAGCCATCAACGCACACATTCCATGTTGCTGCCAACTATCGCTTTGGCGCTCAGAATGGCAGCGGCGCTTCTTTCGCAGCTCCGGCCTACAACTGGACCGGCTTCTATGTTGGTGGCGCACTTGG
Source organism: Mesorhizobium sp. B2-1-3A (assembly GCF_006442655.1). Lineage (NCBI taxonomy): Bacteria > Pseudomonadati > Pseudomonadota > Alphaproteobacteria > Hyphomicrobiales > Phyllobacteriaceae > Mesorhizobium > Mesorhizobium sp. B2-1-3A. Next base: position 826,074 of record NZ_VFWK01000004.1, read on the forward strand.
CGCCGGCACAATGGTGCATGATCTGACGCTCGGCGGCGCACTTGAGCTGAACGGCATCGGGGGCGAAGGTGTCTTCGGTGAAGGCAGCGTTGGCTACGACCATGATTTCGGCACCTGGGTCGCCGGTGTCCAGCTTGACGGTCGCTACTCAGGCATCCGGACCAAGCTCGATATTTTCGGCGGATCGATCAAGGGTGACGCCGACTATGGATTCGATGCGCTCGCCCGAGTCGGCGCCAAGGTCAACGAGTCGACGCTTGCCTATGTGATCGGCGGCTATAGCTGGCAGCACTTCAATCTGCATGCATCCGCACCTGGCGGCCCCAGCGGCGATATCTACGACTGGGGTTCCAGTGGCTTCTCGGTTGGCGGTGGTCTTGAAACGGCCGTTTCCAACAATATGACCGTTGGCCTCGAATACCGCTATTCGCAGTATGCGAAGGAAGATTTCGGCTCCGACGGCATCTTGGAAGATACCCCTTCGTTCCAGACCGTGCGTCTGGGCTTGAAGTACAAGTTCAACTAAAAGGCCCTCCAGGCAATAGTTGCAGCCCGTCGGCCCAGCCGGCGGGCTTTTTTCTTTGCGTTGAAGACTTTCGTGCTGAACGGCAACAAAAAAGCGGAGCCAAAGCCCCGCTTCCTCGATATCGAGATTGCCGCCGGTTCATCCGCGGTCGGCCAATCGATCGACAATCGCTTTTTATCGTATCTATGCGACGGGAGTACGACAGAATTCCTGGCGACAATTCTCGCGGCTCAGGCCCGTTCGATGCGACACTGATAGCAATTGTTGCGCGCCGAACGAACGTGGACATAGGCGATATCATCGCGCTCGAACAAGGCTTTGGCCCGGGCGGCTATCGCGTTGGTTGGGATGACGCCGCCGCTGCCGTAGACGATACGGTCGTCCCTGCCATAGCCGCGCACGATATAGTCCGGACTTTCGAGGATTTCAGGTAGCGCATCTGTCTCGGCCGCGCTCTCGCATTCTTCGGCATGCAGGAAGATCGGGCCGGTCTCGGCATAGGGTTGAAGATCCGGGAATGGACGGAAAGCCAGGACAAGATAGGCGTCGCCGGCTGCGATATTCTTGAGACAGTGCCGGCAAGGCATGCCATCGCCGTCGGAGATGTTCCGCTCTGGCGTGTGGCCGTAAGCATCGGGTCCACCGCGCTGCAGGGCTCTGACATGTTCGGTGGGTAGCGCCTTGAACTGAATGGTCATCATGGAGATCTCCGGCTCGTCGACCGGAAATTATCGGCTCTGGCCGATGCGTCCCACCCGATTCTTGCCAAGGATCGAGGGGACCGATCCGATGTCGGCGATCGATCCCCTCATACCAAGCAGCGTGATCGCACCCGATCTATGAAATAAGCCGGCCAGATAAAGCAGCGAAACCCCGAATCAGCGGATGAAATCGTCGAAGCGCCGCAGAGTCACCCTGCGATTCTGCCAGTTTTCGTTCTGCGTTGGCACGAGCAGGAACTCCTCGCCATAGCCGACGGTTTCCAGGGCATAGCCCGGTACGCCGAATTCACGCACCAGCGTGCGCTTCAGCGAGGCGGCGCGCTGCTCGGACAGGATCTGGTTCGACTGAAAGGATCCGACCGCATCGGTATGCCCCTCGATCAGCACGCGCGCACCGGGATCGCGGCGCAGGATGCGCCGAAGCGCATTGGCGATGGTCTCGATCTTGTCGTATTGCGAACTGGAAATGGCCGCCGAGCCGAAGGCGAAATTGATCGACTGGATGTCGATCGAGCGCGCCATGCGGCGCAGATCCGGCCGGCGCTTGAATTCGCGAATGGTGACGCGCTCGTTCGGCCGCAGCTTCACCCGGGGCGCCGCCTCGAGCTTGCGCTCGATCGTCGCGGCGGAAGGCGTCGTCGCTTGCGCGGCGGCAAGGCTCGGCATGGCAATCGCAGCGATCAGCGCAGCGGCCAGTGTACGGCGTGTCAGCATATCTTTTCTCCTTCGGCCTCTGCCGCATTGATGATGCGGGCAACATGCCAAAGGCAGGCTGAAGCGCCGATGAACGAAAGGTTCAGATTCCCGCTGGTGTCACGGCCGCATGACGCTGGCCGAACGCTCGGCGAAAGGCAACGGGTGCACGACCTCCTTCTTCTGCGCGACCGGCCTGAAACCGAGCTTCTGGTAAAGTGGGAGTGCCGCCGGATGGTCAAGCGTACAGGTCTGCACCGTCACCCGTTTTGGCCCATATGACCACGCGGCCGCAATCGCCGAACCCAGGAACCAGCGGCCGAGGCCCTGCCCGGTGGCATGTTCCATCATGCCGAAATAGGCAAGTTCGACTTCCTCCGGCAGATGCGGCTTGATGTCGAAGAAACCTGCCGGCGCGCCGTCGAGATAAAGCACCCTGATATCGCGATCCTCACGGTGGATGCCGGCCGAAAGTTCATCGTCATTCAGCCTGAGAACATTCACCCAGTGCCATTTGCGCCCCACCCGGTCCATCAGGTAGCGATAGAAATGCAAGGGAATGTCCCTGGTCTTCAAAAGCGCGACCTGGCGGTTGTAGGGCACTGGCGGCGAGACGGCAGGAGGGGCATGCATTTCGAGAAAAGTCACCGTGACTTCAATGTCCTGCAGCACGCCGTTTTCCATCGCGTTCATTCCTTGCCAGTTTTCGCTGGGCCGGTCGTCGCGGGGCCAGTTGCCACAGGCGTGTCGGAGAGCCCGCCCCACTCGGTCCATGAGCCGTCATAGAGCCTGTTGTCGGTGTGGCCAAGCGTCTCCAGGGCAAGCGTAATCACCGCCGCGGTGACGCCGGAGCCGCAAGATGTGACGATGGGCTTCGACAGGTCAATGCCGGCGTCCTCGATCACCTTGCGCAAACGGTCCTTCGACAGCAGCGAACCACTCTCCGACAGTGCGGAATACGGCACATTGCGCGCGCCCGGCATATGGCCTGAACGGATACCGGCACGGGGTTCGGGCTCGGCACCGGTGAAGCGGCCTGGTCCACGGGCATCGGCAATCTGGCTGGCGCCGGTCTCGACGATCCGGCGCATGTCGGCGAGGCTGGCGACGCGACCTGCGTCGAAATCGGCGTGGAACACACTCGGCGCGATCCTAGTCGGCTCGGCCGTGACCGGCCGCCCGGCCGCTTTCCAACCGTCGAAGCCGCCGTCGAGAACGTAGACCTGGAAAACACCCATGATGCGGAACATCCACCATGCCCGGGGTGCCGAGAAGAACCCCGGACCGTCATAAATGACGATGGTGTCGTCGGCCGAGACGCCCATCGCTCCGACATATTGCGCGAAATGCCGAGGCGACGGCAGCGTATGCGGCAAGGTAGCATCAGGATCCGAAACCACATCCTGGTCCAGGAAGCGGGCGCCGGGGATGTGGGCTGATTGATACTCGGCACGCGCGTCGCGCTTCTGCGCCGGCAAATACCAGGATGCGTCCACGATTGTCAGGCCGGGCTCGCCCAGGCGCCCCTGCAGCCAGTCCGCGTCGACGATAAAAGGACTGTCTTCGGCCATTTTGGTTCTCTCTATCCCGGGTAAGGTAAAGGGTTGTGTGTCAGGCGGCCGGCATCGGGCCGAAGCGGATGCGGAAGCGTCTGTTCTCACGGCCTTTCTTCTCGATCTTGCCTATGTGGATTTCGCCGATTTCGCCGGTGCTTTTCACATGCGTGCCGCCGCAGGGCTGGCTGTCGACCGTGCCATTCTCACCGATGCAGACCAGGCGGATCCTGCCGGTACCGACCGGCGGCCGGACGTTCTTGGACTTCACCAGGCCGGGGTTCGCGGCGAGTTCCTCGTCGCTGATCAGCCTGGTGAAAATCGGATGATCGGCTCGCACCAGATCCATCAGGCTCGCGGTCACCTCTTCCTTGCTGAAACTGGCGTCCGGAATGTCGAAATCGACACGGCTGTCGTCCTCGGAAACCGCTGCACCCGTGATCGGGAACGGGCAAACGACTGTGAGCAGGTGACAGGCCGCGTGCATGCGCATCAACAGGTGCCGGCGTTCCCAGTCGATGGCGAGTTTGACCTTCTCGCCAGCCGCCAGGATGGCCTGCTCGGGCGCCGGCACATGGATGATCTCGTCCTTGGTCTCACCCGTGATGGTGGCGGCAATGGCGATGCGGCTGCCGTCGGCGCGTTCGAGATAACCGGTGTCGCCCGGCTGTCCACCCGAGGTGGCGTAGAAGATCGTCCGGTCGAGAATGATGCCGCCACGATCATTGACGGCAACAACCGTCGCATCCGCCGTGCGCAGGTAGGCATCGTCGCGAAACAGCGCTACCGTTTTGTGCGCCATCACGAGACCTTTTCGAACGGCACCGAAATCTTGCTCTGCAGTTCCATCCAGCCTGGCACGGGAAGGTTCTTCTCGCGCAGGAATTCCGGGTTGAACAGCTTCGATTGATAGCGTGTGCCGTAGTCGCAAAGAATGGTCACGATGGTATGGCCGGGGCCCAATTCCCGGGCCAGCCTGATCGCGCCGGCAATGTTGATGCCGGTCGAGCCGCCGACGCAAAGACCTTCTTCCTGAATGAGATCGAAGACGATCGGCAATGCGTCCTCGTCCCTGATCTGGAAAGAGAAGTCCGGCGTGAACCCTTCGAGATTGGCGGTGATGCGCCCCTGCCCGATACCTTCGGTGATCGAGCTGCCCTCCGACTTCAATTCGCCGCTGGTGTAGAAACTGTAGAGCGCGGCCCCCAGTGGATCAGCGAGCGCGATCTTCACATCCTTGCTCTTGGCCTTCAGCCCGAAGGCAACGCCGGCAAGCGTTCCACCGGATCCCACCGCCGAGACGAAACCATCGACCTTGCCGCCGGTCTGGCTCCAGATTTCCTCCGCCGTGGTCCGGATATGGCCGTCACGGTTGGCGACATTGTCGAACTGGTTGGCCCATATGGCGCCGTTCGGCTCGCTCCTGGCCATCTGCTCGGCCAGCCGCCCTGACAGTTTCACATAATTGTTGGGGTTCCTGTAGGGCACGGCCGGCACCTCGATCAGCTCGGCGCCGAGTAACCGGATCGTATCCTTCTTTTCCTGGCTCTGCGTGTCCGGGATGACGATGACGGTGCGATACCCCAGCGCCTTGGCGACCAGCGTCAGGCCGATGCCGGTATTGCCGGCCGTCCCCTCGACGATGACACCGCCCGGCTTCAACAAGCCGCGCTGTTCGGCGTCACGAATGATGAACAGGCCGGCGCGATCCTTGACCGATTGGCCCGGATTCATGAACTCGGCCTTGCCCAGGATCTCGCAGCCGGTTTCTTCAGAAGCCTTGTTGAGGCGGATCAGAGGCGTGTTGCCGATCGCGTCGATCACAGAACGGGGCATTCAGGATTCCTTGTGTGCGTGCGCCGAAACCCTAGAAACCCGACGCTGCGGTTTCAAGGCAAGAATTCGCCTGGTCCAGTCGCATTTCCAGCATTGCGTTGCATTGGCGTTCCCGAGGCCGGGCTCGGTATCGCACAGTTCATTTGCACCCGACGTCGAGAAGCACTCTTTTCATTCGATTTCCTGACCGCTAGAGCAAAGCACCAACAAACTCGGCAGGGCGCAGCATGACACTCTATCGGGCCGATCCGAAACACGGCGTCGCCTGGGTCACGGGCGGCAGCAGCGGCATTGGCCGCTCGCTGGCCAGGGATCTGGCGTCCCAGGGCTACGCGGTGGCGGTAACCGCACTGGACGACGATCCGATCGATACGCTCATTGTCGAGACCGCGCAGATGCCCGGCAGCGTCACCGCTTTTCCCTGCGACGTGACCGACGAACCGCGCATGGCAAGAACGGTCTCCGCGATCGAGAACGAGCTCGGCCCGATCGTGCTCGCCGTCTTCAATGCCGGAAACTACATCTCCACGCCCGGAGAGGCTCTCGTCGTCAAGGACTTTCGCAAGTCCTTCGAGGTCAATTATTTCGGCATCATCAACGGGCTGGTGCCGGTCGTGGAGCATATGCGCGTGCGATCACGCGGCCATGTCGTGCTGGTGGGATCGGTCACCGCCTATTTCGGCTGGCCAACCACCGCCGCCTATGGCGGCACCAAGGCGGCGATCAACATCCTGGCAGAGTCACTGAAGTACGACTTCGACAAGATGAACATCCGCGTCCAGGTTATAAACCCCGGTTTTGTCGACACGCCGCTGACTGAAAAGAACATGCTGCCGATGCCAGGCCTGATGCCGGTCAGCCGAGCGACGCGCCGCATGGTGAAGGCAATCAAATCCGGTGGCTTCGAAGTCACCTTTCCGTACCGCACCAGCTGGCCGCTGAAATTTCTTGCCCTGTTGCCCCGACCTGTGTGCCGATGGGTGATCAGCTTGACGACCAGCTGGAAGGCGCGGCCGCTGCATTACGAGCGCAAACCGCCGAACAAATAGGATGCCCACAGGATTGGTGGTTTGGCCGCCTAGGCGGCCGTTGCCTGTTCATGGCCACCGCCATAGGCTTGTTGTTGTTGCGTGGAGTCTGCAATGGGGCGACGGATCGTGCTTGCTGTGCTGGGTCTGATCGTCGTCCTTGCACTTGCCATTGTCCTTGGTCCACGCGTTCCCGTCGACACCACGATCCGCTTCGATCCTTCCGCCATCGGCGACGATCCGCAGGCCTATGTGGCGAAGGTGGAAGCCGCCGTGCCCGGTATCCGTGACGGGCTGGAGAAGGAGATCGTCTGGGCCAACCCGATGGTGCATGCCAAGACGCCGCTGTCGATCGTCTATATCCACGGTTTTTCCGCTTCCAAAGGTGAAGTCCGCCCCCTGCCCGACGAGGTCGCGGACCAGCTCGACGCCAACCTCTTCTACACCCGCCTCACCGGTCACGGGCAGGATGGCGCGGCAATGGCGCAGGGCAGCGTCAATGCCTGGATCAACGACTATGAGGAGGCGCTCGCCATCGGCCGGGCGATCGGCGACAGGGTTATCGTCATCTCGACCTCGACCGGCGGCTCGCTGGCGGTGTGGGCGGCAACACAGCCCGGCGCGTCGGATGGCGTGGCGGCCATTGCATTCATCTCGCCCAATTTCGGCGTGAAGGCGTCAGGCGCCGAGGTCCTGACCATGCCATGGGGCAAGCAGATCGCCGAACTCGTCATCGGCAGGGAACGCAGTTTCGTGCCGCGCAACGCGCTGCATGAGAAATTCTGGACCACCAAATATCCGGTTGCCGCGACATTGCCGATGCAGGCGCTGACCGAACTCGCCTATGGAGCGCCGGTGGAGAAGGCTGATATCCCTGCTTTGTTCATCTTCTCGGATTCGGACAAAGTGGTGCGGCCTGACCGCACCCGCGAAATCGCCGCGCGCTGGGGTGGCGCGCATGAGCTCGTCCCCGTCGAAAGCACTGGTGACCCCGACAATCATGTCATTGCCGGCGATGCGCTGTCGCCATCGACCACGGCTTTTCTGGCGCAACGGATTGCCGTCTGGGCCGAGGCGGTCGCGAAGTAAGGTAGAGACGAAAAAGGGCGGCTGAAGCATCGCTTCAACCGCCCTCTTCTCTATCAGTCAGGCAACCAGCCAAGCGCCAAGGCTTGGCCGACCGCCGCGAGGCTTAGTCAGGCAGCGCGCGCCGCCGGACGCTTGCCACCGAAGCGGCGCTTGTTGTTGCCCTTGAAGGGCTTGGCGCCTTCGGGCTTGCGCTCACCGGCGAAAGCCGGCTTGTCGCCGAAACGCTTCTTGCCGAAGCCGCTGCCCTTGTTCTCGCCGCCCGGACGCCTGCCGTCGCGACGGCCATTGCGGTCGTTGCGGTCATTGGCGGGCTCGAAGCGCTCGTTCTTTTCCGCCGGATTGCGCTGCGGATCGGGGCTGCCGAGATGGTCGGCAACGATCGGCAGCTTGGTGCGGATGATGCGCTCGACCTGGCGCAGCTTGCTGTTTTCCGAAGGATCGCAAAGCGTGATCGCGATGCCATCCATGCCGTTGCGGCCGGTGCGGCCGATGCGGTGGACGTAGCTTTCAGCCTCGTCCGGCAGGTCGAAATTCACGACATGGCTGATGCCGGGCACGTCGATGCCACGCGCGGCGATGTCTGTCGCGACCAGAATGCGCACCGATCCGTCACGGAAATCGTTAAGCGCCTTCTGACGGGCGTTCTGCGACTTGTTGCCGTGGATGACGGCGGCCTTGAAGCCGTCGCGCTCGAGGTCCTTGGTCACCCGGTCGGCGCCATGCTTGGTGCGCGAAAAGATGATGACGGACTTCATCGCCTCGTCGGCGAGCATCGTCGACAGAACCTGGCGCTTCTGCTTGGTGCGGGCGAAGACGACGCCCTGCACGATCTCGGCGGCCGCGGTGCTCTGCGGCGAGACTTCGATGCGCACGGGGTTCTTCAGCAGGCCCTTGGCCAGTTCGGCGATCTCGTCCGGCATGGTGGCCGAAAACAGCGCCGTCTGGCGGTCAGGCGCGGTCGCCTTGGCGATGCGCTTGACGTCGTTGATGAAGCCCATGTCGAGCATGCGGTCGCCCTCGTCCAGCACCAGCCATTTGGTGTCGGAGAGGATGAGGTCGCCCTCGCGCACAAGGTCGGTCAAGCGGCCGGGCGTGGCGATGAGGATGTCGACGCCGGGAGCAACCTTCTTCACCTGGCTGAAGCGCGAGACGCCGCCCAGCACCAGTGCGGTCGAGACATGCTGGCCCTTTGCGAGGATCTTGATGGTATCCTCGATCTGCACCGCGAGTTCGCGAGTCGGCGCCAGGATGAGCGCGCGGGTCGTCTTGGCGCGCCGCTTGGTACCGAGCGCGATGATCTTCGACAGGATCGGCAGCGCAAAGGCCGCGGTCTTGCCGGAGCCCGTCTGCGCGATGCCGAAAATGTCACGGCCTTCCAGCTGCGGCGGGATGGCCTGCACCTGGATCGGCTTCGGTTCGGCGAAGCCGGCATTGTGGGTGGCCTTGAGCAGCGCACCGGTAATTCCCAGCGCAGCGAAACCGGTGAGTTCCGCAGTGACGTTGCCGGGCAATGTGTTTTCGTTGGTCAAAATAATCTTCTTTCACGCGGCTTCTTGGCCGCAAACGTCGATGGCGGCAGGGCGCAACCTGCCGTCGAAAAATTGGATATGAAACGACAAGGCGGGCGGACGGTATCGTCCACTCGGCTGCGCTGTCGTGCCCGCAGGCATCATGCCACGGGGCTTTTTCACCACTTTATGATGTACCGGAAAGAGGGCCGATATACCGGAAAGAGGGAAAACAGACGCAACCAGTCTCATTTGTCGAGAAGGCCGGAATCTCCCGGCCCAAGCGCCTATGGGCTGCATATGGCTGAGTTCGCCCCGGAATGCAAGGGGCGCCATGTTGCAGCGCAGCAAAAACCGGCTAAAGCCGACGCTTGCGCTCCCCGGCGGGCATCATTACCACAAACGCAGCTTTTCCGTTTCTGGGGACCAGGTGATGAAGGATGTGCTGAAGGAACTCGAGCGCCGGCGCGAGATCGCCCGCATGGGCGGTGGCCAGGCCCGCATCGACGCCCAGCACAAGAAGGGCAAGCTGACCGCACGCGAACGCATCGAGGTGTTTCTCGACGAGGGTTCGTTCGAGGAGTTCGACATGTATGTCGAGCATCGCTCGACCGATTTCGGCATGGAAAAGACCAAGATCGCCGGCGACGGCGTCGTCACCGGCTGGGGCACGGTCAACGGCCGCCCGGTCTACCTCTTCGCCAAGGATTTCACCGTGTTCGGCGGCTCGCTGTCGGAGGCGCACGCCGAAAAGGTCATCAAGGTGCAGGAGATGGCGCTGCGCAACCGCGCGCCGATCATCGGGCTCTACGATGCCGGCGGCGCGCGCATCCAGGAAGGTGTGGCCGCGCTCGGCGGCTATGCCGAGATTTTTCAGCGCAATGTGCTGGCCTCCGGCGTCATTCCGCAGATTTCCGTGATCATGGGCCCGTGCGCCGGCGGCGACGTCTATTCGCCTGCGATGACCGACTTCATCTTCATGGTGCGCGACACCTCCTACATGTTCGTCACCGGGCCGGATGTGGTGAAGACCGTCACTAACGAAACGGTGACGGCGGAAAGCCTTGGCGGCGCCTCGGTCCACACGACGAAATCCTCGATCGCCGACGGCGCCTATGACAATGATGTCGAGGCGCTGCTGCAGATGCGCCGGCTGGTCGATCTCCTGCCTGCTTCGAACACGTCGGAGATTCCCGAGATCGAATGTTACCAGTCGGTGACCGACCACGACCTGTCGCTTGACCGCCTGATCCCCGACAACGCCAACAAGCCCTACGACATCAAGGAACTGATCCTGAAGGTCGCCGACGAGGGCGACTTCTTCGAGATCCAGCAGAATTTCGCCAAGAACATCGTCACCGGTTTCGGCCGCGTTGAGGGCCGCACGGTCGGCTTCGTCGCCAACCAGCCAATGGTGCTGGCCGGCGTGCTCGATTCCGACGCCAGCCGCAAGGCGGCGCGCTTCGTGCGCTTCTGCGATTGTTTTTCGATCCCGATTGTCACCTTCGTCGACGTTCCAGGCTTCCTGCCGGGTACCGCGCAGGAGTATGGCGGGCTGATCAAGCACGGCGCCAAGCTGCTCTTCGCCTATGCCGAGGCGACCGTGCCGAAGATCACCGTCATCACCCGAAAGGCCTATGGCGGCGCCTATGACGTGATGGCCTCAAAACATCTGCGTGGCGACATGAATTATGCCTGGCCGACGGCGCAGATCGCTGTCATGGGCGCCAGGGGCGCGGTGGAAATCATCTACCGCAAGGACATTGGCGACGCTGAAAAGATCGCAGCCCATACAAAGACTTACGAGGATCGCTTCCTGTCGCCCTTCGTCGCCGCAGAGCGCGGTTATGTCGACGAGGTGATCATGCCGCACTCGACCCGCCGCCGTATCGCCCGGGCGCTGCGGATGCTGCGCAACAAGGACATGCAGAACCCCTGGAAGAAGCACGACAACATCCCGCTCTGAAGCGTCTATCAGAGTAGCTGTCGAACACTCACTCCTCCTCCGCCGCGCCGAATCCCGCCCCCATCGTGGCGCTGGTAGCGCTTGCCCAGGGCGTCGCATGGTTGTCGATGCGCATCTGGAAGATGAAATAGGTCGGCGAGCAGAAGCCTATGCCTTTGACCTTGGCGGCGCCCGGCGTGTCCGGCGGCAGCGATTGGCACATATAGTCCTCGCGGCAGAAATGATCGGCCGAGCAGGCCGGCCGGTTGCCGCGATTGACCGCGCCGCCGAGGCACTGGTCGAAATTGTTGGTCGCCACGCAGGTGTCGAATTTCTTGCCGCCGACCAACCCGCAGATCTCGTTCGGCATTGGCTTGCCCTTCTTGAAGGCGGCAAAGCCGCGGTCCTTGTCGTCGCAGGCGCGGTAGGCGATGCCGGCCGGCACGCCGATCTTCGGCGGTCGGCAGGTATAGGCGGTGCGCGAAATCCCCGGCGCGAAGGCGGCGAACTGACCGGTGATTTTGTAGCGATCGTTGAAAGGCTGCGATTGGTTGCTGGCAATCGACCCGGTCAGGCAGGGATGGCCGGAGAACATCTTTTCGCTCTCCCTGGGCAGCAGACACTGCGCCAGCGTGGTGCGCACGCCAGATGCGGTCGCCAGCGGCGTGCAGACCGTGCCGCCACCGCATGCCCAAGTCGCGCCGAAACGCTTGGCATCGTCCGGCATCAGGCACGGCATCGCCATTTCGGCCGGTGCGTAGTCGACGTCGCCGGTATCAGCCCAGGTGGCTGGCGGCGCGAAGGACAGCGGCCGATAACGGTTCGGCTCCTTGCCTTCCTGCGTTACGCGCAGCCAGGCTTGGCGCCTGGGAATCTCGGCATGGAGATGCGGCGAGATGCCGACCTCGATGCGGTTGAGCGGCGACGTCGACTTGTCGTCGAGGCCGATGAAATGGAAGCCGGCCGTGGAACCTGCCTGGTGGCAGCCCTGGCAGGCGCCATTGTCCAGTCGCTCGACCAGCGCCTCCGGCGTGCGCACCAGCTTCATCGAGGAATAATCGAGCGATACGAATTCCTTGGGTTGGAATATTTGCGTAAACGGATGGTTGGCCTGCCGCGCGCTGCCGAAGGTCGACCACGAGATGACCTTTTTGGCCAGGAATTCGTCCGGGATTTCGTAGACGCCGAGATCGACCGCCGCGACATTGGCGCTGACATAATCGGCAAGCTCTTTCTTCAGCGCCGCATCTTGCGATAGCCGCGCGGTATCAGGTGTGTTCTCCAGCGGCTTCTCGCTGATCGCAGCCCCATCGATGCCGAAGATCCGCATGAGATAGGCTGCCTGCCCGCCGAATTCGGTCTCCTGGCCGGAGGTAAAGCGCACGATCTGCGCATTGAGTTCGAGCTGCTTGAAAGTGAGCCCGGCCCGCTCCAGCGGCCCGCCGACAAGCCAGCCAGCGTCGATGCTCTCATCCAGTTGCGGCGTCCAGCGTCCGGCAACGCCAACACAGCCGCCATCGGCATCCGGTGCAGCACTGTAGACCGCGTTGAAATTGAACGGCAGCCGCGAGGCCAGGACCTTGCCGCCCTTCTTGAAGCTGTAGGCGAGGCGATAGATGAAACGCACTTCGCCACAGCTCTTGTCGCCTTCCAGGGCAGCGAAATCACGCCGGTCGAGCCGGTTGACGACGCCGACCAGACGGAAGCGTGCCGCCTCCGTCTTCAGCCAACGCATGTCCATGATGCGGCCGACATTGCCATCGGTTACCTCGTAAAGCGTGCGCCCACCGGCCTTCATCTCGGCCCGCAATGTGGCAATGTCTGATGCCACCGTATCGACGATCGCATGATAGGCGGGTGCTTCGTCATAGAGCGCCTTCAGGTCGTCCGCTCCATCGACGGCGAAAATGCCGGCGAAGCCAAAGCCCTTGGCATCGAGGGTGGCGAGAACCGCCGGATCATCGACGATGGTCACCGGCTGCTCGGCGCGCGCGCCATGCGAAGTGAGCAGCGCGACGAAGGCCGCAACGGTGAGCGCGAAACGCTTCATCCGTTAGGCACCTTGCGCCGTGCCTCGACCAGTTCGCGCAAAACCGGCACCAGCGCCAGCGGCAGATCCTCGGCAATCAGCCCCGGTCCAAACCGGCTGCCGGCCTCGGCATGGATCCACACCGCCGCGCAGGCTGCTTCGAACGCCGGCATGGCTTGCGCCATCAGGCCGGCTGATATGCCCGACAGCACGTCGCCCGACCCGGCGGTGGCAAGCCATGCCGCGCCGTTGGAATTGATCGCCGCCCGGCCATCGGGCGCGGCGATCACCGTGTCGGCGCCCTTGTAGACGATAATGGCATTGGCACGTGCGGCCGCCGCACGCGCCTTGTCCAGCTTGGATGAGGCGTCATCACCGGCTATGTCGGGAAACAGCCTGGCAAACTCCCCTTCGTGCGGTGTCATCACCATGGCCGGCGCATTCGGCCCGCGCGCCGCTTCGAACAAGACGTCCTGCGCCTCACGAAACGAGGTGATCGCGTCGGCATCGAACACAAGTCCGTCGACCTGTGCGGAAGAATTCCGTGGCTGGCCGGCAGCGAGCAGCGCGAGCCCAAAGGTCCGCGTTTTTTCGCCGACACCAAAGCCGGGTCCAAGCACGAAGGCCGAAGGCCGGCGTTCGCCGGCAAATTCCTCGATGTCCGCGACATCGTCGGTCTTGCGCAGCATGATCGACGTCAGATGGGCGGCATTGACCTGCATGGCGTTGCCCGGCGACAGCACGGTCACCGCCCCTGCCCCGCTTCGGGCCGCGGCAAGCGCCGACAACCGCGCCGCGCCGGTGGCGCTCGGCCCGCCGGAAAAGACACCGACATGGCCGCGTTTGTATTTGTGCGCGTCGACAGCCGGCACCGGGAAATCGCGCAGCCAGCGCGCCGGGCTGTTCTCGAACGCCCGGGACCGGAGCCGTGCAATGATGTCGTCGCCGATGCCTATATCGGCAAGCACGATCGCACCGCATTGCTCGCGGCCCGGCAGCAGCAGATGGCCGGGTTTCTTGCGCGCAAAGGTCACGGTGACGGCCGCGGTGAATGCGACGCTCAAAACCCTGCCGCTGTCGCCGGAAACGCCCGAAGGCAGATCGACCGCGATAACCGGCAAACGTCGGTCGGTGGCGATATCGACCGCCCTGGCGGCATCGCCCGACAGCGGCTTGGACAGCCCTGCCCCATAAAGCGCGTCGACCACGATCGAGCCGGGCTCGGCTTCAAAGCCGGACAGCTGCCGAGGCGCGATCGGGCATTCCGCGGCGGCGAGCGCCGCATCGCTTTCCGGCCTCGGCGCTTCGGACACCCAGATCGTCGTGGCGACGCCGCTGTCGGCCAGGATGCGGGCGACGACATAACCGTCGCCGCCATTGTTGCCCGGCCCGCAAAGCACATGGACATGGGTCGCCACGGGATAGCGGGTGAAAACCTCGGCCGCGACCGCTTCACCGGCGCGCCGCATCAAGCCGATGCCGGCGACTGGACCGGCGGCAATCGCCAGCCGGTCCGCCTCGCCCATTTCGACGGAAGTGAGAAGTTCATCGCTCATGGATTGCCGATCCGCATTCGATCAAGCATTGTCCAGTTTTCGATCCGAAGCAAACCAAGAGGAGTTGGCGCGACTGCGGCCATAGTGTTCGGATGGGAGGCATTGCAGACGGTAAATGCCTTCTATTTAGGCGATATGCTCAATTATTGTGCCGCGACAACCGTGGAGACTCAAGAAGCCGGTGCCGCATCCGATGCAGTGAATGACGCGAATTTGCATCCCGGCGCGGTACGGCTTTGAAATCGTATGAGACCGCTTCTGTTCCGCTGAATTGGCACAGTTCGTGCTTGATGGAGGCGCAAGCGGGGGCTCACAACCCGTTTTTTTGGCAGTGGAGGCCACTTTTTACATGAAAAAGATCGAAGCGATCATCAAGCCATTCAAGCTGGACGAAGTGAAGGAAGCGCTTCAGGAGGCCGGACTGCAAGGCATCACCGTCACCGAGGCCAAGGGCTTCGGACGCCAGAAAGGCCACACCGAACTCTATCGTGGCGCCGAATATGTCGTCGATTTCCTGCCCAAGGTGAAGATCGAGGTCGTGCTCGGCGACGATGCGGTCGAAGGCGCCATCGAGGCCATCCGCAAGGCGGCGCAGACAGGCCGTATCGGCGACGGCAAGATCTTCGTCTCCAACATCGAGGAAGTCGTGCGCATCCGCACCGGCGAAACCGGAATGGACGCGGTCTGACGCGCCCATCCTCGAAAAAACGTCATCCATCAAAAAACACGTCATCACACAGGGATACATGACATGACGACAGCCAAAGACATCATGAAGCAGATCAAGGACAACGACGTGAAATTCGTCGACCTGCGCTTCACCGACCCGAAGGGCAAGCTGCAGCACGTGACGATGGATGTCGTCGAAGTCGAGGAAGACATGTTCGCCGACGGCGTCATGTTCGACGGCTCGTCGATTGCCGGCTGGAAGGCCATCAACGAGTCCGACATGGTGCTGATGCCCGATCCGGACACCGTTCACATGGACCCGTTCTTCGCGCAGTCGACCATGGTCATCCTGTGCGACATCCTCGACCCGGTCTCGGGCGAATCCTACAACCGCGATCCGCGCGGCACGGCCAAGAAGGCCGAAGCCTACATGAAGGCCGAAGGCATCGGCGACACCATCTATGTCGGCCCGGAAGCCGAATTCTTCGTCTTCGACGACGTCAAGTACAAGGCCGATCCCTACAACACCGGCTTCAGGCTCGATTCCACGGAACTGCCGTCAAATGACGACACCGACTACGAAACCGGCAACCTTGGCCACCGCCCGCGCGTCAAGGGCGGCTATTTCCCGGTGCCGCCGATCGACAGCGCGCAGGACATGCGCTCCGAAATGCTGACCGTGCTCGCCGAAATGGGCGTGCGCGTCGAAAAGCATCACCACGAGGTGGCGGCCGCCCAGCACGAACTCGGCATCAAGTTCGACGCATTGGTGCGCAACGCCGACAAGATGCTGATCTACAAATACGTCGTGCACCAGGTCGCCAATGCCTACGGCAAGACGGCAACCTTCATGCCGAAGCCGATCTTCGGCGACAATGGTTCGGGCATGCATGTCCACATGTCGATCTGGAAGGGTGGCAAGCCGACCTTCGCCGGCAATGAATATGCCGGCCTGTCGGAGAACTGCCTGTTCTTCATCGGCGGTGTCATCAAGCATGCCAAAGCGATCAACGCCTTCACCAACCCGCTGACCAACTCGTACAAGCGCCTGGTGCCCGGCTATGAAGCGCCGGTGCTGCTCGCCTATTCGGCGCGCAACCGCTCGGCCTCGTGCCGCATCCCGTTCGGCTCGTCGCCGAAGGCCAAGCGCGTCGAGGTCCGCTTCCCCGATCCGGGCGCGAACCCTTACCTGGCCTTCTCCGCGCTGCTGATGGCCGGTCTCGACGGCATCAAGAACAAGATCCATCCGGGACAGCCGATGGACAAGGATCTCTACGACCTGCCGCCGAAGGAGCTGAAGAAGATCCCGACGGTCTGCGGTTCGCTGCGTGAGGCGCTCCAGAGCCTCGACAAGGACCGCGGCTTCCTGAAGGCCGGCGGCGTCTTCGACGACGACCAGATCGACAGCTACATCGAACTGAAAATGGCCGAGGTGATGCGCTTCGAAATGACCCCGCATCCGGTCGAATACGACATGTACTACTCGGTCTAAGAGCCCGTTCGGATAGCTTGCAAAGCCCTTGAAGGATTTCCCCCTTCAAGGGCTTTTTGCTGCGCCAACGCTCACCGTGGATGCGTATGGTCAGTCACATCAGTGAATTGCTTTTGGGTGCTGGGATCGTGTGGCTTTGCCCGCTTGTGACCGCCGCCGAAACACGCGGCTTCATGGTCGCGGTATAAAGCCATGGTAGGCGCGTTGGCGGATGGCTCTAGGGCGCAACAAGCCGCCAGGAGCGAGCGGCGCACTGCCTCAGGCTGCAATGCCCGCTCGTCCGGCGCCCCCGCCAATGCCGTCGTTCAAGAAACCCCGCCCCGTTCGAACAGCATCGCTTTGGCGTAACCCCAAGGCACGATACGCATGCCGCGGCGCGATCTGTCAACGTTGCCAGCCGGTGGTGCAAACGGTCGATCTTAGTGTTTTAACAGAGACTTATATAAGAGCCTTTGAGTTTACAAAACCGCTCGAACTGGCGGTTTTCCGGGCTTTTCAGGCAATTTCCGTGCCTACGGTCCTGGGAGCACGGTGACCAAACGTCAGCCGACGCGGACGGACGCCACGGTTTTGGCCGACCCTTTTCAACCTGACTTTTTTTGGGGGAATTCATTCCACGCAGCCGGCGCCGCCAAAAAGAGCTCCTGGCAAGGACCAAGGCTCTCACGGAACAGGGATAGCGCAGGGCGGGCATCTCATCGGCATGGTCGTCGGTGCCGTGTGGGCTGTGTTCAGAACAAGCATCAAGCGGATATCCGTCGACGCCCTGAATTAAGAGGTTACCCGAAGGCGTCGTGGTGGATTCATGCGCTGCCCCCACCCCAAAAACACAAAAAGCCCCGGCGTTTCCTGCCGGGGCTTTTTGTCACTGAAGTTGCGGGCGCGGGTCATCTCATGGCCCGCGCCGCGAAAACAATCAGGCGGCGGCCGAAACCGACGCGTCGGTCGCAACCTGCGAAATCGTCTTCAGAACCTGGGAGGCGATCTGGTAGGGGTCGCCCTGGGAATTCGGACGGCGGTCTTCCAGATAACCCTTGTAGTCATTCTTGACGAAGGAGTGCGGTACGCGGATCGAAGCGCCGCGGTCGGCGACGCCGTAGCTGAACTTGTTCCACGGCGCGGTTTCGTGCTTGCCGGTCAGGCGCTTGTCGTTGTCCGGACCGTAGACGGCGATGTGGTCCATGAGGTTCTTGTCGAACTGTGCCATCAGGGCCTCGAAATAGGCCTTGCCGCCGACTTCGCGCATGAACTTGGTCGAGAAGTTGCAGTGCATGCCCGAGCCGTTCCAGTCAGTATCGCCAAGCGGCTTGCAGTGGAACTCAATGTCGATGCCGTAAGTCTCGGTCAGACGCAGAAGCAGATAGCGCGCCATCCAGATCTGGTCGGCGGCCTTCTTGGAGCCCTTGCCGAAAATCTGGAATTCCCACTGGCCCTTCGCCACCTCGGCGTTGATGCCTTCATGGTTGATGCCGGCAGCAAGGCACTGGTCAAGATGCTCTTCGACGATCTTGCGTGCGACGTCGCCGACGTTCTTGTAGCCGACGCCGGTGTAGTACGGACCCTGCGGTGCCGGGTAGCCGCTCTCGGGGAAGCCGAGCGGACGGCCGTCCTTGTAGAAGAAATACTCCTGCTCGAAGCCGAACCAGGCATCCTCGTCATCGAGGATGGTCGCGCGGCTGTTCGATTCATGCGGGGTTACGCCATCGGGCATCATGACTTCGCACATGACCAGAATGCCGTTGGTGCGAGCCGGATCCGGGTAAAGCGCCACCGGCTTCAACACGCAGTCAGAGCTGCGGCCCTCGGCCTGCATGGTCGAGGAACCGTCGAACCCCCACAGCGGCAGCTGTTCGAGCGTCGGGAATTCCGCGAATTCCTTGATCTGCGTCTTGCCGCGAAGGTTGGGGACCGGGGTGTATCCATCGAGCCAAATGTACTCGAGCTTGTATTTCGTCATTCTAGCCTCTCGTTGCTTGATCACCGAACACCAAACGGCATCGACATGCGTCTGCCGTCGGCAGCCGGCGCTGCCGATCACTAAAATGCAATTCGTGTGCCACTCCGGTATTGGCGGGTGCGGCAAAATGGCCGCGATATCGCGTCGAATTTGCTGAGCCGCCTCATCAATGGGTTCGGATCGATCAAACGCGCAACTCGCACAAATATTAGGTAAATAATGATCTTTTCGTAGGCATATTGCCTAAAGGAATCGCAGGACCTATCTTCTGAGAAAGCTGAATCGACAAGCTCCTGAAGAAGAAAGGAGACGGCCCATGGAAATCGTTCCCACCCGTCCGTCGGCGAAAATTCTGATGTTCCCTCTGGCAGCGCGTAAATCTGCCTCAAATTTAGGCGCGAAGGCGCAATTCGCGGCAGAGCTCGCCTCGTTGCGTACCACATACGCCGATTTTGACGGCTGGTATCACGAAGCAGCCGTCGAGGAAGAAAATCATCGGAAGAGCTAATCCGCTTCTTCCGGTTTCCGACATGAAAAGCCCGGCGTGATAGCTCACTCCGGGCTTTTCATTGGCACATGGATCCGATCGACTAATCCTTGGCGTGCAAGTTGGTGCCGAGCGTGTCCTTGACGAAGATCATGCCGATGACGAGCGTGATCGCCGCGATCACCACCGGATACCAAAGGCCGTAGTAGATGTCGCCCCTGTAGGCGCTGAGCGCGAACACCGTCGCGGGCAGCAAACCACCGAACCAGCCATTGCCGATGTGATAGGGCAGCGACATGCCGGTGTAGCGGATGCGGGTCGGGAACATCTCGACCAGGATCGCCGCGATTGGGCCGTAGACCATGGTAACGAGCAGCACCAGGAGGAACAGGATGCCGATTGTCATCGGCCAGTTCACGGCCGCCGGATCGGCGAACATGGCGAAGGCGCCGCCACCCGGTATATTATAGACGGTGACCTCCGGGGCGCCCGCCGCCTCATCCGTGGTCAAGAGCTTGTCCTTGACCGCCTGATCGGTCGGCACCGCTGCCTTTTCACCGCCGCGGATGGCGGCAGCATCAAGTTTCAGCTCAGGGTTGGCTGCGATGAAAGCGTCGAGCTTCTGGTCCGCGACCTTGATCGCTGCCCGCTTCAACGGATAACCGCCGTCCTGCAACGACATGTTGACGGCCTTGACGAAGGCCGAGTCCTTGGCCTTGGCCTGATCGCCGGCGGCGACCGCGTCGTAGGACGTCACCGTCTCGTTGCCGATCTTGACCGACGCAGCCGTTCCGGCCGCGGCCGTCGACACCACGTCATAGGGAACCGAGTTCTTGGTCAGGAACGAAGTCGCGATGTCGCAGGACGTCGTGAACTTGGCTGTGCCGACCGGATTGAACTGGAACCTGCAGTCTCCGGGTGCCGCCGTCACTGTCGCCCGCGTGTTCTGCTGCGCCTTGGCGAGCGCCGGATTGGCGGCCCAGGTCAAAGCCTTGAACAGCGGGAAGGTGCTGACAATGGCGAGCGCAAGGCCAGCCATGATAATCGGCTTGCGACCGATCTTGTCGGACAGCCAGCCGAAGACGACGAAGAAGATCGAGCCAAGCGCCAGCGCAACGGCAATCATGATGTTGACCGATTGCGCGTCGACCTTGAGCACGTTCTGCAGAAAGAACAGCGCGTAGAACTGACCATTATACCAGACCACGGCCTGGCCGGCGGTAAGGCCGAACAGCGCCAGCAGCGCGATCTTGGCATTCTTCCACTGACCGAAGGCTTCCGAAAGCGGCGCCTTGGATCCCTTTCCTTCGTCCTTCATCTTCTGGAAGGTCGGCGATTCCGAAAGCGACAGCCGAATCCAGATCGAAACGGCGAGCAGCACGAAGGAGACGATGAACGGAATGCGCCAACCCCAGGCAGCGTAGGTTTCCTTGCTCAGTGATCCCTGGACGATGAGGATAACGATCAGCGACAGAAACAGTCCGAGCGTCGCCGTCGTCTGAATCCAGGACGTGTAGAAGCCACGGCGATCATCCGGCGAGTGCTCGGCAACGTAGGTCGCCGCCCCACCATATTCGCCGCCGAGCGCCAGACCCTGCAGCATGCGCAGGAAGATCAGGATCACCGGAGCGGCGATGCCCAAAGTCGCATAGCCGGGCAGCAGGCCAACCAGGAAGGTCGACAGGCCCATGATCGTCATGGTGACGAGGAATGTGTATTTGCGGCCGACAAGGTCACCAAGGCGGCCGAACACCAGCGCGCCGAACGGGCGCACGAGGAAACCAGCGGCGAAGGCCAGCAGCGCGAAGATGTTGCGCGTCGCCTCGGGAATGGTCGGGCTGAAAAAGGTCGAACCGATAAAGGCCGCCAGTGAGCCGTAGAGATAGAAATCGTACCATTCGAAAACAGTGCCGAGCGAGGAAGCGAAGATGACCTTCTTCTCCTCTCGCGTCATGCCGCGGCTCGTTCCGCCGGCGGTCGATGCCATTGCCATTGATATGTCCTCCCGTGAGACCCTTGCCCTCGATGCAACGCCAATGTCCGCGTTCTCCTCCGAACGCAGACTCAAAAAAAAGCGGAGCCATCAGGCAAAAAATGGCAGAAAGCGCCCGCTGGCGGCAGAGCGACGATGGGATTATGACTTTGGTATTAGGTGCGGTGCGGCAACGGCCCGGGCTCAGGCCTTGAGCGCCTCGAGAAGGCCGGCCGCGGCCATCATGTCGCGCTTACGGGCGGCACGGCGCGCGACCGCTTCGGCGTCCTGTCCCCATTGCTCGATCTGCCAGTCCTCGTCGACATGGCCGGCGGCCCAGGCGGCATCCGCGTCGAGCTCACCGAAATCGACGGCCACCGCCAGCAGCGCCGAACCGGTCAGCGAGGTCATGAGGTGGATGGCGGCCAGCCGCAGCGGCTCGGCGCGCTGATTGAGATGACTGCCCAGAACGGCGATCGTCTCGCGCGGCTGCTCCACATGGATGATGCCCTCGGCAAGGTTGAAGCGCGCCCCGAATGCAGCGCGCGCCCAATCGATGACGGGATCCCACTGCTCGTTCTGCCGGTCAACCAACCCTTGCGGCGCGTCGGCGCGGTAGCAAAGCAGGTCGGACGAGGCAAAACGCAGTATGTCTTCCAGCACCGCCTGCGGGTCACTGGCGACGCCATCGATGGCTGTGTTGACCAGGCGCATTACCGGCATCGTCACCGGATTGATCGTCTCGCCCTGTTCAGCGAATTCGTCGGCAACCAGCACCGCCGCCGCCTCGGTCGGCAGCGCCAGCAGCGCCTTGCCGGGCGTGCGCACCGGCTTGCCGTCGAGATGCACGGCGAAACCTTGCTCTACCGGCGCAACCGAAACGGTCTTGTAGAAGCGCTTGGGCAGCGGCGTCTTCATCTGGATCTGGGCGCGACGCACAGGATCCGGATCCGAAAGATACTTGCCCGCTTCGAGGTCGTTGAGGATGTCACGCATGAAAAATCTCTCTCACACCGGTGTCAGCTTGCGCGCCGGCCGGTTGACGATGATCAGGCCCGCTGCAATCAGGCCAAGCGCCAGAAAAATGCGAATGGTCAGCGGTTCGTTCAAGATGATCGCACCGCACAAAACACCAAAAACCGGCGACAGGAACGTGAAGCTGGACAGGCTTGACGCGGGATAGCGACGCAGCAGCCAGAACCACAGGACATAGGTGAAAGCGACGATGTAGATCGCCTGGAAAAGCAGCGCCAATGTCGGCAACAAGGAGGCATCGCGCACCGGCGGACCGGCGAGAGGCAACACCAATATGCCGACGACCGCCGCACCGGCGAGTTGATAGAGCAGCAGCTTCTCGGCGCTCGCTTCAACCAGTTTCGAGCGTTTGATGAGAATATTGGTCAAGGCCCAGAAAAATCCGGAGCCGAGACTGAGGAGATCGCCGAACAGCATGTCCCCGCCGCCGCCAAGCTTGTCTGAAAAGACGGCGGCAAGGCCGGCGAAGGCCAGCAGCAGGCCAAGGAACTTGCGCATGGTGATCTGTTCGCCAAGCAGGAGATGACCGCCAATCAGCATCCAGAACGGCATTGTGTTGACCAGCAGCGTGTTGCGGGCAACTGTCGTATGCTCCAGGCCGACATAGAGGCAGAGGAACTCGACGCCGAAAAGCGCACCCACGACAATGCCGGCGAGCAATGTGCCGTCGCGCGTGAACAGAGCAATGCCGCGCCAACGGCACCACAGGAAGACGCAGAAGCCGCCGATGATCGAGCGTGCGATCGACAGGAAGACGGGGTCGTAGCCGGCATAGGAGATCTTGGCGGCGACGTAGTTCAGGCCCCACGAAAAGGTCAGGCCGACCATGATGGCGGCGGCGGCCATGTCGACTGTGTCGCGCCGATCGAGCGCGTCGGTGGCGCCGCTCAAGGTCAGTCCTCCGCGTTCTGCTCGTCGAAGCCGATCAGGTTCCAGCTCTGGCGCATATGCGGCGGCATCGGCGCGGTGACATCGATGACGCCCTTGTCCGGGTGCGGAATGATGATGCGGCGCGCGTGAAGATGCAGTCGGTTTTGAATGCCGCCCGGAAAGTCCCAGTTGGTGTCGGCCTCGAAATATTTCGGGTCGCCGATGATCGGGCAGCCGATATAGGCGGCGTGCACACGAAGCTGATGGGTGCGGCCGGTATAAGGCTCCATCTCCAGCCAGGTCATGGTCTGCGCCGCCTGCTCGATGATGCGGTAGTAGGATACGGCGTGATCGGCGCCCTTTTCACCATGCGCGGCAATGCGCACCCGGTCGCCGTCGGGCGTTGGTTCCTTGATCAGCCAGGTCGAGATCTTGTCCTCGCGCTTGGGCGGCACGCCCTTGACCAGGGCCCAGTAGGTTTTCTTCGTTTCGCGGGCGCGGAACGCCTCGGACAGCTTCATCGCGGCGAGCCTTGTACGTGCGACGACCAGCACGCCCGACGTGTCGCGGTCGAGCCGATGAACCAGCCGCGGCTTCTCACCCTTCTGGTTGCGCCAGGCTTCCAGCATGTCGTCGACATTGCGGGTGACGCCCGAACCGCCCTGCACCGCAAGGCCCGCCGGCTTGTTGAAGACGAAAACCTTCGGGTCCTCATGGATAAGCATTTTCGCTAGAACGTCGGCATCGCCCTGGTTGCGGATCGAATGGCCGGTCAGCGCGCTTTCACCCTTCTTGTCGACCTCGAGTGGCGGGATACGCACCACCTGGCCAGGCTCGACACGGCTGTCGGCCTTGACGCGGCCGCCATCGACGCGGATCTGGCCGGAGCGCAGCAGCTTCTGCAAATGGCCGAAACCAAGGCCCGGAAAATGGGTCTTGAACCAGCGATCGAGCCGCATGCCCGCCTCGCCGGCCTCCACCGTGATCTGTTCAACGCCTGCCATTTTTTCTTCGCTTACCCGTTTCCAAAGCAGGGCTCGGCCTGCGCTTGGCGCGGCAATAGCATTAAGGCAGGCTTCTTGCGAGCCAAAGACCCAAAAACAGGGCGATGATGGCGCCAATGACGCTGGCCAGCGCATATCCAAACGCCGGCAGCGTGGCTCCCCGTTCCCACAGCGTGGCGAAATCGAGCGAAAAGGCGGAAAAAGTGGTGAAGCCGCCCAAGATTCCGGTGGCGACAAATAGCCTGACTTCGTTCGGCCCGCCGCGGCGCGCCATGATGGCGATGAACAGACCCATGGCAAAGGAGCCAAGGATGTTGATCGCCATCGTGCCCCAGGGATAGTTGGGGCCGACAAGGCGCAGCGCGCCCATGTTGGTGAGATGGCGGATGCCGGCGCCTATGCCGCCGCCGACGACAACAAGAAGCAGATTGAACATCGCCGTTTACTGCCCTTGCGAGGGCGGCGGCGTCAACCCGTCAAGCCCCTGACGGCATCTCCGGAACGGCACAGATGGTCGAGCGCGTCAGGAACCGCCTCTCGCGCCCATTGTCGAGCGAGAACATGCCACCCCTGCCCGGCACCACGTCGATGGTAAGGTCGGTGTGCTTCCACACTTCGTATTGCGAAGCGCTGATGTAGACCGGCGTTTCGCCGATCTCGCCCAGCATGACGTCATTGTCGCCGACGATGAAGTCGCTGCGGGGATAGCACATTGGCGAGGAGCCGTCGCGACAGCCGCCCGATTGATGAAACAGCACCGGGCCGTGGTCGGCGATGATCTCCGCCAGGAAGGCAATGGCTTCCGGCGTGGCCGAGACTTTTCCGAGTGAAATCTTGTCGGACATGCCGTCCTCCTCCATCCCCAAACCATCCGAGGCGCGGCTGATAGAGCCACGCCTCGGATCACGCATGATCCGCCCGGGGGGATCATGCGCCGCCTCGGGAGGCAATCAGAAGAAACCCAGCTTTTTCGGGCTGTAGCTGACCAGCATGTTCTTGGTTTGCTGATAGTGGTCGAGCATCATCTTGTGGTTTTCCCGTCCGATGCCGGACTGCTTGTAGCCACCGAAAGCCGCGTGCGCGGGATAGGCGTGGTAGCAGTTGGTCCAGACACGGCCGGCCTGGATGGCGCGGCCGAAGCGGTAGCAGCGGTTCGCGTCACGGCTCCAGATACCAGCGCCGAGGCCATAGAGCGTGTCATTGGCGATCGACAATGCCTCGTCGTCATCCTTGAAGGTCGTCACCGAGACCACCGGCCCGAAAATCTCCTCCTGGAAGATGCGCATCTTGTTGTGGCCCTTGAACACGGTCGGCTTGACGTAATAGCCGCCGGCCAGATCGCCCGGCAGATGGTTCTGTTCGCCGCCGGCAAGCACTTCGGCGCCTTCCTTGCGGCCGATGTCGAAGTAGCTCAGGATCTTTTCCAGCTGTTCGCTCGATGCCTGTGCGCCGATCATGGTAGCCGGATCGAGCGGGTCGCCCTGGACGATCGCCTCGACGCGCTTCAATGCCTTTTCCATGAACTTGTCGTAGATCTTCTCATGCACCAGCGCGCGGCTGGGACAGGTGCAGACCTCGCCCTGGTTCAGCGCGAACATGACAAAGCCTTCGATGGCCTTGTCGAAGAAGTCGTCATCTTCCGCGGTCACGTCCTGGAAGAAGATGTTGGGCGACTTGCCGCCGAGTTCGAGCGTCACCGGGATGAGGTTCTGGCTGGCGTACTGAGAGATCAGCCGGCCCGTCGTGGTTTCGCCGGTGAAGGCGATCTTGGCGATGCGGTTCGATGAAGCGAGCGGCTTGCCGGCCTCGAGGCCAAAGCCGTTGACGATGTTGAGCACACCATCCGGCAACAGGTCGCCGATCAGGTCCGCCCACAGCATGATGGTGGCGGGTGTCTGTTCGGCCGGCTTCAGCACCACGCAGTTGCCGGCGGCAAGTGCCGGCGCCAGTTTCCACACCGCCATCAACAGCGGGAAGTTCCAGGGAATGATCTGACCAACGACGCCAAGCGGCTCATGGAAATGATAGGCGACGGTGTCGTGGTCGATCTCCGAGATGCCGCCTTCCTGGCTGCGTACGGCACCGGCAAAATAGCGGAAATGGTCGATGGCCAGCGGCAAGTCGGCAGCGGTCGTCTCGCGGATCGGCTTGCCATTGTCCCAGGTTTCGGCAAGCGCCAGGAGGTCGAGATTGTCTTCCATGCGATCGGCGATGCGGTTGAGGATCAGCGCGCGGGCGGCGGCGCTGGTCCTGCCCCACGCGTCCTTGGCCTTGTGCGCGGCATCGAGTGCTGCCTCGATGTCCCTGGCGTCCGAGCGAGCGATTTTCGCCCAGCGGCCGGCCGGTCACCGGCGATATGTTCTCGAAATATTTTCCGGAAAGCGGGGCAACCCATTTGCCGCCGATGTAATTGTCATAACGCTTGGCGAAGGGAACCTTGGCCGTGCGGGAAAATTCCACCTTGTTCATTGTCTTCCTCCCAAGTGGCAGCGTCACGGGATGTGGCGCGTCGTTGGGAAGAGTCGCGGACGGGGTCAGCTTTGTCAGCCCCGGCTCCGGCATCCGCCAGCGCGGACTGTCGCAGATCTGCGACAGTCAGGGGCTCAAAGCTCAGTGCGGACGGCGGATGCCGAAGCGGGCAAGCTTGCGGTGCAGGGTCGCCCGCGAAATGCCGAGGCTGCTGGCAGCCGCCGACACATTACCCTCGGCGCGCGCCATGGCCCTCTGGACCACGCCGCGCTCGGCTTCGTCCAGATCTTCCGCCGCCCTGGCCAAGTTGCCCAAAATGTCCGCGGCAGGGAGACCCTTGGCGAGGATCTGCTGGGTGATGCCGAGGCCAAGGCGGGCCGAGCGTGTTGCGCCGATCACCAAATCATCGCCATTGACGGCGATCAATGCACTGGCGCTGCGCTCGGCGACCGGTGCCAGCAGGATGCGAGCGTCTGAAAACACCAGGCGGAAATTCTCGGCCTCGATGCGACGCGCGGCGTCACCCACCGCGATGGCGATCAGGTTGACGAAGCCTTCGGTCAGGTCCGACCGGCAAGATGACACATCGAGGGCGGCCGCCAGATTGCCTTCATGATCGTAGATCGGCGCCGTGGTGCAACTGAGCAATGTGTTGCGCGAAAAGAAATGCTGGTCGCGGTGGATGGTGAGGGCGCGCTGATCGGCAAGACAGGTGCCGATGCCATTGGTACCCTCGGAGTCCTCGCTCCATACCGTGCCCGTCCACAACCCCCACTCGTCGAACGTGTCGTCATCCGCAACGGCGCCGCGGCGCTCGACAGGAATGCCGTCACGGTCCGCAAGCAGCACACAGCAACCAACGCCGCCCACGGCGAGGTAGAGACGATCGAGGCTCGCATCCGCGGCGCGCAGCAGCGGCTCTATGCGTTGCCGGGCCTTGCTCAACTCGCTTTTGGTGAGACGCTGCGGCGCCTTTCGTTCGGCTGGATCGAGGCCGTGCAATGTGAGCGAGCGCCGCCAGGACGCAACCAGCGCCGAACGCGCTGCATCGCTGCCGGCGATGGCCGCCTGGATGAAGTCCGCATGATGAACCGTAGGCTGCCGTCCGCTCACCTTATCCTCCAAAGGCGATTGTCGCTTCCAACCCGAGCTGCGTTATATCCACTCAGATATATCCGCAGTATGGAGTTGTAGGCACCGAAGCCCGGCGACGCTATTGGACGATGGTGCAACAGACGAGAAAGGCGGCCTGTGCCCGAAACCGCCAAGATGCTCGTCACCAGTCAGGCGTTACCCAGCCCGGATACTTTTTCCTGAACTCACTGTAGAGGGCATCGACTTCGGCTCTGCTGACCGGGCGCACCCGCTCGTAGAGGTAACCGGTAACGCCGGACAATTGATATTCCGCGATACGCTTGTATGCAGCCCCGATGCCTTTTCCCTCGACAATGTACTGGTTCGGAATCGTGACGCAGATCTGGGCACCCGGTTGCAGATGGGTAACCGGACGGTCCGTCACGACAACGTATCTGGATTTCAATGCGTCCGGTTGGAACTGATCGCGACTGTCCACCTGGCAAATCCATCCGACATGGGTAACAAGATCCCGCTTCATGCCGAACAAGAGTGCGTCGCTCATCACAGGACCCGAGGCAAACACCGAAAACCGGTCCTCCGGTCCCATCCTGGCGATGAGGCCATCGATCAGGCGCCGGTACTCGGGGAGATTGTCGAGGTGAAGCGGAAGCGTGGCTTCCCTGGCGAAGACGAAGCCGACCGGCGACAACAACTGACGGCCAGCGGGAAAAAACGTGCCCAGAAACGCAAGTCCGGCAACAACGGCCATGGCGGCGGCCGACCATCGCGATTTCAGTGCCGGCGCGGAGACGATCGAAACGATCGCCTGGGCATAGGCGGGAAAGAGCCACAGCAACATCGGTAGAGAATGATGCCGTTCGGGATCCTGTGTCCGGATAAAGATCAGGAAGGTGAGCCCGGCGGCGATGGCACAGAGCAAGGAAAATCTGTTGCCGCGCACAACAGAGATGTAGAGGCCTGCTATGACCAACGCCCAGTTCAGATAGCTGAGCCGGGAGCCTATTCCACCAAGTTGGTTGACAAAGGTCGTCCTGTATCCGCTGTAAAGGTCGGCGTAGCTGGTTCCCAGGATCTTGGCGATCAGCGGCAGTTGGAAGCTCAACGCTGTCGCGGCAATAAGGAAAATCGCACACACGCCGCCCAACACAGCGTTCCGGAAGGCCGGCAAATCCCGATCCCTTGCGATCTGCAGCAGACCCAGCAAGGCCGCGGAAACGGTGATCCCTATTGCGGCGTAGGCGTACCAGCGGCGCAGCATGAACGCCAACCATAGGCACGCGCCTACAGATATTCCGCTTATCACCGGTTCGCGGGTCAGGAACTTGGATTTCCAGAGGAAATAGGTTGCCGCGGTCAAAGCGAGACAGCCGGCGACGTCAGGCAATCCACGAAGCGTCGGCGCCCAGAACGGAGTATACAGGAAGGCTGCGATCCAGACGGCGATCCAACCTCGGGAGGGTGTCTCGGAGACCGCCTCCAGATAGCTTATTCTGCCTATGAAAAGCACCGCCGGGACCAGGTACACCGCGACTATTCCAGCGACGAAGGAAAGCCTTGAACCGCCGAAAGCGAGGTGAAACGGCATCAGGGGCACCAGGATCGCCACGCCGTAATCTTCCGTCGCGATGGAGGTGCTCAATTGGCTCAGCCATTTGGAAGGGCTCTCGACCAGGAGGGCGCCTTGCTGGTTGAACATGTTGAAGTAGGCGGCGAAGTCCCAGTAGTAGACGGACTCTTCGAGATTTATGTACGCAGCGCTGAGGGCAAGCCCAAACAACACGGTGCATAGGTAGGTACCCGTCCAGAATCCGAAGATTTTGTTCTTTGTCACTTGAGACCGCCAAGGAAAGAAGAGACAGAAACGCGGAACCAACGCCGAAGTCGTCCCCTGACGCCGCCAGGAGCCGCTCCGGCGAATCTTGTGACAAGATTCATATAATGAATTGTTGAGAGCCCATGGGCCGACGCCAAATGAGCTGATGCTTAAGTACCCACGCAGCAAGCATGGAGAACGCCAATAACCAGCGATCCGCAAAGCAGCCGGCAGAGATGCTTGCTTGCAAACTGCTGCCGGCTACGTATTGTCAGCTCAGGTGGTTTCCACCTTCTTCGGCTTGGTCGAGCCGATCATTTTCCAGTTCTTGTAGAACATCGAATTGATCCGCTCGACACTGACCGACACGACGGCGAGCATGCCGGCGATGAGTCTTGGGAACGGGGACGGCCTGATGATGTCCATGAACACGCAGTAACGGCGGCCGTCATATTCGTTGACCGAGCGATGCAGCAGCGTATCGTCGAAAATGAACTGCGGATTGTCGTACCAATAGTTCTTGACGTTGCCGCATTCGACGAAGATTTCCGCCTTCACCGGGATCAGATTGTAGAGGATGCGCAGGCTGAGCCGCAGCGGCCCGAAGTGCCAGGAGGTCGATTCGCGCTTGCTGAAAACGGAAACGGCGATGGTCTTGATGTATTTGAAATCCTTGTTGAATTCGGCGACGTTGTCTATTTTGTGCTTGCCGTACCATTGATAGACATACATGCCGCGCCGACCGACGCCGAAATTGGCATCGATATCGGCAATGATCTCGTCCTTGCGCGCCTTGAAGATGTCCAGGACCTCGTTGACCTCGCGCTGATAATCGTCCGGAAACTGCTCCAGCTTCCACACGCCGGGGTTCCGGTAGCACAGGAGATCAACCAGCAGGTTGAACGGCGAAAGCAGCCAGGTGAAGAGGCCGTTGCCAAGGAAATAACCGCTGAACAGCGCCAGATCCTTCCTGTCGTTGCGCAGCACGTCGATCAGCCCGCAGACGATGAAGATCGTCGTGAGGATGGGGATGAAGTAAAAGCCAAGGGCGAGAAGTGGGATGGCGATGGCGAATTTGCGAAGGGATTTGCGAAGGGTTTTTGTCATTTTTCCACGCGCGGAGCGCGATCCTGTTGCGAATGAGTGTGCCAAATCTCGGCAACGGCCACCGCCCGACCGTGCGCCTTGATAAGATTTTTTGGGTCGCCGCACAACGCCACGACTGCGTGGCCTGGCAGCTGCCTGGTGGAATTTGCCAGACTTCGGTCAATGAACCGCTGGGGTCAATGCACCGCCGGCAAGCCGAGCTCGTCCCATTTCTCCCTGGCCACGGGATCGCCGACCAGGAACTCAAAGCCGATGACGCTTTCGCCGTCTTGCGCGAGCTGGCATTTGAACTTGAGGTTATACCAGTTTTTGCGACTGCGGAAAGCCGCGCCATCCGCGGCGATCGTGGTGCCGCGGACCCTCTCTTCGGCCGTTGCGTAAGGCACGACGCGCTCCGGCTGAAAGTCCGCGCGCCATCGTCGTATCTGGTCCATGGCTTCGAGATTGCACAACTGCACCATGCGCTCGTCGGAAGCGAAGGTCGCAAGATCGGCGCGCGCCTGCCGGCTGCGCGGATCGGCGAGCGTCTTGCCCGACAGCATTTCGGTCGGCCGGATCATGGCCGGCGCGGTGGGTGGTTGAGTTTGAGGAGGAGCACTCGGCGGTGGTGATGGCGCTGGCGCCTCTGGTGCCGAAGGTCTTGCTGGCGCTGGCGATGGCCTTGTCGACGCCTCGAACTGCTGGGGTGTCAGAATGCCGACCGACACCCGCTCCTCTTCCAGCCGCTTCGGCAGCTTCGGCAGCGGCATGAGAGCCAACGTCGCGGCAAGCAGCGTGTGGAGAACGACGGAGGTCGAGATACCCCATGGCGAGGCCTCGCTTCGAAGCGTGACGA
Source organism: Mesorhizobium sp. B2-1-3A (assembly GCF_006442655.1). Classification (NCBI taxonomy): domain Bacteria; kingdom Pseudomonadati; phylum Pseudomonadota; class Alphaproteobacteria; order Hyphomicrobiales; family Phyllobacteriaceae; genus Mesorhizobium; species Mesorhizobium sp. B2-1-3A. Next base: position 857,367 of record NZ_VFWK01000004.1, read on the forward strand.
CCACCGGGCCGCGCAAAGTCAGCTAGCCCCGTTCCTTGCGCAGCTTTGCCCAGTAGTCGAGCCGCTTCCTGATGTCGCGCTCGAAACCACGCTCGGGTGGATCGTAGAACGTCTGGCGGCCCATCTTCTCCGGAAAATAGTCCTGGCCCGAAAAAGCGTCCGGCTCATCATGATCGTAGCGATAGCCCGCGCCGTAATCCTCTTCCTTCATCAGCTTGGTCGGCGCGTTGAGGATGTGCTTTGGCGGCAGCAGCGAACCATGCTCCTTGGCAGCGCGCGTGGCTGCCTTGAAGGCGGTGTAGACGGCGTTGGATTTGGGCGCTGTGGCGAGATAGACAGTGGCCTCGGCAAAGGCCAGTTCGCCCTCAGGCGAGCCCAGATAGTCATAGGCGTCCTTGGCGGCATTGGCGACGACCAGCGCCTGCGGGTCGGCAAGGCCGATGTCCTCCATCGCCATGCGCACCAGCCGGCGGCCGAGATAGAGCGGATCCTCGCCGGCATCGAACATGCGCGCGAGATAGTAGAGCGCGGCGTCCGGGTCCGAGCCGCGCACCGACTTGTGCAGCGCCGAGATCAGATTGTAGTGGCCGTCCTGGCCCTTGTCGTAGATCGGCGCGCGGCGCTGGACGATACGCTGCAGCCCTTCGGGATCGAATATCTCGCCAGGCTTGGCTGCGCGCCAGACTTCCTCGGCGAGTGTCAGCGATGCGCGTCCGTCGCCATCGCTCATGCGGATCAGCATCGCCCGCGCCTCGTCGTCGAGCGGAAGCGCCCTGCCCTCCGTGGCCTCCGCGCGCGTCATCAGCTTGGCGATGCTCTCCTCGCCGAGTGAATGAAAGACCATGACGCGCGCGCGCGACAGCAAAGCGGCATTCAATTCGAAGGACGGGTTCTCGGTTGTGGCGCCGACCAGAACGACCGTCCCATCCTCCATGACAGGGAGAAACGAATCCTGCTGGGCACGGTTGAAGCGGTGGATCTCGTCGACGAAAAGCAGGGTCTGGCGGCCGTTGGCGCGGCGCAGCTTCGCCGCCTCGAACACTTTCTTGAGGTCGGCGACGCCGGAAAAAACCGCGGATATCTGCTCGAAGGCCAGGCTGGTCTCGCCGGCAAGCAGCCTCGCCACCGTGGTCTTGCCAGTGCCCGGCGGCCCCCAGAAGATCATCGAGCCCAGCGAGCCGGAGCCGATCAGCCGGGTCAGCGCGCCATCGGGGCCGGTCAGATGCTCCTGGCCGACGACCTCGCCAAGATTTCTGGGCCGCAGCCTGTCAGCCAGCGGCCGTCCGGGCGGCGCCTTTTCCGGTTCATCGACGCTGAACAGATCGGCCATTTATGTCTTCAGGTTGGAGCACGACCGCTCGGGCCGAACTCAGTAACGCAACACCTGGCGCAGTATCTGCCCGCCGCGCTCGACGGTAAAGCGCCACCAGCGCGTATCCTGCTGGGCTACCTGCGCCAGCGTCGCGGCGGTGTCGATGGTGGTGCCGTTGACCTCGCGCACGATATCGCCCGGCTGGAAGCCGAAATCGGCGGCCGGCGAATCGCGATTGATATCGATCACGGTCACGCCTTTGAGATCTGTACGCAGGCCGAGCTTCTGGGCAAGCCGCGGCGACAGTTCGGCGACCTTGGCACCCGAAAACGGGCTGCGGCCATGCAGCGTCACTTCCGACGCCTTCGCACCTTCCGGCGCACGCTCCAGCGCGATATCCATCGCCGCCTGCTGGCCCTTGGTCAGGATCGCGAAATTCGCCTTGGTGCCGATCGACAGCGTCGCCATGCGATAGTCCAGCGCCGCGATGCTCTCGACCGGCTTGCCGTTGATCTGCATCACGACGTCACCGGGCTTCAGCCCTGCCTTGCCGGCGGGTCCCGCCGCGTCGACCGACGAGACCAGCGCCCCGGTCGGCTTTTCCATGCCGAGCGATTCGGCGATCTGCGGAGTCACCGCTTCGAACTCGGCGCCGATATAGGGCCGTTCGAAGAAATCGAGCCCGGCCTTGGCGGCGTCGGCGAAGGCCCGCACCATGTTGGCGGGGATGGCGAAGCCGATGCCGATCGAACCGCCGCTGCGGCTGTAGATGGCTGTGTTGATGCCGACCAGTTGGCCACCCATGTTAATGAGCGCGCCACCCGAATTGCCAGGATTGATAGCGGCGTCGGTCTGGATGAAATAGCCCGAATCCGAGACGCCGATATGGCTGCGGGCAAGTGCGGAAACGATGCCGCTGGTGGTGGTCTGGCCGACGCCGAAGGGGTCGCCGATGGCCAGCACCAGGTCGCCGACCTCAAGCGCGTCGGAATCGCCGATGGCGATGACCGGGAACGGCTTGTCGGATTCGATCTTGAGCACGGCGAGATCGAGTGTCTCGTCCTTGAGCATTATCTTGCTGGCGAATTCGCGCCCGTCGGCGGTCGCCACCTTGACCTCATCGGCATCCTTGATGACGTGGAAATTGGTGACGATGACACCGCTCGGATCGACAAGCACGCCCGAGCCGAGCGAGGACTGCGCCCGCGGCTGCGCGCGGCCGAAAAACTCCTCGAAGAACGGATCGCCTTCAAAAGGCGACGTGACCTTGGCCGTCTGCGAAGCATAGACATTGACCACGGCCGGCGCGGTCTGCTTGACCAGCGGCGCGAACGAAAGCTGCACCTCCTCGCGGCCGAACGGCACGCGCTTGTCGGGCCCAGAGGTGACATTCTCGCCTTCAACGCCATGCAACAGATCGGTCAGCACGTCCGACAGGCCCGGATCCGCGGGCTTAGCAGCGTCTTCGGCCAGCGCCTGCCGGACTGCCGGTGCGGCTGCGACCACCATGAAGGCGCAGAGCAGAACAAAGGACAGTCTTTTGGCGCGCATTCGCGAATCCTCCAAGGCAAGTTCGGGCGCATTGTCCCGACGATTGTGCAAAATGAAAGGCTAAGCCGCTGAAATCCGATTATTTTCGCGCCAGAGGATCTTTATGTGTGCCTCGACGCATGCAGAACATGAAAAAGGGGCCCGCAGGCCCCTTCAATTCATTCCGGAAAGACGGTGCCTTATGCGGCCGCGGCTTCCGCGTCGGTGCCTTCGGCTTCGAGGCGGGCGCGGTCGCCGGCGCCCTTGGCCGAGATGTCGCGATCGACGAACTCGATGACGGCCATCGCGGCATTGTCGCCGTGACGGAAGCCCGCCTTCATGATGCGCAGATAGCCGCCGTTGCGGTTGGCGTAGCGCGGGGCGATGGTGTCGAACAGGCGCTTGACGACGCCTTCATTGCCGATCTGCGCGATCACCTGGCGGCGGGCATGCAGGTCGCCGCGCTTGCCGAGCGTCACCAGCTTCTCGACGATCGGACGCAGGTCCTTCGCCTTCGGCAGGGTGGTGACGATCTGCTCGTGCTCGAGCAGCGACACGGCGAGGTTGGCGAACATCGACTTGCGATGGCTAATGCTGCGGGCGAAGCGGCGGCCTTTGAAACCGTGGCGCATGGCTCTTTTCCTTCTTCAGTTGTTCAAGAGGCCAAGGCCTCTGATGGTTTTCCGCATGACCGTCGGATCGAGCGGCTCACGCCGCCGATCCTTGGAATTCATGCTCAATATTGGTCTTCGTAACGCTTAGCGAGGTCTTCGATGTTCTCCGGCGGCCAGTCCGGCACTTCCATGCCGAGATGCAGGCCCATCGCAGCCAGGACTTCCTTGATCTCGTTCAGCGACTTGCGGCCGAAGTTCGGGGTGCGCAGCATCTCGGCTTCGGTCTTCTGGATGAGATCGCCGATGTAGACGATGTTGTCGTTCTTCAGGCAGTTGGCCGAACGCACCGAAAGCTCGAGTTCGTCGACCTTCTTGAGCAGCGCCGGGTTGAAGGCGAGCTCGGTGACGGCTTCCGCCGCGACTTCCTTCTGCGGCTCGTCGAAGTTGACGAACAGGCCAAGCTGGTCCTGCAGGATGCGGGCGGCGAATGCCACCGCGTCCTCGCCAGAGATCGAGCCATCGGTCTCGATGGTCATGGTCAGCTTGTCGTAGTCGAGAACCTGGCCCTCACGGGTGTTTTCGACCTTGTAGGAGACCTTCTTGACCGGCGAGTAGAGGCTGTCGACCGGGATCAGGCCGATCGGCGCGTCCTCGGCGCGGTTGCGCTCGGCCGGCACGTAGCCCTTGCCGGTGTCGACGGTGAATTCCATGCGGATTTCAGCGCCTTCGTCCAGCGTGCAGATGACGTGGTCGGGATTGAGGATCTCGACATCGCCAACCGTCTGGATGTCGCCGGCGAGAACCGCACCCGGGCCCTGCTTGCGAACGACCATGCGCTTGGGGCCGTCGCCTTCCATGCGGATGGCGATTTCCTTGATGTTCAAGACGATGTCGGTCACGTCCTCGCGCACACCGGCGATGGACGAGAATTCATGCAGAACGCCGTCGATCTGCACGGCGGTAACGGCCGCACCGCGCAGCGAAGACAGAAGCACGCGGCGCAGCGCGTTGCCGAGAGTGAGGCCAAAGCCACGCTCGAGCGGCTCGGCGACCAGCGTGGTCAGCGTCTTCTTCTTCGACGAGAACTCGATCTTGTTCGGCTTGATCAGTTCCTGCCAATTTTTCTGGATCATGATGCTTTCCTTCCGTTGACCCGCCACCATCCAATCGTGGCGGGCGACCTGGAATGCCGCGGAGGAGCGCCGTTGAGGCGCTCACGCGGCGTTCAATAATTGCTTAGACGCGGCGCTTCTTGCGCGGGCGGCAGCCATTGTGCGGAATCGGCGTCACGTCACGGATGGAGGTGATGGTGAAGCCGGCCGCCTGCAGGGCGCGCAGTGCCGATTCACGACCGGAACCAGGTCCGCAGACCTCGACCTCGAGCATGCGCATGCCGTGTTCCTGGGCCTTCTTGGCAACGTCCTCGGCAGCCATCTGGGCAGCGAACGGGGTCGACTTGCGCGAACCCTTGAAGCCCTGGGCACCGGCCGACGACCAGGCAATCGAGTTGCCCTGCGCGTCGGTGATGGTGATCATCGTGTTGTTGAAGGTCGAATTGACGTGGGCAACGCCCGACGAGATATTCTTGCGTTCGCGACGGCGAACACGAGCGGCTTCCTTGGCCATGATAGTCCTTTCAGTTGATCTCTACACCGCCGTAATGCCAGCGGCTCCACCTAGGAGAAGGCAGTAGGGGAATATGGCAGTAGGGCAGTATGTCTGCCGTTCCTATTGCCTTACTGCCCTACTCCCTTACTGCCCTAAATTACTTCTTCTTGCCGGCGATCGACTTGGCCGGGCCCTTGCGGGTACGCGCATTGGTATGCGTGCGCTGGCCGCGAACCGGCAGCGAGCGGCGGTGACGCAGGCCACGGTAGCAGCCGAGGTCCATGAGACGCTTGATGTTCATCGACACTTCGCGGCGCAGGTCGCCCTCGACCTGGTAGTCGCGGTCGATGGTCTCGCGGATCTGCAGCACTTCCGCGTCGGTCAGCTGGTTGACGCGGCGCTCGGCCGGGATGCCGACCTTGTCGACGATCTCCTGGGCGAACTTCTTGCCAATGCCGTGAATGTACTGAAGCGCGATGACGACGCGCTTGTTGGTCGGAATGTTGACGCCGGCTATACGAGCCATGTTCTTCTCTTCTCCATCTGGGCCGGCCAACCTTCAAAACAAGGAAGACCCGGCGCTGTCAAAGTTGCCCCGCGTCCGGTGGAGGCCGGCCCTTGCGGGAGTTTCCAGTTCAAAGCGACTGCCTTGCCCTTGCGGACAAGCAAAGTTCGCACCTGATAGGAAGACGGGCCGCCATACCGCAGCGGACCGCCCTCGTCAAGCTTAATCTTTAAATTCCCTTACCGCGCCTTGGCGGCCGCTGACAGAACAGCTTCGATCTCGGTGGTCACCGCATCGATGCTGGCCATGCCGTCAACGGTCTTCAGCTTGCCCTTGGCGTAATAGTAGCCGGTCAGCGGAGCGGTCTTCTTGTAGTACTCGCGCAGACGCTCTTCGAACACCGCCGGATTGTCGTCCTTGCGCACCGGCTGGCCGGCGGCCTTGGCATCCTCGGCACGCTTGACGATGCGGCCGACCAGGGCCCTGTCGTCGACGACCAGTTCGATGACCGTGTCGAGGCCGATGCCACGTTCGGAAAGCATCTGATCAACCGCATCGGCCTGCACCAGCGTGCGCGGATAGCCATCGAGGATGAACCCCTTGGCGCAATCGGCCTGATCGATCCGCTCGGCAACGATCGCGTTGACGATGGCATCCGACACCAGTTCACCGGCATCCATCACCGCCTTGGCACGCTTGCCGACCTCGGTTCCGGCCTGGACGGCGGCACGCAGCATATCGCCCGTCGAGAGCTGGGGTATGCCGTGTTTTTCTACCAGTCTTTGTGCTTGTGTCCCCTTGCCCGCTCCTGGCGGCCCAAGCAAAATCAACCTCATCTGGCTTTCTTCCCCCCGCGCAGCTTCGACTTCTTGATCAGGCCTTCATACTGGTGCGCGATCAGGTGACCCTGAATCTGCGCGACCGTATCGAGCGTGACACTGACCACGATCAGAAGCGATGTGCCACCAAGGTAGAACGGTACGCCAGTCGCCGAGATCAGGAACTCCGGCAGCAGGCACACCAGCACCAGGTAGATGGCGCCGACGACGGTGATGCGGGTGAGAACGTAATCGATATAATCGGCGGTGCGCTCGCCCGGACGATAGCCCGGGATGAAGCCCGAATGCTTCTTGAGCTGATCGGCGGTGTCCTTCGGGTTGAAGACAATCGCTGTGTAGAAGAAGGCGAAGAAAACGATCATCGCCGCATAAAACAGCATGTAGAGTGGCTGGCCGTGGCCAAGCGAAGCCAGGATGGTGCTTGCCCAGGCCGGCATGTTGGTCGTCTGCGAGAAGCCGGCGATGGTAGCCGGCAGCAAGAGCAGCGACGACGCGAAGATCGGCGGAATGACGCCCGACGTGTTGAGCTTCAGCGGCAAATGCGAGGTATCGCCCTGGAACATGCGGTTGCCGACCTGCCGCTTCGGATACTGGATCAGCAGGCGGCGCTGGGCGCGCTCGAAGAACACGATGAGCGCGATGACCACGATGGCCAGAACGATGATCGCCAGGATCAGACCGGTCGACAGGGCGCCGGTGCGGCCGAGTTCCAGCGTGCCGGAGATGGCATGCGGCAGGCCTGCGACGATGCCGGAGAAGATGATCAGCGAAATACCGTTGCCGATGCCGCGCGCGGTGATCTGCTCGCCGAGCCACATCAGGAACATGGTGCCGCCGACCAGCGTGACGACGGTCGAGATGCGGAAGAACATGCCGGGATCGCTGACGATGCCGTTACCGCCCTCCAGGCCCACCGAAATGCCATAGGCCTGCACAAGCGCCAAAAGCACGGTGCCGTAGCGCGTGTACTGGTTGATGACCTTGCGGCCTTGTTCGCCTTCCTTCTTCAGCGCTTCCAGCGACGGGATGACCGAAGTCATCAGCTGCATGATGATGGAGGCGGAGATGTAGGGCATGATGCCGAGCGCGAAGATCGCCATGCGCTGCACGGCGCCGCCCGCGAACATGTTGAACATGCCGAGCACGCCCTTGCTCTGCGAGGAGAAGGCCTGGGCGAAGGCGTCGGGGTTGATTCCGGGAAGCGGGATGTAGGTGCCGAGACGATAGACGAGCAACGCGCCGATGGTGAACCAGATGCGTTTCTTCAGGTCCTCCGCCTTGGCGAAGGCCGAGAAATTCAGATTCGAGGCTAGTTGTTCAGCAGCCGAAGCCATGCCTGATTCTCCGCTTGGTAACGCTTGATGGCCCGTGAGGTCAGGCGGTGCGTTTCACCGAAGCTCACGAGATAAGCTCCGGGCTGTAAACATGCAAGCGGCCGCGTTGACGCGGCCGCCTAATTGAGCAGGTCAAAGCGCAATCGTGAGCAAAAACTGGGTCCCACTCTTGCCGATCGCGCTTCAAATCGCCGTTACTCGGCAGCTGCCTTTTCCGGCAACTTGACCGAGCCGCCGGCCTTCTCGATCTTCTCGATCGCGGCCTTGGAGGCGCCGGCCACGTCGAAGGCGAGCTTTGCCTTGAGCTCGCCGTCGGACAGCACGCGCACGCCATCCTTGACGCGGCGGATGACGCCGGCGGCGACAAGCGCCTCGGCCGTCACGGTTGCCTTGGCGTCAAGCTTCTTGGCGTCGACGGCTTGCTGGATACGGGCCAGCGAGACGACAACGAAGCTCTTGGCGAAGAGGTTGTTGAAGCCGCGCTTCGGCAGGCGCCTGTAGAGCGGCATCTGGCCACCCTCGAAGCCATTGATGGCCACGCCGGAGCGTGCCTTCTGGCCCTTGACGCCGCGACCGGCGGTCTTGCCCGAGCCGGAACCGATGCCGCGGCCGAGACGCTTCTTGGAGTGCGTCGCGCCGTCCTTGTCACGCAGATCGTTGAGTTTCATCTGGGTTCTCCTGCGCTTTGGCTCAGCCCTCGTCCACGACGCGGACGAGATGCTGAACGGCGGCGATCATGCCGCGCACGGAAGGCGTATCTTCCAGCGTGCGCTGCTTGTGCATCTTGTTGAGGCCGAGGCCGACCAGCGTCGCGCGCTGTTCCTTCGGACGGCGGATCGGCGAACCGATCTGCTCAACGGTGATGGTCTTGGTTGCTTTCTTGGCCATGGTCAAAATCCCTGGTCAGTCGACTATTCTTCAGCCGCTACGGCGGTGCCGCGGCGGGCCTGAAGGGTCGAATACTTGATGCCGCGAGCGGCAGCGACATCCTTGGGATGCATCTGGCTCTTCAGCGCGTCGAAGGTGGCGCGAACCATGTTGTAGGGGTTCGACGACCCCATCGACTTGGCGACCACGTCATGCATGCCGAGCGTCTCGAAGACGGCGCGCATCGGGCCGCCGGCGATGATGCCGGTACCCTGCTTGGCGGCACGCAGAAGAACGCGTCCGGCGCCCCAGCGTCCCTCGACGTCGTGGTGCAGCGTGCGGCCCGAGCGCAGCGGCACGAAGATCATGTCGCGCTTTGCGGACTCGGTTGCCTTGCGGATCGCTTCCGGCACTTCGCGCGCCTTGCCGTGACCAAAGCCGACGCGGCCCTTCTGGTCGCCGACGACGACGAGTGCGGCGAAACCGAAGCGACGGCCACCCTTGACGACCTTGGCGACGCGATTGATGTGGACCAGCTTGTCCACCATGCCGTCGTCGCGCTCTTCACGCTCGCGGCCGCGGCCGCCTTCCCTACGTTCCTGTGCCATATCCTGTTCCTTGTTCTTTTCCGGAAGCACGGGTTGATGATTGTCGACGCCACTTAGGGTCGCCGACGGTGAAAGAATCAGAAGCTGAGACCGCCTTCGCGAGCAGCTTCAGCCAGGGCCTTGACACGGCCGTGATAGATGTACGGGCCGCGGTCGAAGACGACTTCCTTGACGCCGGCCTTGGTCGCGCGCTCGGCGATCAGCTTGCCGATCGCGGCGGCGGCAGCGGTATCGGCGCCGGTCTTGAGCGAACCCTTGAGGTCCTTCTCGAGCGTCGAGGCAGCGGCGATGGTGTGGCCCTTGGCGTCGTCGATCACCTGCACATAGATGTTCTTCGAGGTGCGGTGGACCGACAGACGCGGACGCTCGCCGGCGACCTTCCTGATCTGACGACGGACGCGCTGCGCACGGCGCTGCGTGGATTCCTTGGTACCCATGATGGTCTTCCTTGCCTTCAAAAAACGGGGGCCGCCATGTGCGGTAGGCGAAAGCGCCTCCCGCGACCGCTCCCCGCGGCGTTACACTTCCCTGGCTTGGCCCTTTCCGAAAAGTCCGAGACTTTTCAGGGCCAGGCGCACTACTTCTTCTTGCCTTCCTTGCGGACGATCTTCTCGCCAGCGTAGCGGACACCCTTGCCCTTGTAGGGCTCGGGACCGCGGTATTCGCGGATCTCGGCAGCCACCTGACCAACCTGCTGCTTGTCGATGCCGGCCACGGTGATCTCGGTCGGCTTCGGCACGGTGATGGTGATGCCGGCCGGCGTCTCGTAGACCACGTCATGGCTGAAGCCAAGTGCCAGCTGCAGGTTTTTGCCCTGAAGCGCGGCGCGGTAGCCGACGCCGGTGATCTCGAGCTTCTTCTCGAAGCCGTCCTTCACGCCCTGCAGGATGTTGACGATCTGCGTGCGCGACATGCCCCACTTGGAGCGGGCGGTCTTGGTCTGGTCGCGCGGCTGGACAGCGATCTCGCTGCCTTCCATCTTGACCAGGACTTCGTCGTTCACCACGAACTTCAGCTCGCCCTTGGGGCCCTTCGCCGTAACGGTCTGGCCGTTGACGGTCGCGGTCACGCCCTGCGGCAGCGAAACGGGTTTCTTTCCAATACGAGACATTTTGTTGTCCTCGTCACTTCTCTTGTTTCAGGTCTCTGTCTTCGGAACGATCCGAAGACCGGATTCCACTTTGCGCTCAGCTGCCAGATCAGAAGATCTGGCAGAGAATCTCGCCGCCGACGTTCTGTTCGCGTGCTTCGTGATCGGCCATCACGCCCTTCGGCGTCGAAAGGATGGCGATGCCGAGGCCGTTGGCGACGTGCGGGATCGACTTGGCCGAGACGTAAACGCGGCGGCCCGGCTTCGAGACGCGGGCGATTTCGCGCACGACCGGGGCGCCGTCGAAATACTTCAGCTCGATTTCGATTTCGGACTTGCCGTTGTCGAAGTCGGTCTGGCTGTAGTCGCGGATATAGCCTTCAGCCTTCAGCACGTCGAGGACGCGGGTGCGCAGACGCGAGGCCGGCGTCGAGACACTCGACTTCTTGCGGCCATAGGCGTTGCGGATGCGGGTCAGCATATCGCCGAGAGGATCGCTCAATGACATGTTATGTCCTCCTTACCAGCTCGACTTGACCAGGCCCGGGATCTGGCCGTTATTGCCGAGATCACGAAGCGCGATGCGCGATACTTTGAGCTTGCGATAGTAGGCACGCGGACGGCCGGTGACTTCGCAGCGGTTGCGGATGCGGATCTTGGCCGAGTTGCGCGGCAGGGCAGCAAGCTTGAGCTGAGCGCGGAAGCGCTCTTCCATCGGCTTGGACTGATCCATGATGATCGCCTTCAGGGCAGCGCGCTTGGGACCGTACTGGTCGGCAAGCTTGCGGCGCCTGTTGTTCTTCTCGACTGAGCTGGTCTTTGCCATTTCAGATTTTTCCTTTTCTCGCTGCCGTTACTGGCGGAAGGGGAAGTTGAAGGCCTTGAGCAATGCCCTGGCTTCGTCGTCCGTCTTCGCAGTCGTACAAACGATGACGTCCATGCCCCAGATCTGATCAACCTTGTCGTAGTTGATCTCCGGGAACACGATGTGCTCCTTGATGCCCATGGCGTAGTTGCCACGGCCATCGAAGCTCTTGGGGTTCAGTCCGCGGAAGTCGCGGACGCGCGGCAGCGCGATGTTCACGAGGCGGTCGAGGAACTCGTACATACGTTCCTTGCGCAGCGTGACCTTGGCGCCGATCGGCATGTTCTCGCGGACCTTGAAGCCAGCGATCGAATTGCGGGCGCGGGTGACGACGGCCTTCTGGCCGGCGATCAGCGCCAGGTCTTCGGCCGCAACCGACGGCTTCTTGGAGTCGGCGGTCGCTTCGCCAACACCCATGTTCAGCACGATCTTGTCGAGGCGCGGAACCTGCATGTTGTTGTCGTAGCCGAACTGCTCCTGCAGCGCCTTGCGGATGGTCTCGTTGTAGACCTGCTTGAGGCGCGGCGTGTTGGTGGCAGTCGCCTGCTTGGTTTGAGCCTTAGCCATTGATGACTTCTCCCGAGCGCTTGGCGACGCGCACCTTCTTGCCGTCCTTCTGGAAGATGAAACCGACGCGGGTCGGCTTGCCATCCTTGGGGTCGGCCAGCGCGATGTTCGACAGCTGGATCGGCGCTTCCTTGGTGATGATCCCGCCCTCCTGGGACTGGGACTGCTTCTGGTGACGACGGATCATGTTGACGCCGCGCACCAGCGCGGTGTCATCCTTCGGCTGAACCGAGAGGACTTCGCCCGAACGGCCCTTGTCCTTGCCGGCCAGCACGACGACCTTGTCGCCTTTTCTAATCTTTTGCATTGGTCCGGCTCCTTACAGCACTTCAGGCGCGAGCGAGATGATCTTCATGTGGTTCTTGGCGCGGAGTTCGCGCGGAACCGGTCCGAAGATACGCGTGCCGATCGGCTCTTTCTTGTTGTCGACGAGAACGGCCGCGTTCTTGTCGAAACGGATCACGCTGCCGTCCGGGCGGCGGATGTCCTTGGCCGTGCGAACCACGACCGCCTTCATCACATCGCCCTTCTTAACGCGGCCGCGCGGAATGGCTTCCTTGATGGACACCACGATGATGTCGCCCACGGAAGCGTATTTCCGCTTCGAGCCGCCCAGCACCTTGATGCACATGACACGACGCGCGCCGGAATTATCCGCCACGTCGAGGTTTGTTTGCATCTGAATCATGACTGGCCGCCTTCTTCTTTTCTAACGGGACGGGTTTTTCACCCCTCCCCGGTCTGTCCAAAATTCGTTTGTTTACGCCTGGTCCGAAGACACAACGATCCAGCGCTTATCCTTGGAAATCGGCTTCGATTCCTGGATGAACACCTGATCGCCAACCTTGTGGGCGTTGTTCTCGTCGTGCGCCTTGTACTTCTTGGTCATGCGCACGGTCTTCTTCATCACGGGATGCGTGAAGCGCCGTTCGACCTTGACGACAACCGTCTTCTCGTTCTTGTCGCTGACGACGGTGCCCTGCAGAATGCGCTTTGGCATGGTTTTCGTCCTTAAGCCTTCTTGGCCGCGGACTTTTCCGCAGCGATGGTCTTGATACGCGCAATGTCCTTGCGGACCTGCCTCACGCGCGCGGTCTTCTCGAGCTGGCCGGTGGCCTTCTGGAAGCGCAGGTTGAACTGCTCCTTCTTCAGGCTGGCCAAATCGTCGGTCAGCTGGTCCTGGGTCTTGGTCCGGATGTCTTCGGCTTTCATGATCAGCCCGTCCTTATTCTGCGATGCGCTGTACGAAGCGCGTCCTGACCGAGAGCTTGGCCGCGCCGAGACGCAGCGCCTCACGGGCGGTTTCTTCACTGACGCCGTCGATCTCGAACATGATGCGGCCCGGCTTGACGCGCGCTGCCCAGTAGTCGACGGCGCCCTTGCCCTTGCCCATGCGGACTTCGGTCGGCTTCGACGTGACCGGCAGATCCGGGAAAATACGGATCCAGACGCGGCCAGCGCGCTTCATTTCGCGAGTGATCGCGCGGCGGGCCGCCTCGATCTCACGCGCGGTAACGCGGTTCGGCTCAAGCGCCTTCAGCCCGAAACCACCGAAATCCAGGTTGGTGCCGCCCTTTGCGGTACCATGGATACGGCCCTTGAACTGCTTGCGGAACTTTGTGCGCTTTGGCTGCAGCATCGTTCTAACTCCAAATTCCTAAATGTCTCAGGCGTTTTCGCGACGACGACCGCGTTCGCGATCACCACCACCGCCGTGCGCAGCATCACCCTCTGTCGCGCGACGTTCCGAAGCCATCGGATCGTGCTCGAGGATCTCGCCCTTGAATACCCAGACCTTGACGCCGCAGATGCCGTACGCCGTATTCGCCTCGGCCGTGCCGTAGTCGACATCGGCGCGCAGCGTGTGCAGCGGCACGCGGCCTTCGCGGTACCACTCCATGCGCGCGATTTCAGCGCCGCCAAGACGGCCGGAGCAGTTGATGCGGATGCCTTCGGCACCGAGGCGCATCGCCGACTGCACGGCGCGCTTCATGGCGCGGCGGAACGCGATACGGCGCTCGAGCTGCTGGGCGATCGACTGGGCGACCAGGGTCGCATCGATTTCCGGCTTGCGCACTTCGACGATGTTGAGGTGCGTCTCGGACTTCGTCATCTCCATCAGCTTCTTGCGAAGCTTCTCGATGTCGGCGCCCTTCTTGCCGATGATCAGACCCGGGCGCGCGGCATGGATGGTGACGCGGCACTTCTTGTGCGGGCGCTCGATCACGACCTTGGAGATCGCGGCCTGCTTGAGTTCCTTCTCAAGATACTTGCGGATCTTGATATCCTCATGCAGCAGCTTGCCGTACTCGCCGGTGTTCGCGAACCAGCGCGAATCCCAGGTGCGGTTGATGCCGAGGCGAAGACCGATCGGATTGACTTTCTGGCCCATTATGCGGCCTCCCCTTTTTCTTCGACTTCACGAACAACGATCGTGAGGTGCGAGAACGGCTTCTCGATACGGCTGGCGCGACCACGGCCACGAGCGTGGAACCGCTTCATGACAATCGACTTGCCGACATAGGCTTCCGCCACCACCAGCGCATCGACATCGAGGTCGTGGTTGTTTTCCGCGTTGGCGATCGCCGATTCCAGCGTCTTCTTGACCGTGCCGGAAATCCGCTTGGCCGAGAATTCGAGGTCGGAAAGCGCTGTCGCGACCTTCTTGCCGCGGATCAGCGCGGCAACGAGGTTCAGCTTCTGCGGGCTGATACGGATCGTGCGCAACACAGCGCGCGCTTCGTTATCAGCAAGCCTGCGCGGAGCTTTGGCCTTGCCCATGATTATTTCCTCTTCGCCTTCTTATCCGCGCCGTGACCGTAATAGGTCCGCGTCGGAGCGAATTCACCGAACTTATGACCGACCATGTCCTCGTTCACCGAAACGGGAACATGCTTCTGGCCGTTGTAGACACCGAAGGTGAAGCCGACGAACTGCGGCAGGATGGTGGAGCGACGGCTCCACATCTTGATCACCTCATTGCGACCACCTTCACGAACCTTGTCCACCTTCTTGAGAAGGTAGCCGTCGATGAAGGGGCCTTTCCAAATAGAACGAGTCACTTGGCGTTACCTCTTCTTAGCTCTTGCGCTGATGGCGCGAGCGCAGGATGAACTTGTCGGTCGCCTTGTTGGACCGCGTCTTCTTGCCCTTGGTCGGCTTGCCCCACGGGCTGACCGGATGACGGCCACCGGAGGTGCGGCCTTCACCACCGCCGTGCGGATGGTCGACCGGGTTCATGGTCACGCCGCGATTGTGCGGGCGCTTGCCGCGCCAGACCGTGCGGCCGGCCTTGCCGTCGTTGATGTTGCCGTGGTCGGGGTTCGACACGGCACCGACGGTGGCCATGCAGGAGCCGTGAACGACACGCTGCTCGCCCGAGTTGAGGCGCAGGATCGCCATGCCCTGGTCGCGACCCACGAGCTGGGCGTAACCGCCGGCCGAACGGGCAACCTGGCCGCCCTTGCCCGGCTTCAGCTCGATGTTGTGGACGATCGTGCCGACCGGCATCGATGCCAGCGGCATCGCATTGCCCGGCTTCACGTCGACCGCTTCGCCAGCCACGATCTTGTCGCCGGCGGCAAGGCGCTGCGGGGCGATGATGTAGGACAACTCGCCATCGTCGTACTTGATCAGCGCGATGAAGGCGGTGCGGTTCGGATCGTATTCAATGCGCTCAACCGTGCCGACGACGTCGAACTTGCGGCGCTTGAAGTCGATGATGCGGTACGAACGCTTGTGACCACCGCCGATGAAGCGGGCGGTGATGCGGCCGTAATTGTTGCGGCCGCCCGACTTGGTCAGGCCCTCGGTCAGACCCTTGACGGGCTTGCCCTTGTAGAGGCCCGAGCGGTCGACGATGACCAGCTGGCGGGTGCTCGGCGTTACCGGGTTGAATTTTTTCAGTGCCATTGTTCTGTCCTCGCGGCCTTGCTCAGAGACCCGTCGCGACGTCGATCGACTGGCCGTCGGCCAGCGTCACGATCGCCTTCTTGACGTCGCTCTGGCGGCCGATCGTGCCGCGGAAGCGCTTGATCTTGCCCTTGCGGACAAGCGTGTTCACGGCCATCACCTTGACGCCGAACAGCGCTTCGACGGCGGCCTTGATTTCCGGCTTCGACGCCTTCTTGGCGACGTTGAAGACGACCTGGTTCTGCTCGGAAGCCATGGTCGACTTTTCGGTGATCGCCGGGCTGACGATCACGTCGTAGTGACGAAGGTCGGTCATTTAAAGCGCTCCTCGAGAGCCTCGACGGCGGCCTTGGAAAGGACCAGCGTGCCGCGGCGCAGAATGTCGTAGACGTTGATGCCCTGGATGGGCAGCACGTCGATGTTGGGGATGTTGGTCGCGGCCAGCTTGAAGTTCTTGTCAAGCTCGGCACCACCGATCACCAGGGCATTGCTCAGGCCCAGCGTCGCGAAATTCGCGATCAGCGCCTTGGTCTTGGCCTCGGTCAGCTTCAGCTCGTCGATGACGATGATCGACGCGCTCTTGGCCTTGGCCGAGAGAGCATGCTTCAAGCCCAGAGCGCGCACCTTCTTCGGCAGGTCGTGCTCGTGGCTGCGAACGACCGGGCCGTGGGCCTTGCCGCCGCCGCGGAACTGCGGAGCGCGTGCCGAGTGGTGACGGGCGCGGCCCGTACCCTTCTGCTTGTACATCTTGGCGCCGGTGCGCGCGATTTCGGCGCGGCCCTTGGCCTTGTGCGTGCCCTGCTGCTTCTTGGCAAGCTGCCAGCGCACGACGCGCTGCAGGATGTCCTCGCGCGGATCAAGGCCGAAAATCTCCTCGGAGAGTTTCACCTTGCCGGCGTCCTTGCCGCCAAGCGTTGTGATCTTGAGATCCATTATTCCGCTCCCTCTGTGGCCGGAGCCTCGTTCTTAGCAGCACTTCCTGCTGCAACTGGGCGGATCGCGGCGGGCTTCGGCGCATTGGCCGGCAGTGCCACCTTGGCCGCATCGCGGACCAGGATCCAGGCGCCCTTCGATCCAGGAACCGCTCCGCGGATCAGGATGAGGCCGCGGTCGGCATCGGTCGAGACGATCTCGACGTTCTGCGTGGTGACGCGGGTGTCGCCCATATGGCCGGCCATCTTCTTGCCCTTGAACACCTTGCCGGGGTCCTGGCGCTGGCCGGTCGAACCGTGCGTACGGTGCGAGACCGAGTTACCGTGCGTCGCGCGGCCACCACCCATGTGATGGCGCTTGATGACGCCCTGGAAACCCTTGCCGATCGTCGTGCCCGTCACATCGACCTTCTGGCCGGCGACGAAGTGCTCGACGGTGATCTCGGCGCCGACATCGATCATGTTGTCGGCGGAGACGCGGAACTCGGCGACCTTCGCCTTCGGCTCGACGGAAGCGGTCGCGAAATGGCCGCGCATCGCCTTCGACGTGTTCTTCACCTTGGCGAGGCCAACGCCGAGCTGAACGGCGGTGTAGCCATTCTTCTCCTGCGTGCGCTGCGCCACGACCTGGCAGTTCTCCATCTGGAGAACAGTGACGGGAACATGTTCCCCGGCATCGTTGTAGATGCGGGTCATTCCCACCTTCTTTGCAATCACACCTGAACGCATCGGTTCAATTCCTTTAGAGTTCCGGGCCAGGGGCACCGCCCCTTACCGCGCTCTCATTCCCTTAGAGCTTGATCTCGACGTCGACGCCGGCGGCCAGATCGAGCTTCATCAAAGCATCGACGGTCTGCGGGGTCGGATCGACGATGTCGAGCAGACGCTTGTGCGTGCGCATCTCGAACTGCTCGCGGCTCTTCTTGTCGACGTGAGGCGACCGGTTGACCGTGAACTTTTCGATCCGCGTCGGCAGCGGAATGGGGCCGCGGACGTTTGCGCCGGTGCGCTTGGCCGTCGACACGATTTCCTTCGTCGAGGCGTCGAGCACGCGGTGATCAAACGCCTTCAGGCGGATGCGGATATTCTGTCCGTTCATGCGTCACTTCCTTGTTCTGGCGCGGCGCGGGCAACTTCCGCGCCCGCGACAGATCGGTTTAAGTCCAAATTACTCTTTGATGGTGACGACGATGCCGGCACCGACGGTGCGGCCGCCTTCACGGATGGCGAAGCGCAGCTTCTCTTCCATGGCGATCGGCACGATCAGCTCGACATCGACCGTGATGTTGTCGCCAGGCATAACCATCTCGGTGCCAGCCGGCAGCGACACGATGCCGGTCACGTCCGTCGTGCGGAAGTAGAACTGCGGGCGGTAGTTGGTGAAGAACGGCGTGTGACGGCCACCTTCGTCCTTGGTCAGGATGTAGGCTTCGGCCACGAACTTCTTGTGCGGCTTCACCGTGCCCGGCTTGGCCAGAACCTGGCCGCGCTCGACACCTTCACGATCAACGCCGCGCAGCAGCGCGCCGATGTTGTCGCCAGCCTGGCCCTGATCGAGCAGCTTGCGGAACATTTCCACGCCCGTGCAGGTCGTCTTGGTCGTCGGGCGGATGCCGATGATCTCGAGTTCCTCGCCAACCTTGACCACGCCGCGCTCGACGCGGCCGGTCACGACCGTGCCACGGCCCGAGATCGAGAACACGTCCTCGATCGGCATCAGGAACGGCTTGTCGAGCGGACGGACCGGCGTCGGGATGTAGGCGTCGACCTGAGCCATCAGCTCGCGGATCGCGTCCTCGCCGATCGTCTTGTTCGAATC